>NZ_CP017780.1:8158242-8823366 GCF_002849735.1 Amycolatopsis sp. BJA-103
GTGATCGGCAAGCTCGTCCGCCGTCATCGCGGCGGCTACTGCTACGAGCACGGAAGCCTCTTCGCCGCGGCCGCCGAGCAACTCGGCTACCCCGTTCGCCGTCTCGTGGCGAGGGTGCAGCCGCAGCGGAACGGGCCGTACACGCATATGACGCTCGCGATCGAGGCCGGCGGCGTCCAGCACCTGGTCGACGTCGGTTTCGGCGCCGGGATGCTGGTGCCGATGCCGCTCGTCGACGGCGCCGTGGTGGATCAGGCTGGCTGGCCGCACCGGCTGGTTCAGGACGGCGACTGGTGGCGCCTGCAGAAGCAGGAGGGCGACGACTGGACCGACCTGCACGCCTTCACGCTCACGCCGATGCACCGGATCGACTACGAGGTGTACCACCACTACACGTCGACGCATCCGCGGTCGCCGTTCACCGGCCGGCTGGTGATCATGCGCTTGGAGGAAGGGCTCAGCCGCAAACTGGTCGGTGAGGAGTTCATCGTCGAGCGCCCGGACGGGACCAAGGAGACCACCGAGATCCCGGCCGACCGGCTCGACGCGACACTGCGCGAGCTGGACGTCGTCCTGACCGAGGACGAACTCGCGAAGCTGCTGACGATCTACCCGGGCTGAGCGGTCAGAGTTCGAATTCCGCGCGCTTGTCCTCGGGAACGAGATCCTCGTACTCGCGGTGCTTCGCGATGAACGAGCGCACGTACGGGCAGTAGGGCAGGACTGACCTGCCCTGCGCCCGGACGTCGTCGAGCGCCGCGGTCACGAGCTTGCCCGCCAGGCCCTGGCCCGCGAAGTCGTCGGAGATCTCGGTGTGCAGGAACAGAATCGCGTCCGGTCGCGTGCGGGTTTCCAGGAATCCGGCGGTCTTCCCGTCCACGACGATGTCGTAGCGGTCTTCTCCGGACTTGATCTCGACACTCATTCAACGGCTCCGAAAACGTCGTCAGGGGGCGCGGGGCGGCCGAGGTGGAAGCCCTGCGCCTGGTCACAGTTCAGCTCACGCAGGACGGTGAGTTGATTTTCGTCTTCGACACCTTCGGCGACGACGATCAGGTCGACGGCGTGCGCCATCGCGATGATGCTCTTGACGATCGCGGCCGCGTCGCGCGATTCCGCGATGCCGGTGACGAAGGTGCGGTCGATCTTGAGCGTGTCGAGCGGGAGCCGTTGCAGCTGCGCGAGCGACGAATAGCCGGTGCCGAAGTCGTCGATCGCCAGCGAGACACCGAGATCGCGCAACGACGTGAGGACTTCGGCGGCCGCGGCCTGATCCCGCATCAGCGCGCTTTCGGTGACTTCCAGGGTCAGCGCGTGCGGCGGGAGCCCCGTGGTCTTCAGCGCGTCCTGCACCGTGGGTACGAGATGCGGGTCGTCCAGCTGCCGGGCCGACAGGTTGACCTTGAGGTTCAGGTCGATACCGAGCTGCTCGCGCCGTTTGGCGATCTCGCGCGTGGTCGTGCGCAGGACGTGCTTGCCGATCAGGTTGATCAGGTCGCTTTCCTCGGCCAGCGGGATGAACTCGGCGGGCGAGATCGTGCCGTGCGCGGGATGTTTCCAGCGCAGCAACGCTTCCACGGCGACCATCTCACCGGATTCGATGTCCACGACAGGCTGGTACGCCGTCCAGAGTTCCTCGTTCTGCAGGGCGTCGCGCAGGTCCTGTTCCATGCGGAGCCGCCGCTGCATCCGCTCGCGCAGCTCGACGTCGAAGAACTCGTACCGCGCGCGGCCGAGCGTTTTCGCCTGGTACATCGCGACATCCGCGTCCCGCAGCAGATCTTCGGCGGTCCGCGTGTCGTCGTTGGCCGCGGTGACGATGCCGATGCTGGCGTCGATGTGCAGCTGCCTGCCGTTGACGGTGATCGGTTCGGTCAGCGCCTCGCGCAGATGCTCGGCCAGCGCCTTGATCTCGCCCGGTTCGGTGATCTCCGCGGTGACGACGACGAATTCGTCACCGCCCAGCCTGCCGACGAGGTCGCTCTCGCCGATTCCCCGGCGCAACCGCTCGCCCGCGATGCGGAGCACCTTGTCGCCGACGGAATGCCCGAGGGAATCGTTGATCACCTTGAACTTGTCGAGATCGATGAACAGCAGCGTGGTCAGCTCGGCGCGGCCCGCGCCGGACAGCGCCTCGGCGAGACTGTCCAGCACCAGCGTCCGGTTCGCGAGTTCGGTGAGCGGATCGTGCGTCGCTTCGTGGGCGAGCCGCTCGCCGATGGCGCGGCGTTCGGTGATGTCGGTGAACGAGGTGACCACCGCGGTGGCCGACGGGTCCTCGGGGGTCAGCAGCCGCGAGGTCAGCGAGATCCAGACGTCGGCGCCGTCGGGCCTGCGCAGCCGCAGCACGAGGCCGTTCTGCGTGACGCGGGTGCGCCGGGTGATCACCGACGGCATCCTGGCCGGTGGGAGGCGGCCCTGCTCGTCGTACAGCTCCAGCGTCACGCACGGGATGCCGATGAGATCGTCGTGGCCGACGCCGATGATCCGGCACGCGGCGGGGTTGGCCGATTCGATGAGCCCGCCGGGACCGATCACGACCACGCCTTCGTCGAGCGACGCGACCACGGTGCTGTAATGCTGCTCGGCACGCCGCCGGGCCGTCTCGTCGGCGCAGACCAGGACGAACCCGTTGGTCATCTCCGCGGCCGAAATACGGATGGCCAGGGTCGAGCCGTTGCGGTGACGGTGGGTCGTCTGCATGACGCCGCCCTTGCGCAGCACCGCTTCCGGGTCGAGCGAGGCGCCGACGAGGTCACTGACCGTGCCACCGATCGCTTCGCTCGCCGTCCAGCCGTAGACGTTCTCCGCGGCGGGGTTCCAGCTGGTCACCACGCCGGCGCCGCTGGTCGCGATGATCGCGTCACTGACATGGCTGATCAGCGCGGCCTGATAGCGAAGCGTCGCTTCGGCGGCCTTCTGCGCGCTGATGTCGCGCATGATGACCTGGAAAGCGGGCCTGCCCTCCCAGGTCGTCCGCACGGAAATACTCTGTACCAGGTATTTCGCGCCGTCGAGGCGGAGCATGACGGTGTCGGTGGGGTCGGTTGACGCGCCCTGGCGATGGAGCGAGGCGATCCTGTCCAGGAGGGCGGGGAGCGACTCGTCGGCGACGAAGTCCATGATCGGCCGCCCGATCAGCTCGGCGGTCGAAGAGGCCCCCAGCGCGGTGACAGCGGCTCTGTTCACGTACGTGACGACGCCGGCTTCGTGGACACAGACCGCGTCGGGACTGAGTTCCACCAAAAGCCGGTAACGGTCAGTGAGATCCTCGAGGGCTTGCCGATTCTCGCGGACGTCGGTCACGTCGGTGGCGATCCCGAGCAGCCCCGACGAGCCGGTCTCGTCGCCGATGGTGCGGGCGCGCAGGCGGACCCAGCGGAGTTCGCCCGCCGGATTCCGGAACGACTGCTCGAGCTCGAACTCGCGCCAAGGCGGGGAAGTGCGGGTGCCGGAGGTCAGCGGCGCCACGAGATCGGCCAGCCTGGCTTCGATCTCGGCTTCGGTGAGATCGGCTCCACCCAGCAGGTTCTCCAGTCCGGGCAGCCAAGACAGCGTCTCGCCCCCGAAGTCGTACGACCAGATGGCGGCGTGGTCGCCCGCGAGGCCGAGATCGCCGACCGGCTCGTTCCCGAGCGGTGTGCCTGTCGGATGACCGGAATTTCCGGCCCCCGGCACGGCGAGGGCGTCAGCCTCCATGATCCGTCCGAACCCCCTCTTCCGGTGCTGGCACCGTCGATTACACCACCCGCGGAGAGCGCTGTATACGCGAACCGAAGGGCGACCACCGCAGATATGCGCAAAAGCATATGAATACACGCTGTGTGACTGGCACGCGCTAAGGTGTTCCATCGGGTGAATAATTTTTGGTTAACTTCACCCATTCGGCGGTGAGTTGCGGTAAAACTACTGTCCGCTCGTTCCCGGCGTGAAAGGTCTCAGCTAGTGGATGACGACGACGTTTCGGTCGCCGACCTGCTCATTCGCGAGGGCTGGGACGACCACGAGGAGTCACGGGCAAAGTCACGCTGGAGAGTGATCGCGGTGGTGATCGCCGTGGTCGTCGCCTGTGGCACGGCCGCTGTTCTCGTCGGGTTCGACCCGGATCCCGAACAGAATGCGCAGCCGAACAACATCAGCGTCATCGAGATGCCGAAACGCCCTTCGGAAAACCGGGGGGCCGACGCGACGTCCGCGGTCCCGTCCACCGAGACGGTCGAAACCGGCGAGGGTGGTGACGGAGGGACTTCGTCGCAGCCCAGCAGGACGACGTCCAGCCGTCGTGCGTCGAGTTCGGCCACGCCGACCTCCGTCACCCGCGACGATCCGACGACGACACCGACCTCCTCGAACGGGCCGGCGGACCCGCCGCGCACGACCGGGTCCACGGGCGCGCCGCAGCCGCCCAACCCGAATCCGCCGACGCCGCCGTCCACGACGCCTACCGAAGAGTGCAACCTGTGGCCGAAGTGGCTCTGGTGTTAGGGCGCTTTCAGTAGATCCGGCTCCCCGCGCCTGCCGAGGTGGTTGAACAGCAGGTTGAGGGTGAACGCGACGATCGCGGCGACGGTGATCGGGCTGCCGCAGATGGTCTGCAACCACGCCGGGAAGTGCTGGAAGAAGATCGAGTTGCCGAACTGGTTCGTCGAGAAGGCGGGCAGCAGGCCGACGCCGAACGACACCGCGACGATGAAGGTGTTGTGGTTCCCGGAGAACTCCACCTTCTTCAGGTTCTGTACGCCGACCACGGCGACCATCGCGAACATGACCACCGCGACCGCGCCGATCACCGGTTCCGGCACGGCCGCGACGAACGCGCCGACCTTCGGCACCAGGCCCATCAGCACGAGCAGGCCGCCCGTCATCGCGACCACCCAGCGGCTGCGTACCCCGGTCATCTGCACGAGGCCGACGTTCTGGGCGAAAGCCGTGTCCGGGAACGAGTTCATCGCGCCGCCGAGGATGGCCGAGAGGCCGTCGGTGGCGAGTCCGCGCGCGAGGTCGGAGTCGGTCGGCGGCCGTCCGGTGATCTCACCGACCGCGACCAGGTCCGCGGTGGATTCGGTGTAGGTCACCAGCATCACGACGCACATCGAGAGCACGGCCGCGATCGGGAAGGTCGGCGGGCCGAAGTGGAACGGCGACGCGAGGCCGAACCAGTCGGCGTCGGCGATGCCCTGGAAGCTCACCAGGCCCATCGGGACGGCCGCGACGAGGCCGATCAGCAGTGCCAGCAGCGGGCCGATCTGGTTCGCGAAGCCGCGCAAGACCCGCGTGAACAGCACGATCACCGCGATCACGCCGAACGCGAGCGCGATGTTCGCGGGTTTCGCGTAGTCCGGCGATCCGGTGTCGTGGCCGGCGATCAGGCCGACGCCGGGGGCGATGAGCGAGATGCCGATGACGACCAGCAGCGTGCCCGAAACCAGCGGCGGGAAGAACCGGATCATCTTCGCGAACGGCTTCGCGATGAGCAGCCCGAACACACCCGACGCGAGCATCGCGCCGTAGACGGCCTGCATGCCGTACTGGGACGCGATCATGATCATCGGGTTGACCACGGTGAACGTCGCGCCCGCGACCACCGGCAACCGGATGCCGAAGATCCTTCCGATCCCGATCGCCTGTATCAGCGTCGCGATCCCCGCGACCAGCAGATCCGCGTTGACCAGCAGCGCGATCGTCGCCGCGTCCAGTTTCAGCGCGCTGCCCACGACGAGCGGGACGGCCACCGAGCCCGCGTACATGATCGACATGTGCTGCAAGCCGAGCAAAGTCAGCTTCGGCAGCGGCGGGCGGGCGTCGACCGGATGGACCTCGGGATGGGTCATGGAACCCCCTCCTCACGTGCGGGAACGCCAGTGGACCGGCAGGGAACGACGGTAGCGCGTCCACCGCGTGAAGATCACGGTGCGAAAGGGCGGTCGAAAGGGCCGGGGGCTGTGTTGAATGGACACCGGGAACAACGGAAGGAGCGCCGATGGAGACCGTCCTCGTCGTAGGGGCCGGGCAGAGCGGGTTCGGAGTCGCGACCTCGCTGCGGGACAAGGGGTTCGCCGGGCGGGTGGTGCTGATCGGTGACGAACCCGGCCTGCCGTACCAACGGCCTCCGCTGTCGAAGGGCTACCTCGCCGGAACCGCGGGCGATGCCCAGCTGCGCCTGCGGCCCGAGGACTTCTTCGCGGAGAAGGGCATCGAACTGATCCCTGGCCGCGTCGCGTCGGTGGATCGCGACGACGCGAAAGTGGTGCTGGAGGACGGGAGCGCCCACGGGTACGACCATCTCGTGCTGGCGACGGGCGCGGTCAATCGCGTGCTTCCCGTCCCTGGGTCCACTTTGGACGGTGTGTTCACGCTGCGCACCAAGGACGACGCCGACGTGTTGCGTGCCGCCTTGGAGAGCGCGGAGAACGTCGTCGTGGTCGGGGGCGGATTCATCGGGCTCGAGTTCGCCGCGCACGCCGGACGGCCCGTGACGATCGTCGAAGCGCAGGACAGGCTGATGGCCCGCGTCGCGACTCCGGAGGTCTCGGCGTACTTCGCCGCCCTGCACGAGGGAGCCGGGCACACGATCCTGCTCGGCAAGGGTGTCGCCGCGTTGCACGGCGACGGCCGGGTGAGCGAGGTGGAACTGAGCGACGGCGTACGGCTGCCTGCCGATCTGGTGCTGGTCGGGGTCGGCGTGGAGCCGCGAACGCGACTGGCCGAGGAGGCCGGGCTCGCCGTGGCGAACGGCGTCGTCGTCGACGAGCACCTGCGCACGAGCGACCCGAAGATCTCGGCGGTCGGGGACTGCGCGAACTTCCCGTGCGTCCAGGCGGGGACGGCGACGCGGCTGGAGTCGGTGCAGAACGCTGTCGACCAGGGGCGGGCCGCGGCGGCCGCCATCGCGGGCGAACCCGCGCCGTACGACAGCCTGCCGTGGTTCTGGACCGACCAGCTCGGCGCGAAACTGCAGATCGCCGGGATCCTGACCGGGTCGGAAAAGGTCGTCGTGACCGGGGATCGGGAGGGCGGGAAGTTCTCGGTCCTGTCGTTCCGGGACGGCGTGCTCGCCGGTGTCGAGTCGGTGAATCGGCCGCCGGACCACATCGCCGCGCGCCGCCTGTTCGCCGCGGACCCGGCGCCGCGGTTCGAGACGCTGGAGGCCAACGGCTTCGACCTCAAGGCGACCTTCGCGGCTACTCGCGGGTGACGCCTGGGGCTCGGGCCGCGCCGGGCTGAAGGGGCCTTTCACCGCATCGCATGCGGTGAAAGGCCCCTTCGTCTCATGCGATGCGGGGAAGGGCCCCTTCAGAGTTGTCCACAACACCCCGGTTATCCACAGGTGCGGGAATCGGGGCTGGGCAGGCGTCTCGGCCGGCCCCACGATCGGAGAATGAAAAAAGGATCATGGGGCGACGACCCCGAACTCCTGATGGAGAACAGCGACCACGGCGTCATCCGCGCGATGCGCCTTCAAGAAATGGGGGTCCCTTCGACCACGACGTACCGAAGATGCGGGCCCGGTGGGCCATGGACGAGACTCTTGCCGGGCATCGTCCTTCTCTTCAACGCACCACCGACCCGCGAACAGCAGATCGCCGCGGCGATGCTTTACGGCGGCGAGACCGCTCTGCTCACCGGCGGTGAAGCCTGCCGGGCCTATGGCCTGCGCAATGTGCCCGACACCGGCGACGAGATCCATCTCCTGGTGCCGCACGAGCGGAAGCTGCACAACCAAGGCTTCGTGGTCGTCGAGCGGACGCAACGGATGCCTCGAACGGCGACCCGAGGTGGGCGCCCGCTGGCGGAAGTCACTCGTGCCACTCTCGACGTCTGTCGCAGGCAGACGGAAATCAGGCCCGTCCGGGCTCTGATGAGTGAAGTGGTTCAGCGCGAATACAGCTCCTTCGAGCGGTTGTCCCGGGAACTCGCCCACGGCAGTCAGCGTGGCAGCGCGGTGCCCCGGCATGTGCTCGCGGAGTTGGCCACCGGGCAGGAGTCGATCGCCGAGATCGATGCCCGGCGGGTCTGGGCGCGATCCGGTCTGCCGGAACCGGTGTGGAACAAGAAGCTGTACAACGCGGCGGGCGAGTACGTCGCCAAGCCGGACGCCTGGTTCGACAAGGTCGCGCTGGCCTGGGAGGTCGACTCGTTGTCGTTCCATCTCAAGGTCGTGGACGGGTTCGACCGGACCTTGGCGAGGAACGGGCGGTACGCGGCGGCCGGTGTTCTGGTTCTCCAGACCTTGCCGTCACGGCTGCGGGCCGAGCCGGACAAGGTGGTCGCCGAGTTGCTGGCCGCTCATGCCGCGGCCGAGGCGAGGGCCCGGCCGGACGTCCGGATCGCCGGTTAGCATCGCCGGTTAGCGAAGGGGCCCTTCACCGCATGCGATGCGGTGAAGGGCCCCTTCGTCTCATGCGATGCGGGGAAAGGCCCCTTCAGCTCCGTCAGGCGGAGGACTCGGGACGGCCGTCGGCCGCCCAAGCCGTGTGGAACGAGCCTTCCCGGTCGACCCGGCGGTACGTGTGAGCACCGAAGAAGTCCCGCTGTCCCTGCACCAGGGCGGCGGGGAGCCGCTCCGCGCGCAGGCCGTCGTAGTAGGCCAGCGCGGTCGAGAAGCCCGGGGTCGGGATGCCGAGCCGCACCGCGGTGGAGATCACCGAACGCCAGGAGTCCTGGGCGTCCTCGACGGCCTTGCGGAAGCCCCCGGACGTCAGGAGCGTCGGCAGCCCGGGCTCTTCGGCGTACGCGGCGGTGATGTCGTTCAGGAACTTCGCGCGGATGATGCAGCCACCGCGCCAGATGGACGCGACCTTGCCGAGGTCGATGTCCCAGCCGTATTCGGCGCCGCCCGCCTGGATTTGGTTGAAGCCCTGGGCGTACGCCACCACCTTCGACGCGTAGAGCGCCTGCTCGACGTCATCCGCGAAGGTGTCCAAAGCGGACCCCGTCAGCGGAGTACGCGAAGGGCCGCCGAGACCACGGGAGGCCTCACGCAGGTTCGACGAACCGGACAGCGACCGCGCGAAGACGGCTTCGGCGATCCCGCTGATCGGCACGCCCAGGTCCAGTCCGATTTGGACGGTCCAGCGGCCGGTGCCCTTCTGCTCCGCCTGGTCCGCCACGACGTCGACGAACGGCTTGCCGGAGGCGGCGTCGGTGTGGGCCAGCACCTGCGAGGTGATCTCGATCAGGTACGAGTCCAGCCGTCCGGAGTTCCACGTCTGGAAGACCTCGGCGATCTCGGCGGGGGAGTAACCGCCCGCGCCGCGCAGCAGATCGAACGATTCGGCGATCAACTGCATGTCGGCGTACTCGATGCCGTTGTGCACCATCTTCACGAAGTGCCCGGCGCCGTCCGCGCCCACGTGCGTGCAGCACGGTTCGCCGTCGACCTTCGCCGAGATGTCCTCGAACAGCGGCCCGAGCGACTGATACGACTCTTTGGACCCGCCCGGCATGATGCTCGGCCCGTGCAGCGCGCCCTCCTCGCCGCCGGACACACCGGTGCCGACGAAGTGGATGCCCTTCTCGCGCAGCGCGGCTTCGCGGCGCCGGGTGTCCGCGAAGTGCGCGTTGCCCGCGTCGACGATCACGTCGCCCTTCTCCAGGAGCGGGACGAACTCGTCGATCACGGCGTCCGTCGGCGCACCGGCCTTGACCATGATCACGACCTGGCGCGGCCGCTCCAGCGCGTCGACGAACGCCTGCGCCGAATACGCCGGGATGAAGTCGCCTTCGTCGCCGAACTGCTCGACGAGTTCCTTCGTCCGCTTCTCGGAGCGGTTGTGCAGGGCCACCGTGTGCCCGTGCCTCGCCAGGTTCCTGGCCAGGTTGCGGCCCATGACCGCCAGACCGGTGACCCCGATGCTCGCCTTCTTGCTCATCCGCACCCTTCCGCTTCGATTCCCTTGCCGAGCCTATCCCCGTTGAGGGATACGGCGCCGGGGCGAGAAGGGATCAAACGCGAGTTGTCCACAAGTGGGCAGGCCTGTGGACAACTCGGCTCGACGACCCCTCACCGGGGGTGGGTACCGATACGCTGGGTTCGGGGCCGTCCCCCAGGGACGGGTGGGGGGCTGGGGTTCGGGCGTGCGGGATTTCCGGGGTGTCGCGAAAGCCACTTTCGGGACGTCTGATGTCGCGAAAGTGGCTTTCGCGACATCCGGGTCCGGGAGGGCAGGGGGTCGCGAGAGGAAGCGCGGTGCGCGTCAGGAGAAGCACCGGATCGGGGCACCGTTGTAGGTGACCATGTCCACCATGGCCGCTCCCAGGTCGATCGGCGCGCCCCACTCGAGGCCGTCCAGTTCGGCGTAGGCCCGGTGCAGGTTCGCCGGCAGTCGTTCCTGTTCGGACAGTGCGTCGTAGGGCCCCAGATCGGCTTCCCGGGCGGCCTGGAGCGGGGTCAGGCCCGCGGCTTTCCCCTTCGAAGCGAGTTTCTGCAGGAAACCCAGGTAGCCGTCGACGACGTCGATCGCCTCGGGCCCGCACACCGGGCCGTGGCCCGGCACGATCGTCTCCGGTTCCAGCTCGCGCACCAGGTCCAGGGCCTTCCGCCAGCCCGCGGGCGAGCCCATCAGCGCGAACGGGCTGCCACCGTTGAAGATCAGGTCTCCGACGAACAGCACCCGCCGCTCCGGCAGCCAGACCAGCACGTCGTTGGTGGTGTGCGCGGCGTGTCCAGGATGGATCAGTTCCAGCCGGACGTCGCCGGCGTGCACGGTCAGCCGGTCGTCGAACAGCACTTCCGGCGGCCGCAGCTCCAGGTGACCCCAGTCGCTCCCGGTGAACGCGTTCCCGTAGGTGTTGATCCCGGTCGCGACCATCACTTCGCGCGTCTTCCGGTGCCCGATGATCGTCGCGCCGGCCGCCAGATAATTCCCGTTCGTGTGATCGCCGTGGTGATGCGTATTGACCACAGTGGTCACCGGCGCGCCGCCGGTCGACACCGCCGTCTCCAGCAGGGCGCGCGTGCGCCGTTCGGTCGAGCAGGTGTCGATGACCACGGTGTGGTCCCCCGCGGCGACGAAGCCGCAGTTGTTGATCCACCACGAACCGTCGGGCTGCACGTAGCCGAAGACACCGTCGGAGACCTGCCGGGCGAAGGGGGATTGGTCCACTCGGTCACTATGCCCGACGAACGTGCCCGAAATGTGACGAGATCGTTCCGCCACCAGGGTGACGTACCAGGTGACTGGTGTTTTCGGCCGTTTCCTGGAACGCTGCGCAATGTCATCATCGAACCCCGCAAGGTGAAGTACCCTGGGTGGGTTCGAGTATTCGCGCGCAGGACGGCGGGGAGCCGCTGTCCTGGCTATGTGGTCCGGGAGAGCAAGGCTGATGGCCAGCACCGTCACCTCGCGCCGGAAGCAGCTCGGGAACGAGCTCCGGCATGCCCGCAACGCCGCGCGGATGACACAGCAACAGGTCGCCGAGGTTCTCGGCTGCACCCAGGGCAAGGTCAACAAGATCGAGTCCGGTGCCGTCGGGGTCAAGCTCGGGGATGTGCGATCGATGCTGAACGCGTTCGGGATCAACGGCGACGAGGCCGACACGCTGATGAACCTGGCCCGCGCCGCGGCCGGGCAGCGCGGCCACTGGTCCGGTTACCGATCCGTGGTGCCGCACTGGTTCCGCACCTTCACCGACCTCGAACCCGCCGCCGCGGAGATCCTCACCTGGCACGGCGAGCGCATCCCCGGCCCGTTGCAGTCCGAGCACTACATGCTCAAGCAGTTCACCGAAGCGGGCGCCACCGACGTCACCTCGTTGGTGCGTAACCGGCTGGACCGCAAAGCCGTCTTCGAGCAACAACAGCCGCCCTACTACCGGTTCATCATCAGCGAAGGCGCCCTGCGCCGCGCTCCCGGCGGTTCCGCCCCGGCGGTGATGCTGGACCAGGTCGAGCATCTGCTGGCCCTGGACAAGCATCCGCGCGTGTATGTGCACGTCCTGCCGTTCGGCGCGCGGCTCGCCGCGGTGCCCAACGACTTCACCATCATGCGTTTTCCCGACCGCACCAGGGATTTCGTCTACATCGAACACTCCGCGGGCGGGTTGTACCTCGACGACGTCAAGGACTTCAACATTTTCGTCGACTCTTGGGACCGGCTGCGCGGCGCCGCGCTGGAACGTCAGGAGACCCGGCAGTTCCTCAAGGAACTCGCCGAGCTGTACCGCAATCAGATGCAATCCTGAGGAAGAACCTCGTCCCTTCGGTAGGGTCATGCGCGTGGACCCGCAGTTCCTGCCCGAAGGTGTCGACCTCGAGCGGCCCAACGCCGCGCGGATCTACGACTGGGCCCTCGGCGGAACCGCCAACTGGGCGGTGGACAGGGAATTCGGCGAGCAACTCGTCAAGGCCTTCCCGCTCATCCGCGCCCTCGCCAGGGCCAACCGCGCCTTCCTCGGCCGCGCGGTACGGCACTGCGCCGAGCACGGGGTGAACCAATTCGTCGACCTCGGTTCCGGTGTGCCGACGGTCGGCAACGTCCACGAGATCGCCGGAGAGGCCGACGGTGACAGCCGCTGCGTGTACGTCGACAACGAACCGGTCGCCGTCGCGCACGCCAGGATCCTGCTGGAGAAGAACGGCGACCCCGCCCGGCACGCGGTGATCGGCGCCGACCTGCGCGACGCGGACGACGTCTGGGAACGCGCCTTCGACACCGGTGTGCTCGACCCGGCGAAACCGGTCGCCCTGCTCACCGTCGCGGTCCTGCATTTCGTGCCGAACCCCGGCCTGGCCCCCGTCATCGCGCGGTACCGCGAACTGCTGCCCGCCGGTTCGTTCTACGGTCTTTCCCACGTCACGATGTCCGGCGTGGAAGGCGCCGAGCTGGAACAGATCCAGCGCGTCGTGAAGCAGTACGAACAGTCGAGTACGCCGGCGTCCTTCCGCGACGAGGAGGAGATCCTCGGCTTCTTCGGGGATTTCGACCTCGTGGCACCCGGCCTGGTCCCGGTCGGCGCATGGCGGCTGGACGACCCCGGCTCGCCTACGCTTAACTGCGCCATCGGCGGGGTCGCCCGCAAACCCGCTTTCTGACGAGGTGTGACGGTATGACGACGCAGCAGGACCCCGAAGCCCCCGAAGGTGTCGACCTCGAACGACCCAACGTGGCCAGGGTGTACGACTGGTTCCTCGGCGGTTCGGCCAACTGGGCCATCGACCGCGAGTTCGGCGCGCAGGTGCTCAAGCAGTTCCCGGAGGTCAAGACGTTCGCCAGGGTCGGGCGCGACTTCCTCGGCCGCGGCGTGGGATACCTGGCGCGCCAGGGGATCACCCAGTTCCTCGACATCGGCTCCGGCGTGCCCACCGTCGGCAACGTCCACCAGATCGCGAGCGCGATCAACCCGGAGTCCCGCGTCGTCTACATCGACATCGAACCGGTCGCCGTCGCGCATTCCCAGCTGCTCCTGGAACGTGAGGGCCTGCTCGGACGGCACGCGGTCCTGCAGGGCGACGTGCGGGATCCCGCCGACATCTGGAAGCGCGCCCTCGAAACCGGGGTGCTCGACCCCCGGCAGCCGATCGGGCTGGTCCTGGTCGGCCTGCTGTACTTCCTCGGCCCGGACGAACCCGTCCACGAGATGGTCCAGCGCTACATCGACCTGCTGCCGTCGGGTTCGTACTTCCTGTCCTCGCACTTGACCGAGGACGGCGTCACCCGCAAGGAGGGTGACAACCGGGAGAACGTCCAGGAGCTCTACAAGAAGACGAGCGCGCCGTTCCACCTGCGCTCCCGCGCGGAGTTCGCCTCGTTCTTCGACGGACTGGAGATGGTGGAGCCGGGGATCGACTGGATGGCCGCCTGGCATCTGGACGAAGCGGCGTCCCGCGCGAGCGACAGGTTCGCCGACGACCCGACCTTCACCGGTGGTCTCGGCGGGCTGGGCCGCAAGCCCTGAGCGCTTCGAGTGATCAGGCCCGGCCGGTCAGATGCCCGATCAAGGGCGAAAGCTCGAACTGACCTTCGAGCGGCCGTCCGGTCCTGATCAGATCCCGGTGCGCGCCGCGCTTGCCGGGGAAATCCACTTCGGAGTTCCACGGCGGCTGCTTGCGCAGCGGAGCCTGGATGAGGCTGAAACCGAACCGCTGACGCAGTTCGAGACCGATGTTGCGGCGCTTCGCCGAAGCCAGGCGTTCGTCCTCACGGCGGAACAACAACGTGGTGAGGCGGACGGCCATCGCGGTCACACCCCCCGGCTCGGCCGCGGCAACCGCGTCTGGTCGGCCGAACCGGCCAGGCCGAGACAACGCTCACAGGGCATCCCCGAACCGACGGGGATCCATTCCAGGTGGTCGTAAGGCATCGCCGCGCCGCAACGGGCGTGCAGGAATTCGGGGTGAGAACCCCCCGAGTGCAGGTCGAAAAGATGCGCGGAGCGGCGGCTTTCGCCCGCCGTTCCAGCCATGAGCCTGCCGACGGCGAGTACCGTCGCCGGCATGGTGTCTTGAATGATCACGCTGATCCTCCCCCACGAGGTCGGCGGTGGGTGGTCATGCGCCGCGGGGTGTGGTGCCCCTGCCGGTCACCTGCCGTCGGTGCCCCGCTGGAACGGTGAAACCCCTGCTGAACGCCACCCGGTGACAACTGTCGCCGAGGTCGATCCATACTGCGAGCGATTCACCAACAACCGAGCCCCGGCCGCTGCGATTAATCCTACTCCTGGAATAATCTTCATGTCGAGGGTGGGCGGAGTTGATCACCCACTTGGCCGTGCGGGATAGTCCCGTTGAGGCAGGGAGAAGCTGGGGCCGTGACGGTTCGCGCAGGTCGCGACTCGCACCCCCGACCGACGTTCGGAGGTACGACCAATGGCCGATTATCCATCGGCGGCGGATTACGATCCGACCACGGCCGTGTCGCTGTTCGACGACGCAGCTTGGGAGAAGTCCTTCGCGAGTGAGCCCAACGGCGGGAACTGTGTCGAGGTCAACCTGGGCAGGGAAGGCCTGGTGGGGGTGCGTGACACCAAACTGGCCGCGAGTCCTGTCTTCGTCTTCGATGCCGGTGAGTGGAACGCCTTCCTCACGGCGGTCAAGGCCGGACAGTTCGATTTGAGTCCATGACGAAAGGCTCGCGTGCCCATCGGGACACGCGAGCCATCCGATCTTCGGCCACTTCGAGTCACACCGTCGCCGGGAGCCCGTTGCCCCGCAACCTGAGTTTGGTGCGCCGCCAGGCGACGGTGATCAGGACGGCGAGCACGATCAGCGGGATCAGACTGATCGACCAGCTCACCGCCATCGGCGGCCCCGGCTGTTCGAGCACCGTCAGATCGCGGAGTTCCCCCGCGCCCTTGCCCGCGGGCCCGTCGATCTCGAACCGGAACGTCCACGAGCCCTCGGTCTGCAGGGCGCGGATGTCCAGCCCCCACACCTCCAGCTTCCGAGGATGCTTCGCCAGCGGCTGCGGACGGCCCAGCCGCCCGGTCTCCGGATTGAGGAACGCGAGCGTCCCCGACTTCCCGGCGATCCCGTCGTCCGGGATGAACGTGAAGTCCAGCGATTGCATGGCGCGCAACGGCCACGTGCTGAACCCGACCGTCATCCCGTACGGGCCGACCTGCACGCGTTCGGTGTGGACGATGTTCACCGGCTCGTAGGCGTTCGCCGCGGGGGTGGTCGCGAACAGCAATCCGATCGCCGCCGCCAGCGCCAGCAGTGTCTTACGCATGCGCGTTGTCCTCCTTCGCCGGCGCCAGCAGCCCCAGCATCCCGCCGAACCGCCACCCGGCGAACCCGCCGAGCAGCCCGAACACCGCGCCGACGGCGCCCGTCGCGAACACGACCGGCCAGTCGACCGAGGCGGCCCCGTAGACGATCGCGTTCTGGATCGGCATCGACGCGCCGACCAGAAGACCGCCGATTCCGCCTGCCAGCACCGAAACGCGGCCCGCGGACCAGCCGCGCCGCGAAAGCAGGTAGACCGCTTCGAGCACGGCCGCGATCGGCAGCAGCGCCATCGGCATCATCGCGGGCATCGCGGGCACACCGTCGATGTAGTCCCGCATCGGCAGTCCGACGGCGCCCGCGTACGCCTCCGCGGCCCACGGCGAGAACCACCAGGTGATCGCCTGGATGACCGCCAGCGACGCGGCCACCCGGACCGCTCCGCCCGGCCGCCGCCAGAATCCGGCGCCCGCCGAGACCAGCAGCACCGAAAGCAGCGCGATCCCCACGGAGATGACGTCGACCAGGTCGACGTCGATCTGCTGCAGCCCCAGCACGGTGACCGTGCTGAACGCGATCAGCACGCCGAGGGTGCCGACGACGCCGAGGGCGCCCCAGCGATGTTCCCGCGCGGCCGCGAACACCATGACCGTGCCGATGATGCTCAGCGTGATCGACAGCAGCAGCCCGATGTGCGGCGGCGAGTCGATCACGGCGTCGAAGCCGTACAGGCTGTGCCACCACTGGTCCCACAGGCCGTACAGCAGGAACATCGCCGCACCGGTCCCGGTCACCAGGTAGCCGGCGGGCGCGGCGAAGACCTTGCCGAAGACGTTGATCGCGCGGCCGCCGACCCGGGCGTCGACCTGGCGGCCCGCCCGGCGCGCGGCCGTGGTCATCAGCACGACCACGAGGCTCGCGAGCCCGGAGATCGCGCTGCCCGAATACAGGAACAGATGCGGCAACGTGAAGAACGTGTCCGGGCCGACGTCGCCGTGCCACTGGATGTCCCAGGTCAGCCCGATCAGCGAGATCACCGACCCGGCCAGCACGGTGCCCGCCGGGAACAGTCCGGTGCGTTCGCTTCGTGCCACCGAGGCGACCCTCGCCCCTCCCGCGGTGAGATCCATACCCCCGACCTCCCTCTCTTACTTGACCAGCAAAGGAAAAACGTGCTGCGTGGTACCGGACGGCCCGCGCAGTGAAACGGTGATCTCCCATTGCCCCGACATCGGCAGCAGGACGTCGCCGGTGCGGAACAGCCCCGGTGCCTGCGCGATCGCGGGTGACGGAGCGAGCGCGTGCCCCATCTGCGGCATCACCGGTTCGACGGTGACGACGTCCGGCGCGGCACCGGTGACGGTCAGCGCGAAGACATTGCCGCCCTGGTGCGGATCGGTGACCGACAACTCCACCGTGGACGCACCCCGGGTCGAACGCTGTACCCGTTCCCCGCCGCCGCTCGGCCACACCAGCCAGGCGACGATCGCCGCCGCGAGCACGGCGACCACCGAGATGAGCAGCACGGGTCTCCGTCTGTCCACTGTGGATGTCACTGTGGTTGTCACTGGGGTGCGCCTCCTTGCGGGACTTCGAGCTGCATGGGCACGGTCAGCACCCGGTAGTCGCGTTCGGCCTGCAGCCAGATCCGGTATTTGCCGGGGGCGGCGAAGGTGTAGGTGAACGGGACGTCGGGGCCGTACGCGGCGACGGTCTCGTCGGGCTTTCCCGGCATACCGGGCGACTGAGGGATCATCGAGTGCACGTGGGCCCAGGTCGGCGCGGCAGCGGCATCCGCGCCGACCCGGCGATCGTCGGTTATCGGGCCGACGACGATCAGGTGGCCGAGCATGCCCAGCCACGGTTGGAGATCCGCCTTGCCGAACCGCGCGGTGATCGTGGTCGGCGTACCCGGCTTGATGTCGACGTCGACCGGATTCCCGTCGACGACCCGCGCACCCGCCCCGGTGGGCACGGGTTCGGCAGGGGCGTCGGTGCCGGCCGCGACCGGCAGGGTGGTGCGGACGAGTTGCACGCCACCGCCCCGCCGGGCGAGTTCCGCGGCGACGGCGTAGGTCCCGGCCTCGGGAGGCGTGAACTTCACCCGGTAGTCGCCGGGGCCGACGCGCACCGGATGCAGATGCCAGAGCCTTCCGGTCGGCGAGATGACGACGAGGTGGATCAAAGCGTTGTCGTGCACCAGAAGATCGTCGACCGGGCGGCCGGTCGCGCCGTCGGCCACGGCGAGCCGGACGTCGGCGAGGCTGCCCGCCTTGGGATTCGTGGAGTGCGCGGCGAGGTTCACCGGAGGCCGCGAGAAGTCCACAGTGGACATCTGCGCGTTCGCGTACGGGTCCTGGACGTTGTCGATCGTCGGGTCCAGTGCCGCGCCCGGCGCGGGCGGCGCCGGGGTCGACGCCGAGAGCATCGCGCCGGTGACCGCGACCGCGAGCGCGGCGACCATCCCGCCGGCGGGGATCAGCGCGAGCTGCGGCCGTTTGACGCGCATCGCGACGACGAGGCCGATCACCAGGAACACGCCCGCGCCCACGAAGCCGCCGAAAGTGGCCTTCTCCCAGGGCGGGATGACCCTGGCCGGGACGATGAACGGGATCGACGCGGTGTCCGTGCCGTCGTCGAGGCCGAGTTCCCACGGCCCCGGCTGGTCGACCCGCAGCAGCGCCGGGTGGGCGCCGGGCTTCCCGTCCAGCTGGACCGTGGTTTCGGAAAACGTCGTTCCCGCGGCGGACGCGCGCAGTTTCAGCGTTCCCGGCGCGCTTCCGGCGTGCGTCACGACGTCGACGTGCAGCGGGCCGGGCGCGATGTCCATCCGCCGCAGGACGACCGTGAGATCCCGGGTGCCGAGCGTCTGCGCGACCTGGACGTCCGCCCCGCTCGACGCGCCGTCCGCCTGGGCGGTGCCGCTCAACAGCAAGGACGCCAGCGCGCAGAGTACGAGCACGCGGGCGATGACCAACGGCGCCGCGCGCCGCCCCCTCGGTGAATTCCCCATCCCGGCTGAAGTTAGCGACGAAGGCCGGGGAAAGCGTCACGGCGCGGAGTGAACCGGGGTCCCCCGTAAAGGGGACTGTGGCCCTTACTCCGACAGGGGGTGACCCTGGAAGTTGGCTAAGGGCGCCGGCTCCCTTCCGGGACGTCTTCGCGGCGAGGGTCTGGACCGGCCAGCGGGCGCCGGTCGGTCCCCGAGGGGCCACAGGGGGTCGTGAGTGATAAAGAGGGTTAGAACGCGCATTGCCACTCACGACTCCTGTCGCAAAGCGTGCAGATGGCCATCAATCGGACACCTTCCCGGCTGAAGGTGTCCACTGTGTACAGTCGGGATGCGGCAGGCCCTCGTCGGCCGGCCAGATTCTTGACGCTGAGGGCTCGGCGCGACCCGGCCGCGAACACGACACGTTTGCCCTTCTCTCCAATAGAACCCGAATCACCACTCACGAGCCGCCCAGGAAACGGTACGCGCGCGGATGCGCACGGAACCACACGTTGAGCCTGCCGATCCGGCGGACGAGCGAGGACCGCAACGTCACCGGCACCAGTCCGCCGATCAGCCTCACCACGGCGCGAAACCGGTCGAACCGGCGCTGGTCCTTGTCTGTCCACTGTAGACCGAGACGATCGCGCAGCGCGGGCGGCAGCGTGCCGCGAAGGACGAACATCTGCCCTCGGTACTGCCACCGCTGCGGCCGGGTCCACCGCTTGTCGGGTAGCCACCGCCAGGGTTTCTTCACCGTCCGGATCGTCTCGAACAACGTCGAGATCGTCTCGTTCGGGCCGAAGCCGTCGATCATGTCCGCGTAGTACCGCTCGAATTCCGGCCATGTCCGCGGCAGGTCTTGCGCACGCAGGCCGAGCAGCCGTCCGACGTCGCACATCTGCGCGTAGTACTCGTCCAATTCGGGCGCTGTCATCGGGGTGCCGTAGAACCGTTGCGTGTCAACGGGAACCATGACGAGGGTGGCGTGCACCCAAGCGTAGGCGTGTGGGTTCAGCGCGCTGTACCGGCGGCCGTCGGCGTCGACCCCGGTGAACTCGCGATGCAGCGCGCGCAGCCGATCCGCTTCGTAACGAGCGCCTTCCGGGCCGCCGTAGATGTAGATGGACAGCGACGCGGCCGTGCGCATCAGGCGCGTCCACGGATCCTCGACGTAGTCGGAATGATCCCGGACCCCGGCCGCGACCACCGGATGGGCGACCTGCAGCACCAGCACCTGGCCCGCCATCAGCCCGGCCCGGAAGTCGCCGAAATACCTCCACGCCGCCGTCCCCTTGACGATCGGCGGACCGCTCATGACGCGCCGCGGATGAGCATCATCAACGGCTGCGCCACCCCGACGCCGTCGTCACCCGTGGCGAGCCTGCGCAACTGCAGCCCGGCGATCAGCGCCACGACCGGACCGGTCAGCCGCTCGGGTGACGGGACACCCAACGTCCGGAGGATCACCAGCGCGAGTTCGTCGTAGGCGGCGAAACACCGCGCGGCCGCGTCCTGGAGCCCGGGGTCGCGCGCGGCCTGCAGGTACAGCTCGTGCGCGCCGAGTTCGTCGGTGCCGAACGGAAGCTGCGTGATGACCTGTTCGACCACCGAGGCGGCTTGCTCGACGCTCAACCCCTGCTCGCGGTAGGCGTCGACGAACCCTGTCAGCTTCGTGGTCTCTTCCTCGACGAACAGCAGCATCGCCTCGCGCAGCAGCGCCGTCTGGCTGGGGAAGTGGTAGGTCAGCGTGCCGAGCGAGACACCGGCCGCGGTCGCGATCCGGCGGTTGGTCAGCCCGCCGACACCCTGTTCGCCGACGACCTTGAGCGTGGCGTGAAGGATGTTCTCGCGGGTGTTCACCAAGCGGTCTCGGGTTTGCGGTCCTGCCACCGTTCGACCTCTTCCAGTTGCGCGGCCAGCGAGATCAGCCGCTCCTCGCCGTGCGACGGGCCGAGGAGTTGCCCGCCCAGCGGCAGGCCTTCCGGGCTCAGCCCGGCGGGGACGTTGACCCCCGGCCAGCCCAGGACGTTCCACGGCCAAGCGTAGGGGCACGCGGCGATCATGGCCTGGTCGGTCTGCCAGCCGGTGAGCTTGTCGAAGGTGCCGATCCGCGGCGGTGGCGTCGCGGTGGTCGGCGTGAGCAGGACGTCCACCCGGCCGAATACCGAGCCGATCTGCCGCTGCAGCAACGGTTCCGTGGCCCTGGCGAGCCGCAGCGCCGGACCGGCGAGCGCCGAGCCCTGCCGCGCGTTGGCGCGAGTACGCGGGTCGAGCCGGGCCTGGTCCGGGACGCGACGGGACCAGTCACGCACGCCGACGAGCGAACGCGGCAGGAAGGTCAGGCCGATCAACCGGTAGTCGGGTTCGACCTCGACGATCTCGTGGCCGAGTTCGGCGAACCGCTCCGCGAGCCGGACGACGGCCGTGTGCGCGTCCGGGTCGAGCCGGGTTTTCGTGGCGGTGAAAGGGATCCGGGTCGACAGCCCGATGCGCAGGCTGCCCGGTTCGCGGCGGGCGGCGGCCTGGAACGCGGTCCCGGTTCCCGCAGCGACGTCGAGCAGCAGGGCCGCGTCGGTGACGGTGCGCGCGAGCGGGCCGACCACGGTCAGGCCGTGGAACAGTTCGCGTTCGGTCGGGACGCGGCCGCGCTGCGGTTTGATCCCGACCAGATCGGTCCACGCGGCCGGGATCCGGATCGACCCGGCCCCGTCGGAACCCAGCGCGGCGGCGATCACCCCCGACGCGATGGCCGCCGCCGCGCCGCCCGAGGAACCGCCCGGGGTGCGCTCGGTGTCCCACGGATTGCGGGTCGCGCCGAACGCCGGGCCTTCGGTGAACGGCCATTGGCCGAGTTCCGGGGTGTTGGTCTTGCCGATGAGCACCGCGCCCGCCCGGCGGAGCGCGGCGACGGGCGGGGAGTCCGCTGTCGCGACGGTGAAGTCGCCCTCGCAGCCGAACGCCGTCGGCAGTCCGGTGACGTCGAGGTCGTCCTTGATCGCGGTGGGGACGCCGAGCAGGGGAGCGGTCTCGCCGCCGGCCAACCGGCGGTCGGCGTCCTCGGCCTCGCGAAGGGCTTCTTCGGCGCGAAGGCATTTGAAGGCGTTGAGAGTGGGCTGACTGGCTTCGGCTCGTTCGAGCGCCAAGCGCGTGAGCTCGACAGAAGTCGTGGCTCCGGTGGCGAGCATCGAGGCCTGTTCGGCCAGGCCGGTGAACGCGAGGTCCGGTTTCGAGGTGGTCATGGCTCCCCCTGCGTATCTCGTTCGTTCAAACGAACGATACCATCGAGTAGCCTCGGTGTGGTTACGTGACCTGCATGAACCTCGATCGCTTCCCTCGCGTCGACCTCGGCGGCCGTCCGACGCCGCTGCATCCGGCACCCCGGCTGGGCGAGGCTCTCGGCCTGCCGAACCTGCTGCTCAAACGGGACGACGTGCATCCGCTCGGCCAGGGCGGCAACAAGCTCCGCAAACTCGAGTTCCTGCTCGGCGCGGCGATCGAGGCCGGCGTCGACACGGTGATCACTTTCGGCGCGCTGCAGACCAATCACGGCCGCCAGACCGCCGCGGCCTGCGCGAAGCTCGGGTTGCGGTGCGAACTCGTGCTCACCGCGAAGGTTCCTCGCGACGGTGAAGCGTACGAACAGTCCGGCAATGTCCTGCTCGACCACCTCTTCGGCGCGAACGTGCACGTCTGCCGCGACGGGGAGGAGACCGGCAAGACCTACGACCGGCTGATCACCGAGGCCGCGGCCGAGGGGCGCGAGGTGGCCACGTTCCCTGTCGGCGGTTCCGACGCTGTCGGCGCGCTCGGGTACGTGGCGGCCGCGAGGGAGATCGCCGGGCAACTCGCCGACCGCGGTGTCACCAAGGCGCGGCTGGTCGTTCCGCACGCCAGCGGCGGGACGTCGGCCGGGCTCCTCGTCGGGACGGCGGACCTCGACTGGCTGACGCTCGACGTCGCCTGCGTCAGTCACCCGGTCGACGAAGCCCTGGACAACCTCGCCGACCTCACCACCGCGGTCTCCGCGTTGCTGGGGACCGAGCCGCCGTCACTCGAAGGTCTGCGCATCGACGACCGCGCGATCGGCCCCGGCTACGGGATCCCGACCGCCGGCACGTGGGACGCGGTGCGGCTTTTCGGCCGCACGGAAGGGATCGCGCTCGACCCCGTGTACACCGGCAAGGTGGCCGCCACGCTGGTCGATTGGGCTGCTGAAGGCCATTTCGCGGCCGACGAGCACGTCGTTTTCCTGCACACGGGCGGTTCGCCCGGACTGTACGGTTACGCCCCCGAATTCACCGGCACGGTGCGCGGCTGACGCGACCTTCAGCATCCCGCCGATCAGGATCACGTGCGCCACCAGCGAAAGCCGCTGCGCGACGCCGACCGGGAAGATGTCGGTCAGCGTCATGAAGAACGGGATGTCGGACAGGCGCACGAAGATGAAGGTGAGCCCGAAGACGATCAGCCCCGCCGCGCTGCCCCAGGCCAGGCGGCCGACCTGCCTGGCCGCGGGGGTGCCGCGCAGGTTGTCGCGGAGGGTGAATCCGGCGGCGGGCAGGCTGAGGAACGCGATGAGACACGCGTACAGGTGGATCTCGCCGCTGACCGGGTCCGGGTATTCGGGGTAGCTCGCGGGGAAGATCGCGGCCGCCGCCAGCCCCAGTGACCACAGCACGAACAGCAGTTTCGTGGTGCGGCTGAGCGGGATCCCGGCCGCGGCCAGCGCGCCGAGCGCGGTGAGCGAGCCGATGGACAGGGAGAGCACGCTGGCCCCGAGCATGCCCGTGCCGCGGTCGACGTAGGCGTAGCTGGACAGCGTGTCGAAAACCGGATCGCGTGAGCTGATCAGATGCAGCACGACCATGGTGACCAACGCCCAGCCGATGGCCGCGCCCGACGCGATCAGCCAAGGCTTGGCCCGCGATCTCTCCCCAGGGAACGTCATGCGTCCAGCGTGCTCGCGAGGCCGCGGATTTCCGATCCGGGAAGCCCCCGGTTTTACCCTGGGGCTAACCCTAACTCGACCACTACCAGTAGCTGGTCATCGTGCCTTTTCGCCCGGGGCCAGCGTTCGCCGTCCGGGTCCTGTTTCTCCGCCGTGCGCACCGCGTCGAGGACCGCGTCCGGACCACGCTTCCGGCTCATGGCGAGGACTTCGGGCCAGCCGAACAGGCCGTACTCGTCGACGCCGATCGCGACACCGTCCGTCGCCAGCAGGAGGGCTTCGACCTCCGAGCGCGGCCAGCTGCGGCGCACGGCTTCCGTGGCGGCTTTCGGCTCCGCCTCGGCGACCCAGAAGCCACCCGGCGCGTTGCGTTTCGCGCGGACGTCGGCCCCGGTGCGGAGCTGGCCACTGTCGCGCAGCGTGGCCAGCCTGTCGTCGGTGAGCGGGTCGGCGCCGGAAGGCCCGAAGGCGATGATGGGGCTGTCGGCGAGCACCAGTCCGTCGACGGTGTCGTCCGTCCAGCGCGCGATCGAGACCGTGCTCGATGGCGAGTGCCCCGGTTCGAGACCTTCGCGCCGGGCGACGTCGGCGATCGACCCGGCCAGCAGTGCCGCGAGATCCGCCTCTGGTTCAGCGCTCAGCGCCTGCGAAAGGCTGCGCACGAGCAGGCTCGCGTACCAGCCACCGGGTGGCAGATCCGGATGCGGCGAGGTCGCCCCGTCGAGGATCACCACGGCGTTGTCGAGTACGGCGACGTGGTCTTCGGTCGGGCGCGCTGCTCCGTCCGCGCCTACTCCGTCCCTTTCCGCCACTGCGATTTCGGCCATGTCCCCGACCCTAACTGTCAACTGAGGTTGACGTAGGCGTCATGTCAACGTAGGTTGACATCATGACCGAAGCGACAGATCTGGCCGCGCGAGCCGGTGACCGTGATCCCCGGGTGGGGTTGCGCGCCGTCGCCGCTTTGCGCCGGCTGTTGGAACAACTCGAGGCCGTGCAGGTCCGCAGCGCGCGGGTGCACGGCTGGTCCTGGCAGGAGATCGCGGCCGAGCTGGGGGTCAGCAGGCAAGCGGTGCACAAGAAGTACGGGAGGCACTGATGTTCGAACGGTTCACCACCGAACTCCGCGAGGTCGTCATCGGGGCTCAGCGCGTCGCGTCGGACGAGGCCGCCTCGAACGTCGACCCGTTGCACCTGCTGACGTCACTCGCCCGGCACACAGGCGTGCTCACCACGCTGGGCTGCCCGGCGGACGAGCTGGCCGACGACCTCCGCCGCGTCCGCCGCCGCGGCGGGATGAGCGACGCCGATGTCGAAGCGCTGAGCGGGTTCGGCATCGACGTCGAGCACATCGTCGAGCGGGTCGAGCAGACTCACGGGCCCGGCGCGCTGACCGGGGGGCAGCGCGGCGGGCGAGGCCATCGGCCGTTCACGCAGGAGGCGAAGAAGCTGCTGGAGAAGAGCCTTCGCGAAGCCATCGATGTCGGCGACAAGCGGATCGAGGCCGAGCACCTCCTGCTCGCGCTGACCGCCGTTCCCGGCCCGGCGGCCGACGTCCTCGCGCAGCGGGGCATCGGCTACCTCGCCGTCCGGCGCCTGCTGGAGCAGCGGGCGGCCAGCTAGCGGGGGCTGAAGGACGCTTTCCCCGCATGTCATGCGGGGAAAGCGCCCTTCGCCGCGTGCGACGCGGGGAAAGTCCCCTTCAGCTCCGTGCGCGCTCGCGCCAGACGACGTACGGCAGGAACGCCTGCGTCAGCGGTCCGATGGCGAGCGCGTAGAGGATCGTGCCGACGCCGACCGTGCCGCCGAGCAGCCAGCCCGCGGCGAGGACGGTGATCTCGATGAGGGTCCGGACGAGGCGGATCGACCTGCCCGTCCGGGCCGCGAGACCGGTCATCAGCCCGTCGCGGGGGCCGGGCCCGAGCCGCGCGCCGACGTAGATCGCGGCGGCGAGACCGTTGAGCACGACGCCGGCGACCAGGTTGACGATCTGCCAGCCGAGGACGTGCTGGTCGGGCAGGAAGATCCGCACGAGGTCCACGGTGAGCGAGATGACCACGATGTTGGCGGCGGTGCCGATGCCGGGCCGCTGCCGCAGGGGGATCCACAGCAGCAGCACCAGGACCGACGCGATCGCGGTGACCGTGCCGAACGACAGGCCGGTGATCTTCATCAGGCCTTCGTGCAGCACGTCCCACGGGTCGAGGCCGAGGCCCGACCTGGTCAGCATGGCCATGCTGGCGCCGTAGAGGGCCAGCCCGCCGACGAGCTGGATCGAGCGGCGGGTGGTGTCTTGGGAGATGCCGACGGGGCGGAGATCGAGTGTAAGTGCCACGAATGCACCATCAGGGGTAGGTGGCTATCTTGACCATGACCAATCTGGAACAATTGGTCTTATGGAACCGCTGATCCCGCTGACTGGACGCGTTTCGGGCCTAAAATTGGCCACTTTGCTGGGAAGTTGGCGGCAGAGTGGTTCTCGACACGGTGCCGCGGATCTCGCGGCGGCGGTCGAGCTGCTGGTCCTCGACGGCAGGCTGCCGCTCGGCACGAAACTCCCGGCCGAACGGGAGCTCGCCGAAGCGCTGGAAGTCAGCCGCACGCTGATCGGTGCCGCGCTGGACAAGCTGCGGGCCGACGGGCTGGTCGCCAGCCGTCGCGGGGCGGGCTCCTGGATCGCGGCTCCCGGCGGGCGCGGGCGGGACGCGATCCTGCCGTCCGGGGAGGACCTGATCGACCTCGCCCAGGCCTGTCCGCCCGCCATCGCCGGTCTGGTCCCCGCCGTGGACGCCGCGCGGAAGGCGCTGGTGGATCACCTCGGCGAGAACGGCTATCACGTACGCGGGCTGCGGGTCCTGCGCGAGCGGATCGCCCGCCGCTACACCGACCGCGGCCTGCCGACCAACGCCGATCAGGTGATGATCACCAACGGCGCGCACCACGCGTTCGTGCAGGTCCTGCGCATGCTGGCCGGTCCGGGTGACCGGGTGCTGGTCGAGCAGCCGACGTATCCGAACGCCCTCGAAGCCATCGCCGCGGCGCACGCCATCCCGGTCCCGGTGCCGCTCGATCCGGCCACCGGCTGGGACATCGTCGGGATCGAGGCCGCGCTGCGGCAATCCGCGCCGAGGCTCGCGTACTTCGTCGCGGACTTCCAGAACCCGACCGGCCTGCGCCTGGACGCCGTCGGCAGGGAGCGGCTCGCGGCCGCGCTGAGCCGCGCGCGGACGCCGGCGATCATCGACGAGACGCTGGTCGAACTGGATCTCGAAGGCGATCCCGCCGACGGGCCGCCGCCGCTGGGCGCGTTCGCGGGCGATCTCGGCATCACGATCGGCTCGGCGTCGAAATCGCATTGGGCCGGGCTGCGGCTCGGCTGGATCCGCGCTTCGGAGGACGTCATCGGCAGGCTGGTCGCGGCCCGTTTCGCCGTCGACCTGGGGTCCCCGGTCTTCGAGCAACTGGTCCTCGCCGAGCTGCTCGACGACGGCGGGGCCGCGCTGGCGCACCGTCGCGACGAGACGCTGGCCCTGCGCGACGCGCTGACCGGGGCGCTGAACTGGTACTGCCCCGAGTGGACGTTCACCGTGCCGCCCGGCGGGCTTTCGCTCTGGTGCCGTCTTCCGGAGCCGATGAGCACGCGCCTGGCCGTCGCGGCGGCGGGACACGGGGTGCAGGTGGCGCCGGGCTCGCGTTTCGGGGTCCACGGTGGACTGGAGCGCTGGCTGCGGCTGCCGTACGCGCTCCCGGCGGACAGGCTCTTCGAGGCCGTGCGGCGGCTGGGCGCGGCCGCCGCCACGGTGGCCGCCACTCCGGCCACGGCAGCTCCCGTGGCCGTCCAGGTCACCTGATGGGAAAACGGAAATAGCCGGTGCGCCGGCGGGGCGGCCGATGCTCCAGGGAGGGCATCGGCGCCGCACGACCAGCGCACCGGCTATCCGGCCCGCCCCGAGACCGGAATCTCGGGACGGGCACCGCGGCGGTTACCCGGCACAGCCCCTCGACGTGCCGGGAACCGCCCGCGGTTCAGGTGGTCTTCGAGCTTGGCCGGCTCCTGCTCGGCGCGGTGAGCAGAAGCCCCCGAAGTCCACCCGGTGCTGGTCCCGGCGCCGCCCCAGGGGCAGTGCGGCGCCGGGGCCGGGATCCGAACCGGCCGGGCGCGGTCGGCCGTTCGGGAAGACAAGGGGTTACCTGAACGAGGGCAGGCGAAAGCGACTTCTGCCAGGGATTTCAGCGGACGTCGAAAACCGAAGTTGATCTTGGTTTGGACGTGGTTCTCCCCGGCGACCCGGTCAGGTCAGTCGGGGGAGGTGGTGGGAAGCGCGGCTTCCCGGCCGGTGCGCTCGCCTTCGTGATCGCAGCCTGCTCCGAGGAGTTTCAGCTGCGTGGCGGGGATTCCGGCGTCGAGCACGGCGAGCGGCCCGCGGCCGCCGCCGGAGTGGTCGTGCCCGGGCTGGGCGCTCGTCGTGGGCGCGAGCGGGGCCACGGGGGCGTTCGGCAGGCCACCGCCGCCGCCCGAACCGCCGCCGTCCGGGGACGCGTGCGTGTCGGATTCGGCGGGCGCGGGCGGAGCGGGCTGGGCGTCGTCGAGCTTGACCCGGAGCGGCAGGACGACGCGGTGGCTCTGGGGCGCCGCCGCCGGAGCGGGCGTTTCGGCGGGGACGAACGGACGCGGGTCCGGGGTGATCGGCGCGGGCGCGTTCGTCGCGATGTTCTCGGCCGGGACGGCGATGGTGACCGAGCCGCTCGCCGACTCACCCGAGCCGCCGCCGAAGACGGGGTCGAGCATGTCGCCGGTACCCGGCAGGATCACCGGGGGACCCGCCCCGCAGCACGGATTCGGCGTGACGATCGGCGCGACGACATGTTCGCCGATTCCGCCGACGACCCCGCCGACGGTTTCGACGACGCCGCCGACCGTGTTCGTGACGAGGTCCAGCACGCCGCCGATGAGGCCGCCCAGCAAACCGTTGGCGGCCTGGGGCTTCGCGGTCTTCTTCTCCGGCTCCGGCGAAGAAGACTTCTCGAGGGAACTCGCACTCGAAACGGCCTTGTCCTCGACGGTGGCCTCAGGCTCCTCGCTCGAAGCGGGAGCGGGCTCTTCCTTCGGGGTTTCGGGCTTCGGGGTTTCGGTGCTTTCAACGGGTTTCGTGGTTTCGGCCGAGCCGGAGTCCGAAGTGGACTCCTTAGGCGTGGTCGACTTCCCGGATTCGGGCTGGACCACCGAGGTCTCCGGCGTCACGGGGGTCTGCTCGTCGGCCGAAGCCGGAGTGCTCAAGACCGCGCCGAGGATCCAGCCGGTGAGCGCGAGCCCGCCCGCGAAGAGGATTCGCGCGCCGGTTTTCGGGGCCCTGAGACCACGACGGGGTACGACTGCCGCACCACTCACAGCAATCACCACCGTCCGCGCCTGAAACCCACGTTTTCCGCGTGAGTTCGATCTTGCTTGGGGTCTCTTCCGGTCAGGTCGCAGTTCCCCCGGGGCTGCACCAGTTTTAGCACCGGAGGGGAGTGTTTCACCTCTGCCGCCGCTGATCCAGCCCGTTAGGCGGAACGACGCAACCGGCTCCGGTGCATGGAGTACCGAAGTTGATCACTCTCGGTGTGTGCCCGGCGGCCATCCGGGCACGGGTGGAACTACTCAAATACTCGGTGACCTGACCTTTTCCGGATCCCCGCTGCGGTGCGTGCCGTCAAAGTCGCGTTCGGTGATCGAGGTGGCGGACGCGAGCCGCCGGGACGGGAGAGTCCGCGATGTGGGACGTGAACGCGGTGTCGGCGGCGGTGCTCGGGGTGCTGAAGACCTATCGCCTGAGCGAAGCCGACGCCAGGGACGTCTGTCAGGACGCTTGGCTGGACCTGCTCCGCGCGCCGGGCGCGCTGCGTGACGAAGCGAAGCTCCGGGCCTGGCTGACGACCACCGCGCGGCGCCGCGCGCTCCGGATGATCACCAGGAACAGGCGCGAAACGCCGCGTCCCCTCCCGGGACTGGAAACGACCCCGGAGACCGAGGTCGTCCGGGCCGCCCGCGACCGCGCGCTGTGGGCGGCGGTCGATCGCCTGCCGGACGTGCACCGGCGGCTGATGTGGCTGCTCGCCCACCGGCCGGAGCTGTCCTACGTCCAGCTCGCCGGGGAACTGGGGATCAGCCCGGCCAGCGTGGGCAGGGTGCGAAGACGGTGTCTGGACCGGCTCAAGCGTGCGCTGGAAGTCGGCGGCTGGAGCTGAACATCGGACGAGTCACCGGAGTTTGCGTAATCGGGTGACCGCTTCGTCGATGACCTCGTTGCGCTTGCAGAACGCGAAACGCAGGAGGTGTTTCCACTCTTCCGGGTGATCGGTGAACACCTTTACGGGCACGGCCGCCACGCCCACCCGTTCGGGGAGTTCCCAAGCCAGTTCCGCGGCGTCGTCGAAGCCGAGCGGGCGGACGTCGACGCAGATGAAGTACGTCCCGGCGGTCGGCCGGACCGCGAAGCCCGCCTCCGCGAGGCCCGCGGCGAGCCGGTCCCGCTTGCCCTGCAGGCTCGTGCGCAGCTCTTCGGCCCACGGCAGTTCGTGGTCCAGCGCGTGCGCGACGGCCGGTTGCAACGGTCCGCCCGAGACGAAGGTGATGAACTGCTTCGCCGCCTTCACCGCCGCGACCAGCTCGGGGCTCGCGCAGACCCAGCCGATCTTCCAGCCGGTGCAGTTGAACGTCTTGCCCGCGCTGGAGATCGAGACCGTGCGGTCCCGCATGCCGGGCAGGGTCGCGAGCGGGGTGTGCTCGGCGTCGTCGAAGACCAGGTGCTCGTACACCTCGTCGGTGATCGCGATCAGGTCGTGCGTCACGCAGAGCGCGGCGACGGCTTCCAGTTCGGCGCGCGTGAACACCGTGCCGGTCGGGTTGTGCGGCGAGTTGATCAGGATCGCCCTGGTCCGATCGGTCACCGCGGCCCGCAGACCCTCGAGGTCCAGCGCGAACCGGCCGTCACGCTCCACCAGGCCGACGACGCGGCGTTCCGCGCCCGCCATGGCGACGGCGGCCGCGTACGAGTCGTAGTACGGCTCGATGACGATGACCTCGTCGCCGGCCTGCGTCAGCGCGATGAGCGACGCCGCGATGGCCTCGGTGGCCCCGGCGGTGACCAGGATCTCCGTGTCGGGGTCGTACTCGACGCCGTAGCGGCGGCGGTGCCGCGCGATCGCCGCGCGCAGCTCCGGGCGTCCCGGCCCCGGCGGGTACTGGTTCGCGCCCCCGAACAGCGCGTTCTTGGCGGCGTCGAGCATTCCGGCGGGCCCGTCGGTGTCGGGAAAACCCTGGCCGAGGTTGACGGCTTCGTGGCGGACGGCCAGTGCCGTCATCTCCGCGAAGATGGTCGACGTGAAGGGCTGGAGGCGGGGTACGAGGACAGGTTCGCGCACGATCAGCCATCCTCACGGACAATGGCCCTGTGGAGCAACTGACGCCCGCCAAGGTGACCCCAGCCGATCCGCCCGGTGGAACCGCCGCCGAGGAGGAGAAGAGCCGCGGCCTGCGCAAGATGAAGATGGTCGCGCTGTCGTTCCTGCTCGGTGCGACGGTGATCTTCCTGCTGACCAGCTGGGCCGAGGCCGCGGGCTGGCCGGGCTGGGTCGGCTACGTCCGCGCCGCCGCCGAAGCCGGGATGGTCGGCGCGCTCGCCGACTGGTTCGCGGTGACCGCGCTGTTCCGGCATCCGCTGGGGATCAAGATCCCGCACACCGCGATCATCCCGAACAAGAAGGACGCGCTGGGCAGCAGCCTCGGCGACTTCGTCGGCTCGAACTTCCTGTCCGAGTCGGTGATCCGCGAGAAGCTGAGCCGGGTCGAGGTTTCGAAGCGGCTCGGCGGGTGGCTTTCGCAGCCGCAGAACGCCGAACGCGTGACGTCCGAACTGGCCACCGTCGTCCGGGCCGCGGTCAAGGTACTCCGCGACGAGGACGTCCAGGCGATCATGGAACAGGCCGTGGTCAAGCGGATCGTGGACAAGCCGTGGGGCCCGCCGCTCGGCAAGATCCTGGAAGGCGTGTTCGCCGACGGGGCGCACCACAAGCTGGTGGACCTGATGTGCGACCGCGCCTACGAATGGGTGCGGGACAACCACACGACGATGCTGCGCGTGGTCTCGGACCGGGCGCCGAGCTGGTCGCCGAAGTTCGTCGACGAGATGCTCGCGGACAAGGTCTACGGCGAGGTGCTGTCCTTCGTGTGGGCGGTGAAGACCGACGTCAACCACCCGATGCGGCTGGCGGTGGACAAGTTCCTCGGTGAGTTCGCCCTCGACCTGCAGACCAACCCCGAGGTGATGGCGCGCGCCGAGCAGGTCAAGTCCCAGATGCTGGGGCACGACGAGGTGCAGAAGCTGATCGGCTCGGCATGGGCGACGGCGAAGGACATGCTCCTCACCGCCGCCGAGGACCCGTCGAGCGAGCTGCGGCGCCGGGTGCGCACCGGACTCGAGGCACTGGGCGAGCGACTGGTCTCCGACGACCACATCCGGTCCAAGGTGGACAACTGGGTGGAGGGCGCGGCGGCCTATCTGGTCACCAACTACTCCCGCGAGATCACCGGGATCATCACCGACACCGTGGAGCGCTGGGACGCCGAGGAGACCTCGCGCAAGATCGAGCTCCAGGTGGGCCGGGATCTGCAGTTCATCCGGATCAACGGCACGGTGGTCGGTGCGCTCGCCGGTCTGGTCATCTACGCGGTCGCGCAGCTGCTCTTCTGAGCGGCGGCACCTATACCACACTCCGGAGGCCCTTCCGGGAGTTGTCCACAGGAAGTGGAGTCATCCCCAGGGTTATCCACAGCTTTTCACGTCTTTGGCCTAACGGTGTGCACAACCCCTGGGGGTAACTCGGGGGTGGGTGACCCCAGAAGTTGTGGTCGCGTGGGTACGAGGACGGGAGCTGAAGGGGCCTTTCCCCGCATGCGATGGGGTGAAAGCGCCCTTCGCCGCGTGACATGCGGGGAAAGGCCCCTTCAGCTCAGGTCGAGACGTCCGCCGTCCGCGCCCGCCAGGCCCGCGCCTTCTCCCGGTTCCCGCACGACCGCATCGAGCACCACGTCCGCGACCGGTTCCGCGACTCGTCGTAGAAGGCCCACAGGCAGTCGTCCGCCGGGCAGATCTTGAGCCGGACCCACTCGCCGAGCACGGTCAGCCGGGTCGACGCGGCCATCACCGCTTCGCTGACCGATTCCGCGACCAGGAGCGGGCCTTCCGGGCCGAGGACGATCTCCGCCGGCACGCGCAGGCCGAGCCGGGGCAGCCGCGGGTCGCCGATCGCCGAACGCAGCGCGTCCCGGGTTTCGCGCGCGGCCGCGGGGGTGTCCGCGCGCAGCCGGTGATCGCGGGCCCAGCGTTGCCAGGTCTCCGGATCGTCCAGGAGGTCGGTGCCGCGTTCGACGTTCACCGTGTTCAGAAACTCGACCACCAGGGACGCGTCGGTGTTCACCTCGCCCAGTGTACGGGCGAGACCTGTTGTCATCGGCTCCGATAACCCGCATACTCTCTTCGCTGGTTACTCGATGATCGTGGAGGCTGAACCATGGGAGCGGTACCGACCTTCGGCGCGGTGGCCCTCGACTGCCCGGATCCGGTCGCGCTGGCGGAGTTCTACCGCGAGCTGCTCGACTGGAAGGCGGCCGAGGTCGCCACGGACGGCCATTGGGTGACGCTGCGGAACCCCGAGGGCGGCGCGCGGCTCTCGTTCCAGCGCGTCCCGGACTACCGCCCGCCCGCGTGGCCGTCGGCGGAGAACCCGCAGCAGGCGCACGTCGACCTCGACGTCACCGACCTCGAAGCCGGTCACGAGCGCGCGCTGGCCATCGGCGCGAAGCTGCTCGACGACTCTCCGGAGACCTTCCGGGTCTACGCGGATCCGGCCGGACACCCGTTTTGCCTGTGCGCCTGCTGACCTCGGACGCGAAAAATGCGTAATCTCTGATACGTGATTTGTCCGAAGTGCCAGAACGCCATGAAGACCGTCGACAAGAACGGTGTCCACATCGACCAGTGCCAGGGATGCCGCGGCATCTTCCTGGACAGGGGCGAGCTGGAAGCCATCGCCGGTGCCGAGAACTCGTACTACGGCGGGCACCAGCCTCCGCCGTACCAGGGAGGTGGGCACGCGCCGGCTCCGCACTACGGCCGTCCGGACTCCCCGCGGCCGCACCGCGGCGGGTACTCCGACTCGCCGAAGGGCTACCGGGGCGGCTACGCCGACTCGCCCAAGGGGTACCGCGGCCACGCCGACTCCCCGCACGGCTACGGCCACCAAGGCAAGCGTCGTAAGGGTGGCTTCCTCGAGGGCCTCTTCGACTGACCGTGGTCCTCGATCTCAAGATCTGCCCGGCCTGCGGCGATCGCGCCGAACGGCCACAAGTCGAGAGCGGGCTGCTGGTGTGCGCGGAATGCGCGCACCGGTGGCCGTTCCGGCGGCTCCCGTTGTTCGCGCTGACAGGGCCGAGCGGGGCGGGGAAGTCCACGGTCGGGCCGCGGCTGGCGGAACGGCTCGGCGACCTCGCGCTCGTGGTCGAGCAGGACGTGTTGTGGACAGGGGCGTTGCGCGACGACGTCCCCGGCCATCCCGCGTTCCGGTCGACCTGGCTGCGGATGGCGGCGATGCTGCACCAGAACGGTCGCCCGGTCGTGCTCTGCGGCACCGTCGCGCCGCCCGAGTTCGAGCAGTTGCCCGAGCGCGTCTTCTTCTCCGACATCCACTATCTGGCGCTCGTCAGCGAGCCCGACGCGCTGCGCAAGCGCTTGCTGGCGCGGCCCGCCTGGCGGGAGTGGGACGAGGAGCGGGTCGAGGAGATGCTGGAGTTCAACGAGTGGCTGCAACGGGAAGCGCCGTCGCTCGATCCGCCGGTCGAGTTGTTCGACACCACCCACATCCCGGTGGACGTCGCCGTCGATCATGTGGAGATGTGGGTGCGCGGCCTGCTTTCACGGTCGTAGCGGTTTCAGGGACGTAGCGGCCAAGTCCTGCCTTCGGGGGAATCCAGCCAGATCACCTGGTCGTCCCCGTCGAGGCTGAGCCCGAACCGGTCCCGCCACGGCTGACCGAGTTCGAGCCATTCCTCTTGCGCGCTTTCGACGAGCTCCCACAGCCGTCGCGGGCCGCCCTCGGCCACTTCGTACTCGCGGTCCGACTGCCGATGCCGGACCCAGGAGCCGTCCGCATGGACCAGCGCGGTGTTCTGGCCGTCCCGTAAGGCCGTCACGCCGGGAAGCTGGAGCCCGGCGAAGAACTCGAAGCGGCTGCGGACTTCGGTGATGACTCCCATCGGCAGCCGGGTCGGCCGCCAGGCGACGTCGCCGTCCGGCACCTTCGACGGCCTGAACCGGTGTGCGCGCAGCGGCATGAAGCGACCGTCGCGGCCGAGCACGCGCCCTTGTCCCGTCGCGCCTTCGCCCGCGACGATCCGGACGAGCCCGCCGCCGATCGGCCGGTTCAGCGTGGTGACGATCAGCCCGCCCGGAACGGTCTGCTCCAGCCACGCGGGCGGGATCGACGACACCGAGCACGTGCACAGCACCCGGTCGTAGAGGACGCCCGCCGGGAAGCCGTCGGCTCCGTCGGACGCGGCGCACGAAGGCGCGTACCCGGCCTCCGCGAGCCGCTCGCGCGCGGCGTCGACCAGTTCCGGGTCGATGTCCACTGTGTACACGAGCCCGGAGCCGAGCCGATGGCACAGCAAGGCGGCGTTGTACCCGGTGCCCGTGCCGATCTCCAGCACGCGGTGCCCGTCGGCGACCCGGAGCTCTTCGAGCATGATCGCCATGATCGACGGCTGGCTGGACGAACTCGTCGGCGTTCCCGGCTGCGCGCCCAGATAGCGCGCCCGTTCCCAGAGTCCCGAATCGTCGTCGAGCTGGATGACCAGCACTTCGGGTGAGTAGGCGCGCCTGAGCCATTCTTCGTCGCCGTTCTCCACCGCGGCCCAGCCGTTCGCCGCCGGGACGAAGAACCGCGGCAGGAAGACGTGCCTCGGCACGGTGCGGAACGCGGTCATCCAGCGCGCGTCGTGCAGTACGCCCTCGGCGAGCAGATGCTCGACGAGGCGCCGCCGCAGCCGCGTCGCGTTCGACATCCCTCCACCGTAATCCTTCATGTCGCAGCGGGGTGAGCACCAACACACCCGATGGTTGCAAGCAGAGTGCTTGCAATAGCTAGCACTCGCGCGTAGCGTTGAAGACGTCGCGAGGAGGTGACCGATGTCAGACACCAACCGGGATCAGCCCCCGTCGGGCGGACCGATGGAGAAGGTCGCGGACATCGCTTCCGACATCGGCGAGTACATCCGCCAGCAGCGCAGCACGGCGAAGATCTCCTTGCGGCAGCTGTCGAAACTCGCCGGCGTGTCCAATCCGTACTTGAGTCAGATCGAGCGCGGGGTCCGCAAACCCAGCGCGGAGATCCTGCAGCAGATCGCCAAGGGCCTGCGTATTTCGGCCGAGGCGCTCTACGTGCAAGCGGGAATCCTCGATCTGCCGACGGGCGGCCCGGTCGGCGACTCGATCCGCGCCGACACCGAGTTGACCGAGCGGCAGAAGCAGGTCCTGCTCGACGTCTACGAATCGTTCCGCCGCGAGAACGCCGCCGCGAAGCCCCCGCGGGCGGAAACCACAGTCCAAGCCGAAACCGAGGAGTCAGCATGACCACGGCCACGACCACCAAGACCGACCGCAAGAACACCGCCCTCGACCAGTTCCGCACGCCGCTGCTCGCCGCGCTGGGTGCCGGGAACCTGGCGGGCCAGGCCGTCATCGACGCCGTCGGCAAGGCTCGCGAGAAGGTCGTCGAGGGTGGCGAGACCGCTCGCAAGAACATCGAAGAGCTCCCGCACGACGTCGAGGGCCTCCGCGAGAAGCTGGACCCGGCCGAGCTGCGCAAGGTCATCGACGAGTACACCGAAGCCGCGCTGAAGCTGTACAACAAGCTGGCCGAGTCCGGTGAGCAGGCGTGGGACAAGATCGCCGCGCAGCCGCAGGTCAAGAAGGCCATCGAGCAGCTCGAGGACGCGACCGCGGACACCCGTGAGCGCATCGACACCGTGCTCGGCAAGGTCACCAAGGGCACCCGCTCGGTGGGCGAGAAGACCGCCCGCAGGGTGACCGAGGTCGCGGGCGAGATCGCCGACGAGGTCGAGGAGATCGGCGACGACCTCGCGCACGAGACCCGTTCGGCTTCGCGCAAGGTCGCCAACAAGACCGCGCCGAAGACCACGGCCCCCGTGCGCCGCACCACCACCAGCCCGGTCGCCAAGAAGCCGGCCACCGCGCCGAAGACGACCGAGAAGTAAAGCTCTCCGCGTGAAGTCCAGGGCCCCTGGCACCGGTTCCGGTGCCAGGGGCCCGGGTCATTCGCCCGGTTTGACGTAAGCTGACTTCGTGTTCGTTGCCACCTGGATCCTCATCGCCATCCATTGGGGCGGCGCATTGACCGGGCTGTTCGCTTTCGTTAATGCGCTGAGGCAGCGCTCGGACGCGTATTCGGCCGCCGACCGCAAGACCAAGCCCATCTGGATGCTCATCACCGGCGGGGCCACCGTGGTGCTGACCCTCTTCGAGTTCTACGGCGGCGGCATGATCCTGTGGCTGCCCGCGCTGGTCGCGGTCCTGGTCTACCTCGTGGACGTCCGCCCCAAGCTCATCGAGGTCCAGCGGGGCGGCCGCAACTGGTGACCGCGGTGGCTATCGTGGCGCTGTGACTACCTGGACCATCGCCGGAAGCCTCACCGTCGTCCCCGCCCTCTCCCGCCCGGACCTCGTCGCCGAGCCCGTCGCCAAGGCGCTCGCCTCCCTCTCCGACCCTGATTCCGTCGGGGTCGTGGAGATCGACGCGGATCTGGCCGACACCGCCGCCTTCTGCGAGGCGTACGGCTCACCGCTGTCGGCGTCCGCGAACTGTGTCGTGGTCGCGGGCAAACGCGCCGGCGAGGTCCGCTTCGCCGCCGCGATGATCCTCGCCACCACCCGCGCCGACGTGAACGGCGTGATCAAGCGCCGCCTCGACGTGCGCAAGGCGTCCTTCGCCCCGATGGACGAGGCCGTCTCGCTCACCGGCATGGAGTACGGCGGCATCACCCCGGTCGGCCTGCCCGAGGGCTGGCCGATCCTGATCGACCAGCGCGTCGCGGACGAACCCGAACTGGTCATCGGCAGCGGGATCCGCGGCGGCAAGCTGCTGATCTCGGGCGCGACCCTCGCGTCCCTGCCCGGTGCCGAGGTGATCGACGGGCTCGCGCGTCCCGTCGAGTGAGACTGTCCACAAAGGACTTCAAGCTGGCTTCGGCGTTCGAGGCCGAGGTCCTCGAGGTCGATCCCGCGTTGCTGACGAGGCTGGGCGAGAACCGCGCCCGCGTGCTCGGCGCGCTGACCGATCGCCCCGTCTACGGCGTGAACACCGGCATGGGGCGGCTCGCGGGAGTCGCTTCTCCCGCGTCGAGCGCGCACCAGCGGAACCTGCTGATCGGCCGGGCCGTCGGCGGTCCGCCCTGGCTTTCGGCGGAGGAAGTGCGCTGGCTCCTGCTGGTGCGCCTGCGGGATCTGCTCGCGCCGGAGGCGGGCGCGAGCCCGGAGCTGGTGACGTTCCTCGTCGACCGGCTGAACGAGGGGTTCACGCCCGCCGTGCCGAGGACGGGACTGGGCAGCGCCGGCGAGATCATCCCGCTGGCGCATGCCTTCCAGACCTTTCTCGGCGTCGGGACCGTGCTGGTGGACGGCGTCGAGACGCCCGCGTCGGAGGTGCTGGCGAAGCCGTACGAGCCAGGTCTCAAGGAGGGCGCGACCCTCATCCAGGGCTCGCCGCTGGCCGAGACGCTCGCCGCCTTCGCGCTCGTCGAGGCCAGGCGGCTCGTGGACCTGCAGACGCTGGCCGCGGCGATCGCGAGCGACGTTCTCGGTGCGCCGCAAGCGGTCTACCGTCCCGCGCTGGCGGGAGACGATCAGGTTCTCCGCTCGGTGCTTCTCGAAGTGAGCGGACTGATCCACGGGTCCGTCGAACGGCCGGAGGTCGTGCAGGCGCCGGTTTCCGTCCGGGTCGCGCCCCGCGCGATCGCCCATCTGACCCGGGTCACCGCCGAGCTGGACGCGGCCTTGCGGCGCTCGATGCCGACCGACTCGCCGTCTTTCCTGGACGGCGAATTCGTGTCCACGACGGGTTTCCACGCCGTCGAACTCGGGCTGCGGATGGACGCGGTGACGGCGGCGCTGGTGCATCTCGGCGAAGTGAGCGTCCAGCGGACACACCGGTTGCTGGACGAGCGGTTCAGCGGACTGCCCGCACAACTGGCGGCGGATCCGGGACCGCAGGCGGGGCTGGTGCCGCTGCACAAACGCGCGGTGGGGGAGTTGCACGCGTTGCGACGGCTGGCCACACCCGCGACGTTGGGCTCCGTCGACACTTCCGCCGGACAAGAGGACGTGCAGGCGTTCGCCTGGGCGGCGGGGAATCAGCTCCGTGACGCCTGCGCGCGGATGTCCGCCATCACGGCTTGTGACCTGATCACGGGTTCGCAGGCGCGGTGGCTGGCGTCCGGGGACGGGGCGCCAGGACTGCGGCCGGCTTACGGACGGCTGCGGGAGCTGGTGCCGCCGGTGGAGGTGGACCGGGCGTTGGGGCCTGAAGTGACTGCTCTCGTCGCCGCGTTTTCGGCCGGGGAATTTGGGCCGTTCTGACGGCGATTTCGACGTCGTCACTCCTTTAATCTAGGTGGTCCACATTATTTCGAGAATGGGGACACCCATGAATCGTCGAAGACCTGTTCGCGGCACGCTCATGATCTCCATGGTGGTCTTGCTCGTCGCATCGATGACGAGTTTTACGCAAACCGCCGCTCTCGCAACATCTTTGGAGATACTGCGGGAGTCGCCACCGGCGGAGAATCCCCTTCCGGCCACCGACCGGAACATACCCCAGCCGGTCACTTTCGACGAATGTACTCCCAGTCGCCCGAATCCGGCGGACGGGTACTTCAAGAATCGGTTTTCCACCTGTCAGAAGACGCAATTGCGTTATCGGCAATACGCCTGCCCCGAGCCCGGCTGCCAGCTGGTCGGTGAGGCGGTCGTATACGTGGTCGTCACCCGGAACATGGTGCCTTCGCAGCGTCGTGTCGTCATCAGCCACCGGATGCAGTTCTCTTCCATCCACGGCCTGCCCGACACCACGCGGTTCGGCGCCACCATGACGTGCGCCGCGAAGGACACCTCCGGGACCGCGGACTGCGACGTGCCCGAAGCCAAGGTCACGAAGAGCATCGCGGAGTGGAAGGCCAGGCCCGTCGAGGACACGGTGTTCACCATGCGCGGCGAAGACCCTCCGATTTACCAGGACCCGCCGGAGATCCAAGCCGAGAAGCGTACTTGGTACAACCTGGGCCGGACGCTGTTCGTCGAGGGCGAGAACGGCCAGGTGGAGAACGCGCCGCAGCTTTCGACCGAAGCGCGGTGCGACGAGGCCGGCTACGTCCAAGGAAGCAAGTGCGTCTTCCCGAAGCCGGCCCTGTTCGTCGTGGATCTTCACGACCCGGCGATCAGGGACTACGGGCGACTGGTGGCCGACGCGATCCACAGTCCCATCGACAAGTTGTACCCCGGGCCCGCGGAAGGCAGTCACATTCCGGGGTGGTTCGGCGATATCTTGGCGTTGCGCAGTTACCCGCTCACGCGGACCCACCACCAGGCGGCTCAGGACGCGAGCAAGACGCGCTCCGAGTATTACTGCGCGCGGCGGTGGGGCCCGGACTGGCATACCGGTCCGGACGGGTTGGTCCTCAAGTGCGCGGTGTATCCGTTCAACAGCACGAGGGACGGGGCGGGCCACTATCCCGGGCACGGGACCGGGGCGAATCCGTCGTTCGCCGTCCTGCCGCTCCCCGAGCGCACCTTCTCGGCGATGGAGCAGACCGTGAACGACTTCATCGGCCGTCACCACATCCTCGACGGTGACCGCTACTGGATCTGGCTGCTCGAATAGCCAGGGGATCAGGCTTGGGCCTCCGCGCGGGACTGGATCGCCAGCCCGCGCGGAGTCACCACCCGGGTGATGAGCGCGAAAACGCCCTCGCACACCAAAGCCAGTACGACGACGGCGATGCCGCCCGCCAGGATCTCGCCGTGTCCCGGATCCCCGAGCGCGAAACCGTCCACAATGTACCGTCCGAGCCCGCCGCCGTCGTTGACGATCGCGCCGATCGCGACGGTCGCGACCAGCTGCAGGAACGCGACGCGGGCACCCGCGAGGATGACCGGCGACGCGAGCGGCAACTCCAGGCGCAGCATGATCTGCCACTCGCGGTAGCCGGTTCCGCGCGCGGCGTCGACGGTTTCCTGCTCCAGCTGGATGACGCCCGCGTAGGTGTTGGTGAACAACGGCGGCAGCGCCAGGGCCACCAGCGCGAGCATCAACGGCCAGAACGTCGTGTCGACTCCGAGCCGGGAAGCCAGGAACCAGAACAGGATCACCAGCCCGAAGCTGGGGATCGCGCGGCCGATGTTCACCGCGCTCGTCGCGAGGAACTGCGCGCGGCGGTAGTGCGCGAGCCACAACGCGGGCGGGATCGTCAGCACGGCCGAGATCACCAGTGCCAGCAACGAGAACTGAAGGTGCTCGACCGTCCGGTACGGCACGCCCGCGGAGTCGGTCCAGCTCCAGCGGTTCGGTTCGCCGAACCACTCGATGGTCTGGTCGATGATGCTCATCGCGACGCCTTCCGAGACCACGGCGCGAGCGCGCGCCCGCCGACCCACAGCAGGAGATCCACCACCACGGCCAGCACCACGGAAAGCCCGACACCGACGATGATCGACGTCGGGTTCGGGGTCGCGGTCTGGATCCCGGCGCGGATGAAGTACCCGAGCCCGCCCTTGCCGAGCATGGAAGTCACCGTCACGAGCCCGATCGTGGTCACCGCCGCGACGCGCAGGCCCGCGATCACCACCGGCAGCGCGAGCGGCAGCTCGACCTGCCACAGCAACCGGGAACGCGTGAAACCCATGCCCAGCGCGGCTTCGCGGACTTCCTTGGGCACCTGTTCGACGCCGGTGACGATATTGCGGATGAGGATCAGCAACGTGTACGTCGCCAACGGGATGACCGCGGTCGTGAAGGACGTCAGGCCGGTGAAGGGCACCAGGACGGCGAAGGCGCCGAGACTCGGGATGACGTAGAGCGAACCGGCCGCGCTCAGCGCGACGACGTAGAACCACCGGCGACGCAGCGAAACCACGGAAACACCGATGGACACCACGAGTCCGATGGCGAGCGCCGCCGCGGTCAGCGTGACGTGCTCGCCGAGCCGATCGAGGATCTCGTCGAAATGACGGTCCACCCACCGCCACTCGAACAGCGGCCGCCCGCCCTGGGCGGGTACCGGGAACACGGAGGAGGCTCGCACCGGCCGACTCTACCCCGATCGGGCGTACTGATTCCGCTCTCTGGGAGCACACGGGGCGGAGCTCTCAAAATGTGGATTCTGTCGTGACCCGGAGATACTGTCCATTCCTCTGTTCGAGTCATAGGAGTGTGTGCACGTGCGCTGGACACGGAATGTTCGAGTGGGCGCGGTGCTCGCCGCCGCCGTCCTCGGTATGACCGCCTGCGGGGGTGGCGAAGACGCGGCGGCCCCGGCCGCGCAGAGCAAGGGCGGGGCGCCGATCGTCGTCGCCTCCTTCAACTTCACCGACAGCCTGATCCTCGCCGAGCTGTACGCGAACGCGCTGGAGGCCAAGGGCTACCCGATCACCCGCAAGCTGAACCTCGGTTCGCGCGAGCTGATCTACCCGGCGCTGAAGTCCGGCGAACTGCAGTTCATCCCGGAGTACCAGGGCGCCGCCATCACCACCGGCTTCGGCAAGGACGCCGCGAAGGACGCGGCGGGCGAGCACGAACAGCTCAAGAAGCTGTTCGAGGCCGACGGCATCGGCCTGCTGGACTACTCGCCGGCGGAGGACAAGAACACCTACATCGTGAAGGCCGATCTCGCCAAGGAGAAGGGCCTCGCGAAGATCAGCGACCTGTCCAAGGTCGACAACGTCATCGTCGCGGGCGGCCCGGAGTGCGAGAAGCGGCTTCCCTGCTTCAAGGGCTTCACGGACGTCTACAAGCTGAAGGCCACCTTCCAGACCGTGCAGGAGGCAGGCCCGCGCGTCGAGCAGCTGCGGTCCGGCAAGGTCACCGTCATCCCGGTCGACTCGGTGAGCCCGCTCGTCGGCGACCCGCAGTTCGTGGCGCTTGAGGACGACCTCGCCATCGTGCCGACCGAGAACGTCGTGCCCGCGGTGAACAAGAAGGTCCTCGACGAGCGTGGCGCCGACTTCGCGGCCGCCGTCAACGCCGTCAGCAAGGCCCTCGACACCGTGCAGCTGCGTGAGCTGAACAAGCGCGTCGACTCGGACGGCGAGAAGCCGGGCGACGTCGCGAAGGACTGGCTGAAGGAGAAGTCCCTCATCTAGCCCCTGCGCGCGCTATGAAAGGCCCGTTACTTGCAAATTTTGCAAGTAACGGGCCTTTCATAGCGTTCGGGGGAGGACGGAGGGGGCGCTCGTTCCCCCTGCGGGTAGCGGTGGAATCGTGGACGCTGTCGTTGCAACACGGGTGAAAGGGAGTGGGATGGGAAAGGTCACGGCCATCGCGGAGCGCACCATCGAAGCGCCGGCGGACAAGGTCAGGACGCTCGTCGCGGACTACACGGAAACCCGGCCGAAGCTGCTGACGGAGCACTACCGCGACTACGAGGTCACCGAGGGCGGCGTCGGCGCGGGCACGAAGGCGAGCTGGAAGCTGCAGGCGACGTCGAAGCGCGTGCGTGACGTCGCCGCGACGGTGACCGAGCCGTCCGAAGGCACCATCGTCGAGACCGACGCGAACTCGAGCATGGTCACCACCTGGACCGTCCGCGAGGTGCCGGAGGGCAGCCTCGTCCGGATCGAGACGACCTGGGACGGCGCGGGCGGCATCGGAGGCTTCTTCGAGAAGACCTTCGCGCCCGGTGGCCTCAAGCGGATCTACGAAGGTGTTCTCGGCAAACTCGCCGAGGCCGTGTAGTACTCGCCACAATCGGAATGGTCGCCCCGGTTAGCCCGTTGTACCCGTCGTGAATACGGGGCGATCGCCCCGCTTGTGGTTCGCAACAGACTTGGAGTTACCTCGTGAACGCAACCGAGATCCGGCTCGCCTCCCGTCCGCACGGTGTCCCGACGCTCGAGAACTTCGAAATCGCGGACGTCGAGATCCCGACGCCGGGTGAGGGCCAGATCCTGGTCCGCAACCAGGTCCTGAGCGTGGACCCGTACATGCGCGGCCGGATGAGCGACGCGAAGTCCTACGCCGAGCCGTACGAGGTCGGCAAGGTCATGCACGGCGGCGCCGTCGGCGAGGTGCTCGAGTCCACCGTGGACGACTTCAAGCCCGGCGACATCGTGCTGCACGGCCTCGGCTGGCGTTCCCACGCCGTCGTCGCCGCGAAGCACGCGGTGAAGGTCGACCCCGAGGCCGCGCCGATCACGGCGTACCTCGGCGTCCTCGGCATGACCGGGCTCACCGCGTACGCCGGACTGCTCGACGTCGCGGAGTTCAAAGAGGGCGACACCGTCTTCGTGTCCGGCGCGGCCGGTGCGGTCGGTTCCGTCGTCGGCCAGCTGGCGAAGCTGAAGGGCGCGAAGCGCGTCATCGGCAGCGCCGGCACGGACGACAAGGTCAAGTGGCTGACCGACGAGCTGGGCTTCGACGCGGCGTTCAACTACAAGGACGCCCCGGTCATCGAGCAGCTGCGCGCGGCGGCGCCCGAGGGCATCGACGTGTACTTCGACAACGTCGGCGGCGAGCACCTCGAAGCGGCCATCGACTCGATCAACCTGCACGGCCGGATGGCGATCTGCGGGATGATCTCGGTCTACAACAACACCGAACCCGCCGCGGCGCCGCGCAACCTCGCGTCGATCATCGCGAAGCGGTTCACCATGCGCGGCATGCTGGTGGGCGACCACTTCGCGCTGCAGCCGCAGTTCGTCAAGGAGGTCGCGCCGCTCGTCGCCTCCGGCGAGCTCAAGTACTCCGAGACCATTGTGGACGGTATCCGCAACGCGCCGCAGGCCTTCCTGGACCTGCTGGGCGGCGCGAACACCGGCAAGATGCTGGTCCGCGTCTGACCCCTCACGCGCGTGCAATGAAAGTCCCCTTCATCGCAAATTTTGCAATGAAGGGGACTTTCATTGCACTCAGTACTGCGTCGTGAGGGCACCTTCGGTCAAAGCGGCGTCGAGCTGCTCCGCCGAGATGTCCAGCTTCATCTGGTCGCGGAACATCCGGCCGGCGCTCGGGATGCCGGAGCGGTCCGGCCAGGTCTCCGGCTTCCACAGCGAGGACCGCAGGAACGCCTTGGCGCAGTGCAGGTACAGCTCCTGGACCTCGACCATGATCGCCAGCTGCGGCCGCTTCCCCTTGACCACGAGATCGTCGAAGAACGGCGCGTCCGCGACCAGTTTCGCGCGGCCGTTGATCCGCAGCGTCTCGTTCATCCCCGGCACCAGGAACAGCAGCCCCGCGTGCGGGTTCTCGAGGATGTTGGTCTGGCTGTCCAGCAGCTTGTTGCCGGGCCGGTCGGCCAGTACCAGCGTCTTGTCGTCGAGCACCAGCACCGAACCGGCCGGGTCGCCGCGCGGGGAGACGTCACAGGTCCCGTCGGACGAGGCCGTCGCCAGCAGGTGGAACGGCGAGTGCTCGATCACCGTGCGCGCGTGTTCGTCGACGAAGGAGAGGATCTTTCCCTTGGTCGTCTCTTTCGGATGGCCCAGGTGCTCGCGCAGCGCTTCCCGCGTCTCGATCACCTTGATCTCTGAGGTCCCCATGACCTCAGTGAACCATCAGAAGACGACGGTTCGGTTACCGTGCACCAGAACACGGCCCTCGAGATGCCACCGCAGCCCGCGCGCCAAGGTCACCTTTTCGATGTCGCGGCCCTTGCGGACCATGTCCTCGACCGAGTCGCCGTGGTCGACGCGGATGACGTCCTGGTCGACGATCGGGCCCGCGTCGAGGTCGGCGGTGACGTAGTGACAGGTCGCGCCGATGAGCTTCACCCCGCGCGCGTGGGCCTGGTGGTACGGCCGCGCGCCGACGAACGACGGCAGGAAGCTGTGGTGGATGTTGAGCGCCCGCCCGGCCCACGCCTCGCACAGTTCCGGGGGCAGGACCTGCATGAACCGGGCGAGCACGACGGCGTGCGGGTCGTGCTCGTCGACCAGTTTCCGCACCTCGGCGAACGCGGGCGCCTTGGCGGTGGCGTCACCGGCGGGGAACGGGACGTGGTGGAACGGGATGCCGTGGGCGCGGGTGATGTCGCCGAGCGACTCGTGGTTGCCGATGACCGCGGCGACGTCGACGTCCAGTTCCCCCGAGGCGACGCGGCCGAGGAGGTCGTAGAGGCAGTGCCCGGCCTTGGAGACGAGGATCACGGCGCGACGGCGCTCACCCGTGTCGCTGACCTGCCAGCTCGACTCGGCGGAAAGCGACTCGGCGACTTCGGCGAAGCGCGTGCGGAGTTCGGTGGCGTCGAACGGGAGCGAGTCGGCGCGGACGACCTGGCGGGTGAAGAACCAGCCGGTGTCCGGGTCCGTGTGGTACGCCGCTTCGACGATCCAGCCGCCGTGCTCGGCGAGGAAACCCGAGATGCGGGCGATGATGCCGGTGCGGTCAGGGCAGCCGAAGGAGATCACATAGCGGCGTTCAGGGTTCGACACACACGCCATTGTCGCCGGTCTCGGCCGCGGCACGGCGCCGGGTCAGGATGCGGACGCGGACCCGCCGCCCGATCTCGATCGCCGCGACCAGCACCAACCCGAGTGCGAAGGACAGCAGAAGGCCCTTCTCCGGCTCGTCCGTGAAGGCCGCTCCGCCGACGAGACCGATCAGGACGCTGTACACCGCCCAGACGCTCGCGCCGAGGGCGTCGAGCGAGACGAACTTGCCCGGCGGGTAGCCGAGACTCCCGTTCGCGAGTCCGCTCGCGACACGGCCGCCGGGCAGGTAGCGGGCGGCGAGGATGAGCAGGACGGCGTTGCGCCGCACCTGGATTTTCGCCCATTCGTAGCGCCGGATCCCGTCCGGACCGCGTTGCAGACGGGCCAGCGCTCGCGGGCCCGCGGCGGCGCCGATGGTGTAGCCGAGGCAGTCGCCCGCCCACGCCCCGAGCGCGGCGACCAGCGCGAGCAGCGCCAGCTGTGGCAGGTCCGGGCCGATCAGGACGGCGACGGTGATGACCGTCGTCTCACTCGGCATGAACGGCAGGAGCGCGTCCAACCCGGACACGAGGAACACGATCACCCACAGCCAGGGTGATCCCAGCGAGCCCCGCAGCAGCTCGGTGACGTACTCCAGCAGTTCCACGGTTCCATGGTGATCACCGCAGGTCGCGTAGGGGTGACGGAGTGGGGTTGTACCGATGAATTCCTAGTCGGGCGCCACGGACGACCACGGCACGGTGAGCTCGCCGAGCCGCCACGTCGACGGCCGGTTCAGCACCGGCCAGCCCCGCGCGGTGAGCAGGTGGACGGTATGCGCCCAGCGGGCCCGGACGCCGAAGTTCTGGTGCGGCGCCGCCGTCGCCCAGCAGGTGTCCAAGGTGGACAGTAGTTCGTGGACACGTTCGCCGGGGACGTTGCGGTGGATGAGACTTTTCGGCAATCGCTCGGCCACTGTGGACGGACGTTCCAGGCTGGCGAGGTGGACCGAAAGGGTCAGCGTGCGAGGCCCGTCGTGCCCGACGGCCACCCAGGTGCTCAGCCGTCCGATCTCGTCGCAGGTGCCTTCGACCAGGAGCCCCTCCGGCGCCATCGCGTCCAGCATCAGCGACCAGGCCCCGGTGACCTCGGCCTCGTCGTACTGCCGCAGCACGTTGAACGCGCGCACCAGCACCGGGCGGGTCCCGGCGAGTTCGAAGCCGCCGCGCCGGAAGTCCAGCCACGGCCTGTCGACGGCGGATTGCGCGACGGCGACTCGTTCGGCGTCCAGTTCCAGACCGAGCACGCGGACGTCACGCCGGACCGAGCGCAGCCGGCGCGCCATCTCGACCGTGGTCACCGGTGAGGCGCCGTAGCCGAGGTCGACCACGAGCGGCTCGTCCGCGCGGCGCAGCAGCCGCGTCACGGCCGGGTCGCGCGCGAGCCACCGGTCCACCCGCCGGAGCCGGTTGGGGTTGGTCGTCCCGCGTGTCGGTGCCCCGACCGGCTTCAGCGCTCGGCCAGCCACTTCGCGACGAATTCCGCCTCGCGTTCCAGCAGTTTGGTGACCTGTTCGGCGATCACGTTCTCCAGTTTCCCGCCGACGAACGGGATCCGCACCTTGACCTCGCCGCTGTTGACCAGGGTCGTCTGCTCACCTTCGCCGGTCAGCGAGGTCTTCGCGGTGATCTCGCCGGGCACGCCCTGCACGGACGCCGTCGCGGTGCCGGTGTAGCCGTCTCCGGAGGACTTCCAGATCTGCTCGCGCTCGACGACGAGGTCGCCCCGGTGCAGCGTCCGCACGGCGGAGGGGAGCTTGTCCGAGCTGATGCCCTGACGCAGCTTGTAGCGCACGCCGTCCCCGGCCGGGACGTACTCCAGCAGCTCCGCGTTGTCGCCGCCGATCTGCTCCAGCCTGGCCCGCAGCGCCTCTTCGCTCGCCACCGCTTCCCACGCGCTCGCGAGGTCGGCGGAGAAGGCTGTGCGGTGCTCGATACGGGAGGCCATGGCGCCAGACAGTACCGTTCACGGGCGTGAGCACTGCCGAAACTCCCACCCAGCACGCCGTCCTCGCCGACCACACCACGCTGCGGCTCGGCGGCCCGGCGCGGCGCTACGCCGAGGCGACGACCGCGCAGGCCCTGGTCGACGCGGTCCGCGAGGCCGACGAAGCGGGCGAGCCGGTCCTGCTGCTCGGCGGCGGCTCGAACCTCGTCGTCGCCGACGACGGCTTCGAGGGCACGTTGCTGAAGGTCGGCAACACCGGCTGGACGCGTGACGGGGATCTCGTCGAGGTCGCGGCGGGCCAGAACTGGGACGGTTTCGTCGAGGGCCTGGTCGCCGACGGCGTCGGCGGGCTCGAATGTCTCTCCGGCATCCCCGGTTCGGTCGGCGCGACCCCGATCCAGAACGTCGGCGCGTACGGCTGCGAGGTGGCCGAGTCCCTGGTCTCTGTCGACCTCTACGACCGGGCGACTCGCGAGACCCGCACGCTGACCGCGGAGGAACTCGGCTTCGGCTACCGCACGTCGATCCTGAAGGGGACCGATGCGGGCGTCGTGCTCACAGTGCGCTTCAAGGTCACCGAAGACGGCCTCTCGGCCCCGATCCGCTACGCCGAACTCGCCCGCACGCTCGGCGTCGAGATCGGTGACCGGGTCTCGGCGGACAAAGCACGCGAAGCGGTCCTCGGACTGCGTCGCGGCAAGGGCATGGTCCTGGACGCGGACGATTACGACACGTGGAGCGCGGGCTCGTTCTTCACCAACCCGATCATCGGGGAGGCACAGGTCACGAAGGTGCTGACGGGGATCGTGAACGTCGTCGGCGAGGACGTGCGCGTGCCCCAGTACCCGGCGCCTGGCGGCACGAAGCTGTCCGCGGCCTGGCTGATCGAGCGCGCAGGGTTCGCGAAGGGGCACGAAGGGCCGGGCGGCCGGGTGTCGCTGTCGACGAAGCACACGCTGGCGCTCACCAACCGGGGTAAGGCGTCGACAGCGGATCTCCTCGCCCTGGCCCGCGAAGTGCGCGACGGCGTCGAGGCTCGCTTCGGCGTCTCGCTGCACCCAGAGCCCCTGCTCATCAACTGCTCGCTCTAGCCCTCTCCCGCAACTAGAGGACGAATTGCGGGTGGTGAACAACCCCGGGCCGGTCCCGTGCGTCTATCCCCTTGAGGGGCGAGGGTGAGTTCCATCGCCGCGGGTAACGTCGGAGAGGTCCTCAGCGCTGAGCGGGTAGAAGCTCGCGGGGGGCCAATGGGAGGTACACGGTGATCGAACGGCGCACGGTGTTCAAGGCCGCGCTCGCCGCGGGTGCGGCCATGGTGGCCGCTGCCTGCTCCAGCGAATCGGGCGGCAACGCCAAGCCGGAAGGCAGTGGTGGCGAAGGGGAGAACTCCGCGCCGCCGGTGGCCAAGATCACCGCCGAGCCCGCCGCCGACGCCAAGGACGCGTCCGTGGTCACGCCGGTCGTGGTGAAGGTCGCCGACGGCAAGCTGACCGAGGTCAAGGTCACCGGGGATTCCGGCAAAGACGTCAAGGGTGAGCTTTCGCCCGACGGTCTCACCTGGACGGCTTCCGAGGTCCTCGGCTACGGCAAGACGTACACCTACGCCGCGAAGGCGACCGGCAGCGACAACAAGCCCGCCGAGTTCAAGGGCACCTTCACCACGGTCAAGCCCGCCAAGGAGGTTCGCGCCACACTGAACCCGGCCGACGACGCCGAGGTCGGCGTCGCGATGCCGATCAGCGTGAAGTTCGCGTCCCCGGTCAAGGACAAGGCCACCGTCGAGAAGGCGCTCAAGGTGACGACCGACAAGGACGTCGAGGGCTCCTGGGGCTGGCTGTCGGACGTGCAGGTCGACTGGCGGCCGAAGGAGTACTGGCCCGCGAACATCACGGTCAACGTCGAGGCGAAGCTCTACGGCGTCGCGCTCGGCGGCGGCGCGTACGGCAAGGCCGACGTCACCACCAAGTTCAAGATCGGCCGCAACCAGGTGGTCAAGGTCAACACCCCGGACCACTCGATGAAGGTCTACCGCGGCGGGGCGGAGTCGGCGAGCTACCCCTGCTCGAACGGGCTCGACGGCGACGTCCAGCGGAACACCCCCAACGGCACGTTCATCGTGATGACGAAGGAGCCGACGGCCCGCTTCGACAACGCGCGCTACGGCTACACCAACGTCAACAAGAAGTGGGCCTGCCGGATCTCGAACAACGGCGAGTACATCCACGAGAACCAGGACAACGCGTCGAACATCGGCAAGGCCAACACCTCGCACGGCTGCGTGAACCTGCTCGAGGCGGACGCGAAGAAGTACTTCGACTCGGCGATGATCGGCGACCCGGTCGAGATCACCGGTTCGAAACTGGCCAGCCCGATGAAATCGGACGTCAAGAACTGGTTCTACGACTGGAAGTCCTGGAAGGCCCTGTCAGCTGTCAAGTAGCAGGTGAGCGGGGGCGCCGGTGGTCGGTCGGTGCCGGTGGTCGTGAGTGGCGATTCGGGTTCTAACCCGAATCGCCACTCACGACCACCCCGGCCGACCTCATAAAGTGCGGGCATGAAGACCGAGGTAGTCGGCTACGGCGGGACCCGCATCGGCTTGTGGGTCGAAGGCGCCGAGAACACCCGTCCGATCGTGTTCGTGCACGGCTGGGCCCAGTCCGCCAAGGCCTGGGCGCCCCAGATGGCCGATCCCGCGCTTTCCGAGCGGTTTCGCCTGGTCGCGATGGATCTACGCGGCCACGGGGACTCCGAGGTCCCTTCCGCGGGCTACGACGATCCGCGGGTCTGGGCCGAGGATCTCGCCTCCGTGCTCGACTTCGCCGGTGACGACGCGATCGTCGTCGGCTGGTCCTACGGCGGGCTGGTCATCACCGACTACCTCCGGGTACACGGCTCCGCGCGGCTCAAGGGCGTCGTTTTTGTGGGCGCTATCACAGAAATCGGCAAGAACCGGCCGGGCGGCAAGGTCGGGCCTGCGATGCGCGAGGCGATTCCGGCGGTGCTGTCGGACGATCCCGCGGTCGCGATTCCCGCGTTGGTGCAGTTCAGCGCGCGGATGACCGCCTCGCCGGTGTCCGGGACGCTCACTCAATCTCTGCTCGGCGCCTGCCTTTCGACGCCGCCTTCGGTGCGTTCCGCGCTGTTCCGGCGTGACGCCGGGAGCGAGGATGTTCTTCGCGATCTGGACAAACCGGCACTGATCGTCCATGGTCTCGCGGACGCTGTGATCGATCCGACTTGCGCGGAATACGCGGCCGGGAAGATTCAGGGTGCCGTCATGCGTTGGTTACCTGAGGTGGGGCATCTGCCGTTCGCCGAAGCAGCGGATGAGTTCGGTGATCTGCTGCGCGGGTTCGCCGATCAGTAGGACTTCAGGAGTGTTGACCAGGTGACGATCCCTCTGCACGGGTTCGATGCCGCGCCCAGGCGCGTCGCGGTGCTGTCGTTGCACACCTCTCCGCTGGAACAGCCGGGTACCGGCGACGCCGGCGGGATGAACGTCTACGTGAGCCAGACGGCCACCGAGATGGCCCGCAGGGGCGTCGAGGTCGAGGTGTTCACCCGGGCGACGTCCTCGGACCAGCCTCCGGTCGCCGAACTGGCGCCCGGCGTGCTGGTGCGGCACATCCCGGCCGGGCCGTTCGAGCCGCTGGGACGCCACGAGCTGCCGGCGCAGCTGTGCGCGTTCACCGCCGGGGTGCTGCGGGCCGAGGCGTTCCACGAGCCGGGCTACTACGACCTCATCCATTCGCACTACTGGCTCTCCGGCCAGGCGGGCTGGCTCGCCCGCGATCGCTGGGGCGTGCCGCTGGTGCACACCGCGCACACCCTGGCGAAGGTCAAGAACGCGGCGCTGGCCGAGGGGGACACCCCCGAACCGCGCACCCGCGTGATCGGCGAGGAACAGGTCGTCACCGAGGCGGACTGCCTCGTCGCGAACACCCGCGTCGAGGCTCGTGAGCTGATCGAGCTGTACGACGCCGACCCGCACGCCGTGCACGCCATCCCCCCGGGCGTCGACCTCGACCGCTTCACGCCGGGTTCGCGGCAAGCCGCGCGCCGGGCGCTCGGCCTGCCGCAGGACGCGATCGTGCTGGCGTTCGCGGGACGGATCCAGCCGTTGAAGGCGCCGGACGTCCTCCTGCTGGCCGCGGCCGAAATGCTGCGCGAGCGGCCGGAGCTGGCGTCGCGGCTGGTCGTGCTGATCGTCGGCGGCCCGTCCGGGACCGGGCTGGAGCAGCCGCAGGCCCTGCGTGAGCTGGCCGTCTCCCTCGGCATCGAGGAGCAGACCCGGTTCATGCCGCCGCAGCCGGGCCGGTCGCTGGTCAACGTCTACCGTGCGGCCGACATCGTCGCCGTGCCGAGTTACAACGAGTCGTTCGGGCTGGTCGCGCTCGAGGCGCAGGCCTGCGGGACGCCGGTGATCGCGGCGGAGGTCGGCGGTCTGCCGGTCGCGGTCCCGCACGGGGTTTCCGGGCTGCTGGTGCCTTCGCACGATCCGAAGGACTGGGCGGCCGCGCTCGCCAACGTCGCGCTGCGGCCGGGGTGGCGTGCCGAACTCTCGGCCAACGCCGTCGTCCACGCGCAGCGCTTTTCCTGGCGCCGTACGACGGACCGGCTGCTGGACACGTACGCTCAGGCGACCGGCGCGTTCCGGCGTGCCCTCGAACAGCGCGCGGAGGTGGCGGTTTGACGCTCGACGAGACTCTACGGTCCTCTTTGGACAGTGCGGGCCTGGAGTACGACAGGCGCGGCGAGGGAAAGTACTTCGTCACGTTGCCCGGCACCAAGAAACTGCAGACGAACTGCTGGCTGGTCGCCGGGGACCACGCGTTCGCCGTCGAGGCCTTCGTCTGCCGCCGTCCCGATGAGTCCCATGAGGACGTTTACCGCTTCCTGTTGCGCCGCAACGCGAAACTCTACGGCGTGCACTACACCGTCGACGCGATCGGCGACATCTACCTGGTCGGCAAGTTCGGCCTGGACACGGTGACCGAGTCCGAATTGGACAAGATCCTCGGGCAGGTGCTGGAGGCCGCCGACGGCGACTTCAACACGCTGCTGGAACTCGGGTTCGCCGAATCGATCAGGCGAGAATGGGACTGGCGCGTCTCGCGCGGCGAGTCGCTCGCGAACCTGGAGGCGTTCAAGCACCTCATCGAGCCCGCGAACGGGCACGAACCCGGAGCCTTGACCGACTCGTGACCCGAACGGTGCAACGGGTCTGAACCCGGCTCCGTCTCTCTCCGCAGCACTGGAGGGAGAAGGATCGATGTTCAAGCGATTGAGATGGGTGGCCGCCGCCGGCATCGTGCTGGCACTGGCCGGCTGCTCGGCGACCGATTCCGGCGGCGAATCCGCCGCGATGCCGATGTCGGCCGACGGCAAGCAGGCCGTGCCGAACCAGGGCGCGCCGAGTCAGGAAGGCCCCGGCGGCACGGGCAAGGCGGGGGCGAACAAGACGCCGGCGCCCGCCGGGCAGCCGGGGATCACCGACCGCAAGCTGGTGCGCACGGCGAGCCTGGAGCTCACCACGCCGAACGTGGCCGACCTGATCTCGCAGGTGCGCGTCATCACCCAGGGCGCCGCCGGCTACACCGGCCAGGAGAGCACCCAGGAGAAGCGGGCGACGATCAACGTCGTCGTCCCCTCCGAACGCCTCGACGGCGTGCTGGACCAGCTGGGGAAGCTGGGCAAGCAGGTCCGGCGAGAGGTCACCGCGACGGACGTGACCGAGCAGCTGGTCGACGTCGACTCGAGGCTGGCCACCCAGAAGGCGAGCGTCGAACGCATCCGCGCGCTGCTCGCCAGGGCGACCTCGGTTTCGGAGATCACGTCGGTCGAAAGTGAGCTCACGAGCCGCGAAGCCGAACTCGAGTCGCTTCAGAAGCGCCGCGAGAGTTTGGCCGGAAGTGTTGCCATGTCGACAATTTCGGTGCAGATCAAGGCGGAAACGGTCGCGGCGGCGGAGGAATCCCGCGGTGGGTTCTTCGGCGGGCTGACCGACGGCTGGGACGCTTTCCTGACCTTCGGCGGCGGGCTGCTGACCGTGATCGGCGCGATGGCACCGTTCCTGCTGGTCTTCGGCATCCCCGCGGCGGCCCTGGTGTGGTGGCTGCGCAAGCGGCGCCGTCCGGCGGCCCCCGCGATGGCCGGGGGCCCCGATCTGCCGTCGGCTCCGCCGCTGGAGTGAGCCGGAAAAACTAGGCGGGACGGCTCGAGGGAGGGGGGAGTCGCGATCTCGAGCCGCCCCGCTGAAGTTCCCGCCAAGGTGGACCCGGTGACGAGGGGGATGCCAACGGGGCCGGCGGGCGCCGCGACTCGGCAGGGGGGAGACGAGTCGCGGTCGTCACCCGCGTCGAGCCGGGGAGTGCGTGGAATCCGGCCGCGCGGGACGTAGTCAACCTGTCAGATCTCCACCTGTAATCACAAGACTACCGGTTACTCCGTTCGAGTGAACTTCGAAAACCGGGATAACGGAGTGCAGCTTGTTTTCCGGAGATTCGGACTTGTTGGCAACCCGTCTTCTGGACGGGTGAAAGTGTTACTCGCGGGTAACGCACTCTCCGTAGAACGTGGTTCAATCCCGGCCCTCTGACCGGCGCTTCTTCCGGCTCTGGCAGGCTGAACCCCATGGCTGAGCTTGGGACTCTGGTGCTGCTGCGTCACGGGCAGAGCACGTGGAACGCCGAAAACCTGTTCACCGGCTGGGTGGACGTGCCGCTGTCGGAGCAGGGCGAGCAGGAGGCGCGTAAAGGCGGGCAGCTGCTCGCCGAGTCCGGCCTGCTGCCGGACGTCGTCCACACCTCGCTGATGCGCCGGGCGATCTCGACCGCCAACCTGGCGCTCGACGCCGCCGACCGGCACTGGATCCCGGTGAAGCGCGACTGGCGCCTCAACGAGCGGCACTACGGCGCGCTGCAGGGCAAGAACAAGAAGCAGACGCTCGACGAGTTCGGCGAGGAGCAGTTCATGCTCTGGCGCCGCTCGTACGACACCCCGCCGCCCCCGATCGACCCGGCCGACGAGTTCAGCCAGGCGGGCGACGCGCGCTACGCCGACCTCGGCGACGCCGCCCCGCTGACCGAATGCCTCAAGGACGTCGTCGCGCGGCTGCTGCCGTACTGGGAGTCCGCGATCGTGCCGGACCTCCGCGCGGGCAAGACCGTGCTGGTCGCCGCGCACGGCAACTCGCTGCGCGCGCTGGTGAAGCACCTCGACGGCATCTCCGACGACGCCATCGCCGGGCTCAACATCCCGACCGGCATCCCGTTGCGCTACGACCTGACGGACGACCTCGAGCCGGTCACCGCCGGCGGGACCTACCTGGACCCCGACGCCGCCAAGGAAGCCGCGGCCGCCGTGGCGAACCAGGGCCGCTAGCTCCTCCTCGCGTTTCGTCCTCTGGTTGCGGTAGTTCGCTCTCGAACCACCGCGACCAGAGGACGAATTGCGTCAGAGGAGGGCCTGGACCGTCTCGATACCGGCGGCCTTCCAGCCCTCGGGCAGGTTCTGGAGGCGCAGGACGACCGGCAGGTACTTCTTGGTCGCCTGGCCCGACGCGTCCGTGACGGTCGTCGTCGCGTAGAGCAGCACGCTCGCCTTGTCGTCCACGAGCTCCATGACCGCCGCGGCCGCGTTCGGATCCATCGCCGACTTCGTGCCCGCGGTCCGGAGCCGGGCGACCTGCGCCGCCTTGTCCTTCTGGAAGCCCGTCAGCAGCTGTCCGGTCGAGACGGACTCGTAGCGGGCGTAGCTGCCCTCGGGGTCGGCTGGGTCCAAGCTCAGCAGGGCCTCCGCGGCCCTCAGAGCACCGTCACGGGCGGAATCCCGCACCCTCGCGATCGCCCGGTCACCCGCGCCCGGTTTCTCCGGCGCGACCGGCGATCCGGCCGGGTTCACCTTGATCTCGCCGATGCGCCAGCGTTCGCCCTCGCGCACCGTCGCGAGGAGCACCGAAGCGATGCCCTTGCTCGTGGCCCCGGCCCTGGTACTGCTCTGGTCGAGCACGGCCAGCACCCGCGCCTTGTCCGGCGTCTGCTCGACGGCGGCCGAGACGATCACCCGCGTGACCAGTTTGATCGGTTCCGCCGAGTTCCGGACCTCGGCGAACAGCTTCGCCAGCTCGTCGCGCGCGCTCGGCGTCAGGTTCTCGTTCGCCGCCTTTTCGTAGGCGGGCAGGGCGGCACTGTCGTAGGAGAACACCGTTTCGGTGGCCGTTTTCACCGCCGTCAGCACCGACGCCGTCCGCGCCGGATCGACGAGCGCGAGGTTCGAAGGCGGGGTTTCCGGTTCGGGCCGGGCGGTGCCGGAGACCGCCGTGGTGCAGCCCGCGAGCGCGAGCAGTACGGCGAACCCGGCCCAGCGCTTCACAGCAGGCCTAGCTCCCGCGCCCGCGCGTCGACCTGGAGCCGCGACGTCACGCCGAGCGCGACCAGCAGTTCCGAGACGCGCCGCTGATAGGTGCGCACGCCCATGCCGAGGCTCTTCGCCGCTTTTTCGTCCTTGCAGCCGGTGGTCAGGAACTCGAGGATCTGCGGTGCCTCCATCCGGATGTCGGCGAACCGCGCGTCGAACGTCTCCAGGGTCGCGGCCGCCTGCCAGGCGGTTTCGAACAGCGACAGGATGCCCTGAACCAGCTCCGGGCGCGAGATGACGCTGTACGAGCGCACCGCCTTGCCCTCGTCACCGGCCATGATCGCGACCCGCTGGTCGAGCAGGATGGTCTCGTTGATCTCCTCGGTGCCGATCCGGATCTGCGCGCCGAGACCGGAAAGGTGATGCAGATGCTGGGCGGTCTGCTCGTTCAGCAGGACGCCGGGGCGGTACAGCTTCCGGATCCGCTTGTCGTGCACCAGCCGTTCGCCCTGCCGCGTGAGCGACGGCCGGGAAAGTGCCCAGGTGTAGAGGTCGTCGGCCGCGCACGCGATGTCGGTCGCCGCGACGAACAGATGAGCCGTCCGGTCGAACAGCTCTTCTTCTCCGCGAATAAGGGAGATGTCACTGACGAGTTCCACGGCGACAGTCTTCCAACATTCCCCGGCCGCCGTGCGGGAACGTCGCTATTTGCCCACGCGCCGGAAGAACGCTGCCCGGATAGTCAAGACGAAAGTAGGGATCCGGGCGTCCGGTGCCGCAGATGTCCCCACTTCGGGTGACCCGCCTCACCCAGGAGATCTCGGCCAGGGGTCGACCACGTGAACGGCGTCTGACCTGCAGGCGAACAGGGTGTCCCCAGGTGTCATAGGCATCACGAGTACGCGGCCGGGACTAGGCCAAAAGGCTACCCGCACGCTTACGATTCCCCTGTGACCACGCCTGTTGCACTCGCCCTGGCCGTCGGCGGACTGATCGTCGGTGTGGTCGTCGGCTTCCTGATCGCGAGGGGCCGCGCCCGCCGCGAGGAGCGTCGCCCGACCGGACCCACCGTGGCCGAACTGCTGGAACGCCTCGTGCGCTCCAGCAACAACGGCGTCGTCGTCCTCAACAAGTTCGGTGACATGGTCCTGCACAACCCGCGGGCCTACGAGCTGGGCCTGGTGAAGGTCAACCAGGCCGATCCGCGGGCCCGCAAGGCCGCCGAGCAGGTGGTCGAGACCGACGACCCGATGGAGATCGACCTGTCCCCGCTGGAGGCGAGGGGCCGCCAGCCCGAAGCCGTCCTCGGCGAGGTCCGCCCGCTGGGCGACGGGTTCACCGTGGTCGAGGCCGTCGATCACTCCGAGGCGATCCGCCTCGAAGCGGTCCGGCGGGACTTCGTCGCGAACGTCAGCCACGAACTGAAGACGCCGGTGGGTGCGATCGCGCTGCTCACCGAGGCCGTCCTCGACGCCGCGGAGGACACGGAAGAGGTCCGCCGCTTCGGCGGCAAGATCCTCCGCGAGTCGACCAGGCTCGGCCAGCTCGTCACCGAGCTGATCGCGCTCTCGCGGCTGCAGGGCGCCGAACGGCTGCCCGACCTGAACGTAGTCGAGGTCGACGCCGTCGTCCGCGAGGCGCTCGGCCGGACCACGCTGTCGGCGGAATCCGCCGAGATCACCATCACCACCGACTCGGCCAGCGGGCTGCTGATCGAAGGTGACCGCACGCTGATGGTCACCGCGCTGTCGAATCTGCTGGAGAACGCCGTCGCGTACTCGCCGGCGGGCAGCCCGGTGTCGATCAGCAGGCGGCTGGTCGACGGGAAGGTCGAGATCGCGGTGACCGACCGCGGCATCGGGATCGCCGAAGACGAGCAGCAGCGCGTTTTCGAGCGGTTCTTCCGGTCGGACAAGGCGCGTTCGCGGTCGACCGGCGGCACCGGGCTGGGGCTGGCGATCGTCAAGCACGTGGCCGCCAACCACGGCGGTTCGGTCGGCCTCTGGAGCCGTCCGGGCACCGGGTCGACGTTCACCCTGCGGATCCCCGCGCACATCGGTGCCGAACCGGCCGCGGCCGCGAAACAGGCTCCGCCGGCATCCCGGCCGGAGAAGACCCCCGAGCGGACACCCCGTCTCGTGGCAACAGGGCAAGAAAGCCCCGACCATGGAGGAAACCTGTGACGAGGGTTCTCATCGTCGAGGACGAAGAGTCGTTCGCCGACCCGCTCGCGTTCTTGCTCCGCAAAGAGGGCTTCACCGCCGCCGTCGCCGTGACGGGGCAGCAGGCACTCGAGGAGTTCGACCGCAACGGTGCCGACATCGTGCTCCTCGACCTCATGCTCCCCGGTATGAGCGGCACCGACGTCTGCAAGCAGCTCAGGCAGCGTTCCGCGGTGCCCGTGATCATGGTGACCGCGCGCGACAGCGAGATCGACAAGGTCGTCGGGCTGGAGCTCGGCGCCGACGACTACGTCACCAAGCCGTACTCGGCCCGCGAGCTCATCGCGCGGGTCCGGGCGGTGCTGCGGCGTGGCGGTGAGCCGGGCTCGGAAGGCGACCTCGCGCCCCTCGTGCTGACCGCCGGGCCGGTGCGCATGGACGTCGAGCGGCATGTGGTGACCGTCGACGGCCAGGAGGTCTCCTTGCCGCTGAAGGAGTTCGACCTGCTCGAGTACCTGCTGCGCAACGTGGGCCGCGTGCTCACCCGCGGGCAGCTGATCGACCGGGTGTGGGGCGCGGACTACGTCGGCGACACGAAGACGCTCGACGTCCACGTGAAGCGCCTGCGGTCGAAGATCGAACCGGACCCGGGATCGCCCCGGCACCTGGTCACGGTGCGTGGTCTGGGCTACAAGTTCGAGACGTGAGCTGAAGGGGACTTTCTCCGCATAAGACGCGGTGAAGGGAGCTTTCCCCTCATCGCATGCGGGGAAAGTCCCCTTCAGCCACCGGCTGTTGCGATACAGATCACGGTTACGGTTTCGTGACCTGACGTGCGGGCGGGTACCGTAGACGCTCGTGCGCCTAGGGGTACTCGACGTCGGTTCCAACACCGTCCACCTGCTCGTGGTCGACGCCCACCGTGGCGCCCACCCGACCCCGATGCATTCCGAAAAGGCCGTCCTGCGGCTCGCCGAGCAGATCACCCGCAACGGTGACCTGAGCCGCGCGGGCGCGGACAGCCTCGTGCGGGCGGTCGAATCCGCGAAGGCGGCGGCCCTCCGGCTCGGTTGCGAAGACGTCATGGCGTTCGCGACCTCGGCGGTCCGCGAAGCCAAGAACGCCCCGAAGGTACTGGCGAAGGTCCAAGAAGAGACCGGCGTCGAGTTGAAGGTGCTTTCCGGGGTCGACGAGTCCCGGCTCACCTTCCTCGCCGTCCGCCGCTGGTTCGGCTGGTCGGCGGGCAAGCTGCTGGTGCTCGACATCGGCGGCGGCTCGCTGGAGATCGCGATGGGCCGCGACGAGGAACCCGAGCTGGCCGAATCCCTCCCGCTGGGCGCGGGCCGGACCACCCGGACGCGGTTCCAGCACGACCCGCCGACCCGCTCCGAGCTCATCGCGACTTCGGCGTGGCTCGAAGAACAACTCGCCCCGCTCGCGAAGAAGGTCGCCAAATTGGGTGAACCCGATCGTGTCGTGGCGACGTCGAAGACGTTCCGGTCACTCGCCCGGCTGACCGGAGCGGCGCCGTCGACCAGCGGGCCACATGTGCGCCGTACCCTGACCGACACCGCGTTGCGCCAGCTCATCGCGTTCATCTCCCGGATGACCGCCCATGACCTGGCACAACTCGAAGGGGTCAGCGCGAGCAGGTCGCATCAGCTGGTGGCGGGAGCGCTCGTCGCACAAGCCACCATGCGGGCGCTTTCCCTGGAAGAACTGGAGATCTGTCCGTGGGCACTGCGAGAAGGTGTCATCCTGCGACGGCTGGACCATTCGAACGGTGCGGACGAGACTGTGGGCGGCAGCGCCCGACTGGACTTCGTCGAAGGAGAACGGGCACGGTGAAGAGGTGACGGAAATGCGGATGACGGTGGATAGCGCGCGCGACGCCGCCGATGCCCCGTCGCGTGCCGGTTCACAACGGCTGGAGCGCGCATTGGACAGCACGGTATGACGGACGAGACAGAGAGCGGCCCGCCGCAGAAGACCGTGGCGGAGCTGCTCGCGCAGCACGGAGCCCAGCCCGAAGGCGGACGCCGCAGGCGACGCCGCGCGGCCGACGACGAGGACGAGGCTCCCGAGCCGCCGCGCGGCCGGCGCGAGCCCTCGGTGAGCGACACGGCGCCGCAGGCGATCATCGACAGGGTGTCCGGCGACACCCCGCCGCCGCCTTCGCGCCCGCCGCGCCGTTCGCGACCCCAAGCTCCGCCTGATGGATTCTCGGCGGAAAAAAGTACCTCGAACCCCGGCGCGCGTCCCGTTCCGCCAACGCAGCAGGACTCCGCGCCGCTGCCGGTGCCGCCGAACGTCGCGTCCACCCCGACCCGGCAGACGCCGCCGGTGCGCCCGCCGCAGGAGCAGAGCGGCTATCAGCAGCGTCCGCCGCAGCCGCCTCAGCAGTCGGGGCAGTTCGTGCGGCCTGCCCCGCCGCAGGAGCAGAGCGGTTACCAGCAGCGTCCGCCGCAGCCGCCTCAGCAGTCGGGCCAGTTCGTGCGGCCGACCCCGCCGCAGGAACAGTCCGGTTACCAGCAGCGTCCGCCGGATTCCGAGGGCCTGCCTCCGCGCGGCCGTCCGCGGCCCGCGGGCCCGGAGGAGACCCGTGGCGCCGTGCCGCCGGTCCGCCGTCGCCCCGAGCCCCCCGCCGGACCGCCGTCCGCCGGACTTTCGGCGAGACTCGACGGCGGGGCCGACGCTCCGCCCGAAGACGTCCAGGACCCGCCCGGCCCGATGGCCAGTGGCGCGTTCGCGACCCCGCCCGCCCAGCCGGCGCGGCGCCGTCGTCCGCCCGCTCGTCCCGCCCAGCCCAAGGCCGAGCCGAGCACCGAGCAGTTCGCCGCGGTCGGCGACGACACCGCGCCCGAAGCCGAGGCGCCCGTAGAGCCCGCGGCTCCGCCCGCCGGTCTCGCGGGCTGGCGCAAACGCAGGCAGAAGGTGCAGTCCGAGGACACCGAGATCGGCGGGATCCCGCCGGTGCAACCCCCGGTCGCACCCCTCGAACCGGACGCCGACCCCGAACAGGACCCGTTCGACGCCGGCCCGCCGACCCAGGCTTCGTCCCACCAGCCCCACCCCGCGCCGATGCCGTTCGTGCCGCCGCATTCGCTCGACGACCGCGAGCGGCAGGACAACCTCGACGAGTACGAACGCGAGTTCGCCGACCCGGCGTACCCCGACGGTGGCCCGGACTTCGGCCGCGAGGAGTACGGCTACCGCGCCGACGACTACGAAGACGACTACGACGAGCAGGACGCGGACGTCGTCGAAGAGGTCGAGGCCGAGGAGCCCGCCGAGAACGCCTCACCGGGGAAGCAGTGGCTGGCGCTCGCCGGTCAGCTCGCCCTCGGCGTGGTCGGCGGCGCCGGGGTCTGGCTGGGCTTCAACTGGCTGTGGGTGAACATCCCCGCCGCCGCGCTGGTCGCCGCGCTGCTGGTGATCGTCGCGCTGGTGTGGATCGTCCGCAAGATCCGCCGGGCGGAAGATCTGCAGACCACGGTGCTCGCGGTGCTGGTCGGACTGGTGGTGACGGTCTCACCGGCCGCACTCCTGCTGGTCGCGCGTTAGCCGGTGCCAGGGCGCTTTAGGCTCTCCCCGTGAGTGCTCTCGGGGACTCGCGCCCTGGCAGCGAGATCGCGAAGGGCGCGACAGACAAACACAGCGCGGCAAATATTCCAGTAGGCGTATCCACCGCGTCCGTTTGGCCGTTGAAGGCGGGCGTGGCCTTCGAGATGGCCGCGGACCTCGGCTACGACGGCGTCGAGGTGATGATCTGGGCCGACCCGGTCAGCCAGGACGTCTCCGCGCTGCGCCGATGGTCGCGCCGCACCGGGGTGCCGGTGTTGTCGATCCACTCGCCGTCGCTGCTGATCACCCAGCGCGTGTGGTCGCCGGATCCCGAGGTGCGCCTGCGGATGTCCGTGGACGCGGCACTGGAACTGGGCGCGCGCACGGTCGTGGTGCATCCGCCGTTCCGGTGGCAGCGCCGCTACGGCGACGCGTTCGGGGACCTCGTCGACGAACTCGAAGAAGAGAGCGGCATCGAGATCGCCGTCGAGAACATGTTCAAGGTCCGCCCGCCCGGTGGGTCGCGGACCTCGCGCGTGTCGGCCTTCCGGCCGTCGATCGACCCTACGGACGTAGGGTTTCGCCACTACACGCTCGACCTGTCCCATACAGCGGCAGCCGGAATGGACGCCCTCGCGCTCGCCGAACGAATGGGAAAGGGGCTCACGCACGTCCATCTGGCGGACGGCACCGGCCTCCCGAAGGACGAGCACCTGGTGCCCGGACGCGGGATCGAACCCTGCGCCGAACTGCTCGAAAAGCTCGTGAACAGCGATTTCGCCGGACAGATCGTTCTGGAGATCAACACCCGCCGGTCGCCGAGCGCGGCACAGCGGTCGCGAGACCTCGCGGAGTCACTCTTGTTCGCGAGGTTTCACCTCGGTCAGTGACAAAGATCGTCTCCAGGTGCGGAGATTCATTCCTGCCTGCGCCCAAGGCGCTGCTACACGTAAAGTTCCGACCGTGAACCAGCTGCGCTTGTTGATCTCCCGCACCCCGATGGATCGGCTCGTGGCCTGGGTCAGTGCTCGGTGAACGCGGCAGACGAAACGGGCACCTCCTTCGACGCGGCATGCGCGACTCGATCACTGGGTGACGGCACGTTCACGGCGGTACTGCGCACCGAATGGTCGATCGGCGGCCATCCGCACGGCGGCTTCCTGATGGCGCTGATGGCGCGGACCGCCCTCTCGCTCCTCCACGAACGCGGCGAACCGCCATCCGAGCCGCTGGCGATCAGCGCGGAGTTCCTGCACCCCCCGGCGGTGGGGCCGGTGCTGCTGCGTACCGACGTCCGGAAGGTCGGAAGGCGCGCCTCGGTCGTCGCGGTCCTGCTGGAGCAGCGGGGCCGCAGTTGCGTCGAGGCCAGGGTGACCACCGGGCGGCTGCCGATGCGGCGTCCGGAGTGGACGGACGTCCCGGCCATGCCCGCCGAGCCTCCGCCCGGCGCGGTGCCCATGACCGGTGAGACGTCCGAAGGCATGTTCAATCTGGCGAAGGGCTGCGAAGTCCGGCTGGATCCGGCGAGCGTCGGCTATCTGCACGGCCGGATCGGCGACCCGCCGAAGATCCGCCTGTGGGTCCGGCCGCGGCACGGTCTGCCGGATCCCTACTTCGCCCTGCTCGCGGGTGACGTGAACCCGCCGGTGGTCTACAACCTCGGCCGCGTCGGCTGGGCGCCGACCGTGCAGCTGACCGCGTTGCTGCGCACCCGCCCGGCGCCGGGCTGGCTGCGGGTGATCGTGCAGGCCCAGTCGGTGCACGAGGCCTGGTTCGATTCGGACGCCGTCGTGGTGGACTCGCAGGGCAGGCTGGTCTGCCAGTCGCGTCAGCTGGCGCTTGCCCCGGCGCCCGGAGGCTGACGGCGGTTTGGCACGCTGAACCGCCATGAGCGAGCCTGCGAGCGAATCATCGGCACAGTGTCCGCTCATGCGACGCGAAGTGACCCAGTACGAGGAGTAGGCATGAGTGTGATCGCGGTTCTGGGTGCCGGGAAGATCGGGGAGGCCCTGCTCTCGGGCCTGCTGCACGGCGGGCACAGCCCCGCTGACCTGCTGTTCACCGAGCGGTATCCGGCGCGCGCGGCCGAGCTGACCGAGCGCTACGGCGTGCACGGGGTCACCGTCGCCGACGCCGCGCGCCGTGCCGACGTGCTGGTCGTCGCGGTCAAACCGCAGGACATCGATCCGGTGCTGGCCGAGCTCGCGCCGCTGCTCGGCAAGGAGTCGCTGGTGGTCTCGCTGTGCGCGGGCCTGCCGACCGCCCTGTACGAGCGCAGGCTGGCCGAGGGCGTCCCGGTGGTGCGGGTGATGCCGAACACCCCGATGCTCGTCGGAGAGGCGATGAGCGCGGTCTCCGCGGGCGCGCACGCGACCGCCGAGCACGTCGCGGTGGTGAAGGAGCTGCTCTCCCACGTCGGGCAGGTCGTCGAGGTGCCGGAGTCGCAGCAGGACGCCGTCACGGCGCTCTCGGGATCCGGGCCGGCGTACTTCTTCTACCTGGTCGAGGCCATGATCGACGCCGGGATCCTGCTCGGCCTTCCCCGAGCGCTCGCCGGGCAGCTGATCATCCAGTCGGCGGTCGGGGCGGCGAAGATGCTCGCGGAGTCCGACGAGCACCCGGTGCTGCTGCGCGAAGCCGTCACTTCGCCCGCCGGGACGACCATCAACGCCATCCGGGAGCTGGAGAAGCACGGCGTCCGCGCCGCGCTGCTGGCCGCCATCGAGGCCGCGAAGGACCGCTCGACCGAGCTGGGCCGCGCCCACGAAGGCTGAAATCCGCTGGATACAGGCCCATCTCGGTGACTCGCGTCGCTTTAGCCACACGTGTCCCGCTACTCTCAGGAGAGCACGTGCGTGTCGATACCACAGGTGGGGAAGCCGCGTGGCGCGACACGTGTCGAAGGGCACGGTGATTCATGCCGTCGAACAAGAAGGATGATCTGCCCTCAGTGGGTCAGGTCCAGTTTCTGACGGTCGCCGAGGTGGCCACGCTGATGCGGGTCTCCAAGATGACCGTCTACCGACTGGTTCACTCGGGCGAGTTGCCCGCGGTGCGCGTCGGGAAGTCGTTCAGAGTGCCCGAAAAGGCCGTTCACGAATATCTGCAGGGCGCGTACTTCGACGTGGGCTGAGGCTCGCTTCGCGGAGCACAACGTGCCCGCCCGAGGGTGTCTTCCGGGGCGCGAGTACCCTGGAAGACCGCTCGTGCCTGTGCGCTCCACCCGTTGGACGCTGCGCCGGGCAGCGTGACCGACGACGAAGGAAGGAGCGCTCTCGATGGGCTCTGTGATCAAGAAGCGCCGTAAGCGCATGTCGAAGAAGAAGCACCGGAAGTTGCTGCGCCGGACGCGCGTTCAGCGTAGGAAGGCCGGCAAGTAAGACACAGCCGGTGAGTGGCCCGTCCAGTTTCTGGACGGGCCATTCCCATTTAGTGGACGGTTTCCGCCCATTCGAGTGAGACGTGGATCCCCTCTGCGAGCGTCGGGTTAATAGCATGTAAGCGCTGGCTCGACTACCCCTAATGAGCGGTAACATCTCAAGGGCAGCCGCGCGATGCTTCCCATGAGTGCGGGTTCGCGCACACTCGGTGGATCAAAGTCGTGCTCAAGGTCATCAGGACCCCGTGATCGAAGTCCGAGAACCGCCCCATAGCCGCAGGGAGTCCTATGCCGTCGAACATCGTGCTCGTGACCGGGGTCGGGGGAGACCTTGGCGGGAAGCTGCTCGCCAGACTCGGCAACAATCCGGAGTTCGAGCGGGTGATCGGCGTGGACACCACGCCCCCGCAGAAGTCGGTTCTGCAGCGCATGGGGCGCGCTGAGTACGTCCGTGCCGACATCCGCAATCCGCTGATCGCCAAGGTGATCAGCACGGCCAAGGTCGACACCGTGGTGCACGCGTCGTGCACCGCGCATCCGGCCGGTCCCGCTCGCCGCACGGCGATCAAAGAGGTCAACGTCATCGGCACGATGCGGCTGCTGGCGGCCTGCCAGCGCTCGCCGCTCGTGCGCAAGCTCGTGGTGAAGTCGACGGCCGCGGTCTACGGCGCGGGCGCGCGCTCCCAGGCCGTCTTCACCGAAGATTCCGAACTCATCCCCACCTCCACGAGCGGCTACGCGAAGGACGCCGTCGAGATGGAGGGGTACGTCCGCGGGCTCATGCGCCGCCGTCCCGACATCACGACGACGCTGCTCCGGTTCGCCAACATCATCAGCCCGGAGATCGACACCGTGCTCTCGCGCTACTTCGCGCTGCCGGTGGTCCCGACCGTCTTCGGCTACGACGCGCGGATCCAGCTGCTCCACGCCACCGACGCGCTGGCCGTCTTCGAACAGGCGACGCTGAACGACAAACCCGGCGTGTTCAATGTCGGCTCGGAAGGGGTACTCACCCTTTCACAGGCGATCCGGCGAGCCGGCCGGGTCGAACTGCCGATGCCCAGCGGTGTCGTGCCGTCGGTCGGCAAGGTCCTGCGCGGAGCCCGGGTGGTCGATTTCTCCGCCGATCAGGTCCGGTTGCTGAACTTCGGCCGCGTCGTGGACATCACGAAGCTCAAAAAGGACTTCGGCTACATCCCGCGGTGGACGACCCGCGAGGCGTTCGACGACTACATCACCGGCCGCGGGCTCCGGCCCGTGGTGGACGGTGGCAGGCTGGCCGGGTTCGCGGGCAAGGTCCTGGTGGCCGCGGCGACCGGGCAGGCGGCGCACCGGTGAGCAGGCCGCGCGAGAACACCCCCGAAAACTCTCACGAAGGCGAGGCGGAAAACGTGAGCGGCGCTGAAGCGCAGGTCATCCCGTTGCACGGCCCCGGCAGAGAGAAGCCGGACTCGGCCGCTCAGGCGGATCGGGATCTTCGCGAGTCCGAAGAGGCGCAAGAGCAGCTGAAGCAGGAGCGCCGGGCCGACGCGCCCGTCGTCGAGTTCCCCGGGGCGGCGCGGGTCTCGCCCGCCCGGACCAGCCCGGCCGACGCGGACCTCCTCCCGGCCTCGCTCAGGACGGCGCTGGGGTTCCTGCGGGACCGGCTGACCGGTGACTACACCGTCGACGAGTTCGGTTTCGACGCCGAGCTCACCGAAACCCTGCTGCTGCCTCCGCTGCGCGCGCTGTACGAGAAGTGGTTCCGCGTCGACACCTTCGGCGTCGAGAACCTGCCCGCCGACGGCGGCGCGCTGCTGGTGTCGAACCACTCAGGCACGTTGCCGCTCGACGCGCTGATGACCGCCGTCGCCGTGCACGACCACGTCCCCGGCGGCAGGCACCTGCGCGGCCTCGGCGCGGATCTGGTGTTCCAGGTCCCGCTCGTCGGCTCCTTCGCCCGCAAGTCCGGGCAGACGCTCGCCTGCAACGCCGACGCGGAACGCTTGCTGCGCAAGGGAGAACTCGTCGGCGTCTGGCCGGAAGGGTTCAAGGGCATCGGGAAACCGTTCTCGTCGCGGTACAAACTCCAGCGGTTCGGCCGCGGTGGTTTCGTTTCCGCCGCGCTGCGGACCGGGGTGCCGATCATTCCCGTGTCGGTCATCGGCGCGGAGGAGATCTACCCGAAGATGGGCGACATCAAGCTGCTCGCGCGGGTGCTCGGCCTGCCGTACTTCCCGGTGACGCCGTTCTTCCCGCTGCTCGGCCCGCTCGGCGCGATCCCGCTGCCGACGAAGTGGAGCATCGAGTTCGGCGAGCCCATCCGCACGGACACCTACGAAGCGGACGCCGTGGACGACCCGATGCTGGTGTTCACGCTGACCGACCAGGTGCGGGAGTCGATCCAGCAGTCGCTGTACAAACGCCTTTCGCGGCGGAAGAGCGTCTTCAAGGGCTGAGCCCCCCACCCACGCGTTTCGTCCTCTAGTTGCGTTTGCTCCGCCTTCCGGACGCTAGGAAAGGCCCGTTACTTGCAAAATTTGCAAGTAACGGGCCTTTCATTGCACGGGGGGTGACACCCTCCGCAACTAGAGGACTAAACGCGAGAGGCGTCAGCGGCGCCGGTAAGCCATTCCGGCCGCCACGGCGCCGGCCACGGCACCGACGCCGAGCACCGAGGGCACGCCGATCTTCGCGGCCTTCCGCCCGGTCCGGAAGTCGCGGATCTCCCAGCCGCGCGCCCGCGCGACGTCCCGAAGGCCGCCGTCCGGGTTCACCGCGACCGCGGTCCCGACGACCGACAGCATCGGGACGTCGTTCTGCGAGTCCGAATACGCGGTGCAGCGCTTGAGATTCAGCCCTTCGCGTGACGCCAGCGCCCGGACGGCATGGGCTTTCGCGCGGCCGTGGAGCAGGTCGCCGACCAGACGGCCGGTGTAGACGCCGTCCTTGGTCTCGGCGACCGTGCCCAGCGCGCCGGTGAGGCCGAGGCGCCGCGAGATGATGGCCGCGAGTTCGATCGGGGTCGCGGTGACGAGCCAGACGCGCTGCCCGGCGTCGAGGTGCATCTGCGCGAGCGCCCTGGTGCCGGACCAGATCTTGTCCGCCATCAGCTCGTCGTAGATCTCTTCGCTGATGTCGGTCAGTTCCTGCACGGTGCGACCGGCCACAAAGGACAGTGCGCGCTCGCGGTGGGTTTTGATGTCTTCCTTGTTCTCCCGGCCGCCGAGCCGGAATTTCACCTGCTGCCAGACGAATCCGGCCAGATCGGCGGAGGTGAAGAACTTGCGCGCGGCCAGGCCGCGGGCGAAGTAGAAGATCGACGCGCCCATCATCATGGTGTTGTCGACGTCGAAGAACGCGGCCGCTGTCAGGTCCGGCGGTGCGGGTGGCGCGGGCGGTTCGAGTGCTTCGGCGGACGCGGTCGCCATGGCGGCCTCGGCCGACGCTTCACCCGCCAGCTCGGCCAGCCGTTCGAGCTCTTGACTCTTATCCTTGCCCCGCCAAACTGACACGCACACCGCCTCCGGAATCCCAGGTGCCTATGCACAGCGTAGCGAGAGCTCAACCGAGTCGTACCAGGTGTGGCGCCTGCCTCATCACCCGGCGCGTCAGCCGATGATGATCGGCGGTAACCCCGGGATGAGCGGCGGAATCGAAATCAGCGGCGGCGGGGGTGTGGTGGTCGTCGGCGGGGGCGGCGTCTTCGTCTGGGTGGGCGTCGCCACCACGGGCGGCGGCGTCCCGCCGGTAGGCGGCGCGAGCGGTCCGGTCGGGGTCGCGGTGTCCACGTTCGACGTCGGCGGCACCGAGGTCGGCGACGGTGACCCGGTCGGTGCCGAGGACGGCGCGGGCGAGATCACCGGCGGCACGACGGCGTTGGGGGAGCCGGGGTCGCGGACGCAGTCACCGGCGGCCGGCAGCGCGCCCAGATCGTCGGAAGTGCCCGTGGTGATGGTGTAGCAGACCAGTCGGGAGCCGAGATCCGTCGTGCGCGCCTGGACCTTGTCGAGCAGGACACGGGCGGCGGCGAACTTGTCGCGGGCCTCGGCGGGGGCGTTCCCGACCTGGAGGCCGAGCCGGTCGGACTGCTGCCGCGCCCACGAGCTGAGTTCGGCCAGCCTGCTCTGGCCGCCCTGATCGGTGACGACCGCCGTCAGCTGCGTCACGCCCGCCCGCAGATCGGTCTCGAAATCGGCGAGACCGGTGAAGTACGCACCGGTGGACGCGCCCTGGCGGGTCAGTTCGTCGAGTTCGCCGACGCGGTTCGTGGCGAATTCCAGATGCTTCTTCGCCTTGTCCTGCTCGTCGAAGGTGAGCCCGAGCGCGGCCGATTCACCCGCTCGTTTGATGCCGTAGAGCGGATCGCCCGGCAAGGCGTCCCTGGACAGCAAGAGGGTGATGCCGCCCAGAGCGAGGAAGAGCGCGACGGCGGCCGCGGAAAGGTTGGCGATGGTGTGACCACGGCGTTTCGAGGGGGCTTCGGCTTCGGCGAGGCGCCCGGCGATCTCGTCGCGGATCCGCTTCCGGGTTTCGGCGTCGGGGGCACCACCGGCGCCGAGTTCGCGCAGGCCGCCGACGAGCGCCAGTTCCAGCTCGAATTCGTCGTCCTGGGGTGGGGTGCCGTCGACAAGGTCCGCGAAGCGGTCACCGTCCGCTCGCTCCCGTGCGAACCATCCCGGCACGCCCACGGCGAAGTCTCCATCTGCTCAGCCCGGTCCTGACACCGGTCTGGCTGGGAAAACGAGCGGGGACGCCCAAGGGTTACGGCAAGGCCCGGTCAGGAGTAAATATGGGACTTTAACGCAATCCGGTGGGCAGAAGTTGTGCCAAACGGCGTACCGCGCGGTGCTGAAGGGCCTTGATGGCACCTTCGTTGCGCTTCATGATGGCCGCCGTCTCGGCGACCGAAAGTCCCTGCATGAACCGCAGCACGATGCACTCACGCTGGTCTTCACCGAGTTCGGCGACGCAACGCAGCAGTTCGGCGCGGGTGGCGCGGCTGATGGCCTGCTGTTCGGGCCCCGCGACGGCCTGCACGCCGACGTTCCCGATCGGCGCACCGCTCGGCTCGGCGACCTCGTCGGTGACGACCTCGAGGCGGAACCGGCTCGACTTCACGTGGTCGAGGATGATGTTGCGCGCGATGGTGACGAACCAGGCGCCGACGTCACGCCCCTGGTAGCTCACCGACGTGATGCGGCGCAGCGCGCGCAGGAAGGTCTCGCTGGTGACGTCCTCCGCGAGATCCCGGTCGCCGAGGCGGAACAGGACGTAGCGGTAGACGACGTCGACATAGCGGTCGTAGAGCCTGCCGAAGGCGGACGTGTCGCCGCCTTGCGCGGCACTCACCAGTTCCCAGGCTTCGGCCTTCGCGGCCTCGGCGGCGGCGTCGGTCGTCTCGGTCTTGTCGCCGGACTTGGCCCTCGACGACGGAACCGCGGGGAAACCGCTCCGCCGGAGGATGTGGCCCGCCAGCATCGAGACGGGGTTCGGCGCGGGAAGGGTCACCGTGCACCTCCCGTTCCGGACTCCGAAGACCGGCCCGCATGTCCCACCGCCGCGTGGGCCTGCAAGATCTGCACGTCCGGACTCCCTTTCTCACCATCGAGTGATCAACACCACTCGACGACGATCAGCAGCATACGTGTAGTTACCGCGAAGTAGGTAGCGGTGCCGGGGTTACGGAACTGCGACGAAAGCGAGTGACACCCATGACGGTGGCCGAGATGACAAACTGGCAACGCCGTTCACCGAGGGAAGAGGTTCGCAGTTGAGCGCGGAGCAGGTTGCCGAAGGAAGCGTGCCCACCTTGCTCGCCGAGGCCGCCCGGCAGTGGCCCGGCAAGGCCGCCGTCCACGAGACCGGTGGAGGGGTCTCGCTGACCTGGGCGGAACTCGACAGCGCCGCCCACACGCTGGCCCGCGCCCTGCTCGACGCGGGAATCGAGCGCGGCGACAGGGTGGCGTTGCGGCTGCCGACGTCGGCCGCTTTCGCCGTCTCGCTGTTCGGGGCACTCCGGGCGGGCGCGGTGGTCGTCCCGATCTCGCCGCAGGCTCCGGTGGCGGAGCTGAACGGGCTGCTGGAGCACAGCGGCGCGCGGCTCGTCCTCGAACGGGAGACGACCGAAGAGCTCCTCGACGGAGTGACGAGCCTCTCACCACCTGTTACTTCGGATGGAGCAGCCGAACCGGTCGAGGCGGCCGGGGCCGGTGAGGACATCGCGGTCATTTCGTACACCTCCGGAACGACGGGCCCGCCGCGGGGCGTGATGCTGTCGCACCGGGCGTTGCTGGCGAACCTCGATCAGCTGAGCCGGATCGTCCCGACGCCGCTCGTGCACGGCGACCGCGTGCTCATCACCATCCCGCTGTTCCACGTCTACGGACTGGGGCCCGGCCTGCTGCAGGTCGCGTCGGTCGGCGCGACGGCGATCCTGTCCGAGCGTTTCCTCGCCGAGCGGACGCTGGCCGACTGCGCCGAGTACCGGGTGACCTCGATCGCCGGCGTGCCCGCGATGTACGCCGAGTTCGCCGCGATGGACCCCGAAGAACTGGGCGCCGGCCTGTCCACCGTCCGGCGGATGACGTCGGGCGCGGCGCCGCTGCACCCCAAGATCCTCACCTCGCTTCGCGGCGCCACCGGGTTGGACGTCTACGAGGGCTACGGCCTCACCGAATGCGCGCCCGTGGTCACCACGACGCTGGTCACCGGCTATCCGAAGCCGGGTTCGGTGGGACGGCCGCTGCCCGGTGTCGAGCTCCGGCTGGTCGACAGCGACGGCGACGCGACGCCCGTCCCGCAGGATCCGGACGAACTCGGCGACGCCTTCGACGAGGACGGCGGCACCGGCCTGGTGTCGATCCGCGGCGCGAACCTGTTCTCCGGCTACTGGCCCGACGGCTCGCACGGTCCCGACGAGGAAGGCTGGTTCCGCACCGGCGACGTCGGCTACCTCGACACCGACGGCGACCTGCACCTGGTGGACCGGGCCAACGACCTGATCATCGTCAACGGCTTCAACGTCTTCCCGCACGAGGTCGAGAACGTGATCTCGATGCTGGACGAGGTCGTCGAGGCGGGTGTCGTCGGTGTCGTCGACGAGCGGACCGGCGAAGCGGTGAAGGCCGTCGTCGTCCCCGCGCCCGGCGCTTCGCTCTCGGAGCAGCAGGTCGTCGAGCACTGCGCGGCGCACCTGGCCGGGTACAAGGTGCCGCACACCGTCGAGTTCGCGGAGTCGCTGCCGCATTCGGCCACCGGAAAATTGCGCCGCCTCCGACTGCGCTGATGGGCCCTCGGCGGAAAAGAGTGCCTCGGACCAGGTAAGGATTGACGCATGGCGCACCACGTGACCGTCATGACCCGCACGGGCTGCCACCTGTGCGAGGTCGCGGAACAGGACATCGAGCGGATCTGTGGCGAGCTGGGCGTCGCCTGGTCGGCGGCGGACGTCGACAGCGACCCCGAATGGCGGGCCGAATACGGCGACCGCGTGCCGGTGATCCTGATCGACGACGCCGAGCACGGGTACTGGCGGGTCGAAGAGGACAGGCTCCGGAAGGCACTGGCGTAACACACTCGTAAGGGCGAACGGCCGATCTTCCGGGGTGTCCCTGGCGAAGATGGAGTCGTGGACGACGAACGCAGGCTCACCTTCCCGCAAGCCGCTCTGACCGGGCTGCTCGCCCTCGCCGCCGCGCTCGGCGTCGGGCATCTCGTCGCGGGCTTCGTCGGGTACACGGCCTCGCCGTTCGTCGCCGTCGCGAACTTCGTCATCGACCACAGTCCGCACGCCGTCGTGGCCTGGGCCGAGCGGACGCTGGAGACGTGGGACAAGCCGATCCTCAAGATCGGCCTCGCCGTGGTCCTGGTGCTGATCGCGCTGCTCGCGGGTCAGCTTTCGCGCCGCAAGCCGCTGCCCGGCCAGGTGATCGTCGGCCTGCTCGGCGCGGCGGGCGTCGCCGCCGTCTACGTGCGCACCGACCTCGGGCAGGTCTCGTTGCTGGCGCCGGTGGCCGCGACGGTCGCCGGGCTCGTCGTCTTCACCTGGTTGCAGTCGTTCTTCCGCCCGCCGGTGTTCTTCGACGCCCGCGAGGGCGAGGGCCCGGACCGGCGGAAGGTGCTGATCACCGGCGCTTCCGTCGCGGCGGGCGCGGGTGTCGCCGCGCTGACCGGCCAGTTCGTCGGAACGCGGAAGAACGCCGAGGAGTCGCGCGCCGCCGTCGGCAGGCTCGTCGCGACGAGGACCGCGCCGCCGATCCCGCCCGACGCGGACTTCGTGAAGTTCGGCACCCCGCCGTACCTCACTCCATCGAAGGATTTCTACCGGATCGACACGGCCCTGGTCGTCCCGCAGGTCCGCACCGAGGACTGGAGCCTGCGGATCCACGGGATGGTCGATCGCGAAGTCACCTATACGTATGACGACATCCGCTCGCGGCCGCTGCTCGAACGCGACGTCACGCTGTGCTGCGTCTCCAACGAGGTCGGCGGTCCGTACATCTCCAACGCGCGCTGGATCGGCATCGACCTGCGCGACCTGCTGACCGAGGCGGGCGTGAAACCCGGCGCCGAGCAGATGTTCGCGACCAGCGTCGACGGCTGGACCTGCGGAACCCCGGTCGAAGCCGCGCTGGATCCCGGACGCGGCGCGATGCTCGCCATCGGCATGGACGGCGAACCGCTGCCGATCGAGCACGGCTTCCCGGCGCGGATCGTGATCCCCGGGCTGTACGGCTACGTGTCCGCCACGAAATGGGTGACCGAACTGGAGATCACCACGTGGAAGGACCGCGAGGCGTACTGGCTCAACCGCGGCTGGGGCCGCGAAGGACCGGTGAAGACACAGTCGCGGATCGACGCTCCGGGTTCGGCCGTGACTGCGGGCAAGGTCGTCGTGTCCGGGATCGCGTGGGCGCAGCACACCGGCGTCGCGAAGGTCGAGGTCCGCGTCGACCAGGGGCCGTGGCGAGAGACCGTCCTGTCGGCCGAGACGTCGAAGGACACCTGGCGGATGTGGTGGGCCGAGGTGGACGTCGCCGCTGGTCAGCATCAGGTCGCGGTCCGGGCGACGGATCAGTCCGGCTACACGCAGACGGAAACGCGGGTGGGAACGGTGCCGGACGGGGCGACCGGCTGGCACACGGTGTCTTTTAACGCGCGCTGACGGAAACCTTTCGCAGGGCGCCGGGCCGTCCTGCACGTCACGCAGGTGCGAAGGGCGCCCTGCAAAACGTTCCCGTGGGCCTTCGGCCCAAGAGCGGCGCGCGCCGGTGAAGTCCCCCGTCGCGCTGACGCGCTCCCGAGCGACGGTCCGCCGGTAGGGTTAGAAGCTCTACGCGACATTGAACACAGCACCTACCAGTGACTTTGTGCCTGCGTTCACAAGTGGCTACCGTAGATACGTCGCCTCCGAAAGCGCCCGGCATCGAACCGGACTCAGCGCCGCGGGTCAAGAGCCGATTTCCCGGTTCGGGCGACTCATGTACTCAGCAGGACCAGAGGAGCGGACAAGCGTGGTGTCGCAACGAGGCCGGCGCACCCGGGTGACACCGGACGCCGACAACGCGCCCACCGCGGAGATGCCCGCCGTCGAGGCCACCGCCGAGCCGGAAGCCGTCCGCGCGAAGTCGATTCCCGAGGCCGCCGTCGCGCGCCTCGCCGTCTACCTCCGCGTCCTTTCCGGGCTGGCCGAGCAGGGCGCGACGACGATCTCCAGCGAGGAGCTCTCGCAGGCCGCGGGCGTCAACTCCGCGAAACTGCGCAAGGACCTGTCCTACCTCGGCTCGTACGGCACCCGCGGCGTCGGCTACGAGGTCAGCGTCCTGGTCAGCCAGATCGAGCGGATCCTCGGCCTGACCCGCAAGCACAAGGTCGCCGTGGTCGGGATCGGTAACCTCGGGCACGCGCTGGCCAACTACGGCGGGTTCCCCGGCCGCGGGTTCCCGGTCGAGGCGCTGTTCGACCTCGACCCGGACCTGGTCGGCGTGCCGGTCGGCGGCCTCCCGGTCTCCCATCTCGACGAGATCCCCAAAGTCTGCGCCGAACGGCAGATCTCCATCGGCGTCATCGCCACTCCGCCCACCGCCGCGCAGTCGGTCTGCGACCGGCTCGTCGCAGGTGGCGTGCAGTGCATCCTGAATTTCGCCCCGGTGGTGCTGCAGGTTCCGGCCCATATCGAGGTGCGCAAGGTCGATCTCGCCGTCGAGCTGCAGATCCTGTCGTTCCACGTCGCTCGCCGCGCGGATTTGGCCGCTCACGGCAACGGCGGAGGAGACGCCGCCCCCAAGGGCGCCGAGAATGGCAGCGTGAACGGCCACGGCAACGGAATGGTGGTGCGCTGAAGATGAGCGTGTTGGCGGTCGGGCTTTCGCACCGCAGTGCCGAGCTGAACACCCTGGAGCGCGTCGCGGTCCCCGCGACCGACGTGACCAAGGTGCTCCACGAACTGCAGCAGGCCGAGCACGTCAGCGAGGCGATCCTCGTCTCCACCTGCAACCGCATCGAGGTCTACGCGGTCGTCGAGACGTTCCACGGCGGCCTGAACGACGTCTCCGACGTGCTCGCCCGGCAGGCCGGGATGGAGCCCGCGGACCTTTACGACTCGCTGTACGTGCACTACGCGGGCGCCGCGATCGAGCACCTGTTCTCGGTCACCTCCGGGCTGGACTCGATGGTCGTCGGCGAGACGCAGATCCTCGGCCAGATCCGGTCGTCGTACGCCACCGCGCGCGACGCGGGCACCGTCGGCCGCACGCTGCACGAGCTGATCCAGACCACGCTGCGCGTCGGCAAGCGTGTCCACAGCGAAACCGGGTTGGACAAGCTCGGCGCGTCGGTCGTCTCCGAGGCGCTGGCCGCTGCCGGGGACATCGCGGGCAAGCGCGCGCTGATCGTCGGCGCCGGGTCGATGGGCGCGCTGACCGCGTCCCAGCTGCGCAAGTCCGGGATCGGCGAGATCACCATCGCCAACCGCACCGAAGCCAGGGCCGCCCGCCTCGCCGCCGCGAGCGTCGAGCAGGGAGTGCCCGCGAAAGCCGTCCAGATGAGCGGGATCGCGGACGCGGTCGCCGAAGCGGACGTCGTCGTCTGCTGCACCGGCGCGAACGCCGCGGTGTTCACCACCGCGCACGTCCCGGCCCGCGCCGGTCGCCCGCTGGTCGTCTGCGACCTCGGACTCCCGCGTGACGTCGAGCACGAGGTCGCCGAGCTGGCCGACGTCACCGTTGTCGACCTCGAGACCATCCAGCGCCGCATGCGCGAAGCGGGCACCCCGACCACGGAACGCCAGACCGCGAAGGCCACCGGCATCGTGCTCGACGAGGTGCGCGAGTACCTCGCCGGCCAGCGCAGCGCCGAGGTCACCCCGACGGTGACGGCGTTGCGGCGCCGGGCGGCCGAGGTGGTCGACGCCGAACTGCTGCGGCTGGACAACCGCCTGCCGGACCTCGAAGCCGGGGTCCGCGAGGAGGTCGGCCGCACGGTCCGCCGAGTGGTCGACAAGCTGCTGCACGCGCCGACGGTGCGGGTCAAGCAGCTGGCCGCCGAGACGGCCGACACCGATTACGCCAACGCGCTGCGCGAGCTGTTCTGCCTCGACCCGCAGGCGCCCGCCGCCGTGGCGAGTCCTACGTCAACGCCGAAAGACAGTGATCATCAGTGAGCAGAGTCATCCGGATCGGGACGCGCGGCAGCAAACTCGCCCTCGCGCAGACCGGCACCATCGCCGACGCCCTGCGCGCCACCGGGGCCGAGGTCGAGCTCGTCACCGTGACGACCCCCGGCGACAAATCGTCCGCCCCGATCCCGACGATCGGGGTCGGCGTGTTCACTTCCGCGCTGCGCGAAGCCTTGCTGCGCGAGGAAGTCGACGTCGTCGTGCACTCGTACAAGGATCTGCCGACGAAACCGGAGCCGGGCATCGTGCTCGCCGCCGTGCCGCTCCGCGAGGACCCGCGTGACGCGCTGATCGCCCGTGACGGGCTCACTCTCGGCGAGCTGCCGCCCGGTTCGACCGTCGGCACCGGCTCGCCGCGGCGCACCGCGCAACTGCGCGCGCTCGGTCTCGGTTTGGAAATCGTGCCGATCCGAGGCAATATCGACACCCGCATGCGCAAGGTGACCGACGGAGAGCTCGACGCCGTCGTCCTGGCGCGTGCCGGACTGGCCAGGATCGGCCGGGCGGAGGAGATCACCGAGACCCTCGACCCGATCCAGATGCTGCCCGCGCCCGCACAGGGCGCGCTGGCGGTGGAGTGCCGGGCCGGAGACGTGGACATCGAGCACCTGCTCGGGTCCACAGTGGACGATGAAGGCACCCGTGCCGTGGCGACCGCCGAGCGGGCGTTGCTCGCGGCGCTGGAAGCCGGGTGCAGCGCACCGGTCGGAGCGCTGGCGGAGATCGTCGAAGACCTGGACGCCGATGGCCGGGTCGTCGAGCGGATCTCGTTGCGGGGCACCGCCGCCGTCGAAGCTGACGGGGAAGCGGTCGACATGGTGCGCGCTTCCGCGCTCGCCGACAAGCACGAAGCCGAACAACTCGGCCGGACACTGGCCGCCGAGCTGCTCGACCTGGGGGCCGGCGCACTGTCCGGCCCCGCCCAGTGAGTCAGAACGTTGAAGGTAGGGCCGCGATCGACTGCGGCCGCTCAAGAGGAGAACGCACAGATGACCCCCGCGCGTAAGACCACCGGGCGTGTCGCCTTCGTGGGCTCGGGCCCCGGTGACGCCGGTCTGCTGACCGTCCGCGCTCAGGAGCTGCTCGCCAAGGCCGAGGTCGTGGTGACCGACCCGGACGTCCCTTCGGGCGTCCTGGCCCTCACCGCCGAGGGCGCCGAAGTGCGCCCCGCCGTCGGCGAGGCCACCGAGGTCGCCAAGGACCTGGTGAACGAGGCCAAGGCGGGACGGCTGGTACTCCGGCTGATCGCCGGTGACCCGCTGACCCAGCCCGCCGTCGTCGCCGAGGTGCAGGCCGTTTCCCGGACCAGCGCCGTCTTCGACATCATCCCGGGCGTCTCGCCGGGCGCCGCCGTCCCGGCGTACGCCGGTGTCGCGCTCGGCGGCACGCACACCGAGGTCGACGTCCGCGGTGACGTCGATTGGGCCGCGCTGGCCGCCACCCCGGGCCCGATCGTGCTGCACGCGACTTCGGCGCACTTGGCCGAGGCCGCGTCCGCGCTGACCGAGCACGGGCTGCCGTCGAGTACCCCGGTCGCGGTGACGTCCAACGGCACCATCAACACCCAGCGCACCCTGGACACCACGCTGGCCACCGTCGCGAACGAGGCAGGCGAGCTCGTCGGCCCGCTGATCGTGACCATCGGCCAGGCCGTCGGCCAGCGCTCGAAGCTGTCGTGGTGGGAGTCGCGCGCGCTGTACGGCTGGAAGGTCCTGGTGCCGCGCACCAAGGAGCAGGCCGGTGAGATGGCGGAGCGGCTTCGCGGCCACGGCGCCACCTCGCACGAGGTCCCGACCATCTCGGTCGAGCCGCCGCGCAGCCCCGCGCAGATGGAGCGTTCGGTCAAGGGTCTCGTCGACGGCCGCTACCAGTGGATCGTCTTCACCTCGACCAACGCCGTCCGCGCGGTGTGGGAGAAGTTCGAGGAGTTCGGCCTCGACGCCCGCGCGTTCTCCGGCGTGAAGATCGCTTGCGTCGGCGAATCGACCGCCGCGAAGGTGCGCTCGTTCGGCATCATCCCCGAGCTGATCCCGGAAGGTGAGCAGTCCTCGGAAGGCCTCCTCGCCGAGTTCCCGCCGTACGACGACGTCCTCGACCCGGTCGACCGCGTGCTGCTGCCGCGGGCGGACATCGCCACCGAGACCCTTTCGGCCGGCCTGCGTGAACGCGGCTGGGAGATCGACGACGTGACCGCGTACCGCACGGTGCGTGCCGCGCCGCCGCCAGCCGAGACCCGCGAGATGATCAAGACCGGCGGTTTCGACGCGGTCTGCTTCACCTCGTCCTCGACCGTGCGGAACCTCGTCGGCATCGCCGGCAAGCCGCACACCCGCACGCTGGTCGCGTGCATCGGCCCGAAGACCGCGGAAACCGCCGTGGAATTCGGGCTGCGGGTCGACGTCCAGCCCGAGAAGGCCGACGTCCCGCACCTGGTCGACGCGCTCGCCGAGCACGCCGCGCGGCTTCGCGCCGAAGGTGCGCTCCCGCCGCCGCGCAAGGCGAAGCGGGCCCGCCGCTCCTGACGGTTCGTACTTGGGCCCTTCGCAAGTAGTCGACTACTTGCGAAGGGGTCGTGAGTGGCGATTCGCGGACTGTGTGGATTTTGGGTCATCTAACGCCCCAAAATCCACACAGTCCCGCCGTCACTGGTCCGATCGTGGCGGGCTGTGTGGAAATAGGGACACTCAACGTCCCTATTTCCACACACCCCTTCGCACGTAGTCGACTACTTGCGATCCGCACACTGGTCTCCTGACGATCACCGCTGAAGCCCCCTTCTCACGTTTCGCGTGGGAAGGGGGCTTTTTCGGTCCTTAGTGAATATTTATCGCGCGGGTAGCGGTGGTACTTAGCCTCGGTGGCTCGACAATCACTGGGGAGTGATCATGAAGTTTCTTGTTCGGGCCACGACGGTCGCCGGTGTGCTGGCGCTCGGTTTCGCCGGATTGGCGGGCACCGCCTCCGCCGCGCCGACCACGTCGCTGGAGGTGTGCAGCCCGCTCGGATGCGCGGTGCAAAGCGTCCAGGCCACCATCGGTCCGGGAGAGCTGTTCACCACGTTGACCGACAACTCGCCGACTGCGGCCCTCATCGCACAGTTCATCGTGTCCCCGCCGAGTCAGACCAGCATCGTCCACGTCAACGATGGGGTGTTCCATGGCTTGGTCAGGTTGCCGAGCGGCTGGAAGCAGCTGACGGTGAAGGCCTGCTCCACCCCGACCAACTGCAACAGCAAGTCCATCATCCGGCTGTAAGGCCTCGTGAGTGGCCCTACTGGATTCTGGCTTCGGCTGATCGGAGGTCCGGTCCGTGAAGGCCTCCTTCCCTACCTTCAGAGTAGGGAAGGAGGCCTTCACGGACCGGCTCGACCACCCGGCGAACGGCTCAACGTCGCGAGGCCTCAGGACCGCGGCGGCATGTCGCGAAAGCCACTTTCACAACCATCAACGTTGCGAAAGTGGCTTTCGCACCTCCGGCGATGGAGTCCGAAACCGGAGCGGTCCCGTCGACCCGAATCGCCACTCAAGACCGCCTCAGCTGAAGAACTTCACGACCTCCGTGTAGGCCAGGTACGCGAACATCGCCAGGCAGATGCCCAGCAGCCCGTTCGAAACCCAGCCGGACCGCCCCGACCTCGGCACCCGCGACGTATTCAGCATCACCAGCAACGTCGCCGCCAGGAACGGCATGAACAACGAGCCCAGTACGCCGTAGATCACCGTGAGCTGGAAGGGCTGGTCGAGGAACAGCAACGCCATCGGCGGAAAAGTCAGCCACAGCACGTAACCCCGATAGGCGAAACTGCGCTCCCCGGCCTTTTTCTCGTACGCCTCAACGCTTTCCGTCGTGTCCGCGGGCAGCCGCAGGATGCGCCACCAGTCCGCGAAGAGCAGGCTCACGCCGTGCCAGACGCCGATCACCGACGTGAACGAAACCGCGAAAAAGCCGATGAGGAACGGGATCCGCGCCCATTGCCCGTAGTCCGCGGCGAGCGTGTCACCGAGGAACAGGAGGCCCTTGTCGCCCGAGATGATCTTCTGGCCCAGCAGCAGTTCCGCGCCGACGATCAGCATCGCGATCACGAAGATCCCGGTCATGAGGTAGCCGACGGCGTTGTCGGTGCGCATCATCGGCAGCCACTTCGCCGAGCTCCAGCCCTTCGCGAGCGTCCAGTAGCCGTAGGCCGCCAGGGTGATCGTGCCGCCGACACCGCCGACCAGGCCGAGGACGTAGACGAGCGAGCCGTCGGGCAGGGTCGGGACGGCGCCTTCGAACAGCGCGGTGAAGTTCGGCATGACGAGGATCGCCGTGCCGACCACGGTCACGAACATCACGCCGGTGAGCACCGTCATCAGCTTCTCGATGATCGCGTACCGGCCGAACCACACCAGCGCGAAGCCGAGCAGGCCGCAGATCATCGCCCAGTACCGCACCGGAAGCGCGGGGAAGAGCGCGTTGAGCGGCAGCCCGGACGCCGACATCGCGGTCGCGCCGTAGACGAACCCCCAGATCACCGCGTAGATCCCGAAGTAGATCAGCGCCCAGATCCCCAGCGTCCGCCAGCCGGACAGGATCGTCCGGCCCGACGTCAGATGCCAGCGGCCGACGGCTTCGGCCAGCGCGAGTTTGAAGATCGTCCCGACGAGCACCGCCCACAGCAGCGTGTACCCGAAGCGCGATCCGGCCACCATCGTCGCGACGAGGTCGCCCGCGCCGACCCCGGTCGCGGCGGCCATGATTCCTGGCCCGACCTGGCGCAGCCGTGCGCGCCAGCCGACGGGCGGTTCTTCCAGTTGGTCGGTCACCGTTGAACTCGACATGCGGTGGAATGTAACCCGCGTCACAGTGGGTACGAACCGGACGAAGGTGACTCTTTACCGTCTCTTAGGGAACGCCGCCCGACTGGACCAATGCGCCTTTCACCGCGCCTGCGGACCGGTTCTCAAGCGGGCCGGAGTACCGTCGTAGGGGTGTTTCCCGAACATCGTCCCCGCAGGCTCCGTACCACTCCGGCCATGCGCAGGCTGGTCGGTGAGACGACGCTGCGCCCGCGCCAGCTGATCCTCCCGATGTTCGTGGCCGAGGGCATCGACGCGCCCCGCCCGATCTCCAGCATGCCCGGGGTCGTCCAGCACACCCGTGACACGCTGCGCAAGGCCGCCGTCGAGGCGGTCAACGCCGGCGTCGGCGGGCTGATGTTGTTCGGCATCCCGAAGACGCGTGACGCGGAGGGTTCCGGCGCGGTCGATCCGAACGGCATCCTCAACGTCGCCCTGCGCGATCTGAAGTCCGAGCTCGGCGACTCGACGGTCCTGATGGCCGACACCTGTCTCGACGAGTTCACCGACCACGGTCACTGCGGCGTCCTCGACGCCGATGGCGGTGTCGACAACGACGCGACCTTGCGCCTGTACGCGGAGATGGGTCTCGCGCAGGCGGAATCGGGCGCGCATCTGCTCGGGCCCAGCGGGATGATGGACGGCCAGGTCGGTGTCATCCGCGCCGCGCTCGACCGCGCCGGGCGCACCGACACCGGAATCCTCGCCTACTCGGCGAAGTTCGCCAGTGCGTTCTACGGCCCCTTCCGCGAGGCCGTCGACTCGCAGCTGAAGGGCGACAGGAAGACGTACCAGCAGGATCCGGGCAACGTGCGTGAAGCGCTGCGCGAGATCGAGCTGGACATCGCCGAGGGCGCGGACATGGTCATGGTCAAGCCCGCGCTGTCCTATTTGGACGTCATCAGGGCCGCCGCCGAAGCGTCGCCGGTTCCCGTGGCGGCGTACAACATCTCGGGTGAGTACGCGATGGTCGAAGCCGCCGCCGCGAACGGCTGGCTCGAACGCGAGCGCACGATCCTCGAGGTGCTGACGTCGATCCGCCGCGCGGGTGCGGACATGATCCTCACCTACTGGGCGGCCGAAGCCGCTGCTTGGCTGGACTAGGCTGCCTCGCGTGAGCGACAGCGAAGCGGGCGAAACGGACGACGAGCGCCGCAAGCGGGGGAGGGCACCCGACCCGATCCTTCCGGGTCAGGAGCCGCCGAAGCGGGTCGTGCCGAAGCCCGTCGCCCTCTCGTTCTGGCTGTGGATCGCGACCGGTCTCACCCTGATCGCCGGACCCGCCTGGCTGCAGATCGGCAGGCAACAGGTGATCGACGAGTACTCCAGGCAGAACGCCGTGCAGCCCGACCCCGCGCTGAAGGTCGACCCGGCACGGATCGTCGAGGGCGTCGATGTCCTGATCAGGAACCTCTTCGTCGGAGCGATCACCTTCGCCCTGCTGTTCGGCCTTTTCGCTTACAAGGCCCGCGAGGGCACGCGTTCGGCCAGGGCGGTGCTGACCGGTCTCGCGATCTTCCTGGCGCTCGTCGGGGTCTTCCTCCTCGGTGGCGCGCTCTTCGTGGTCATCGCCACGCTGATCGCGGCGATCGCGCTGATCCTGATGTACCTGCCCAGCGTCGCCGACTACTTCCCGAAGGTCGGGCGCGAGCTGCCATGACGCCCGAGCCGGCTCTCTACGGTGAACCCGGCGTCGGCTGGACGGCGTTGCTGTGGGCACCGCTGTTCGCCCTCGCCGGGCTGCTCGCCGAACTGGCGACCGGTGGACCGGTCCACTGGCTGGCCTGGATCCTGGTCGCGGCGGGACTGGTGCTGATCACCCTGCCGTGGGTGTACGCCCGCCGCCGGTTCCTCTCGCTCGAAGTCACCGCCGACGGCTACCGGCAGGGCCGCGAAACCCTGGAGGCCGCCCGGATCACCGAGGTCCTCGGCGACGAAGAAGCCCCGGTCGGGGCGCGGGTCCTCGGCGGCGGCTGGACGATCCCCAAGAAGCACGGCGAGGTCGGCCTGAAGCTCGATGACGGGGTCTTCGTCCGCGCCTGGGCCAAGGATCCGGACGCCCTCCGTGAGGCTCTCGAGGATTTGGTGCGTGCTCGCACCACAGAGTCATGAGAAGCTGCTCACTGTGATCGACCTTCCCCAGCCGACCGGGGCCGACCTGTGGCCACCGGAGGACGCCCGGCCCGCGGCCCGCCTGCACAAACCCCTGCGCGCCGTGGTGGGTGCCGTCGAGCTGATCCTCGCCGCGCTCGCGGTGTGGGGTGTTTTCGCGTGCTGGAAAGCCGGGGTCGTCCCGGTCGTGATCACCTACGGCGAGACGACGACCCTCGAATCGCAGCGCTACTTCGGCGGCCCGCTGGCCGGTGCCATCGGGCTGGGGGTCCTGGCCGCGATCCTGGTGGTGGACGCGATCCGCCAGTTCCTCCTCGCCGTCCGCACCAAACAGCGCAAGCCCAAGGACTAGTTGAGCCAGACGACGGCGGCGTTGACCGCGGTCGAGAACAGCAGCCACAGCAGGTACGGCACGAGCAGCCAGGCCGCGAGCTTCGACCGGCGCCCGAATTCCATCATCGTGATGGGCACCACGAAGTCCAGCAGGACGACGTCGGCCAGCGCCAGGGCGTGCGCGCTGCCGGCGAAGAACAACGGCGTCCACAGCAAGGTCAGCAGCAGGCAGAGGCCGTAGAAGGCGAAGCCGCGCGTTTCACCGTCCGTCCGCCAGTAGAACCAGCCCGCGACGGCGACCACGAGGAGCAGAACCGACCACATCGGGCCGTAGAGCCACCCTGGCGGCGCCCACGACGGACGCGCCAGCGCGTTCTGCGCCTCGGAGCGGGTGGCCACGGCCAGTGCGGCCACCACCCCGACGATCACCGACAGGGCGATGAATCCGGCCAGGGCCTGCCAGCGCAGGCGACGATGGTGGGTCGGCGGTGAAGGCACCGTGGACACGTGGGTTCCTCCGCGAGTGTTTCGACAGGAGTGCTTCCCACCCTAGTGGGACCGGTCACGCCGCGCCCGGAACCGCGAGGACTCGGCGGCGGGTGTCATCCGGGATTTGCGAGACTGGGGGCGTGACTACCGGAGTCGATCAGTCCAAGGCATGGTTCGAACGAGCGAAGGCCGTGGTCCCGGGCGGGGTGAACTCCCCGGTGCGGGCCTTCAACTCCGTCGGCGGCACCCCGCGGTTCATGGTGCGCGGCGAGGGTCCGTATCTCTGGGACGCCGACGACAACCGCTACGTCGATCTGGTCTCCTCATGGGGGCCGATGATCCTCGGGCACGCGCATCCGGACGTCGTCTCCGCCGCGCGCGAAGCCGCCGTCAACGGCCTGTCGTTCGGCACGCCGACCCTCGGTGAGGTCGAGCTGGCCGAGGAGATCATCGGGCGCGTCGAGCCGGTGGAGCAGGTCCGCCTGGTCAACTCCGGCACCGAGGCGACGATGAGCGCGATCCGGCTGGCCAGGGGGTTCACGGGCCGGGCGAAGATCATCAAGTTCGCCGGTTGCTACCACGGTCACGTCGACGCGCTGCTCGCCGAAGCGGGCTCCGGAGTCGCGACACTCGGCCTCCCGACGTCGCCCGGTGTCACCGGCGCGCAGGCGGCCGACACGATCGTCCTGCCCTACAACGACCTCGACGCGGTCCGGAAGTCCTTTGTGGACAACCCGGAGTCGATCGCCGCGATCATCACCGAAGCGGCCGCGGGCAACATGGGCGCCGTCGCCCCGGTCGAGGGCTTCAACGCCGGGCTCAAGGAGATCGCGCACGAGCACGGCGCGCTGCTGATCATGGACGAGGTGATGACCGGGTTCCGCGTCTCGAAGGCGGGCTGGTTCGGCCTCGAAGGCGTCGCCGGTGACCTGTACACCTTCGGCAAGGTGATGTCCGGCGGGCTGCCCGCCGCCGCCTTCGGTGGCCGCGCCGACGTCATGGCGAAGCTGGCCCCGGGCGGGCCGGTGTACCAGGCGGGGACGCTGTCGGGGAACCCCGTCGCAGTCGCCGCCGGGCTCGCGACCCTGCGCGCGGCCGACGACGCCGTGTACGCCGCCCTCGACGCCAACGCGAAGCGGCTCGGCGACCTGTTCGACCGGTCGCTGACCGAGGCCGGGGTCACGCACACCGTGCAGTACGCGGGCAACCTGGTCAGCGTGTTCTTCAGCGAGACCCCGGTGACGAACTACCCGGGCGCGCAGGCTTCGGAGACCTGGCGGTTCCCGGCGTTCTTCCACGCGTTGCTGGACAACGGCGTTTACGCGCCGCCGAGCGCGTACGAGGCGTGGTTCGTCAACGCGGCCATGGGTGACGCCGAGTTCGAGATCATCGAGTCCGCGCTACGCGTGGCCGCCCGCGCTGCGGCCGAGGCGGTCCAGGCGTGAGCGAGACGACGATCGTGCACCTGCTCCGCCACGGTGAAGTGCACAACCCGGACAAGATCCTGTACGGCCGGCTGCCCGGCTTCAAGCTCTCCGACCGCGGCCAGCGCCAAGCGCTGACCGTCGCCGAAGCCGTCGCGACGCACGACATCACGCATGTCGTCGCTTCGCCGCTTCAGCGCGCGCAGGAGACCGCGGCGCCGATCGCGGCCGCGCACCGGCTCGACGTCGACACCGACGAGAGGCTCATCGAGGCGGACAACCAGTTCGAGGGCGAGCGGGTCGCCGTCGGCGATGGTGCCCTTCGGCAGCCGAAGCACTGGCCGAAGCTGGTCAACCCGTTCCGGCCGTCGTGGGGCGAGCCGTACGTCGAGATCGCGCACCGCATGCTCGGCGCGATCTACCGTGCGCGGCAGGCGGCCGAGGGGCACGAGGCGCTGTGTGTCTCACACCAGCTGCCGATCTGGACCGTGCGGCGGTTCCTGGAGGCGAAGCGGCTCTGGCACGACCCGCGCGTCCGGCAGTGCTCGCTCGCGTCGCTGACCAGCCTGGTCTTCGAGGGCGAGGAACTCGTGCGGATCGTCTACAGCGAGCCCGCCGGCACCACCGATCCGAAGGTGACCGGGGCATGAAGCGGATGCTGGCGGCCATGGCGGTGCTGCTGCTCGTCGTCACGGGCTGCACGACCGGCAAGGACGCCGTCGTCACCGGCGGCAGCTTCAACTTCGTGTCGCCGGGCGGGAAGGTCGACATCACCTACGACGTCGCGGACCGCCAGAAGTCACCGACGCTGTCCGGCGACGACCTCATGAACGAGGGCAAACAGCTCTCGATCGCCGACTTCCCCGGCAAGGTCGTCGTGCTGAACCTGTGGGGCCAGTGGTGCCCGCCGTGCCGCGTCGAGGCGCCCGAGATGCAGAAGCTCTACGACCAGACCAAGGCGTCCGGCGTCGAGGTGGTCGGCATCGACCTGCGCGACAACGACCGGCAGCCGCCGCAGGACTTCATGCGGGACCGGAAGCTGACGTACCCGTCGATCTACGACCCGTCCGGGCGGACGCTGCTGCAGCTCTCGGGCTACCCGCGCAACATCATCCCGTCGACGATCGTGCTGGACAAACAGCACCGCGTCGCGGCGGTGTTCCTGCGCAGCCTGCTGGCTTCGGACCTGCTGCCCGTCGTCGAACGCCTGGTGGCCGAACCCGCCTGACCCCCACGCGTTTCGTTCTCTGGTTGCGGTCCTTGCACACGCAACGACCGCAACCAGAGGACGAAACGCGGAGGGCGGCGTCGGTCTGAGCTCGGAGCTGAAGGGGCCTTTCCCTGCATCTGATGCGGGGAAAGGCCCCTTCGGGGCGTTACATGCGGCGAAGGGCCCCTTCAGCCCGCCGCCTGACCCGCGCGTTTCGTCCTCTAGTTGCGGTCCTTGCGCGCAACTACCGCAACTAGAGGACTAAACGCGGAGGCTGGTTATCCTCCTCGTCTGCCGCGCAGGGCGGCTCTGAACTGGGGAGAAGGAACATGACGACTGCTGGAGACGTGCCCAGAGCAGGTCAGCGTGACGCCGAAGCCATGATCGCGGAGGCCAAGAAGGCTCTCTTCGTCATGGTCGGCGTGCTCGTGGTCCTCTGGCTGATCCAGATCTACAACGCCATCGACGGCTACGCGCTCGCCCTCGAATACGGGACACGGGCGCGGGAGATCAGCTCGCTGCCCACCGTGCTCACCGCGCCGCTGATGCACGCCAGCTGGGGGCACATCGAGTTCAACTCCGGGCCCCTGTTCATCTTCGGGTTCCTCGCGGCGTATCGCGGGGTGAAGAAGTTCCTCAGCGTCACGGTCCTGATCGCGGTGACGAGCGGCCTCGGCGCGTGGGCCCTGCACGACTCCGGCACGATCGGCGTCGGCGCGAGCGGGCTGGTGATGGGGTACTTCGGGTACGTGCTCGTGCGCGGGATCTTCGACCGGCACAAGATCGACATCGTGATCGGCCTGGTCATGGCGTTGTGCTTCGCGTACCAGTTCACGAACCTGTTCCCGCAGGACGCGGGCGTCAGCTGGCAGGCGCACCTCTTCGGCTTCCTCGGTGGCCTGATCGGCGGCTGGGTGTTCCGGGACCGTCGTCCCAAGCCGGTGGACGCCGCGCCCGCCTTCCCCACCATCCCGCTGACGCCGCCCGACACCCTCAAGTAGTCCTCTGGTTGCGGTAGTTCGTCAGCGAACTACCGCAACCAGAGGACGAAACGCGGGAACCTCGGTCACGACAGGGCTGAAGGGGCCTTTCCCCGCATCTGATGCGGGGCAGGGGCCCTTGCCCGCGTCGCATGCGGCGAAAGGCCCCTTCAGCCCCCACCCCACGCCCCGCGTTTCGTCCTCTGGTTGCGGTCCTTGCGCGTGCAACTACCGCAACCAGAGGACGAAACGCGGGAAGTGGGACGGGACCAACGTCCTGACCGGGTGCGACGTAGGTCCCGTTGGGCCAGCCCCGGCGTTTTGACTCCGACCACACTGCCTACGCTCAGCCGAGTGAACGCAGTAACTCCGCAAGATGCGTGGCCACGTTGGCGACGGGTGTAACCGAGCTGGCCCTCACCGGGCCGCTGCTGCTCGCTGCGGGTGTCGCGCTGCTGGCCGGGACGATCTCCTTCGCGTCCCCGTGCGTCGTGCCGCTGGTGCCCGGGTATCTCGCGTACCTGGCGGCGCTGGTCGGCGCGGACGCCCCCGCGGTCAGCTCCGACGAGGAGCGCAAGAAGGGCCGCTACGCCGTCGTCGGTGCGGCGGCGCTGTTCGTGCTCGGGTTCACCGTCGTCTTCGTCGTGACGCTGGGGACGCTGGTCTGGATCGCCGACGCCGTCGCGGTGAACATGGACCTCCTCCAGCGCCTCGGCGGCGTGCTGACCATCGCCATGGCGCTCGTCTTCCTCGGCTGGATCCCCGGCCTGCAGCGCGAGTTCCGGTCGCACCACGTGCCGCGCGGCGGCCTCTGGGGCGCGCCGGTGCTCGGCGCGGTGTTCGGGCTCGGCTGGACGCCGTGCATCGGGCCGACGCTGTCCGCGGTCATCTCCATGGCCAGCGCCACCGGCGGGGCGGCGGCGCGCGGTTACGTGCTGATCCTGGTCTACTGTCTCGGCCTCGGGCTGCCGTTCCTGCTCATCGCGTTCGGCGCCCGCTGGGCCGTCCGCGCCACGGACTGGCTGCGCCGCCACGGCCGTCAGGTGCAGGTCTTCGGCGGCGCCCTGCTGATGATCGTCGGCATCCTGCTGGTGACCGGACTGTGGGGCGACATGACCGGCTGGATCAGAGACACCCTCGTGACCGACCTCAGGCTGCCCTTGTGACCACCGAATACCGCCAGACGCCGCTGAAGCGGGTCCTCGCCTTCCTGCGCAACACTTGGCGCGGGCTGACGTCGATGCGCACCGCCCTGGTGCTGCTGTTCCTGCTCGCGCTCGCCGCGATGCCCGGCGCCCTGCTGCCGCAGCGGAACCTCAACGTCGCCAAGACCGACGAGTACATCGCCGCGCACGGCTGGTGGGGCGAACTGCTCGACCGCACGCAGTTCTTCGAGGTCTACGGCAGCGTGTGGTTCTCGGCGATCTACATCCTGCTGATGGTCTCGCTCATCGGCTGCCTCGCGCCGCGCAGCCTCGACTACGCGAAGGCGATGCGCGCCAAGCCGGTGCTCACGCCGCGCAAGCTCGCGCGGATGCCGCACCACCTGTCCACCACGACCGACCGGACTCCCGAAGCGGTCATGAAGGACACGCACGCGCTGCTCAAGGGCTGGCGCCGCGTCGAGCACGAAGAGGCCGACGGAGCCCGAAGCATCTCCGCCGAACGCGGGTACCTCCGCGAGACCGGCAACCTCGTCTTCCACTTCGGCATGCTCGGCCTGATCATCTTCTTCGCGCTGGGCAAACTCTTCGGCTACGAAGGCCAGGTCATCGTCCAGGCCGACAACAGCCAGTGGTGCAACTCCGGGATCCTCGGTTACGACACCTTCAACGCGGGCCTCCGCGTCGACGGCACCGACCTGAACCCCTTCTGCATCCGCCTGAAGGACTTCGAAGCGCGCTACACCGAGGCCGGACAGGCGAACTACTACCACTCCAACATGGAGTACCAGTCCGGCGAAGACCTGCAGACCGGCGCGTGGAAGCCGTACGGACTCGAGGTCAACTCGCCGCTGCGCACCGCGGGCGACCGCGTCTACCTGCTGAACTTCGGGTACTCCCCGAAGTTCACGGTGACCTTCCCCGACGGCACCGTGCGCACCAACATCACGCCTTGGCGTCCCGCCGACGAGCCGACGAAGCTCTCCGAAGGCGCGACGAAGATCGACCAGCCCGGCATCGCCGACCCGATCGAACGCCGCACCCGGCAGCTCGCGATCACCGGGCTGCTCGCCCCGACCGCGTTCCTGCACGGCAACGTGCTGACGTCGTCGCGGCCCGAGGCGAGCAAGCCGGCCGTGGCCGTCGACATCTACCGCGGCGACCTCGGCCTCGACGCCGGCCGTGGGCAGTCGATCTTCCAGATCGACCAGTCGCTCGTCGAGGACGGCAGGCTCAAGAAGCTCACCCGGCAGAACCTGAACCAGGGCCAGGAGACCGTGTTGGACGACGGCACGAAGGTCCGCTTCGACGGCGTCCAGGAATGGGTCGCCATCCAGGTCTCGCACGATCCCGTCCAGGGCTGGGTGCTGGTCTGCGCGGTCGCGATGCTGATCGGGCTGGCGGGATCGTTGCTGGTCAAGCGGCGCCGGGTCTGGGTCCGGGTGATCCCGGCGCGTGAGGGCGGGACAGGTACCGTGATCGAGGTCGCCGGGCTGGCGCGCACCGATCAAGCGGGCTATGGCGAAGAGTTCCAGCGGATCGGCGACAAGCTGGTCCAGGGGCAGAGAGGCAACTAGAGGTCATGCCGATCAACGAGACGCTGTCCCAGTACAGCGACTACTCCTACACCACCGCGGCGGCGATCTACGTCATCGCGCTGATGTTCGCCCTCATCGAGCAGGGTTTCGGGGCGAAGGGCCGCCTGGCGGCCGAACGCAGCATGCAGCGCTCCCGCGAACTGGTCGGCGCGGGCGGTCCGCCGTCGACGCCGACGGCTTACGGGACGCCCGCCGAGCCCCCGCGTGAGATCGGCCGCCCCGAGCGCATCGGCCGCATGGGCGCCGCGCTGCTGGTGCTCGCCGCGCTGCTCCACCTGTCCGCGATCGTGTTGCGCGGGCTCGCCGTGAACCGCGCGCCGTGGGGCAACCTCTACGAGTACGGCATGGCCACGACCTTCATCGCCGTGGTGACCTGGATCGTCATCATGCGGAAGTTCCCGGTCCGCCACCTCACCGGCTTCCTGCTGCTGCCGGTCGTCATCCTGATGTTCGTCAACGGCACCATGCTCTACACGACGGCCGCGCCGGTGCAGCCCGCGCTGCAGTCGTACTGGCTGATCATCCACGTCTCCGCGGCGATCATCGGCTCGGGTGTCTTCCTGGTGCCGGGTGTCGCGAGCGTCCTTTACCTCTTCCGCGCCGCCCACGACGACAACCCGTCGAAGTTCGCCAAGTTCGGCCCGAAGCTGCCCGCCGCGGACGTGCTCGACCGCATCGCCTACCGGACCACCATCTTCGCTTTCCCGATCTTCACCTTCGGCGTGCTCTGCGGCGCGGTGTGGGCCGAGGCGGCGTGGGGCCGGTTCTGGGGCTGGGACCCCAAGGAGACCGTCGCGTTCGTGGCGTGGGTCGTCTACGCGGCGTACCTCCACTCCCGGGCCACCGCCGGCTGGCGGGGGAAGCGGGCCGCGATCATCAACATCGTCGGCTTCTCCGCGACGATCTTCAACATGTTCTTCGTGAACCTGGTGACGTCGGGCCTGCACTCCTACGCCGGGGGCTGACCGTCGCCGCTGCACGCGAGCCGACTACCGTCAATACTGAGGTAATGGGGGAAGACGTGCGCGGAGGAGGAATTCAGCGGTGACCGGACCCAACGAAGAATCGGCTCCTGGCCACCCCGAACCCGTCGAGAGCGACCAGCCCTCGGAGTTGTTCTCCGAGGACAGGACGGACTCGGCGCCGCACCCGCCCGCGAGCGCCTTCGAGGCCGAGCCGACCCAGGTCGTCCAGCCCCAGTACCCGCAGCAGGCGCAGTACCCGCAGCAGCCCGCCCAGCAGCAGCCGCCGTTGCCGCAGCAGCCGTTGCCGCAGCCGTCGCAGGGGCAGTACCAGCAGGCCTACGACCAGAACCTGCCCCCGCTTCAGCCTCAGCAGCAGGCGCCGCAGCAGGCCGCCCAGTACCCGCCTCAGCCTCAGCAGTACGCGCCGCCTCCGCAACAGCAGGCCGTCCAGCAGCCCGGGGTGCCGGGGCTCCCGCAGCCGCAGGGCAGGCACGCGCTCCCGGACGAGCTCGCCACCGCGAGCCTGGTCAAGCCGCAGAAGCGCAAGCCGCAGTCGGGCTGGCGCAAGGCGCTCTACGTGGGCACCGGCAAGCTCCTCAACCCGGGTGAAAGCCCGGCCGACACCCGCAAGCGTGAACTGATCGCGCAGATCAACCAGCCGCTGCGCGGGTGCTACAAGATCGCGATGCTGAGCCTCAAGGGCGGCGTCGGCAAGACCACCACGACCACCACGCTGGGCTCGACGTTCGCGTCGCTGCGCGGTGACCGGGTCGTCGCCGTCGACGCGAACCCGGACCGCGGGACGCTGTCGCAGAAGATCCCGATCGAGACCACCGCGACCGTCCGGCACCTGCTGCGGGACGCGGACAAGATCACCAGGTACAGCGACGTCCGGTCGTACACCTCGCAGGGCGGGAGCAGGCTGGAGATCCTCGCCAGCGAGCAGGACCCGGCGGTTTCGGAGGCATTCTCCGAGGACGACTACCGGCGCACGGTCAACCTGCTGGAGCACTTCTACAACATCGTGCTCACCGACTGCGGGACCGGTTTGATGCACTCGGCGATGAAGGGCGTCCTGGACGTCGCGGACGCGCTGGTGGTGGTCTCGTCAGGGTCCGTGGACGGCGCGCGCAGTGCCTCGGCCACGCTCGACTGGCTGGAGGCGCACGGCTACGGTGACCTGGTCAAACGGTCCGTCGCGGTGATCAACTCGGTGCGGCCGAAGGGCGGCTCCGTCGACCTCGACAAGCTCTCCGCGCACTTCGGCGCGCGAGTCCGGTCGGTCTGCCGCATCCCGTTCGACCCGCACCTGGAAGAGGGCGCCGAGATCGAACTGGACCGGCTCGACGCCGACACTCGGCTCGCGCTGCTGGAGCTGGCCGCCACCGTCGCCGACGGTTTCGGAGGCCAGCAGTACCGGCAGGTCCAGCCCTAGTCTTTGTCCTCGTCTTTACCTTTGCGCTGTTGCTCACCGAGCTTGCGCAGGAAGTCGGGGTCGTCGTCCGGGGCCAGCGTCGGCCGCGGCGAGGGCACCCCGACACGCTCGATCCCGAACGCGCGCCACAAAACCACGGCGACGGTGAGCGCTCCGATGGCCGCGAGCAAATAGATCATGCTCGGTCCCTTTCCGCGTGGAGGACGTTGCTCAGTCCCACGAGGCTAGCCTCTTTGCCGCGCGCGGGGGGACTCACGGATACCCCAATGTGACGAAGGGCCATTACGAACCCTTCGTCACCGGAGTCCCGTTTGGGAGTAATGCGAGGTCAGACCTTGCGAGTGGGCTCGCTGGCGTCGGTGGTCAGCTCGGCGAGGAGCTCGTTCACTTCGGCCTCACGGAACCGACGGTGCCCGCCGGGCGTGCGGATCGAGCCGATCCGGCCCGCGGTCGCCCATCGGGTCACGGTCTTGGGGTCAACCCGGAACAGGGCCGCCACTTCACCGGGGGTGAGCAACCTTCCGCCCATGGTCGCGGTCATTTTCCGCCTCCTTCACGGCTCAACTGCTAAACCGGCTCCACTGCCAAAACCGAGAGAGGCCTTGTGTCCGTCGAGCTCGGGTAGCCAACACGGCAATCGTTGCATCTCACCCGTCAGGTACTCGAACGGTTGTCCAACAGTAAAGAGCCCTTAAAGGTCAAAACCGACAACCGCGACATGTGTGGCCGGACCCCGCGGTCTTGTCACGGATGTACGAAAACGCGCCCTGGTCATGCGAATCGGGCCATGGGACCTAAGGTGTAGCGGTGGACCAGGTGGATCGGAAGATCATCGCGGCATTGCGGGAGAACGGCCGGGCTACCTACGCCGACCTCGGCCGGTCTGTCGGGCTCTCGGCTTCATCAGTGCACGAGCGGGTCGGCAAACTCGAGGCCGCCGGCGTGATCACCGGCTACCACGCCATGGTCGATCCCAGCACGGTCGGACTCGGGGTGACGGCGCTGGTCGGCATCCACCCCACCGACACCGCGACCGACGAAGACGTCGCGGCCGCACTGGGGGCACTGGACGAGGTCGAAAGCTGCTACGCCGTCGCGGGTGACGAGGCTTTCGTGGTCAAGGTGCGCGTGGCGACCGTCGACGATCTGGAGCGGTCGCTCAACCGGCTGCGGCGGATCCCCGGCGTCGGCCGGACGAACACCACCGTCGTGCTCTCCACCCGCTTCGAAGGGCGGCCCAACAACGCGGGCCTGGACGACGTGCAGAACGGCAACGCGTAGCCTCCGTTGATGTGAGCGATAATCACCTGCCCCGTGACTTGACGCTGTACGTGCTGGCCAGGTTCCTTCTGGTCGGGGTCATCGGCGGCGGGTTGCTGCTGGTCAACGTCCCGCTGCTGGTCGCGCTGCTGATCGGCCTGGTCGTGGGCCTGCCGCTGGGCCTGCTGCTGTTCCGCCCGCTGAACGCGCGCGTGACGGCCGGGCTCGCCCGCCGCAACGAGAAGCGCGCTCGCGCTCGTGCCGAACTGCGCTCCCAGCTCCGCGGCGACCGGGCGGACGGGGCAGCGTGAGCAGGCTCCACAGCCGCAGCTGGGTCCGCGAAGCCGTCCGCATCATCGAGGCCGACGCGAACCGCAGCGCCGACACGCACCTGCACGTCTTCCCGCTGCCCGCCGACTGGGGCATCGACCTGTACTTGAAGGACGAGTCCGTCCACCCGACAGGCTCGCTCAAGCACCGGCTCGCGCGTTCGCTCTTCCTGTACGGCCTGGTGAACGGCCAGATCGGGCAGGACACCGTGCTCGTCGAGGCGTCCAGCGGCTCGACCGCAGTTTCGGAGGCCTACTTCGCGCGGATGCTCGGGCTGCGGTTCATCACCGTGGTGCCGCGCAGCACCTCGCCGGAGAAGATCGCGCTCATCGAGTTCTACGGCGGCGAGTGCCACTACGTCGACCGCGCGCCGGACATGTACCCGGAGGCGGAGCGGCTCGCTTCGGAGTGCAACGGCCACTACCTCGACCAGTTCACCTACGCCGAGCGCGCGACGGACTGGCGCGGCAACAACAACATCGCCGAATCGGTGTACGCGCAGATGCAGTCCGAGCGGCACCCCGTGCCGACGTGGATCGTGGTCGGCGCCGGGACCGGCGGCACGAGCGCGACCTTCGGCCGCTACGTGCGCTACAAGCGGCACACCACGAAGATCGCCGTCGTCGACCCGGAGAACTCGTCGTTCTTCGGCGCCTGGGAAACCGGCGCGCTCGACTACGCGACCGGGATGCCTTCGCGGATCGAGGGGATCGGACGGCCGCGCGTCGAGCCTTCGTTCGTGCCCGGCGTGATCGACGAGATGTTCCAGGTGCCGGACGCCGGCTCGCTGGCGGCCATCCGCGTGCTGCGCGAGCGGACCGGGCACTGGGCGGGCGGCTCGACCGGGACGAACCTCTTCGGCGCGTTCACCCTGATCTCGCGGATGATCTCGGAAGGCCAGGCGGGCAGCATCGTCACGCTGCTGTGCGACGGCGGCGAGCGGTACGCGAACACGTACTACGACGACGAGTGGCTGGCGCGGAGGAACATCGACATCGCGCCTTATCTGGAGAAGTACCAGGAGTTCCTGGTGAGCGGGAAGCTCGCTCCGGAGGTCTAGGGGCTCGTGAGTGGTCGCTGGCCGGGGCACGTCAGCCGGTTCGGGGTGTCGCGAAAGCCACTTTCGCGACGTCTGATGTCCCGAAAGTGGCTTTCGCGACACTCACGGACCCGAATCGCCACTCAAAACCCGGGCTTTACCTCAAGATCGCGGGATCGCCAAAGGAGCGAGGGACCTTTGCTATCGCCTGGGCCACCGGTAGTGGGCGCCGCCTCCGGCGAGACCCACGGATAGTGGGTCGAAGCGGGAAACCCAAGGCATGAACGGTCCGTTCACGCCTCCTCGCCCACCCGAGCCCGACGTGGGCTGAAGGGCCCTTTCCCCGCATCAGATGCAGCGAAGGGGCCCTTCGCCGCGTCGCACTCGGTGAAGGGCCCCTTCAGCCCACTAAAGAGACGTCAGAGCGCGAGAGCGACCGCGGTCAGGATCGCCCATCCCAGCATGGCGAACCCGGTGTCGCGCAGCGCCGGGATCAGCGCCCGTCCCTGCTGTCCGCCGCCGACGGCCTTGACCGACTTCAGCAGCAGCGGCGCGGTCAGCAAGCCCAGCAGCGCCCACGGTGTCACGAAGGCGAGCAGCACGCTCACGACGTACGGCACCGCGATCAGCACCAGGTAAAGCCGCCGCGTGCCCTTGTCACCGAGCCGGGTGGCGAGCGTGCGCTTGCCGGACTCGATGTCGGTCGGGATGTCGCGGAGGTTGTTGGCCGTCAGCACGCCGGTCGAGAACGACCCGACGGCGACCGCACAGCCGAACGCAGTCCAGCTGAGCTGTCCGGCTTGGACGTACACCGTGCCCAGCACGCCGGCCAGCCCGAAGAAGACGAAGACCGCGATCTCGCCGAAACCGTAGTAGCCGTAAGGCTTCTTGCCGCCGGTGTAGAACCAGGCGCCGAGGATGCAGACCGCGCCCATCGCCAGCAACCACCACAGTCCGCTGATCGCGACGAGCACGAGCCCGAGGAATCCGGCGAGCCCGAGGGACACGAGAGCGGCCGTCAGGACGGCTTTCGGCTTCGCGACCCCGGAGCCGACCAGCCGCAGCGGGCCGACGCGGTTCTCGTCGGTGCCGCGGATGCCGTCGGAGTAGTCGTTGGCGTAGTTGACGCCGATGATCAGGGCCAGTGAGACCAGCAGCGCGAGGAGCGACCGGGACCAGGAGAAGCCGTCGAGCGCGACCGCCGCGCCGACTCCGGCGACCACCGGCGCCACCGCGTTGGGCAGCGTCCGCGGGCGCGCCCCTTCGATCCATTCACCAGCAGTCGCCATTCCGCCATTCTGGCCCTGGCGACTACCCGCCGGTATGCGGGGCTCGTCACCTGCTCGCGGTGCCGAGCCACCGCGAGCAGGGGACGAATCGTGCTACTTCAGATCCTTGATCGTGTCTTCGAGCGTCCAGGTGAGTGTGCCGCTGTTCGGAACGGCGGTTTCCGGTTCGTCCGCCAGCGCGGGCCCGGCCAAAGCGACCAGTCCCATCGTGACGGCGGTGCAGGCCAATACTGTGCGTGTCCAGCGCGTCATGGTTAGACGTAAACCCGCGGGTAATGATCCTGTCAACTACGTCCCGGTAATCGGTGGAGAATTCACGACCTTCGTAGGAGATTCCGGACGGCCGTCCTGTCGACCTTTCCGGGGCCCCGCAACGGTAGTTCTTCCGTGAATTCGACCCGCTTCGGAGCGGCCGCCGCACCGGCCTCTTCGCGGCACGCGGCACGCAGGGAATCGACGTCGCAACCAGCGCCGACGACGAGCGCGACGACGGCTTCGCCCCACTCGGGGTCAGGCACTCCGACCACGCACGCGTCCCGGATTCCGGGCTGTGCGGTCAAGATCCGTTCGACGGCCGCGGCGGCCACCTTCACCCCGCCGGTGTTGATCATGTCGTCGGCCCGGCCGAGGACCTCCAGCCGTCCATCCGGTGACCAACGGCCGCGATCGGAGGTGCGGAACCGGCCTCCCTCGAAGGCCTCCGAAGTCAGGTCAGGTCGCAGTCGGTAGCCGTGCGCGAGGATCTCACCCGTGATACAGACCCGCTCGTCTTCGAGTTCGACGTGTACTCCATCCAGCGGTACGCCGTCGTAGACGCAGCCACTTGCGGTCTCGCTCATGCCGTACGCGGGCACGATCTTCACGCCCGCTTCGGCCGCGCGCTCGCGGAGTTCCGCGGTGGTCGCCGCGGCGCCGACGATGATCGCGTCGAACGCGCGGGCCGCTGCCAGTCCCGACCCCGCGTCGTCCAGCAGCCGCCCGAGCTGAGTCGGCACGAGCGCGGTGTAGCGCGGCCCCTCCAGCGCCAGGAGCGGTGCGGCGGCTTCGGCGAAGTCGTCCGGACGGAACCCGGGGGCGTGCAGCACGGCGGGTGTCGTCCCGGCCAGGAGCGAGCGGACCAGCACCTGCAGCCCGCCGATGTACTGCGCCGGCGTCGCGAGCAGCCAGTGCCCCGGCCCGCCGAGCCGCGCGTGGGTCGCCCGCGCCGACGCGGCCAGCGCGGCAGCCGAGAGCAGGACACCCTTGGGCTCGCCGGTGGACCCCGAGGTGGCGATGATCACGGCCGTCCCGGGCTCGGCCGGGCGTGTCGGCTCCATCGCGTCCCGCAAGGCCTCCGACGCGTAGGGGAGGACGGCCGGGCCGCCGCCGAGCGCCTCGGCCAGTGCCGAGGTCAGCTCGGTGATCGACTCCGGACTCCCGTCCACCCCTACTGTGCGCATCCCGCCAGCCTAGGCCCGCGCCCACAGATCGCGTTTAGCCCGCTAAACGCAGGTCAGTAGTAGTACGGGAAGGCCGACCAGTCGGGGTCTCGCTTCTCCAGGAAGGCGTCCCGGCCTTCGACCGCCTCGTCCTGCATGTACGCGAGCCGAGTGGTCTCTCCGGCGAAGAGCTGCTGGCCGACCAGGCCGTCGTCGGTGAGGTTGAACGCGTACTTGAGCATCCGCTGCGCCGTCGGCGACTTGCCGTTGATCGCCCACGCCCAGTCCAGCGCCTCGGCCTCGAGCTCCGCGTGCGGGACGGCGGAGTTGACCGCGCCCATCGCCTGCATCTGCTCGGCCGTGTACTCGCGCCCGAGGAAGAAGATCTCCCGCGCGAACTTCTGCCCGACCTGCTTGGCCAGGTACGCCGAGCCGTAGCCGCCGTCGAACGAGCCGACGTCGGCGTCGGTCTGCTTGAACCGCGCGTGCTCGGCGGAGGCGAGCGTGAGGTCGCACACCACGTGCAGCGAGTGCCCGCCGCCCGCGGCCCACCCCGGGACCACCGCGATGACCACCTTCGGCATGAACCGGATCAGCCGTTGGACCTCGAGAATGTGCAGCCGTCCGGCCCTGGCCGGATCGATCGTGTCGGAGGTCTCCCCATCCGCGTACTGATACCCGGAGCGTCCGCGAATACGCTGGTCACCACCGGAACAAAACGCCCAGCCGCCGTCCTTCGGCGACGGGCCGTTGCCGGTGAGCAGGACGCAGCCGACGTCCGAGCTCATCCGCGCGTGGTCGAGCGCGCGGTACAGCTCGTCGACGGTGTGCGGACGGAAGGCGTTGCGGACCTCGGGACGGTCGAACGCGATGCGCACGACACGTTTGCCTGAGCGGCTCTCAGAGGAGCGGTGATAGGTGATGTCGGTGAAGTCGAAACCTTCGACTTCCGTCCACGAGGCGGGGTCGAACAGCTCGGAAACCTGGGCGTCATCCACGTTTGGGAGAATAGGACGTGTGGCCGTGAGTCGTAGTGTGAAACCCGAGGTCTGCCGGTGAACCCTTCCACCGCGCAGGCAAGGGTCATCGTCGACGAACTCGTCCGCAACACCGTCTCCCACGTCGTCCTCTGCCCGGGTTCCCGGAACGCCCCGCTGTCGATCGCGCTCTACGACGCGGCGGCCGCCGGACGTCTCCAGCTGCACGTCCGCATCGACGAACGCGGCGCCGCCTTCCTCGCCCTCGGCATCGCCGCGCGCACCGGCCGCCCGGTCGCCGTGCTGTGCACCTCGGGCACCGCGGCCGCGAACTTCCACCCCGCCGTGCTGGAGGCCGACCGCGCGGGCGTCCCGTTGATCGTGCTGACCGCCGATCGCCCGCCCGAGCTGCGGGCCGCCGGGGCGAGCCAGGTCATCGACCAGCACCAGCTCTACGGCAACGCCATCCGCTACTTCGACGAGCTCGCCGTCGCCGAACGCCGTGCCGGGCAGAACTCGTACTGGCGCGGCCAGATCTGCCGCGCCTGGAACGCCGCGTACGGCGAGTGGCGCTGCGGGCCGGTGCACCTGAACATCCCGTTCCGCGAGCCGCTCGTACCGGACATCGACGATGACGGCGAGTGGTACGAGTCACTCGAAGGGCGCCCCGACGGCGCCCGCTGGACCGAGCTCCCCGACTTCGGCGCGCTTCCCTCGTTCGTGGTGCCCTCGGCCCGTCACGGTCTGGTCATCGCGTGCGACACCGGCGTGCAGGCCGCCAGCGAATGGGCCGAGCTGCACGGCTGGCCGGTCGTCTCCGAGACCGGTGGCATCGGGCTGGCCGGAGCGACGGCGATCTCGTCCGGCGCGTGGCTGCTCGGCGTCGAGGAGTTCATCTCGCGGCACAAGCCCGAGCAGGTGCTCTGCATCGGCCGTCCGACGGTGTTCCGGCAGGTCCAGCGGGTCCTGTCCGATCCGGACGTCGAGGTGCTGCTGGTCCGGCCCGATTCGGACTGGCCCGCGCCCGCGCACAACGTCCGGCAGGTCGGCCAGTGGTTCGACGAACCGACCAAACCGGCCGATCCGGAGTGGCTCGCCAGCTGGCAGCGCGCGGACAAGGCGGCGTCGTCGGCGGTGGCCGAGGTGCTCGCCGACGAACCGTGGCCGAGCGGGCTGCGCCTGGCCACCGAGCTGGTCGACGCGGTCCCGGAGGGATCACTGCTGGTCGTCGGCTCGTCCAACCCGACCCGCGACGTCGCGCTCGCCGGACGGCTGCGGCCCGACGTCCTCGTGCACCGCAACCGCGGCGTCGCCGGGATCGACGGCATGGTCTCGACCGCGATCGGCGCCGCGACCGTCCACAGGGGACATTCGTACGCCCTGCTCGGCGACTTGACGTTCCTGCACGACGCGAGCGGCCTGCTGACCGGGCCCGCCGAACAGCGCCCCGACCTGACGATCGTGGTCCTCAACGACGACGGCGGCGGCATCTTCTCGCTGCTGGAGCAAGGCGCGCCCGAGCACAACGCCAGCTTCGAGCGGGTGTTCGGGACGCCGCACGGCGCCGATCTCGGTGCCCTGTGCGCCGGCTACCGCGTCCCGCACGTCGTCGCCGAGACGCTCACCGAGTTCCGGGCCGCGCTGAAGCCCGCGCCGGGTCTGCGGGTGGTGGAGGTCCGGGTGGACCGAACGCGCCATCGCGAGCTGCACGGGCGCCTCCGTACGGCGGTTTCGTCCGCGGTGCGGGCTGTCTAGCCGATTTCCGTCTCAGTCCAGAGGGTAGGAACCCCTCCTTCGGACGTGTCTGCGTGGTGATCATCTGGCTACGTTCGAGCGCGCTGACAAATCCTGGGAGGGATTCGCAATGCGCTTGAAGACTCGCGCCGGCTTCGCCGGACTGACCGCGGGCGTCGTCTCGGTGCTGCTCGTGGGCTCCGCGGCCGCCGCACCCGCGCCTGGCTCGATCGGCGTCGGTGACCCGTACTACCCGCACGCCGGGAACGGCGGCTACGACGTCGGGCACTACGACCTCAGACTGACCTACCAGCCCTCGACCGACCTGCTGTCCGGGGCCACGACGATCCTGCTCACCGCGACGCAGGACCTGTCGCGGTTCAACCTCGACTTCGGCCTCAAGGTGTCGAGCGTCCGGGTCAACAACCGGCCCGCGCAGTTCGCGACGTCGACCGACGGCACCGGTGAGCTGACCGTCACGCCGTCGACGCCGCTGAAGAAGGGCCAGACGGCGACCGTCGTCGTGGCCTACGCGGACACGCCGTCGAAGGTGAAGATCGACGGCTTCACCGCCTGGAAGAAGACCCCGGACGGCGCGCTGGCCGTCGACGAGCCGCAGAGCGCGGCCTGGTGGTTCCCGTCCAACGACCACCCGACCGATCTGGCCACCTACGACATCTCGGTCGAGGTCCCGAACGACGTCGCCGCGCTGTCGAACGGCACCCTCGTGCGCAAGACGGTGCAGCGGCCGGGCTGGACGCGCTGGAACTGGCGCAGCACCAAACCGCAGGCGACGTATCTCACGTCGCTCGAAGTCGGCAAGTTCGAGGTGAACGAGCAGACCACGCCGGACGGCAAGCCGTTCATCACCGCCTACGGCGCGGACCTCGGCGAATCGCTCGGCGCGGCCAAGGCCAGCATCGAGCGGACGCCGGAGATCACCGAGGTGCTCGCCTCGAAGTTCGGGCCTTACCCGTTCGAGGCGCAAGGCGGCGTCGTCACCACCGGCATCACCTTCGCGCTGGAGAACCAGACGCGTCCGGTGTACGGCGCGCGGGCCTTCCGGTCCGGCTCCAACACCTCGATCGTCGCGCACGAGCAGGCGCACCAGTGGTTCGGCGACAACGTGACGCTCGGCAAGTGGAGCGACATCTGGCTGAACGAGGGCTTCGCCTCCTACGGCGAGTTCCTGTGGTCGGAGGAGACCGGCGAGGGCACCGCGGACGAACTCGCCCAGTACATCTACGACTCGGCCCCGGCCGAGGACCCGTTCTGGCAGGTCCTGCCCGCCGACCCCGGTGAGCCGAACCAGTTCCACGCGGCCGTCTACGACCGCGGCGCGCTCGCGGTGCACGCGTTGCGCAAGGCTGTGGGCGACGACACGTTCTTCCGGATCCTGCAGACCTGGCAGCAGGTCAAGAAGGGCAAGTCGGCGGTGATCCCGGAGTTCATCGCGCTCGCGGAGAGGATCTCGGGCAAGCCGCTGTACGACCTGTTCCAGACCTGGCTCTACACCAAGGGCAAGCCGTCGGTGAGTCCTAACGGGACCCCGGCTTCGGCACTTCGGGCTGCCACGGCCCCGGTCGCGCCGAAGTCCTACCCGCAGATCAAGGCGACGCACGAATTCCTCGGCGAGCGACACGCCCACTGACGGGTAGCGCTACGCTCGCGGCGTGACGGCCAAAGCGGAGCGGGTGAGGCGCATCGGGTGGTATGCCGCCCTCGTTGTCGCCTCACTCGTCACCGTGCTCGGCGTCTCGCTGCTGTTCGCCGCGTTCCGCAACGACAGCGCGATCGAAGCCGAACTCGGCCAGGCCACCGCGCAGGTCGAGTCGGTGACGTTCGACCGCACGATCATCAACTACGCCACCCCCGACGGCATCGTGCACAGCCCGGCCAACGGTGTCCTCTACCCGGCCGGGCTGGCCGCCGGGCAGCTCGTGAACATCGAGTACGACGTCGGCGACCCGGAACTCGCGCGGGTGGCCGGGCGCTCGGCGGCGAACACGCTGCTGCCGCTGGGCAGCATGATCTTCTTCACCTGGCTGGTCGCCGGGCCACTGCTGTGGTGGATCCGGCGGCAGCGGCTGGCTCACCGGCGCTCGCTCGCGGAAGCCATTCCGGCTCCGGAACACGCCGCCTGATCGGGAAAACTTTCCCCAGAGCAAGACTTTCCCCATCGGGGAAAGTTGGCTTTTGGGGAAAGTTTTGTTGACTCTGCGTGTTCGGTCGTGACACGATCGACAGATGTCCAGTTCTGAACCATCGCTGCTTTCCCAAGCCCTCGAACGGCTGGGGAAGGTGCTGGGTGACGGCTGGGCTCTCGACTCGCTTCAATCCGGGGACGCGGCCTTCGACGCTCGAGTGATGGTGACACCGCCTGACGGGTCGTTCTCGGCGGAGCTCTTGATCGTCGTCAAACAGGCCGTCACGCCGCGCGATGTCACCAGTCAGCTCGGGCTCGTGCGTGAAATCCTCAACAGATCCGAGCCTCAGCCCGTGCTCCTCCTCGTGGCGCCTTGGATCAGCCCGCGTACCCAGCAAGAGCTGCGTGATCGAGAAATCGGCTACCTGGACCTGACCGGGAACGTTTCTCTTTCAGTGCCCCGGCCGGCCATTCGACTCCTCCTGCAGGGAGCCGCCAAGCCGCCTCAGGCGGGTCTTGGAGCTCCTGAAGGCAAAAGCGTCACCCTGCGAGGGCCGAGAGCAGGGAGGCTCACGCGGTTCTTGACGGATTTCGCGCCCCCGTATCGGGCGAAGGACATCGCTGACGCCACTGGTGTGAGCCTGGGCTGGGTTTCCCGCTTGCTCAAGAACCTGGAAGACCGGCTCCTCGTCACGCGGGACGGTCGAGTGGTCGTCGATGTCGACGGGCAGGGGCTGCTCCGCGCCAGGTCCGAGGTCTACGACGTCCTGACCGACAATCAGCCTTCCGGCATGGTCGCGGTCGACGGGATCGACGAGGTGATCAAGCGTCTGGCGGCCCTTCCCGATGCTGACGGCGGAGCACGGAAGGTCGCGGTGACCGGGAGCTACGCGGCACGAGCCGTCGCTCCACTCACGTCCGGTGGGCAACTGATGCTCTATGTGGACGACCCGGACAGCTGGGTCGACGAACTGGGACTTCTCCCTGTGGGCGAGCGAGCGGACGTGCTACTGCTCCAGCCGGGCGACCAGATCGTCTATGAGGGTCGGCGCCTGATCGATGGAGCCCCTCACGTCGCGCTGACGCAGGTCGTCCTGGACTGCCTCTCCGGTCCCGGTCGTATGCCCGCGGAGGGCGACGCGGTCCTGGAGTACCTGGTCGGCAAGGGGACTTGGCGCCGTACCACCACGTCTTCGGCAAACGACTGAAGTTTCATCGCTTTCGTCCATCAGCAGGAAGAATCCAGGAAGAGTCACTGTGTCCCGTATCCCCGACGGCGTGCGCGAAGACGAGCTCACCATCGTGGCACGAAGGGTGCTGTTGGATGGTCTCGTCGCTCTCGACCGCCACCTCGATGCCTTGACGGTCGTCGGTGCCCAAGCGGTGTACCTCAACACCGCCGAGGTCCGGCTTCCGGTCGCCGCCCACACCTCGGACGGGGATCTGGGAATCGACCCGGACTTGTTGGGCGATGCCCCCTTGCTCGAGGAAGCGCTCCGTGGCGCGGGTTTCGAACGCCTGCAGGACGCGCAGTCCGGCCTGTGGGCCCGGCGGCAGATGGTCGGTGAGGTATCAGCGCTGGTCGAGCTGGATCTGCTGATCGGCGAAACACTCGCCCAAGGGGGAAGGCGCAGTGTCAGGATCGAACCCCACGACAAAATGAGCGCACGTCGTGTTCCCGGACTGGAGACGGCCGTCGTCGATCGCGCGCCGATGACGATCGCCGCTTGGGAACCCGGGGACGAGCGGACCGTCACCGTGCACGTCGCGGGAGCGGCGGCTCTGCTGGTGGCCAAGGCTCACAAGATCCACGACCGGCTGGCTGATCGCGCGGCCAGACCGGACAGGCTGACGAACAAGGACGCCGCGGACGTCTACCGCTTGATGGTCGGAACGCGGGCGGCGGACATCGGCGCTCGTTTCGAGGAACTTCTCGTTCACCCGCGCGTCGGCGAAGTCACCGCCGTCGGGCTGGCCCGTCTCCGGCGGCAGTTCGGAGGTGCGGACACCGACGGTGTCCGCCTCGCGATCGACGCCTTGGCAGGCGCGGTTCCGGAGAACAGGATCCGCGCCGTGGCGCCTGCCTATTTGAGGGCTCTGCCAGTCGTCTGACCGTGCCTCAGCCGACCGACTCCTGCCACCACCCCAGTACCTCGTCGGCCACCCCCGGCGCCGCGACCAGCAGCGCGTCGACGGGCAGCGCCGAGCCTTCCCCGTGCCGGTCCAGCACCACGGCCCCCGCCTCGATGGCCAGCGCGACCGAGCCCGCGACGTCCCATTCGCGGTAGTTGTGCAGCACCGCCGCGGCCGCGTGTCCCAGCGCGACCTGCGCGATCGCCAGCGCCGCCGAGCCCAGCACCCGGACCCCGGCGTGCGCGGCGGCGGCCCGTTCGATGAAGTGGCCCATCCCGGGCCACACACCCTTGCGCGTGAGTTCCGTGCAGACGATCGCCCCGGCGACCCCGCAGCGGTCGGTCAGCGTGATCGGCTTGCCGTTCGCCCGGGCGCCGCGGCCGCGTGCGGCGGCGTAGATCTGGGCGCGGTACGGGTCCGCGACCACGCCCACCACCGGCCCCGAAGCGTCGATCAGGGCGAGGCTGTAGGCGCACCAGGGGACGCCGGCGACGTAGTTCGCGGTGCCGTCGACCGGGTCGACGACCCAGCGGTACTCGGCGACGTCGGCACCGTGGTCGGCGCCGAATTCACCACCGACGACGGGGATGCCGGGGAACTCCGCGGTCAGCACCCGGCGGGTGTGGCGTTCGAGGATCCGGTCCGTGTCGGTGACCCAGTCGAAGGGCGAGTCGTTCGGATCCGGCTGGGCGCCCCGGCCCGCGGTCGCGGTGATCACGTCGGTCGCGTCGTTGGCCAGCCGCCCGGCCACTTCGAGGGCCCTCGACAGCAACCCGGGCTCGACGGGTTGCGGCGGCCTTGACGACAGGAGGGTCATGCCTGCCTAGTGTGGCCGAAACTGGTTTCCGGAACACGACCTTGAGATGACATGTCGTCTGTTCCGTTTTTGTTGGCGTGGGCGTCACAACCGGATGCGACAGTGAGCATCGTGCGAGTCGCGATAGTCACCGAAAGTTTCCTGCCCCAGGTGAACGGCGTGACCAACTCCGTGCTCCGCGTCGTGGAACACCTCCGCGACCGCGCGCACGACGTGCTGATCATCGCCCCGGGACCGGGTCCCTCGGAGTACCTCGGCGCCCCGGTCGTGCGCATTCCCGCCCTCGACTTCCCCGGGGTGAACTCCCTCCCGGTCGGCGTGCCGACCAGGACGGTGCTCACCGCGCTGGCCGATTTCGGGCCGGACGTGGTGCATCTGGCGTCGCCGTTCGTGGTCGGCGCCCGCGGTCTCGCCGCGGCGAGACGGCTGCGGGTGCCGTGCGTCGCGGTGTACCAGACCGACATCGCCGGTTTCGCCTCCGCGTACGGCTTCGGTCTCGCCGCCCGCGCGGCCTGGCGCTGGGTGCGACGGCTGCACTCGCGGGCCGACCGCACGCTCGCGCCCTCGTCGGATTCGGTGGAACAGCTGAGACTGCACGGGATCCCGCGGGTGCACCGCTGGGCGCGTGGCGTCGACATCGAGCGGTTCTCGCCGGTCCACGCCGATCCCGCGTTGCGGGCCGAGCTGGCGCCGAACGGTGAACTGCTGGTCGGTTTCGTCGGCAGGCTCGCGCCCGAAAAGGAGGTCGAGCGGCTGACCGCGCTCGCCGGGGTCGACGGGATCCGCGTGGTCGTCGTCGGCGACGGGCCGGAACTGCCGATGCTGCGCGAGCGGATCCCGGGGGCCGCGTTCCTGGGCGCCCGGTACGGCGAAGAGCTTTCCGCCGCGTACGCGAGTCTCGACGTCTTCGTCCACACAGGACCGCACGAGACGTTCTGCCAGGCCATTCAGGAGGCGATGGCCTCCGGGCTGCCGGTGCTGGCGCCGAACGCGGGCGGTCCGAAGGACCTGGTCCTGCCCGGTCGCACCGGCTACCTGCTGCCCGCCGACCGCGCCGGGTTCTCGTCGGCGCTGGTGGAGAAGGTGAACGACCTGCGTGACGACGCGCTGCGCGCCAGGCTGGGGGAGAAGGCGCGCAAGGTGGTGCTGAACCGGACCTGGCCCGCGGTCTGCCGGGAACTCGTCGGCCACTACGAGGCTGTTCAAGGCAAGATCGCTCGCGCGGCCTGAAATGCATATAGTCCAGCTGGCCAATTTCTACGGGCCACGCTCGGGCGGATTGCGGACGGCGCTCCATCATCTCGGCGCCGGGTACGTGGCGAGCGGTCATCAGGTGACCCTCGTCGTGCCCGGGCGGCGCTACGCGGACGAGACGCTGCCTTCCGGCGTCCGCCGGTTTTCCCTTCCGGCACCCCGGATCCCGGGTACGGGCGGCTATCGCGCGGTCGATCCGCACCGGGTGCGCGCGGTGCTGAACCGGCTGGAACCGGACAGGCTGGAGGTGTCCGACCGCCTCACGCTGCGCGGTATGGGCGGGTGGGCGCGGCGCCACGGCGTGCCCAGCATGGTGATCTCCCACGAGCGGCTCGACAGGCTGCTGGAGCAGTTCTTGATGCCGGAACCCGTCGCCCGGCGCGTCGCCGACGTCGCTAACCGGCGGATGGCGCGGCACTACGACACGGTGGTCTGCACGACGGCGTTCGCCCGTGCGGAGTTCGACCGGATCGCCGCGCCGAACGTGCGCCGCGTCCCGCTCGGTGTCGACCTCACGACGTTCGCCCCGGCCCGGCGCGACGACGGCTGGCGGCACACGCTGTCCGGCGACGCCGACGCACTGATCGTCCACTGTGGACGCTTGTCACCGGAGAAGCACGTCGAGCGCAGTGTGGACACGGTCGCCGAGCTGACCGAGGCCGGGCACCGGGTGCGGCTCGTGATCGCGGGCGACGGGCCCCGGCGGCGTGCGCTGGAACGGCGGGCGCGCGGGCTCCCGGTGACCTTCCTCGGCTTCCTCTCCGGACGCGGCGACGTCGCGCGCCTGCTGGCCAGCGCCGACGTCTCCCTCGCGCCCGGTCCACACGAGACGTTCGGGCTGGCCGCGCTGGAGGCGCTCGCTTCGGGGACGCCGGTGGTGGTCTCGGCGTCGTCGGCGCTGCGGGAGATCGTGCGCCCCGGCTGCGGCGAGGCCGTCGACGACCGGGCCCCGGCTTTCGCGGGGGCCGTCACCGGATTACTGGAGTGTCCCGAGGGGACCCGACGGGCGGCGGCGCGGGCACGGGCGGAGGAATTCGCCTGGCCACAGTCGGTTCAGGGGATGCTCTCCGTCCTCATTTGAGCTTTTGTATCCAATTTGTACAACCGGCATTCATCGTCCCCTCAGCCATCGAGCGAGAGGACGGCACGTGAGGTTCGAAGTACTGGGCACGTTCAGCATCTCTTCCGGTCCGAGGTCGATCCCGTTGCGCGGCCGGATGAGAAGAACGCTCCTCGGGGTTCTGCTGGTCCGGGCGAACACCTACGTGCCGGTGAACGTGCTCACCGAGGCCCTGTGGGACAGCCGGTGGGAGCCGCGCGCGGTGCCGAAGCTGCATTGGCACGTCCACAAGCTGCGGCAGGCCTTGCCCGAGGGGGACCGGCTCGGCTTCGACAACGGTGGCTACCGGCTGGAGGTCCACCCCGGCGAACTCGACGTCGAGACCTTCGAGACGCTGGGAAGCCAGGCGCTGAAGTCCGCGGACCCCGCGCAGCGCGCGTCACTGATCCGACAGGCCCTCACGCACTGGCATGGAGCGCCCTACGACGGCCTCGACGTCCCGCTGCTTTCGGACGAGACGATGCGCCTCTCGGAGCACCGCCTGGTCCTGCTCGAAGAGCTCTACCAGGCCGAACTGAGCCTCGGGCGGCACGCGAGCGCGGCCGTCGAGCTGGCGGATCTGGTGCGTCGGCACCCGTTGCGGCAGCGTGCCCAGTACCTCCTCATGGACGCTCTCTGGCGAGCCGGGCGCACCTCCGACGCCCTGGCGGCGTACCGGCGCGCGCGCCGGGTCTCGGTCGATCAGCTCGGCCTCGAACCGGGGCCGGAACTGCGGTTGCTGGAGCGGCGGATCCTCGCCGGCGAGGTCGCGGGGGCCGGTGCGCACCGTGCCCCGGCGTTGCTTCACCGGGCCAGGTGACCCTACGGCGCGCCGCTTTGCTCCTGCTTGGCCGACGTGTCTCAGAGAGGCCGGGTTAATGTTCGGGTATGTCCCGAGCGAGTCTTGACAAGGATCCGCACGAAGTCGCCGCCATGTTCGACGACGTCGCGGACGGCTACGACCGCGCGAATTCGTTCATGACCTTCGGCTTCGACCGCCGCTGGCGCACCACCACCGCACGGGTGCTGGACGCCAAACGCGGCGAGAAGGTGCTCGACCTCGCGGCGGGCACCGGCGTGTCCACCGTCGAGTACGCGCGCAACGGAGCCTGGTGCCTCGCCGCGGACTTCTCGGTCGGCATGCTCAAGGCGGGCAAGCACCGCGGCGTGCCGATGGTCGCCGCCGACGCGCTGAAGCTGCCGTTCGCCGACGACAGCTTCGACGCGGTGACCATCTCGCTCGCGCTGCGGAACTTCGTCGACACCAAGGCCGCCCTCACCGAGATCGCGCGCGTGGTCAAACCGGGTGGGCGCCTGGTCATCTGCGAAGTGTCGACGCCCACATTCCCGCCGATCCGGTTCCTGCACCGGACGTTCATCGCGAAGCTGCTCACCTGGGTCGGCAGCCGGACCTCGTCGAACCCCGAGGCCTACTCCTACCTGGCCGAATCCATGCTGGCGTGGCCGGATCAGCGCACGCTCGGCGAGATCATCGCGAGCGCCGGGTGGACCGAGGTGGAGTGGCTGAACCTCACGTTCGGCGTCGTCGCCATCCACCGCGCGAAGAAGCCCTCTGTAGCTCCGCCTTCCTCCCCACCGCCACCCTCAACGGACGAGCTTCGCTCGACTGTAGATTCGTAAGCATGACCCGTCGCAACGCAGACCACGACGCCGAAGTCATCGTCGTCGGTGCCGGACCGGCCGGCTCCACCGCCGCCACGTACCTCGCCCGCGCGGGCGTCGACGTGCTGCTGCTGGAGAAGACCGAGTTCCCGCGCGAGAAGGTGTGCGGCGACGGCCTGACCCCTCGCGGCGTCAAGCAGCTCATCGACCTCGGCATCGACACCAGCGAGGACGCGGGCTGGGTGCACAGCCGCGGCCTGCGCATCCTCACCGGCGAGCTGACGCTCGAACTCGACTGGCCGGACCTGACCAGCTACCCGCCGTACGGCGTTTCGCGTACTCGTCAGGACTTCGACGACCTGCTCGCGAAGACCGCGGTCAAGGCGGGCGCGCGGCTCTACGAGCGCACCACCGTCACCGGCGCGATCACCGGCCCGACCGGCCGCGTGATCGGCGTCGAGGCGAAGGTCGGCCCGGAGAAGACGCCGGTGAGCTACCGCGCTCCGCTGGTCCTGGCCTGCGACGGCGTCTCCGCGCGGCTCGCGCTGAGCGTCGGCATCCAGAAGAACGAGAAGCGCCCGATGGGCGTCGCGGTGCGGCAGTACTACAAGAGCCCGCGTCACGACGACCCGTTCATCGAGGGCCACCTGGAGCTGTGGGACCGCTCGGACCCGCGCGACCCGAAGCTGCTGCCCGGCTACGGCTGGGCGTTCCCGCTGGGCGACGGCACGGTGAACGTCGGCCTCGGCATGCTGTCGACGTCGGCCGCGTTCCGCAGCACCGACTACCGCGCGCTGCTGCGCCAGTGGCTCGACGGGACGCCCGAGGAATGGGGCTACCGCGAGGAGAACGCCATCGGCAAGGTCGGCGGCGCCGGTCTCCCGATGGGCTTCAACCGCACGCCGCACTACCGCGACGGCCTGCTGCTGCTCGGCGACGCGGGCGGCATGGTCAGCCCGTTCAACGGCGAGGGCATCTCGGCCGCGATGGAGTCCGCGCAGCTGGCGTCGGAGTTCGTCGTGCAGGCCTTGGCGCGGCGTGAGGGACCTTCGCGCGAGCGGGCGCTGGAGGGTTACCCGCGCGCCGTCGGGGAGCTGATGGGTGGCTACTACCGGCTCGGCAACGTGTTCGCGAAGCTGATCGGAAAGCCGAAGATCATGCACGCCGCGACGAAGTACGGACTGCGGATCAACTCGATCCTTCCGCTGGTCTACAAGGGACTTTCGGGCTGCTACGACGCCAAGGGCGGGGACGGCGTGGACCGTCTCATCGCCGCGCTGGCTCGGGCTACGCCCACTCCGCGCTGATGGCTCCGGGAACTCGCCGCTGAGCCGGGAAACGCCCTGCTGTCAGTGTCCCCAATGCCACATTGGGGACACTGAGCGTCTCCAATGTGGCATTGGGGGCGGCGGCTACCGGGCCGCTGGTGCTCACGGCTCGCCCACCCGCACCCTCGCTTCGTGAAGGACGCCATGCCCGCATCGCATGCGGTGAAGGCTCCTTTCACCCCGTCTGACGCGGGCAAAGTCCCCTTCAGCAGTACTCCGGGCAGTGGTATCGGTCACAGGACAGAACCGGTCAAAACCCGCATCGGAGTCGATCTTCGGAACGACGTCGCAGGTCACCGGTACCGCACGTCGGAAGTAACCGTACTGGCCGTGCGGCCAAGTTAGGGCAGCCTTATAGCACGGGGCCTAGGGACAAGAATGTGAGTCACGTCCTACACTCGCCCCATGCTTTGTGAATCGCTTCACATCCTCGACGGGAGGCTTGTGAACTATTTCACAAGCAAGGGGGCCGTCATGCACGGCCCGTAAGGGTTGCCTAACCCTCGGCGGTGTGACCCAGGTGACTTAGGGTGCCGACCGAGGGAAGCGGTGAACCCCGACTCGAAAACCGCAGCGGCGCGGAAAGGATGGCGAAAACCCCGTGCTGATGTTGCCCGTGCTGACCCAGGCCGGCACCCCCTCGGTGCCCAACCTGAACATGTACCTCCCCCTGGTCCTCCTGTTCGTCCTCGCTCTCGGATTCGCGGTGCTCTCGGTGCTGCTCGGCCCGCTCGTCGGCCCGAGCCGTCCCAACAGGGCGAAGACCGCGGCCTACGAATGCGGTATCGAACCGTCGCCGCAGCCGGTCGTCGGCGGCGGCCGGATGCCGGTCGCGTACTACATCACCGCGATGCTGTTCATCCTGTTCGACATCGAGATGGTCTTCCTCTACCCGTTCGCGGTCTCCGCGGACGCGCTGGGCATGTTCGGCCTGGTGGAGATCGTGCTGTTCATCGCGACGGTCGGTTTCGCGTACGCCTACGTATGGCGTCGCGGCGGCCTGGATTGGAACTAGAGAAGCATGGGCCTCGAAGAAAAACTCCCCAACGGCATCCTTCTCGCGAGTCTTGAAGGCCTGGTCAACTGGGCGCGCAAGAACTCGATGTGGCCTGCCACCTTCGGTCTCGCCTGCTGCGCGATCGAGATGATGACCGTCGGCGGTTCCCGGTACGACATCGCCCGCTTCGGCATGGAGCGCTTCAGCGCGACACCGCGCCAGGCGGACCTGATGATCGTCGCCGGCCGCGTCACGCAGAAGATGGCGCCGGTGCTCCGCCAGATCTACGACCAGATGGCCGAGCCCAAGTGGGTGCTGGCGATGGGCGTCTGCGCCTCGTCCGGCGGGATGTTCAACAACTACGCCGTGGTGCAGGGCGTCGACCACATCGTCCCGGTCGACATGTACCTCCCCGGCTGCCCGCCCCGCCCCGAGATGCTGCTCGACGCGATCCTGAAACTGCACGCCAAGATCCAGGACGAGCCGATCAACGCCCGTCGCGCCGCGATCCGCGCCGCGAGTGGTGAGCGCACCGAGCTGATCGCCTCCTCGATCAAGTACGCGAAGAAGTGAGCGACGTGCCTGAAGAGACCCCCGAAACCCCGGAGACCGGCGGCGAGCAGTCCAGCGCCGACCGGCCCGAAGGCGGCTTGGAGCCGCAAGGCGTCCGCCCGGCCGAACCGGTCGTCACCGGTAAAGAGCGCCAGGGCATGTTCGGCGTGCACGGCACCGGTGACACCTCCGGTTACGGCGGCGTCCGTCTCCCCGCGTACAACCCGCCCCCGGCGGAGCGCCCGTACGGCGGCTGGTTCGACGAGTTCGCCGACGAGTTCTACGCGGCCTTGGCGGACAACAAGGTTCCGGCGAGCGCGGTCCTGCAGACGACGGTCGCGCACGGCGAGATCACCTTCTACGTCGCCCGCGAGCACCTCGTCGAGATCGCGCGGACCCTGCGCGACGACACCGGTCTCCGGTTCGAGCTGCTCAGCTCGGTGTCCGGCGTGGACTACGGCGTCGACGTCCCGCAGCGGCTGCACTCGGTCTACCACTTCACGTCGATGACCTACCGGCGCCGCATCCGCATCGAGGTCACCCTCGACATCGAGGACCCGCACGTCCCGTCGCTGGTCGGGCTCTACCCGACCGCCGACTGGCAGGAGCGGGAGACCTGGGACATGTTCGGCATCGTCTACGACGGTCACCCGGCCCTGACCCGCATCCTCATGCCGGACGACTGGGACGGCCACCCCCAGCGCAAGGACTACCCGCTCGGCGGGATCCCGGTCGAATACAAGGGCGCGGAGATCCCGCCGCCGGACCAGCGGAGGTCGTACTCGTGAGCATCAGCGAGAACGCAGCAGAAGCAACGGAAGTCCCCGAGGCCGATTCCCGGGACACCACCGAAGGTCGCGTCTACACCGTCTCCGGCGGTGACTGGGAAGACGTCATCGAGGACTCGCGCCACGACGAGCGCATGGTCATCAACATGGGCCCGCAGCACCCGTCGACGCACGGCGTGCTCCGGCTCGTGCTGGAGATGGAGGGCGAGACCGTCACCCAGCTCCGCTCGGTCATCGGCTACCTGCACACCGGGATCGAGAAGAACTGCGAGTACCGCACGTGGACCCAGGGCGTCACCTTCGTGACGCGCATGGACTACCTCGCGCCGCTCTCCACCGAACTCGCGTACTGCCTCGGCGTCGAGAAGCTGCTCGGCATCCAGGCCCCGCGCCGTGCCGAACTGCTGCGCGTGATGCTGCTGGAGATCAACCGCATCGGTTCGCACCTGGTCTACATCGCCACCGGCGGCATGGAACTCGGCGCCACCACCGCGATGACGCTCGGCTTCCGTGAGCGCGAAGAGGTCCTGCACCTGCTGGAGCACCTCACCGGTCTCCGGATGAACCACGCGTTCATCCGCCCCGGCGGCCTTGCGCAGGACATGCCGGACGACTACCAAGAGGTCGTCAGCGCGTTCGTCAAGACGATGGACGAGCGGCTTCCCTTGTACGACAAGCTCTTCACCGGTCAGCCGATCTGGCGCAACCGGCTCAAGGGCGTCGGCTACCTGCCGGTGGACGCGTGCCTCGCGCTCGGTGTCACCGGCCCGGTGCTGCGCAGCGCCGGTCTCCCGTGGGACCTGCGCAAGACCGAGCCGTACTCCCGCTACGACGAGTTCGAGTTCGACATCCCGACCTCGACCGACGCGGACTGCTGGGCGCGGTACCTGATCCGTGTCGAGGAGATGCACCAGAGCCTGCGGATCATCAAGCAGTGCCTGAAGAAGCTCGAGCCGGGCCCGGTCATGGTCGAGGACAAGAAGGTCGCCTGGCCCGCGCAGCTCTCGCTCGGCAGCGACGGCCTGGGCAACTCGCTCGAACACGTCCGCAAGATCATGGGCCAGTCGATGGAATCGCTGATCCACCACTTCAAGCTGGTCACCGAGGGCTTCAAGGTCCCGGCGGGCCAGTCGTACACGACGGTCGAGTCGCCGCGTGGCGAGCTCGGCGTGCACCTCGTGTCCGACGGCGGCACCCGGCCGCTGCGGGTCCACGTGCGCGAACCGAGTTTCGTGAACCTGCAGTCGATGCCCGCGATGGCCGAAGGCGGCCTGGTGGCGGACGTCATCGCCGCCATCGCCTCGATCGACCCCGTCATGGGGGGAGTGGACCGTTGAGCACCCAGCCCGGAACGACACCGACGCCCGAGCCCGGCACCAGTTTCGCCGAGCAGACCCACGTCGCCGCCGGTGGTGACGTCGACGTGATCGCGATCGCGCCGGATCCCGCCGAGGCGGAGGGGATCCTGGAGAACGCGAAGCTCGAAGACATCTTCGACGCCGACACCTACGCCAGGGCGCAGAACCTGATCTCGCGCTACCCGCAGTCGCGCTCGGCGCTGCTGCCGCTGCTGCACCTCGTGCAGTCGGTGCAGGGTTACGTGAGCCAGGAGGGCATCGCCTTCTGCGCCGCGCAGCTGGACCTGTCCGACGCCGAGGTCAGCGCGGTCGCGACGTTCTACACCATGTACAAGCGCCGCCCGTGCGGCGAGCACCTGGTGAGCGTCTGCACCAACACCCTTTGCGCGGCCATGGGCGGCGACGCGATCTACAAGAAGCTCCAGACGCACCTCGGTTCCGAGGAGAAGCCGCTGGGGCACAACGAGACCGCGGGCACGCCGAACGAGCCCGGCTCGATCACCCTCGAACACGCCGAATGCCTCGCGGCCTGCGACCTCGCCCCGGTGATCCAGGTCAACTACGAGTACTTCGACAACCAGACCGAGGACAAGGCCGTCGCGCTGGTCGACGCGTTGCAGGCGGGCAAGAAGCCCGCCCCGACGCGCGGCGCGCCGCTGAGCAGCTTCAAGGGCGCCGAGCTGCAGCTCGCCGGGTTCTTTCCCGACGACGCGCAGCAGTACCGCACGGACGTCGACGGTCCTTCGCAGGCCGTCGAAACCCTGCGGGGCGCGCAGGTCGCGCAGGACCGCGGCTGGACGGCGCCCGCCATGAAGGACGTAGCGCTCCCTGAAGTGGAGAAGAAGTAATGGCAGACCCCATCACTCCGGTCCTCACGAAGCGCTGGCTTTCGCCCAACTCCTGGACGATCCAGTCCTACGAAGCCCTCGAGGGCTACACCGCGATCCGCAAGGCGCTCAAGGGCACTCCCGAGCAGATCGTCCAGCTGGTCAAGGACTCCGGCCTCCGCGGCCGTGGCGGCGCGGGCTTCCCGGCCGGCATCAAGTGGTCCTTCATGCCTCCGAACGAGGACAAGCCGCACTACCTGGTCATCAACGCCGACGAGGGCGAGCCGGGGACCTGCAAGGACATCCCGCTGATGATGGCGGACCCGCACTCGCTGATCGAGGGCTGCATCATCGCCTCGTACGCGATGCGCTCGCACCACTGCTTCATTTACGTCCGCGGTGAGGCGCTGCACTGCATCCGCCGTCTCAACGCGGCCGTGCGCGAGGCGTACGAAGCGGGCTACCTCGGCCCGAACATCCTCGACTCCGGATTCGGCCTCGACATCACCGTGCACGCGGGCGCCGGGGCGTACATCTGCGGCGAGGAGACGGCGCTGCTGGACTCGCTGGAAGGCCGTCGTGGCCAGCCGCGGCTCAAGCCGCCGTTCCCGGCCGCCGCGGGTCTCTACGCCGCGCCGACCACGGTGAACAACGTCGAGACCATCGCCAGCGCGCCGTACATCATCAACGGCGGGTCCGACTGGTTCCGCCAGATGGGCCGCGAGAAGTCGCCCGGCCCGAAGATCTACTCGATCTCCGGCCACGTCGAGAATCCCGGCCAGTACGAATGCCCGCTCGGCACCACGCTGCGCGAGCTGCTCGACATGGCGGGCGGCATGAAGGACGGCGTCCCGCTGAAGTTCTGGACGCCGGGTGGTTCGTCCACGCCGATGTTCACCAAGGAACACCTCGATGTTCCGCTGGACTTCGAAGGCGCGGCGGAAGCCGGGTCGATGCTGGGCACGACGGCCGTTCAGGTCTTCAACGAGACCGTTTCCGTGCCGTGGGCCGTGATGAAGTGGACGCAGTTCTACGAGCACGAGTCCTGCGGCAAGTGCACGCCGTGCCGCGAGGGCACGTACTGGCTGGCGCAGATCCTGGAGCGCATGGTCGAGGGCAAGGGCACCGAAGAGGACATCGACACCCTCCTCGACGTCTGCGACAACATCCTCGGCCGGTCGTTCTGCGCCCTCGGTGACGGCGCGGTCTCGCCGATCCAGAGCGGGATCAAGTACTTCCGGGATGAATTCCTGGCTTTGTGTAACGCAAACAAGCGCGAACTGGTGGGGGCGCAGGCATGACGATCGCACCCGACAAGCCCGAAACGTCCACAGAGGACATTCCGGTTCCCGAAGGCCACGTCAAGCTGGTCATCGACGGTGAAACGGTCATCGCGCCCAAGGGCGAGTTGCTGATCCGCACCGCCGAACGGCTCGGCACGGTCATCCCGCGCTTCTGCGACCACCCGCTGCTCGACCCGGCCGGCGCCTGTCGCCAGTGCCTCGTCGAGGTCGAAATGGGTGGCCGTCCGATGCCGAAGCCGCAGGCCTCGTGCACCATGACGGTCGCCGACGGCATGGTCGTGAAGACCCAGCTGACCTCGGCCGTCGCGGACAAGGCCCAGCAGGGTGTGATGGAGCTGCTGCTCATCAACCACCCGCTGGACTGCCCGATCTGCGACAAGGGCGGCGAATGCCCGCTGCAGAACCAGGCGCTCGCGCACGGCCGCGCGGAATCCCGCTTCGTCGACACGAAGCGGACGTTCGCGAAGCCGCTGCCGATCTCCTCGCAGGTGCTCCTGGACCGGGAGCGCTGCGTGCTCTGCCAGCGCTGCACCCGGTTCTCCCGCGAGATCGCCGGTGACCCGTTCATCGAGCTGCTCGAACGCGGTGCCCACCAGCAGATCGGCACGGCCGAGACGGCCGACGTGCTGGACCTGGCTTCCCGCACCACATCGGGCCAGCCGTTCCAGTCGTACTTCTCCGGCAACGTCATCCAGATCTGCCCGGTCGGCGCGCTGACGTCGGCCGCGTACCGGTTCCGTTCGCGGCCGTTCGACCTGGTGTCCGCGCCGAGCGTGTGCGAGCACTGCTCGTCCGGCTGCGCCGAGCGGACCGACTTCCGCCGCGGCAAGGTCATGCGGAAGCTCGCGGGCGACGACCCCGAGGTCAACGAAGAGTGGCTCTGCGACAAGGGCCGGTTCGCCTTCCGCTACGCCTCCGCCGAAGACCGCATCCGCCGTCCGCTGGTCCGCAACGCCGACGGTGTCCTGGAAGAGGCTTCCTGGACCGACGCGCTGCGCGCGGCCGCCGCCGGGCTCACCGAGGCGCGGGACGGCAAGGGCGCCGCGGTGCTGACCGGCGGTCGCCTGACCGTCGAGGACGCCTACGCGTACTCGAAGTTCGCGCGGATCGCCTTGGGCACCAACGACATCGACTTCCGGTCCCGTCCGCATTCGGCCGAGGAACTGAACTTCCTCGCGTCGCACGTGGTCGGGACGACGCCGGAAAGCGGCGTCACCTTCGGCGAGATCGAGCGGGCGCGCACGGTGCTGTGCGTGGCGTTCGAGCCGGAGGACGAGGCGCCGATCGTGTTCCTGCGGCTGCGCAAGGCGGCTCGCAAGAACCGCACCCGCGTCGTCCACTTGGGACAGTGGACCACCTCCTCGGTCCGCAAGACCTTCGGTGAGCTGCTGGCCTGCGCGCCGGGCAGCGAAGCCGCCGCACTCGACGGCATCGCGCAGCACGCGCAGGACGTCGACGCGGCGCTGACGGCCGAAGGATCCGTGATCCTCGTCGGCGAGCGTGCCGCCGAGGTCCCCGGCCTGTTCTCGGCCCTGCACCGGCTGGTGGAGCGCACCGGCGCCCGGCTCGCGTGGATCCCGCGTCGTGCGGGTGAGCGCGGTGCCCTGGCGGCGGGCGCGACGCCGACGCTGCTTCCCGGCGGCCGTCCGGTCACCGACGCCTCGGCTCGCGCCGAGGTCGAAAAGGCCTGGGGCGTCACGCTTCCCGCCACCGCGGGCCGCGACACCACCGCGATCCTCAAGGCCGCTTCCGGTCACGACCTCGACGGCCTGCTCGTCGGCGGCGTCGACCCGGACGACCTGGCGGACCCGGATCTGGCCCGTCGCGCCCTCGAGAACGCGAAGTTCGTGGTGAGCCTGGAACTGCGGCACAGCGCGGTCACCGAGCACGCGGACGTCGTCCTCCCGATCGCCCCGGCGGTCGAGAAGGCGGGCAGCTACCTGAACTGGGAAGGCCGCCGCCGCGAGTTCGCCGTCACCCTCGAAGGCACCGGCGCCCTGCCGGACTGCCGGGTGCTCGACACCCTCGCCGTCGAAATGGACGCGGACATCTTCACCCAGACCCCGGCCGCTTCCGCCGCCGATCTGGCCAAGCTGCAGGGCAAGACCGAGCCCGCGACCTTCGAGCCGATCGCCGCCGCGGCGGCCTCGATCGCGGGGAACGGCAAGGTCCTGCTGGCCACCTGGCGTCAGCTGATCGACAACGGTTCGCTGCAGGACGACGAGCCGCACCTCAAGGGCACACAGCGCGAGGTCGTCGCGAAGCTCTCGGCGAAGACCGCCGAAGGCTTGGGCGGCACCGTGAAGGTCTCCACCGAACGCGGCTCCATCACGCTGCCGATCGAGGTCGCGGACCTGCCGGACGGCGTCGTGTGGCTCCCGGGCAACTCCGACGGCTCAGCCGTCCGCGCGGCACTGGCCGCGGGACACGGCTCGGCCGTCACCCTCACCGGAGGTGAGAAGTGACTCCGTTGCTCACCCAGATGCCGGACGCCGCCGAGCGGGCGGCGCTGCTGGCGGACGACCCGTTGTGGCTGATCCTGATCAAGACGGTCGTCATCCTGCTGATCGGCCCGATCCTGACGATCTTCCTGATCGTCTGGGAGCGCAAGGCCGTCGGCCGGATGCAGAACCGTCCCGGACCCAACCGGGTCGGGCCCGGCGGCTACCTGCAGTCCCTCGCGGACGCGATCAAGCTGCCGTTCAAGGAACAGATCATCCCGGACACCGCCGACCGCAAGGTGTACTTCCTCGCGCCGGTGATCTCCGCGGTGCCCGCGCTGATCGCGCTGGCGGCGATCCCGTTCGGCCCGGTGGTCTCGATCTTCGGTGAGAGGACCACGCTCCAGCTGGTCGACCTGCCGGTCGGCGTGCTGGTGATCCTGGCCTGCTCCTCGATCGGTGTGTACGGCCTCGTGCTGGCCGGCTGGTCTTCCGGTTCCCCGTATCCGCTGCTCGGCGGGCTCCGCTCGGCCGCGCAGGTGATCTCGTACGAGATCGCGATGGGCCTGTCCATCGTGGGCGTCATCCTCTACGCGGGTTCGATGTCGACCTCGCAGATCGTCGAGTCGCAGCAGACCGGCTGGTACTTCTACCTGCTGCTGCCGAGTTTCGTGATCTACCTGATCTCCATGGTCGGTGAGACCAACCGCGCGCCGTTCGACCTCCCCGAGGCCGAATCCGAGCTGGTCGGCGGTTTCCACACCGAGTACAGCTCGATGAAGTTCGCGATGTTCTTCCTCGCCGAGTACGTCAACATGGTGATCGTTTCGGCGTTCGCGACCACGTTGTTCCTCGGTGGCTGGAAGTTCCCGTTCGTCGGCGCCGAGCACGCGCTCAACCAGGGCTGGCTCCCGCTGCTGTGGTTCACCGCGAAGCTGTTCATCCTGCTGTTCGGCTTCATCTGGCTGCGCGGCACGCTGCCGCGGCTGCGGTACGACCAGTTCATGCGGCTGGGCTGGAAGGTCCTGGTCCCGGTCAACCTGGTCTGGATCGTGGTGATCGTCTCGGTCCGCGCGATCAAGAACTCGGGCGGGCTCTCCACACCGCAGATCCTCATCGGCGGCGGCGCGCTCATTCTCGTCGTCGTCATCCTGAGCCTGCTGCTGCCGGACAAGAAGGTCCCGGACGACGACTACGTCCCGGTGACCGGCGGCGGGTTCCCGGTGCCGCCGCTCGACCTCCAGGTTCCGGACAAGACTCCGCGTCAGAAGGCCCTAGAGAAGGCCGAAGCCCGGGCGGCCAAGCGCAAGCCCGCGGCGGTTTCCAGTGGAAGGGAGGCCGGCGATGGGGATGTTTGATCCCATCAAGGGTTTCGGTGTCACCTTCGGGATGATGTTCAAGAAGGTCGCCACCGAGGAGTACCCGGAGGCCGGCGCCCCCGCCGCTCCGCGCTATCACGGCAGGCACCAGCTCAACCGGCATCCGGACGGGCTGGAGAAATGCGTCGGCTGCGAGCTGTGCGCGTGGGCCTGCCCGGCGGACGCGATCTTCGTCGAAGGCGGCGACAACACCGAAGAGGCACGCTTCTCGCCCGGTGAGCGGTACGGCGCCGACTACCAGATCAACTACCTGCGCTGCATCGGCTGCGGGCTGTGCGTCGAGGCCTGCCCGACCCGGTCCCTGACGATGATCAACTTCTACGAGCTGGCCGACGACGACCGGCAGCGGTTGATCTACACCAAGGAAGACCTCCTCGCGCCGCTGCTGCCCGGCATGGAGCAGCCGCCGCACCCGATGCGGCTCGGCGAGAACGAGCAGGACTACTACGTCAACGGCCCGGAGCTGGCGCGCCCCAAGCCCGTCGAGAGCACGGAGGCCGCCAAGTGATCACGGCCTTCCTCGCCCAGACCGACGTTTCGGCCGGGATCACCACCGGCGAGACCATCGCGTTCTGGGTGCTCGGCCCGCTCGCGCTGCTCGGCGGGCTCGGCATGATCTTCTCCCGCAACGCCGTGCACTCGGCGCTGTGGCTGGTGCTCACGATGCTGTGCCTCGGCGCGCTGTACATGATCCAGCAGGCGCCGTTCCTCGGCTTCACGCAGATCATCGTCTACACCGGCGCGATCATGATGCTGTTCCTGTTCGTGCTGATGATGGTCGGCCGGGAGAGCTCCGACTCGGTCGTCGAAGTCCTGCGCGGGCAACGGGTCATGGCGACCCTGCTCGGCGTCGGCGTCGGCGGCCTGCTCGCGGCGGGTCTCGCCCGTTCGCTGGCCAACGTCACCCCGGCGCTGCCGCTCGACCCGGCGAACGTCGACGGCGGCGGCCCCGGTGGGCTGGGACGGCTCATCTTCACGAAGTACCTGTTCCCGTTCGAGCTCACGTCGGCACTGCTGATCACCGCCGCGCTCGGCGCGATGGTGCTCGCCTTCACCGACCGGCACGCCAAGGGCGGCAAGAAGTCGCAGAAGGAACTCGTCGTCGACCGGTTCACCGGAAAGCACGACAGGCCTTCGCCGCTGCCCGGCCCGGGTGTCTTCGCGACGGCCAACTCGATCGCCACCCCGGCCCTGCTGCCGGACGGCTCGATCGCCCCGGAGTCGCTCTCGGACATCATCGAGTCGACCTCGGCCTCGCGACTGGAGGACGAGCGCAAGCAGGTGTCCGGTGCGGAACCGGGCCCGGACGCCCACGCGCTCGTCGGCAAGAAAGAAGGGGACGAGGAATGACCCCGACGTACTACCTGCTCCTGTCCGCGCTGCTGTTCACCATCGGCGCTGTCGGGGTTCTGGTGCGCCGCAACGCGATCGTCGTGTTCATGTGCATCGAGCTGATGCTGAACGCGGCGAACCTGTCCCTGGTCACGTTCGCCCGGATCAACGGCGGACTCGACGGTCAGGTGATGGCGTTCTTCGTGATGGTCGTCGCCGCCGCCGAAGTCGTGGTGGGCCTCGCGATCATCATGGCGATCTTCCGCACCCGGCGCTCGGCCTCGGTCGACGACACCAACCTGCTGAAGTACTAGGAGCACCGAGTTGACCGCATCATCGTGGCTGCTGGTGGCTTTTCCCGCCCTCGGCGCCCTGATCCTTCTGCTGGCCGGTAAGCGCGCGCGTCCTTGGGGACACCTCCTCGGCAGCGCGACCGTCTCACTGTCCTTTGTGTACGGCCTGATCCTCTTCTTCACGGCCGACACGAAGAACATCGCGGACGTCAAGCTGTTCTCGTGGATCCCGGTCTCGGCGCTGCAGGTCGACTTCGGACTCCGGATCGACGCGCTTTCGCTGACCTTCGTCCTGCTGATCACCGGCGTCGGCATGCTGATCCACTTCTACTCGATCGGCTATATGTCCTCCGACCGCGACCGGTCGAGGTTCTTCGCGTACCTCAACCTGTTCGTCGCCTCGATGCTGATCCTGGTGCTGGGCAACAGCTTCGTGACGCTGTACCTCGGCTGGGAAGGCGTCGGTCTCGCGTCGTACCTGCTCATCGGCTGGTACCAGGACCGCCCGTCCGCGGCCACCGCGGCGAAGAAGGCGTTCCTGATGAACCGCGTCGGCGACGTCGGGCTCGCGCTGGCGATCTTCCTGATGTTCAAGTACGTCGGGAGCACCGGCTACGCCGAGGTCTTCGGCGCCGTCGGCCAGATCCCGACCGGGGCGGTCACCGCGATCGCGATCCTGCTGCTGCTGGGCGCCTGCGGTAAATCCGGCCAGTTCCCGCTGCAGGCATGGCTTCCCGACGCGATGGAGGGCCCGACCCCGGTCTCGGCCCTCATCCACGCGGCGACGATGGTCACCGCCGGCGTCTACCTGGTCGCCCGCGCGCACGAGATCTTCAACGCCACCCCGGACGGCCGCCTGATCGTCACCCTCGTCGGTACGGTCACGCTGCTGATCGGATGCATCATCGGCTGCGCCTACGACGACATCAAGAAGGTCCTGGCGTACTCCACGGTCAGCCAGATCGGCTACATGATGCTCGCCGTCGGCCTCGGGCCGATCGCCTACGCGCTCGGCATCATGCACCTGGTGGCGCATGGTTTCTTCAAGGCCGGGCTGTTCCTCGGGGCCGGTTCGGTCATGCACGCCATGAACGACGAGGTCGACATGCGGAAGTTCGGCGGGCTGCGCAAGCACCTGCCGGTCACCTTCTGGACCTTCGCCCTCGGCTACCTCGCCCTGATCGGCATCCCGCCGCTTTCCGGATTCTTCACCAAGGACGCGATCATCGAAGCGGCGCTGTCCCAGGGCGGCTGGCGCGGCTGGGTGATGGGCGGCGCGGCACTGCTCGGCGCCGGGCTCACCGCGTTCTACATGACGCGCCTGATGGTGATGACCTTCTTCGGCAAGGAACGCTGGAAGGAGATCAAGTCCAGCGACGGCCGCGACTTCCACCCGCACGAAAGCCCCGCGGTGATGAAGTGGCCGATGATCATCCTGGCCGTCGGTTCGATCGGCGCCGGCGCGTTCTTCGCCCTCGGCGACCGGTTCGCCGAATGGCTCTCGCCGGTGGTCGGACCGCTCCAGGAGGGTGGCCACAGTGTCATCCCGCACCTGCTGGTCCCGTTCCTCACCGTGGCGCTGTCCGTGCTCGGTGCGGTGGCCGCGTGGCTCTTCGTCGGTCGCAAGGACGTTCCGGTGGAACGCCCCGAGCGGGTCTCCGCCGTGGTCAAGGCCGCGCGCAACGACCTCTACGGCAACACCCTGAACGAGACGCTGGTCGCCCGTCCGGGCACCTGGCTCGCCCGCGCGCTGGTCTACGTGGACAACCGCGGGGTCGACGGCGCGGTCAACGGCCTCGCCGCCGCGCTCGGCGGCGGATCCGGGCGCCTGCGCCGCCTGCAGACCGGCTTCGTCCGCTCGTACGCACTGTCCATGCTGGGCGGCACATTCCTGCTTCTGGCGGCACTCCTGCTGGTGAGGTTCTCCTGATGACTTGGCTCCTGGCAACCATCCTGGTGCCGCTGGTAGGCGCGGCGGTCGTGGCGGGGTTGAAGAAGAACGATCGCCTGGCGACGCTCACCGCGCTCGGCGTGTCCATCCTGACGTTCCTGCTGGTGATCCCGCTGTGGGCGAGCTACTCGCCGACGGGGGACCGGATCCAGCAGAAGTCCTCGATGGACTGGATCCCGAACTTCGGCATCCACATCTCGTTCGGCATCGACGGCATCGCGCTGGTGATGATCGCGGTCATCGGGCTGCTGGTGCCGATCGTGGTCGGCTCGCTCGGCCTGACCGACAAGCTCCCGGCCGGGCGCTCGGCGGGCGGGTACCTCTCGCTGATCCTGGTGCAGCAGTCGCTGACCATCGCGGTGTTCGCCGCGACCGACGTCTTCCTGTTCTACGTGCTGTTCGAGATCATGCTGATCCCGATGTACTTCCTGATCGGCGGCTACGGCGGCGCGAACCGGCAGTACGCGGCGGTCAAGTTCTTCCTGTACTCGTTCCTCGGCGGCCTGATCATGCTGGCCTCGGCCATCGGGGCGTACTCGATGGCGTCGGACGAGCTCGGCAAGGGCACCTTCGACTGGGAAACGCTCGTCACGGTCGTCCGCGACGCGCCGACGGGCACCCAGATCTGGCTGTTCCTCGGGTTCTTCCTGGCGTTCGCGATCAAGGCCCCTTTGGTGCCGTTCCACACCTGGCTGCCGGACGCCGCGGGCCAGGCGCCCATCGGCGTCGCGGTGCTGCTGGTCGGCGTGCTGGACAAGGTCGGCACGTTCGGGTTCCTGCGCTACTGCCTCCCGATGTTCCCGGAGGCCAGCAAGGAACTCGCGCCGTGGGTGCTGGTGCTCGCCGTCGCGGGTGTCCTCTACGGCTCGATCCTCGCCGCCGGGCAACGCGACATGAAGCGGTTCATCGCCTACGTGTCGATCGCCCACTTCGGGTTCATCGCGCTGGGCATCTTCACCTTCAACGAGCAGGCGATGGTCGGCTCGGTGTCGTACATGCTCAACCACAGCCTCGCCACCGGGATGCTGATCGTGGTCGTCGGGCTCATCGTGATGCGCGGCGGATCCACCAAGATCTCCGACTACGGCGGCATGGCGAAGGTGACCCCGCTGCTCGGCGGGATGCTGCTCATCGCCGGTCTGTCCACGTTGTCCCTGCCGGGCACGAACTCCTTCATCAGTGAGTTCCTGGTGCTGCTGGGATCCTTTGTGGACTATCCGGTGTACACGATCATCGCGACGGTCGGCATGGTGCTGGCCGCGGCGTACGTGCTCTGGCTCTACCAGCGCGTCATGCAGGGCCCCGTCCGCGGTGACGCCCTGATGGGCGCCGGTGGGGGCCCGGGCACGGCTATCGCGCCCGAACTGGGCGCGACCAAGGCCATCAAGGACCTCGGCGGCAAGGAGATCGCGATCCTGGCGCCGATGGTCGTGCTGATCATCGCGCTCGGGTTCTACCCCAAGCCGGTGCTCGACACGATCACCCCGTCGGTGCAGGCGACGATGTCGTCCGTACAGGGAGGCAAGTAAACAGTGCTCTTCTTGACTCAGGCGCCACCGGTGAAGGTGCCGTCGATCGACTACTTCGCCGTCACGCCGATCTTGATCATCCTCGGCGCGGCGTGTGTCAGCGTGCTGTTCGAAGCCTTCCTGCCCAAGCACATGCGGTGGCCGTCGCAGGTCTTCCTCTCCCTGCTCGGGATCGGGGCGGCGGGTGTCTTCCTGGCCTGGTACGCCAGCTCGTCCGCGCCGGAGGGCGGTGTCACGACCTTCAGCGGCGCGATCGCCGTCGACCGGCCGTCGCTGTTCCTGTGGGGCACCCTGCTGGCGCTGGCGCTGGGCGCGCTGCTGCTGATCGCGGACCGCTCGGTCGAGCCGGGCGGCGCGTTCGTCGCGCAGGCCGGTATCCGCCCGGGCACCGTCCAGGACCGCGCGCAGGTCGGCACCACCGGCATGCAGACCGAGGTCTTCCCGCTGACGCTGTTCGCGCTCGGCGGCATGATGGCGTTCGTCGCGGCCAACGACCTGCTGACCATGTTCATCGCGCTCGAAGTGCTGAGCCTGCCGCTGTACCTGATGTGCGGTCTGGCGCGGCGGCGTCGCCTGCTCTCGCAGGAATCCGCGGTCAAGTACTTCCTGCTCGGCGCGTTCTCGTCGGCGTTCTTCCTCTACGGTCTCGCGCTGCTCTACGGCTACGCGAACTCCGTGCAGCTGTCGGACATCGCCAACGCCGCCGCCGGTTCGGACCGTTCGGACACACTGCTGTTCGCCGGGCTCGGCCTGCTCGCTGTCGGTCTGCTGTTCAAGGGCTCGGTCGGCCCGTTCCACACCTGGACCCCGGACGTCTACCAGGGCGCGCCGACCCCGGTCACCGCGTTCATGGGCGCCTGCACCAAGGTCGCCGCGTTCGGCGGGATCCTGCGGGTGTTCTCGGTGGCGTTCGAATCGACCAGCTGGGAATGGCGTGGCGTGCTCTGGGGCGTCGCGATCATCTCGATGCTGATCGGCGCGGTGCTCGGCCTGACACAGACCGACGTGAAGCGCATGATCGCCTACTCGTCCATCGCGCACGCCGGCTTCCTGCTCATCGGTGCGATCACGATGACCGAGGAAGGCCTGTCGAGCACGCTGTTCTACCTGCTGGCCTACGGCTTCACCACGCTCGCCGCGTTCGGTGTCGTCTCGCTGGTGCGGGACTCGAACGGCGAGGCGACGCACCTGTCCGCGTGGGCGGGCTTGGCGAAACGGTCTCCGGTGCTGGCGGGCGTGTTCACCTTCCTGCTGCTCGCACTGGCCGGTATCCCGCTGACCAGTGGTTTCGTCGGCAAGTTCGTGGTGTTCTCGGCGGCCCTGTCCGACGGGATGGCGCCGCTGGTCGTCATCGCCCTGATCTTCAGCGCCGTCGCCGCGTTCTTCTACCTGCGGGTGATCGTGCTGATGTACTTCTCCGAGCCGGCCCCCGACGGCCCGACCGTCACCGTGCCCGGCGCGTTCACCACGACGGCGATCACGCTCGGCGTCATCGTCACGCTGGTGCTCGGCCTGATCCCGGCGTTCGCCCTCGACTGGGCGGCCTCGGGCGGCTTCGCCCTCAAGTAGTTCTTCGCGCGTGAAGGCCCCCTCGCTCTTGTGAGGGGGCCTTCACGCGTATGTGGGTAGTTGCCCGGTGAGGGGTCCGCGAGCACGCTTCGCGCGTCATAGTGTGGTCACGTTGTCACGCTTGGGGAGGGGTGCGATGTCAGGCGGGTATGAGGTCGTCTTGACGGCGATCGAGTCTTCGGCCGGTGCGGCGAAGCGCGCGGCCGAGGTGGTCCGGCCGACGGATCTCGCGGCTGGATTGACCGGCGTCGCGGCAGGACTGCCCGGCGGGGTCTCGGGTGAAGCGGCCAGGCTGCTCGCCGACGCCTGGGGCCGCGCGGTGCCGACGTGGGTCGAGAACGTCGATGCCTACTCGGCCCAGCTGGACCAGGCCGCGGCGCGATACCGGTCGAACGAACAGTCCGCCGTCCACGACCTGCGTCCGATGGCCCCCGGCGGTGGGCGGAGGCCGGTCTGATGGTCACGTGGGCCGACGTCCGACGATGGGATCCGGCCGCGGTGGGGCGGGTCGCCGACGACCTCAACGCGTGGTGCACCCGGATCATCGGCGCGAACGACGACGTCGAGGCGATGGCGCGGTTCGACGGCTGGACCGGCGACGCGTCCGTCGCCGCTTCGACGCGGGGAAACTCGCTGATCACCACCGCGGAACAGTTGGTCGCGCAGGCATCGGCCGTCCGCCGTGGCGCCCATGAAGTGCAGATCGCGCTCGAGCGGATCAGCGCGTTCGTCCGGGAGACCGAAGACCTCGCCTATCGTCACGGGCTGACGATCGGTGACGGTTGTGTGGTGCCGATCCCCGGTCAGCCGCCGCTCGCGCCGGAGGTGCTGGCGATCCGTCACCGGGTTCAAGCGGAGATCGCGGACAAGGTCGAGCAGATCCTGCGCCGGGCGACGGACGTGGACGCCGATTTCGCCGCGATCATGACCAGGGCGATGCGCGGCGAGATCAGCGAACAGGGCGTCGGCACCCTCGCCCAAGCCGCCGACGTCGGTGCCGCGCAAAGCGGACTGTCGATCATCGGTCCGCCCGAAGGTGGCACGCCGAGCGACAACAAGGCGTGGTGGGACAGCCTGTCCGACACGGCGAAGGTCGCCTTGCTGCAGAACGCGCCGGACCTGATCCGCAACCTGGACGGTGTCCCGGCGGTCGATCGCGACTCGGCCAACCGCGCCGTTCTGCAGCGGGAGATCGACCGCCTGCAAAGCGAGGCGACCGAGATTTCGCGCGCCAACCCGAACGATCCGCGCACGCCGAACCAGGGCGACTGGGCGGGTAAGGAGAAGCTCGACGAAATCGCGGCGAAACTGGACGGGCTGCGGGCGATCCAAAGCCGTCTCGATCATCCGGGGCCGGGGCAGCAGCAGGCGTTCTTGCTCGGGTTGGACGTCGGCGGGGACGGCAAGGCGATCATTTCGGCGGGGAATCCGGACAAGGCGGTGAATGTCGCGACGTATGTTCCTGGGACGGGTGCGGATCTGGCGGGGATCAGTGGCGAGATGGTCCGCTCGGATCGGATGGTCGAGGCCGCGACAAAAGTTGGTTCACCATCTACCGCTGTGATCTCTTGGGTCGGCTACGACGCCCCGGACGATGTCCTGCCCAACGCGATGAGCGAGAGCTATGCGGATAACGCGAAGAAGGATCTCGACCGCTTCCAGGACGGTTTGCGAGCGACGCACGAAGGCGCTCCGTCGCACAACACGGTGATCGGACACAGCTACGGCACCACCGTAATCGGGCACGCCGCGCGTGACGAGCGACTGGCGGTCGATGACATCGTGTTCGTCGCGAGTCCTGGTGTCGGGGTCAACCAGGCGGAGGAACTCGGTCTGCCGGCGGACCGCGTTCATGCGACGGTGGACCGGAACGATCCGATCCAGCTGGTGCCGATCCATGGGATCGAACCCCAGCATTTCGAGGGCGCCGATGTGTTCGCTTCGGGACAGCCGAACGAGCCGCCGCCGTCCTACTGGGAGGGCTACGACGACGCCGCGCATTCGCAGTACTGGGATCCGGGCAACAAGGCATTGGCGAGCATGGGGCGGATCATCGCCGGTCGGCCCACGTCCTGATGCGAAAGGGCATTATGCGGCATATATCGGCAAAAGTGACTTTGGCGATGCTGGCGATGCTGATCGCTGGATGCACAGGAGGGAAGGACATGAAGCCCACAATCACCGCCGACCAGGCCAACCAAAAGGTCGACGACTATCTCGCGCAGGTTCGTGAGATCTTTCCCGCCAACGCGCGCTATGAGCTGACCGCGTCCGAAAAACGCGGGCCGTGCCTGGATCCGACCGATGGTGGTTCAGGTGAACGCGTCATCGCCACCCGTACTTACCAGGTGCACGAACTGCCAAAGGAGAACATTCCTGCCTACTTCACTGCGGCGAAAACCTGGGCGGCGAATCACAGCTTTCGTGTGCTCGACAACAACCCACCGAACGAGTATCTCTGGCTCGAGAACAACTCTGATGCCTTCCGGATGGCCGTGGAGGCGAATCCTCTCGGTGCCATGTACATCACTGCCACGTCACCGTGTGTCTGGCCCGATGGAACACCCATTCCCGAAGCCGCGGCTCACGACACACCAGAGCCGGAAATTGTCGCGCAGACAGCGCCGACGGTCACGACACCGCCGGTTCAGAAGCCGCGTAAGACCCGTCCGCCCGTTGACGACGAGGACTTCGCGCAGACCGATTGGACTGACGAAGACACCTATTGAGTAGGCGAATTGCCGTCGTGCACATGGCAAGGTCGCTCGCCTGGAGAAGGGGAGCGATGCCGAAACCGAAGCCCGCGCCGCTGGCTCGAGGACTTGCCGAGGGTCTCCGCGTCGCGCGGAAGGCCAGCAGACTGGCGATGACCGAAGTGGCCGACAAACTGGCGTGGTCCCAGTCGACGCTGAGCCGGATCGAAACCGGCGTGCGCTCGGCGTCAGCCGAAGAGGTGTCTGCCTTGCTCGCGGTGTACCAAGTAACCGGAGAACACCGGGATGCGCTGCTCAAGATGGCTCGCGACGTCGACCGGCCGAACTGGCTCGAAACTCGTCAGAGCGGTGTGCCGTATCAGGTGAGGACCCTTGCACAGTACGAAAAAGAGGCCACCAGAATCATCGAGTGCAGCACAACGACGATGCCCTGCCTGCTGCAAACGCCCTCCTATGCGAGGGCCGCGCTGGTCGCTGTCGGCGCATCCACCGCGGAGATCGAAGCGTCGGCGGAGGCGCGGCTGGAACGTCAGAAGGTGCTGGGCCGGAAGAAACTGATCGCCTACCTCGATGAGGGCGCCTTGCGGCGGCAGATCGGCGGCGCGCGGATCATGGCGAACCAGCTTCGGCACCTAGTCTCGATGGCGCAACGGCCGTCCGTCGAGCTCCGGGTGTTTCCCTTCGACGTCGGTGGCCACCCGGGGATGAGCGGCGCCTACGCCCTGCTCGATTTCGCGGACGGCCCGCCGGTGGTGCGGCTGGAACACCAGCGGTCGGGTGTCTTCCTGCATCGGCCAGCCGATGTCGAGCCCTATGTGCAGGTGACACTGCGGTCGAACGCTGTGGCGCTGGATCCGGCGCGATCGGTGCGCCTGATCGAGAGCCTGGTGCCGTCCGGCTAGTGGTCGAGGCTCGCCCGCAACGCGGCGACCTTCTGTGCCAGCAACGTGGGTTCGCCGGGCAGGACGGTGATGTACCGGTTCCGGGGTGAACCGGTCACGTGCATGGCCACCCGTCCTGCGTCGAGGTCCAGATACGTCAGGCCGTCGATGGCCTCGATGCGGCGTCCTCCGTCAGGGCGTTTGGCCGCGGCGAAGAACCCGACGCCGAAGTACGGCTGATCGAAGACCTCGTCCAAGCGACGCGCGTCCCGGCTTCGTGACTCGGGTTCGTCGTAGAGGTCGTTCCCGGCGTCGAGCTTGAAGTCGTCCTGGGGCAAGGAGAACGGAGCGAACCGCGCCGGCGGGTACTCGGGCAGGTTCATCACGAGGGCCGCCGCACGGTCGGTGGTCCGCACGCCTTTCAGCCACACTCGGTTTCCTTCGCAGATCGCGGTCACCGCGGCGCGCCCGCGGACGGCGACGAGCACGCCGTACTGCTCGGTTTCCGTCCGCACGGTCGCGTAGTACTCGGTGTTCGGCCGGTCGAGTACGTGCAGGACGTCCTCGAAGTCGCTGGTCAACCGCTTGCCCTCGGTGAACCCGAGCCCGCCGAGCTCCTCGAACGCCGCCCGGTCTTCGCCGTTTCGCGACGACGGCGGGATGTAGCGCAGGCCGCCCGCGAAGATCAGATGCGGATCTCCGCAACCGGCGTGACGGAACGCGGTCAACAAGGTGTCGAGCGTGATCTCGACCGGGCGCGCGAGCACCACGTGTCTCCCTCCCCTGGGAACTGTGGCGCTAGCTCTTCTTCTCGCCGATCACCGGCGGCGTCGGCTTCTCGGTGTAGCCGCCGAAGGTCTCGTCCGGATCCGGGTTCTGGAGGTACGCCGGAGCCTTCTTCTCCTTGTCCTCCTCGCCTTTCCCGCGGCCGGCGCCGGGCGCCATCGGCATCCCGTTCGCCCCGCCACGACCAGCGGCACCCGCCGCTCCCGCCGTGCCGCGGCCACCGACGCCTTCACCCGGCATCCCGGCGCCACTTCGGCCACCCATCCCGGGCTGCCCGGACCCACCGGGGCCACCTGGCGTGCCGCCTCGGAACCCGCCACCGGGTCCACCGGGCGATTTGCCGCCAGTTCCCGGACCTGCGAGACCGGGGCCGTTCGGTCCGCTTGTTCCCGGACCGAAGGGGCCGTACCCGGGTGGGAACGTGCCGGGCGGGTTGTAGCCGGTGGACGGCCTGCCGTTCGGCCCGAAGTCGAGGTTCGCCGCCGGCGGTACGACCGGCGTGGTCTGAGGCGGCGTGTACGAGTTCGCGCGTGTGCCGTCGTCGGGCTGCCGGTGCTGTGTGCCCGGGTCCTGCTGGTGCTGACCCGGCTGGGGGCCTTGTCCGGGCTGCGGGCCGCTGTCGGCGGGGCCTCCCTGGCCTGGCCCGGGCGCATAGGCGCCCGGCCCGTTCGGTCCACTCGGCCCGTTTGGTCCACTCGTGCCGCGATAGGGCTCGCCGATGCCGGGATCACGCCCGTCCGCGCCGTCGCCGAACCCCTTCGCCGCAGGCTTCCCGGAGCCGCCGTCGTCCAGGGTGACACTGCCGCCGGGGTCGGTGAGCTGCGCGTACTGGGCAGGCAACTCGTCGCCGTTCGAAGTGCTGGCCGAGTGGTAGGTCGCGAAGGTGTCGATGTTGTGCTGGCTGTCGGCCTGGTAGCCCTTGAGCTTGTCGAAGTAGCCGACAGGCTTGCCTTCCATCAGGTCGAGCGCGTCCTGAGCTGTTGGCTGGGGCTGCTCCGGCGGTACCGGCTTGACCGAGTTCTTCGCCGATCCGAACGCGTCCATCTGCGAGGTGATGGCGCTCTGGGCGCGGGCCAGGTGCATGGCGTCGTCCATCGATGCCTCGACGAGCGGCTTGGTCGCGTCCACGGCCGCGTTGCTAGCCCCACCCTGCCAACCTGCGGCCGTCTTCTGGCTGAGCGCAGTGATCCGCTGCATACGCTCGTGGTGCCGTTTGGTCAGGTTGTAGGCGCCTTGCTGGGCGTCGGAGAGCGAGCCGGTGCCTTCGCCGCCGGTGACCTGTTCGTAGATTTGAGCGGCGGTGAGCGGTCCTTCGGCGACCATCAGTTGCCTCCGCGGATGGTGGTCAGGACTCTGATCGCAGCTTCTCGGGCAGCGTCGCAGGGGTCCTTCTTGCCGATGTTGGCCTCGGACAGCTCGGCGACGATGCCGATGGTTTCGGTGTCGCTGGCCCCTAGCGCAACCGAGCACTTGCCCGAAGGGCGTTCGTCTTTCGTGCCGTAGGCGGTCAGAGGGTGGCCGTCAATAGGTGCGAGCGGTTCGACAAGTTTGTAAGCCCCGCCCTTCGCTTTGTAGACACTGGCTGTGCCGCCATCTGGGGTCCTGCCGAAGATCACGTCCACCAACGGGCGGGAGGTTGCCGGAATGGACCACATGCAAGAAGGCCCTGCTGCACCGTCCAGGCTCTCCTTGGAGGATGCGCCGGACCCAAGAAGTTCTCCAGCCTGTTTTTCGGTGAGGGCGTTGCAGGGTGTCCGCTTGACCTGGGTCAGGTTGAGGGGAGTGGTTACTTTGGGGGCGTCTGGACCTGGCGCCTGATCAGACGAGCTTGATGGGCTTGGACTCGCTCCGCCGCTCGTGGGCGTAGGGGTGCCGTTGGTGGTCGGGGGCGAGCACGCGGAGAGCGCTAGCGCGGTGGCACCGATGAGGAGTATGGAGCGTCGCATCAGAGGATGCCCTTCGGCTGTTGATCGATGACTGCGGCGGCGTGTTCTTCCGCGGTGGCGTATTTGCCGAGCGCGGTCACGTACTTGTTCGCCATGTTCTCGCAGTAGGCGATGCGCAGATTCAGGGCGTCCGTGAGGGCTGTGCCGGAATGCCGGGTGACGTTGGCGTTGTTCCCGCTGGCGTACTCCTGTCCTGGGGGCTTCGCCTTTGCCAGGTACTCCGCTTGATTCAGATCGACTTTGTACTCCTTGGCCAGTTCATGCCACTCCGCCACCAGCTCATGAAGGGTCGCCTCGTCGTACTTGAACCCCGCACCCTCTGCGACCGGCGTCCCATAGGAACCGCCGGTCGGCGGAGCTTTGCAGATCGAGTCCGGGTTGAACCCCGGTTGGTAGACAGGTGCCCCTTCAGGCATGGCCATGCACCCCTGGCACCGCGAATCGATCCCCGCTGAATGGACGAAGCCGCCCCGAAGTCACCGTCGTCATGTGCCCCTCCCGTGGCTACAAGGCGCGTCTCCCCGATGCACCCTGCGTAATCCGACGCCGGGAAGATTACCAGGGTTCCCGAGGCGGGGAACCCGTCCGCATAAAGTCTCGCTCCCCGCTGAATAGCGTCAGCAGCCATGGTGACTATCCGTGAAAACCATTCGTGTGAATGCGCCTCGGAGAACAGGGTTCTACCTGGTAGTCAACACGTTGACCTCGCATACTCTGCGTAATGAAGTTCCGAAGAGTGATTCTCGGCGCAGTGCTCATCGGCTTGGTAGCGGCTTGTACGGATTCCGTGGATACACCCCCGCCGCGACCGCAGTTTCCGAAATGGCACCCGCAACAACCGCGTCCCGCCGATCGTGACGAACAGGCTGTCGGTGCCGCGCTGACCGCCCTCGATTTCTGCGACCTGATCGACCTTGCGGCCTATGACCGCAGAAAGGCGGGCGACACACGGCCCGTCACGCGCGAACCCAAGGTGAGGGGCGGCAGGAAGACGTGCACGCTCCTCCGCGACGGCTACGAAGCCCTCGTCTACGTCCAGGACATGGATCCGAGTCACGCGTGGCTCCGGAACGACGGCGCCGTGGTCGACCTCGGTGGTGTCAAGGCCTACCAGGTCGAAACCCGTCGCGACGGCGGTGTCAGCGGCTGCGCGATAACTGTCCCGGTCAGCTTTCAGCGCGCGATCGGTTTGAACTTGGGCTCCAGAGCCGGAGCAAAGACTGCGGACTCCTCCGAGATTTCGCCACCGCTGGCGCCGCGAAGCTCCCCCACGATCTCGTCTACCCGCCGGACGGCCAGGACAACGGCCGCGTCGGCGCCTGTGCGAACTGGGTTTCCACCAGCAAAGGCGAGAACTGTGACCCGGCCGTCGACGCCCAGGTGCCCACGGGCGCCGAGTTGGTCCTCGCCGCCGGCGCGGCCGATCCGAACGTTGAATGCGCGGTGTTCCGCGACGCGGTCAAGAAGACCTTCGGCCAGGACTTCGAGCCGATCGCCACACCGGGCTCCTGTTACTTCGTCGAACCACAGCACCGGCTCCAGATCGAGACCGGGGCCACTGCGAACGGCGGTGCGCCGGGGCAGTGGCTCGCGGATCCGAACAAGACCTACAAGGACCATCGTCAGACCTCGTTCAGCGGCAATCCGGGTGTCACGTTCCGCTCGACGGACGACCACGAATTCTCTCTCTACGTCTCGCCGCTCGGCAACCTCGACTCACGTGGGCACGTCCGGCTGACGATCACACCTGAACGAGAACGCGGGATCGACGACTGGGACCGGTCGAAGACGGTCACCGCCGTGGACGTCGCCAAGGCACACGCTGTGATGAAACTGGCGATGGCGACCCACTTTCGGACGACCAGGTGACGTCCGCGCCGTCGTAAGCTTTCTCCATGTACATCGAGCGGGTCCGGCTGGAGAACATCCGCGGCTTCAGCGGTGCCCGCACCGTCGACCTCCGGTTGCCCGGCCCCGGCTGGGTGGTGCTCGCCGGGCGCAACGGCTCGGGCAAGACGTCGCTGCTGCGCGCCATCGCGGTCGCGGCGGCGCCGGACGTGGCCTGGGGGCTGCTGTCGGACGCCGGGAGCTGGATCTCGATGGACCAGACCTCCGGGTCGATCGAGTTGTCGGTGATGCGCGAGGAGGGGCCGGCGCCGGTCGAGGTCCGCTGGCTCGACTCCGGCCTGCTGCCGATCTCCGGGCTTCCGCCGGGTCAGCCGTTCTGCGCGGCCTACGGGCCTTTCCGGCGGCTCGCTGGAGGTAGTGGCGAAGCCGAGTCGTGGATGCGTGGCGCGGGATCGTTGGCGCGGATGGCCAGCCTGTTCCACGAGGACGCCTCGCTCGCCGAGGGTGTCACCTGGCTGATCAACCAGCATCTCCGTGCCCTGGAAGGGAAAGCGGGCGCCCGCGAGCTGAAGGACGCGGCGCTGGAGATCCTCGGCGACGGCCTTCTGCCCGGCGGTTACCGGATCCGGGACGTCGATTCGGACGGGCTCTGGGTCGAGTACCGGGGCGACAGGTTCCCGCTGCGCGAGATGAGCGACGGCTATCGCACGGTGACCGCGCTCGTGGTCGACCTGCTCAAACAACTCGACAGCGCGGGCCTCGATCACGAGAGCCCCGGTGTCGTGATCATCGACGAGGTCGACGCGCATCTCCACGTGTCGTGGCAGAAACGCATGGGACCTTGGTTCAAGGCGCACTTCCCGCGGATCCAGTTCATCGTCACCACGCACAGTCCCTACGTCTGCCAGGCCGCCGATCCCGGCGGGCTCATCCGGCTTTCCGGGCCGGATGAAGAGGTTCCGCCCCGGGTGGTCTCCGAGGAGCTGTACGAACGGGTCGTGTTCGGCACGGGGGACGACGCCGTGCTGTCCGACCTCTTCGGCTTGGACACGCCCTATTCGCCGCAGGCGGTCGAACTGCGGGAACACCTCGCCGAACTCGAGTTCCAGGTGGCTTCCGGCCGGGCGGACGCGAACGGTGTCCGGGAATGGGAACGCCTCCGGGACATGCTGAGCAGCTCGCCGCCGAGCCGGGTGGACGAGGTGGCCAGGCGGTTCGAGGCCGACGATCGGTGATCGGGATCCGCCGGATCGCGCTGCCGGAACGGGTGGTGTCCGATCTCGAAGAGCTGACCGCGCGAATCCCTTCCGGTGACAGCAAAGAAGCGCGACGGCTCTGGCGGGTTTCCCGTGCCGTGCGGCGCTCTCTGCGGGCGGGCCTCGACGCCATGGCCGCCGGGCGTGGGTACTGCATGTACTGCGGTGACGGGCTCGGGTCCACTGTGGACCATTTCGAGCCGATCGCCCGGAATCCGGGGCGCGCGTTCGACTGGCTCAATCACGTGCTCGCGTGCGAGTACTGCAACAGCCACCACAAGCGCGACCTGTTCCCGGTGGACGACGACGGCGACAGCCTGCTGATCGACCCGACCGCCGAAGACCCGCTGGAGCACCTGTTCCTGGTGCTGTCCATCGGGACCTACCGTGCGCTGACCGCAAAGGGTGAGCAGACGATCAAGGTGTGCGGGCTCAACCGCGCGCAACTGGCGCGCGGGCGGGAAACGGCGGTCAACCAGGTGAGCGCGCTCGTCACAGGGTGGTGGATCGCGCGCGAGCTGGGAGACGACGTACGGCGGCGCGCGATGGCCTGGACGTTGCTCGACCAGCCGCACGCCGACGTCCTGCACGCGATGCTCCGCCAGGCGGGGATGCCCGGGGCCCGCGCCGTGTTCCGCAAGGACGACGAGCTCATCGAGCTGCTTCGCGCCCCGGAACTCGCCGAAGACCTTCAGCTCTCCGGCGGCGCGGTGTAAGCGGCGAGAGTCGCGTCCGCGCGTGTGCGGGCGGTGGCCGCGTCGGTCCCGTTGGCGACGTCGGCCTCGTACCAGGCCTCGCTGCTCAAGGTCATGAACCGGACGCCGTCTTCGCTCGTCATCCAGGCCATGGCGGCTTCGGGGTCGTTGGCCTCACCGGATGCGAGATGCAGCGCGAGGCCGTGCAGCATCATGTCCCAGCCGATGCCGACCGCGCCCGGGCCGAACTGGTTCCAGTGCTCGTTGGGGATGGCGGTGTGGTCGAGTTCGAACCGCGTCCGCCCGTCGGCTTCGGCGCTCAGGCGGACCTCGACCCAGCTGACATCGCCGTCGTACTCCCAGGTCGCGGCGAAGCTCTTCGGCGGATCGCAGCGTTCGACCGTCCCGCCGGCGTTGCCTTCGAACTGGTACTTGCCGCCGGCCCGCAGCTCACCGCTGATCGGGAGGAACCAGCGCGGGATGCGTTCGGCGCTGGTGCAGGCGTCCCAGAGGTCGTCGAGGTCGGTGTCGTAGACCTGGCTGATGGTGGCCGTCACCGCCTCACCCGCATCGATCACGCGGTTGCCCAGCTTGCGCTGGACGGAGTTGATGTGGCTGGTCACGTCGACCATCGGTGCCCTCCTCGGCTCGGTTTCCGCCAAGGTATCAGCGTAGACTTATATAAGCCAGGACAGAAAAGGGGCGCCCAGAAGGCTCCGGGCGCCCCTTTCCCTGGCGGGGTGGCTCAGGGGGTGGGGGAACAGGCCGCGCGCCCGATGACCACTTCACCGGTGATGCCGGAGGCGGGCGCGAACTTGATCCGCAGCATGGTCAGGCCGATGCTGCCGTTGCCGGGAAGGTGCTGTTCGTTGAAGATCGCTTCGGCGAGCAGGGTCCCGTCGGATTTGGTGAGCGGCTTGACGTAGCCCACCGGCACCGGCTTCGGCAGGGTGCCGAGCCCGCTCGCCGCGCTGTAGGTCCAGCTCGCGCTCGTTTCCCGCTGCGTCGCCGAGCAGGTGACCGTGTAGTCCCCGATCCTGACGCGCGGCCCGCGCGACGAGACCAGTGCCGACAGTTCGAAGTTCTTGCCCTTGGCCTCGGACTTCGTCGTGGTCACGTCGTTCGCCGGGTCGACGACCGTGGTCGTGCAGGTCGTGGTGCCGCCACCGAACGTGATCCCGGTCTTGCTCACGGCCCCGGACGAGTTGGCCGTCGGTCCCTCGACCGCGCAATCGGCGAGCGACGAAATGGAGATCGGCGCCGAGTTTCCCTTGGTGAAGGCGGCGGAGCCGAGTGAGGCCACGCCGTCCGGGTTGGCCGCGGAGGCGGGCGTCACTCCGACGGTGAGACCTGTCAGCAGCAGTGCGCCGACCAGGCCGGCCCGGCTTGCGATGGTGATGCGCATGGGCTTCCTCCTCACGTGATGGAGAGCGAGCCGGATCGGCCGTTCTTCCCTTTGTGATCACTATCTGCGTGTCGGATTCGACCGTTGCGCGCGTGACGGTCGTTTCACTCGACCGTGGATCATGGGCACCCGTTGGATATTCGAGTTCGTATCCGGATACAGGTCTGTATATTCGAGCGCATGCCGACCTACCGCGTCCTCGTCAACGGCAAGTTCGACCACCCCGACGCCGACACCCGCGCCCGGCTCATGGCCGGGCTCGATCGGCACCAGGCGATCGGGTTCACCGAGGACGGGCTGCTCACCTACAGCGCGCACCTCGGCGCGTTCACCTTCCGCGTCACGCTGGTGGGCGAAGAGGAACGCGACGTGCTCGACGAGGCGGAGCTGAAGGTGATGGAACTGCTGGACGCCAAGGGCTACCCGTACCGCGATGTCGCGGGAAAGGCGACCTGCATGGACGACATCAAGATCCGGCGCCGCTGAGCTCGCCGGTCAGGACACCTCGCTCGCCGGGGCCGCGAAGGTGTTGCACGCCGACGTGTCCTTGGCCTTCAAGCCGCGCTTCTGCCACAACGCGGCGCTCTTCGACGAGCCGTGGGTGTCGCTGTCTTCGAACGTGCTTCGCCTGAGTTCGGAGACCAGCCCGGCGCCGATCGACCCGCGGCCCGCCGCGTTGGCGAGGAACATCGCGCTGAAACAGTCGGCCTGGAGTTCGAGCCGCCTGCTCAGGTCGAGGATCTTCGGCCGGTCGCCGTCCGCCTCGCGGTAGAGCGAGTCGTGCTTCGAGAGGATGCCGGACTGCTCCTGGACGTGGTGCCCGTACTCGTGGGCGAGCAGGAACAGCTGGGTCAGGAGATCGGGGCCGCGGTCCTCGAGCTGCCTCGGCAGCGGGACGAAGATCGTCGCGCCGTCGGAGCAGTAGAAGCCCATGGCCTCCGAGGCGGGCGGAGGAGGGCCGCAAGCGGTGTTCTGGACGTCGTCCGCGTTGACCTCGACCGGGATCCGCGGTTCGCCGACCTGGGTCAGGACCGGATGCCACGCCTGCTCCAGGCAGGGGACCAAGGCCAGGTAGAAGGCCTCCAGCTTCTCCTTCGTGCCGCCGAGCTTCGGCAGCTCGCAGGTCACCTTCGGCATGGTCACGCCGGGGGCGACGAGCGGGTTGTTCGCCGTCTCGTACTTGCGGGTCGGCACGGGCGGGCGTGAGACCGAAGGCGCGGAGGACGGCGAGACGGTCGGCTGCTGCCGGGGTTGGACGGCGCCCGCCCTCGAGTCCTTCATGCCGCCCACCACGAGCGCGGCGACGACCAGCATCACCGTCATGAACACGGCGAACAGGATGACGGTGATCCACACCGTCGAACGCTGCTCCCGGTGACCTTCGGCGGGAGGCGCCCACGCCGGTCTTTCGCCGGAATCATCCGGTGTCGTCATGCTTTTTCCCCAGTTCGCGTGAAGAGCAGCAGGATACTCGGCGGGGGTGTCATGTTCATCACCGTTTCCCCTGGACAGCACGTCAACAGGCCTCAGTGGGTAGCCACTACGCTGGAAGCAATCCCGAACGGTGTCAAAGAGAGCGGAGCCGACGTGTCTGTGTCTTCACCTGCCCCAGGTGGTGCCATCGAGGACCTGCGCGCGTCCGTGGGGCTCCAGATCGCCGATGAACAGCTCCTGCGCACTCTCGCGGCCGGCCTCGCCGACGTCGAGACGCTGCTTCGCGACGTCGTGCGCAGTGACGTCAAGGCCGTCGAGGACGCCGCTTCGCACCTGGTCGAGGCGGGGGGCAAACGCTTCCGTCCGCTGTTCACGCTGCTGGCCTCGCAGTTCGGGCCGAAGCAGGGCGACCAGGTGGTCATCGCCGCCGCGGCGGTCGAGCTGGTGCACCTCGCGACGCTGTACCACGACGACGTGATGGACGAGGCGACGATGCGCCGCGGCGCGGAGAGCGTCAACGCCCGCTGGGACAACACCATCGCGATCCTGACCGGCGACTTCCTGTTCGCGCACGCCTCACGGCTGGTCGCGGACCTCGGCACCGACGCCGCCCGGATCATCGCCGAGACCTTCGGCGAGCTGGTCACCGGCCAGATGCGCGAGACGGTCGGCCCGGCCGACGGCGACGACGCCGTCGAGCACTACCTCACGGTCATCGCGCAGAAGACCGGCTCGCTGATCGCCACGTCCGGCCGCTTCGGCGGGATGATGTCCGGCGCCGCCGACGAGCACATCGACGCGCTTCGCCGCTTCGGCGACATCATCGGCACGGCGTTCCAGATCTCCGACGACGTCATCGACATCGCGTCGGCCTCGGACGAGCTCGGCAAGGCGCAGGGCACGGACCTGCGTGAAGGCGTCAGCACCCTGCCGATGCTGTACGCGCTCGCCGACCCGGCCACCGACCCGCGTCTGGTCGAGCTGCTGTCGGGCCCGATCTCCGACGACGAACTCGTCGCCGAGGCCCTGGACCTGCTGCGGGCCTCCTCCGGACTCGAACGCGCACGCGAAACTCTTTCCGACTACGCTCGTCGGGCGCGTGCCGAGCTCGCGTCGCTGCCCGCGTCGCCAGCCCGGGACGCCTGCGAATCGGTCGCCGACTACCTGGTCGCGCGAACGCATTAAAGGGGCAAGATAGATGTCCATTTTCGGACAGGTTTGGCTGTGGAGCCTGCTGGCGTTCGTCGTCGGCGCGCTGCTCACCTGGCTGGTACTGGTGCTTCCCGCGCGCAAGCGCATCCGTGAGCTGGAAGGCTCGCTGGCCACCGTGCACGCCGAGACGTCCCGGCTGCCCGCCGGGGTGAGCCTCGGCGCGGGGGCCGCGGCCGCCGCGGGCGGAACCGCGTACTTCACGAAGCCGACGGACGACGAGCTGGACGAGGAGTTCGCGGCCGCCGAGGAGCCGAAGCCCGCTTACCCCGAGACGCTCACCGAGCACGAGCCCGCGCAGGTGTGGACCGAACCCGTCCAGGAGCAGGCCCCGGAGCCCGTCCAGGACGTCGTCGAAGAGCGCCCCGTCGAAACCCGGACCTTCGAGCCGGAAGACGAGTACGAGGCCGAGTACCGCACCGCGCCCGACGTGGAACCCGAGCCGGATCCGGAACCCGCGGCCGAGCGGACGCAGTTCATCCCGGCGGCCCAGCTGGAGCCGGAACCCGAACCCGAGCCGGAGAACCCGTACGCGGCCGCCGCGACCGAGTACCTCCAGCCCGCGTCGAAACTGGACGTCGAGCCCGAACCGGAGCCCGAGCCCGAGCCTCAGCCGATCTTGCCTGGCGAAGGGCCGTATCGGTCCCGCCTGGAGATCCAGCTGGACCCCGAAGGCGTCGAGACGCAGCCGGAGCCGGTCTCGCTGTTCAGCCCCGCTTCGCGCGTGGACACGGAGCAGGCGCCCATCGAGACCAACTGGTTCGAACGGGAAGAAGAGCTTCAGGATCCGCCCGCGTACGCCTTCGGTTCCGATGAAGAGGCGCGGGCCGGCCTCCTCGACTCGGAGCCCGAGACGCCCGCCGAAGCCACCCAGGTGCTGCCCAAGCGCACACCGAGGGGCATGGTGCGCGGCGGTTTCGAGCCGCCGCAGCCGATCCAGCCGTCGATGCGGGCGATCGAACGTCGTGAGCCGGACCTGTCCGGCGGTCAGAGCGGTTCGCTGTTCGAGCCCGCCGTCCAGCCGGGCGACGCGATGCCCGCCCCGGAGCCCCCGCCCGCGCGGGAAGCCGCCGCTCCTGTCGCGGAGTCCGTTCCGCCCGGCCCGTTCGGTCCCGGTTCGGCGATGCCGCGTCCGGGTGGTGGCCGTCCCGCCGACGACTTCGCGGTCAAGGCCAGCGTGACGGCTTTGCGGTACTGCACCGAGGATTCGCCGCAGTTCCCGAAGATGGTCGCGGAGGTTTGGTTCCGCACCGCCACCGACGCGGAGCGCGTGGGGTTCCGGCCTCTCAGCTGACAAACGCCAGGAAAGGCCCGTTACCTGCAAAATTTGCAAGTAACGGGCCTTTCCTGGCGTTCGGGACCGGCTAGCTGACGACGGTCCAGGTGTCCTTGCCGCGAAGCAGGGACTGGAGGTTCGGCGCCTTCGCCTCGCGGGCCGCCGCGACCTGGGCACGCGCCTGGTCGTCGTAGGTGGGCCGCTCGACCTGGCGCAGGATGCCGGTCGGCACGTGGTTCAGGTTCTGGTCGCCGATCCGCGACAGCGCGAACGCGTACGCGGTGTCCTCGATCGTCGGGTCGTGCACGACGAGGTTCTCCTCGCCGATGTTCGCGACCTTCCCGACCTCGAGCCCGCCCCAGCCGCCGCGCGTGACGCCGAACTCGCCCTGCGGTCCGAACTTGATCGGCTCGCCGGACCGCAGCGGGATCAGCCGGGACGCGGCTTCGTCCTTGTCCTTGAGGACGTCGAAAGCGCCGTCGTTGAAGATCGGGCAGTTCTGGTAGATCTCCACCAGCGCCGACCCGCGGTGCTTCGCGGCGGCCTCCAGCACTTCGGTCAGGCCCTTGCGGTCCGAGTCGAGTGCGCGGCCCACGAACGACGCCTCGGCGCCGATCGCCAGCGAGAGCGGGTTGAACGGGGTGTCGACCGAGCCCATCGGGGTGGACTTGGTGACCATGCCCGGCCCGGACGTCGGCGAGTACTGGCCCTTGGTGAGGCCGTAGACCCGGTTGTTGAACAGCAGGATCTTGATGTTCACGTTGCGCCGCAACGCGTGGATCAGGTGGTTGCCGCCGATGGACAGCGCGTCGCCGTCACCGGTGACGACCCACACCGACAGATCGGGCCGCGCGGTGGCGAGCCCGGTCGCGATCGACGGCGCGCGGCCGTGGATCGAGTGCATGCCGTAGGTGTTCAGGTAGTAGGGGAACCGGGACGAGCACCCGATGCCCGAGATGAACACGATGTTCTCGCGCTTGAGGCCGAGCGTCGGCAGGAACGACTGCACGGCGTTGAGGACGACGTAGTCCCCGCAGCCGGGACACCAGCGGACCTCCTGGTCCGACTTGTAGTCCTTCGCCTTCTGCGGCTCGGTTTCGGTCGGCACAAGGTCTAAGCCGCCGAGAGTGGGAATCCCCAGGTCAATCGCGGTCACTTCGCCGCCTCCGTACTGGTGATGATCTCCGTGAACACGCCTTGCAGCTCCTCCGCCTTGAAAGGCAGCCCGGCGACCTTCGTGTACGAATTCACGTCCACGAGGTACTTGGCCCTCAAGAGCATCGAGAGCTGGCCGAGGTTCATTTCAGGGACGACCACGGTGTCGTACGAACGGAGTACGTCACCGAGGTTGCCCGGGAACGGGTTGAGATGCCGTAGGTGCGCCTGCGCGATCGGCATGCCTTCCTTGCGGACGCGGCGGCACGCGGCGCCGATCGGCCCGTAGGAAGAACCCCAGCCGAGCGCGAGCACCCGTGCCTTGCCGCCGCTCGGGTCGTCGACGACGAGGTCCGGGACGTCGATGCCGTCGATCTTGGCCTGCCGCAGGCGGACCATCGTCTCGTGGTTGTCCGGGTCGTAGGAGATGTGACCGGTCTTGTCGGCCTTCTCCAGCCCGCCGATCCGGTGCTGCAGACCGGCGGCGCCCGGCACCGCCCACGCGCGGGCGAGGGTCTCGGGGTCGCGCACATACGGCCAGAATTCCCCGGAACCGTCCTCGGCATTCGGCTCGGTGGCGAATTCCACCCGCAGATCCGGCAGCGTCTCGACGTCCGGGATCAGCCACGGCTCCGAGCCGTTCGCGATCGCGCCGTCCGACAGCAGGAAGACCGGGGTCCGGTACTTCAGCGCGATCCGGGTCGCCTCCATCGCCGCGTCGAAGCAGTCCGCGGGGGAGAGCGGCGCGACGATCGGGACCGGGGACTCGCCATTGCGGCCGAACATCGCCTGCAGCAGGTCGGCCTGCTCGGTCTTGGTCGGCAGGCCGGTGGACGGGCCACCGCGCTGGACGTCGACGACGACCAGCGGCAGTTCGGTCATCACCGCGAGGCCGATGGCTTCGGACTTCAGTGCGACACCCGGTCCGGACGTCGAGGTGACGCCCAGCGCACCGCCGTAGGAGGCGCCGAGTGCCGCGCCGATGCCGGCGATCTCGTCCTCGGCCTGGAAGGTGAGGATGCCGTAGTTCTTGTGCTTGGACAGCTCGTGGAGGATGTCCGACGCCGGGGTGATCGGGTACGTGCCCAGCAGGATCTGCAGGCCGGACTGCTGCCCGGCGGCGACCAGCCCGTACGCCAGCGCGGTGTTCCCGGTGATCTGGCGGTACGTGCCCTGGTTCAGCTTCGCGGGCGCGACCTCGTACGTCGTCGCGAACGACTCCGTCGTCTCGCCGTAGTTCCAGCCGGCGCGGAAGGCCAGGATGTTGGCTTCGGCGATGTCGGACTTCTTCGCGAACTTCTCGCGCAGGAAGCGTTCCGTGCCCTCGGTCGGCCGGTGGTACATCCAGGAGAGCAGCCCGAGCGCGAACATGTTCTTCGCGCGTTCGGCGTCCTTTTTGGACAGTCCGGTCTCTTCGAGCGCGCCTCTGGTCAACGTCGACATGGCCACCCGGTGGACTTGATAGGCCGAAAGGGTGTCGTCGTCGAGGGGATCGTTCTCGAAGCCGACCTTGACCAGGTTCCGCTTCGTGAACTCGTCGGTGTTGAGGATGATCGTCCCACCCGTCGGGACGTCGGCGAGGTTCGCCTTCAACGCCGCGGGGTTCATCGCGACCAGGACGTCCGGCCGGTCGCCCGGCGTCAGGATGTCGTAGTCGGCGAAGTGCACCTGGAAGCTCGAGACGCCCGGGATGGTGCCCTGTGGCGCGCGGATCTCCGCGGGAAAGTTCGGCATGGTGGACAAGTCGTTGCCGAAGGCGGCCGCCTCCGAGGTGAACCTGTCGCCCGTCAGCTGCATGCCGTCACCGGAGTCGCCGGCGAACCGGATGACCACCCGGTCCAGCTTGGCGACCTCGGTGGGCCTCACGGCCGACAAAGAGCTGTTGCCGTTCGCACTCGTGCTCATAGGTCAGGGATTCCCTCTCTCCCGACGTGCGTCGTCCCCGGCAGCGCCGGAGATCCGGTGCCTCGCCCGGCGATGTCGGCCAGGTCACAGGTGCCATGTCCCGAGGTTAGTCCTCGGCACCCGTCCCAGGTTGCCGTATAAACGGCCTGGACCTACTCCTCGAGTGTCCTGAGCTCGGCGCTGAGCGGGGGTTATCCGGTTTATGTGTTACCGATGGTAACGGTTAACGATACGTCCCGATTGTGAGCCGTATCTCCTTCAAGCGTACGGAAGTCCGCTCGAGGAATGGTCATTGGCCGGTCATTGCGGCCCTCAGCCTGGCCAGCCGCTCGGCGAAGGCGGGCGCGGTGAGCGACGCGAGCTGCGGCTCGATCTCGGCGTCGACGGCGGCCGAATGGTCGGTCAGTGAAGCGGTGTGCCGAAGCGTGCGCTTCGTCGCCAGAAGGACGTCGCGAGGAGCGTCGACGGCGGGTTTCGCCAGTTCAAGGGCGGCCTCGAGCAGGTCTCCGTCGGCGAGCCGGAGCGCGAGCCCGGATTCGACAGCGGCTTCGGCGCCGACGACCTCGCCGAAGAGCGTCATCGCGGCGGCCTTCTGCGGGCCGACGAGCCGTTGGATCATCCACGTCATCCCGCCGCCGGGATGGATGCCGAGATCAAGAAATCTGGCCACGAACTTCGCCTTCGATCCCACGATGCGGACGTCCGCGGCGAGCGCGAGGTTCAGGCCGGCGCCCACCGCGGCACCGCCGACGGCGGCGATCGTCGGCAGGGAACATCGGGCGATCGAGAGGAAGCCGTCGTAGATCGCGCGGAGCCCGTCCTCCCGTGCACCGGCGAGCGTGTCCAGGTCCGCGCCCGCGCAGAAGGCCGGAGGCGCGCCGGTGACGACCACGGCGTGGACGCTCTCGTCGGCTTCGGCACGCGCGACGGCGTCGGCCAGCTGGGCGGACAGGTCGAGGGTGAGGGCGTTGCGGGTCTTGGGCGCGTCGATGGTGAGTACGGCGACGCCGCCGTCGTGGCTGGAGCGGATCTGATCGGTCACGGTGCCGAGGGTTTCACGCTTCGGGCGTCGGCGGGCGCTCCAGCAACCGGGAAAGGACGACGGTGGAGACCGTGCGGTCGACGATCTCCAGCCCGCGCAGCCGCTCCAGCGCGGTCTCCAGATGGTGGATGTCCGACGCGCGCAGATGGACGATCGCGTCGGCCGCGCCGGACACCGTGTAGGCCGCGACGACCTCCGGCAACGGCTCCAGCCTGGCGCGGATCCGGGCCGGGGTGATGTTGCCGTTGCAGGTCATCTCGACGAACGCCTCGGTGCCCCAGCCCAAGGCTTCGGGGTCGACGACCGCGGTGAAGCCGCGCAGAACCCCGGTTTCGAGCAGTCTGTCGACCCGTCTCTTCACCGCGGGCGCGGACAGGCCGACGACTTTCCCGATGTCGGCGTAGCTGGACCTCGCGTTGGCCATCAGACATGAAACGATTCGCTGGTCGATGGTGTTCACACGCAATGTTTAGCAGGTATACGCGCAGCGAACAGCGATTGATTGCGGAATTAGGTGAGCCTTACCCTTCGTGTATGCCGGTACTAGAGCAGCCCCGTGTGCCCACGACGCGCCGCTACCTCATGTGCCCGCCGCGGTACTTCGCGGTGGATTACGTCATCAACCCGTGGATGGACCCGTCCGTCCCGGTCAGTGTCGACGCCGCGATGGCGCAATGGACCGAACTCCGTGACACCTACCGACGCCTCGGCCACACGGTCGAGGAGATCGACGCCCAGCCCGGCCTGCCCGACATGGTGTTCGCCGCGAACTCCGGCACCGTCGTCGACGGCCGGGTCCTCGGCTCCCGGTTCCGCGCCCCGCAGCGCACCGCCGAGGCCGAGCACTTCCGCCGCTGGTTCGTGGAGCACGGCTACCGCGACATCACCATGCCCGAGAAGATCAACGAGGCCGAAGGCGACTTCGCCTGGACCGGCAAGGTCCTGCTCGCCGGCACCGGTTTCCGGACCGACCCGGCCGCGCACGCCGAAGCGCAAGAGGTCCTTGGCGTCCCGGTCGTCTCGCTGCGGCTGATCGACCCGAGCTACTACCACCTCGACACCGCGCTGTTCGTGCTCACCGAGGCCACCGACGCCACGCCCGCCCAGATCGCCTACTACCCGGAGGCGTTCTCGGCCGGGTCGCGGAAGGTGCTGGCGCGGATGTTCCCGGACGCGGTAATCGCGGACCGGGCCGACGCGGAGTGTTTCGGCCTGAACGGGGTGTCCGACGGCCGCAACGTCGTCCTGCCGCTCGAAGCGACCGGTTTGGCCGCGCGGCTGACCGAACGCGGCTACGAGGTCGTCTTCCTGGACATCTCCGAGCTCAGGAAGGCGGGCGGCGGCCCGAAGTGCTGCACCCTGGAGATCCGCAAGTAATCCGTTCGTGGACATCTTGCTCGATCATGTAACTACTCCATTCGCCAACTCGATTAATCGGGAAACACACTCGGTCCCGAATGAGGCGCGGATGGTGATCCTGGCGATTGGCGGCGTGGGCAGACCCGTGCGCGCGCTGGATCCAGGCGAAAACGAAACCTGGGTGACGGTCGAGCAGTTCGAGCGGGTGCTCGACTCGGTGGCCGGACGGGAAGACGTCGGGCTCACCTTCGACGACGGCAACTCTTCTGACGTCGAGATCGCGCTCCCCAGACTGGTGGAGCGCGATCTCACGGCGGAGTTCTTCCCACTGGCAGGCCGGATCGGCCAGCGGGGCTTCCTCGACGCGAACGGCCTGCGCGAGCTGGTCGAGGCGGGGATGTCGATCGGCTCGCACGGCTGGGAGCACCGCGATTGGCGGCGGCTCGACGACAGGCACGCCCGGCGCGAACTGGAGACGGCGCCGAAGCTGCTCGCCGACCTGAGCGGGAAGCCCGTCCGCGCCTATGTGCCGCCCTTCGGCGCGTACGACCGGCGGGTGCTCAGCAGGCTCCGGCGTTCCGGCGCGACGAGGATCTACACCACGGAAGGTGGCGTGGCGTCACGCGACGGCCTGGTGCGACCGCGGACGAAGATCAGGTACGACGTCGACCAGGAGTGGATCGACGGCGTGCTCGGTGACCGGGACGGCCTGTACCGCCGAGCGGGACGGGTGATGGCGCGAGTCTCCAGGCTTGTCCGCTTTTGACCGTTTTTCGTTGTGCAGTGGGAAAACAACACCCCGCCGGCCCTTGAGTCCGGCCACTGACGACTGCATCCTGGGCACCCTCGATAAAGAAGCCTTATTAACTAAGGGGTGCACGGTATGCGGAAGTTGCTCCTGTTCTCGGCGATGGTGGTGGCCGCAGGACTGGCCCCCGCGGCGACGGCCGTGGCTTCGACGGCTCCGGCCGCCATCCAGGCGGGCCCGACCGCGCAGCAGTTGCTGGCGAAGACGACCGGTTGCAAACAGGTCTCGAACGGCAAGTACAAGACCGACGACGAAACCGGCCGGACCATCGCGGTCTGCGACGCGGGCGGCGCCGTGTTCTGGAAGGCCGACATGGACATCGACTGCGACGGGCAGCCGACCGCGCGGTGCAACGAGAACACCGACCCGTGGTTCCAGGACGGCACGGCGTTCCCGCGCTCCGACGGCAAAGCGCTGATCGCCGACCAGACGCCCTACGTCGTCGTGCCGAGCGTCAGCAGCACGTGGAACTTCGGGAACTCCGGGCTCAAGGGCGCCGGCTCGTGCGCGGTGATCTACAACAACAAGGTGCTCTACGCCGTCATCGGTGACACCGGCCCGAACGACATCATCGGTGAAGCGTCCTACGCGGCCGCGAAGGCGCTGGGCATCAACCCGGACCCGGCGAACGGCGGCGTCGACTCGGGCGTGACCTATATCTGCTTCAAGAACTCGAAGGTGTCGCCGATCGAGGACAACGGAAAGTCGACCTCCGTGGGGGAGGGCCTGGCGGCGAAGTTCGTCCAGGGGTAGCGGAAGTCGTTGTACGGCAACGGCCCCGGCGCGAATCGCGCCGGGGCCGTCGTGTCGTTCAGGGGATCAGCCCGGTACGACCTGCTGGTACCAATCGCCGAGGCGATAGGGCGGTGCGATGACGTAGGCGGTCGTGTCGCCGACGGTCCGCCACTGCCCGGCCACCCGCAGCCGATAGACGCCGACACCGACCTGGGGGAAGGTCGCGAAGCCGGTGGCGTCGGTCCGGGTCAGCGAGACCAGCTTGTTGTCCTCCGTGACGAGGGTGACCGTCGTGTTCGGGACCCCTTCGCCGGTGTCCGGCCTGCCGTTGCCGTTCTTGTCCGTCCAGAGCTGTCCGCGTTCGTCCACGCGCTTGCCGGGCACCTTGCCCGCGGCCTGCGCGAGCGGGCCGGAGGTGTCGGCCCCCGACGCGATGTAGCAGGTGAGGTGGGCTCGGCCGGTGTAGCCCGACTTGTGCGGCACCTTGCCCGACACCTTGAATTCCACACGCTGGCCCGGCGCCAGCACGCCTGCCTGCTTGGCCGGGTCGAAGTCACCCCACTGCCCTGAAGGCATTTCGAGATGGACTCCTTCGCCTGCGGGATCGCAGCCTGCCCAGAGGCCGGTGAGCCGCCGGTCGCTGATGTTGGTGACGGTGACGGTCCCCGTGGCGATCCCGCCCACGGCGTAGCTCGGCTTGTCGAGGCGCGCGCTCGCCTGAAGCGAGTCGGTCAGCGGCCGCCCGGCCCGGATCTCGAGTGCGGTGTGCTGTCCTGCCCCGTCGACCCGCAGTGGTCCGAAGCCCGGGTTGACCCAGCCTTCGGGGAAGCTGTCGAAGTTCACGGAGTAGTAGCGATCGACGGGGACCGCGTCGAATGTGAACCGGCCGGATCCGTCGGTGGTCGCGACCCGCTCGATCACTCCCGGCCCCCCGGAGCGCAGGCGGATCTCCACTCCGGCCAGGTCTTCGCCGGGGGAGGGAAGTCCGTTGTGGTCGGCGTCGCCGTAGAGGTGCCCCGCGACCCGGTCGGTGGTGCCCGCGGGAACCAGGCCCACCGTGACCTCGGGATCGTTGTCCGACTCATCGGCTTCGGCCGATCCGATCACCCGGACGCGGAACACGGGGTCGCCCTGGGCGAGGGTGCTGACCGTGCCGCGCAGTCGGTAGGTCCGGCTTTCCCCCGGGGCGAAGGAGGTCCCGGCTCCCCGGTTGTAGAGATCCCCCCAGGCGTCCGGCCGGACGGCGAAGTACGGTCCGGAGAACATCCAGACCTCGCCCTTGACCCCCTCTGCCTTCGTGTCGCCGACGTTGGTGATCGTCACGTCGAGGGGAATTTCGTCGTTCGGCAGCCAGCGCCCCTGACCGGCCGTCGCCGTCACCCGCAGATCAGGCCCGGCCGCGGCGTGCGCGGGTGCCGCGGTGACCAGCCCGGCCAGCGTCAAGGCCACCGTCAGCGCGCCGAGGGCGCGGATCGATCTTTCGGGCAGGATTCTTCGCATCGGTGTTTCCCCCAGGTACTCGACAATGCCGAAACCAACCTAAAAGCCGCGTCGCCCGATTGACCAGTACGGAACATTCCGGCGTTACCGAAAGGCAACCCCGAGGGCGTTTCGGACGTGTACGAGAGATCGAGACGCTCGCGCGCGGTGATCTGCGCCTGCTTCGAGAACTCGAAGGAAGTCGTTGTACGGCAACGGCCCCGGAGCGGAATCCGCTCCGGGGCCGCTGTGTCGTTCAGGGGTCAGCCCGAGGTCACCTTGATCCGGTACGCGGTGTCGTAGGGCGGGGCGTAGTGATGGACGGCGGGGTCACCGGCCGCTCTCCACGGAGCGGCCGGACGGAGCAGGTACTCGCCGACAGGGACGTCGGTGAAGGTGGCGAAACCGTTGGCGTCCGTCTGTGCGACGGAAACCAGCTGCTCGTCGGCTGTGAAGGTGTGCAGGGCGACGGTCGTGTCGGCCAGCCCTTCGCCGGCGTCGAGGCTCCCGTTCTCGTTCCGGTCCACCCAGGCCTGGCCGTGGATGTCGCCGCGCTTCCCCGGCACCTTGCCTTCGGCGGACACCCGCGGACCGGAGAGCTCGGTCGTGCCGCTGAACTCGCACTCGAGGAAGGTCCTGCCGAAATCGATCGCGTTGTCCGGAACCTTGCCGGAGAAGGTGAAGACCTTGCTTTCGCCCACGGCCAGCGCCCCGCTCCGCGAGGGGCCGAACGCGCCCCACTGGTCCTGCGGGATCTCGAGGTTGTTGCCGAGGCCGCGGGGGTCGTCGCAGGTCGCGTAGAGACCGGAGAGCGGGCGGGTGCCCTTGTTCGTCACCGTGACGGTGGCCGTGGCGGTCTCGCCGATCGCGTAAGTCGCCTTGTCGAGTTCGATGTTCGCCCGGAGTGACTCGGTGAGCGGACGGACGCCTCGAATGCTCACGGCCTGGTTCCCGCCGCCTCCGTCCAGGCGCAGCATCTGGAGCGAAGGCAAGAACCAGCCGCTGGGGCCGTCTTGGATGCGCAGCGACCGCGCGGGGCCGACCGGAACCGCGTCGAAGGAGAAGCGACCGTCCGGATCGGTGACCGTGACCAGCTCGTTCGGCATGTCGAATGACTCCACCCGGACCGTGATCCCGGCGAATCCTTCGCCGGGACCGGCCACGCCGTCGCCGTTCCCGTCGCCGTAGACCTGACCCGCGACCCGCTCGGTGGTGTCCAGCGGGACCAGTGCCACCGGAACGTCGACGGTGTTGTCCGCGAGATCGGTGTCGGCCGCGGCTTGCACGCTGATCCGAACCAGCGGGTTACCCGCGTCGGTGACCCAGACCCGGCCGGTCAGGCGGTAAGTGCGGCTTTCGCCCGGCTGGACGGACGTTCCGGGACCATCGAAGCGCAGATCGCCCCAGGAGTCCCAGTCGAAGCTGAAGTAGGGGCCGGACAGCAGGTCTGCTTGCGCCCGGACGTCGGTCGCCGGGGCATCGCCCGCGTTGGTGACCCGGAGGTCGATCGGGATCGTGTCCCCGCGCAGCCAGCGACCTTCGGTGGCCACCGCGGTGATCTTGAGATTCGGGCCCGGCTCGGCGAACGCCGGCGCGGCGGCCAGCGTCCCGGTGAGCGTGAAGGCCACGGTCAGCGCTCCGAGCGCGCGGACCGATCTTCCGGACAGGGTTCTTCGCATCGGTTTTCCCCCTGGAGACAGGTGGATACGCGGTCCGTCCTCGCGACGGCCACCCCCACGGCGTTCCTTGTTGACCAGATCGAACCTAGAGGCCGAGATGTCCGGTTGGCCAGGAGATAACCAACGGCTGGGCCAGGAGGGCGACGATGGGCGGCCGGTCGGGTGGGTCGTGAGTGGCGATCGGATCAGAGCCGGGAATGTCTTGGGCACCTACTGGATTCCGGGTGCGAGTGAAAGCCGCAGGCTGTGTCGCGAAAGCCACTTTCGGGACATCAGACGTCGCGAAAGTGGCTTTCGCGACACCCGAGTCGTCAACCCGGCCGCCGCCGCCAATCGAGACGAAACCCTTACGCCCGTCCTGTAGCGTTTCCGGGTCTTCGAACGATGAGTAATTCCCTTGCCGCACAGGCATTCCGCCAAAAGCAGGCGACTTGCGGACGGCGGTAACGAACCCGGTCCTCCAGCCGACCAACGGGCAGCGGAATGCGGCTGGAGGAATTCGTCATGAAGATCAGTGTCTTCGGGCTCGGTTACGTCGGTTGTGTGTCGGCGGCGTGCCTGGCGGGGCGTGGGCACGAGGTCGTCGGGGTCGACGTGAACCCGGTGAAGATCGACCTCATTTCCAGCGGCAAGGCGCCGGTGGTCGAGGAGCGCATCGGCGAGCTGACCGCGGAGGTCGTCGCCAGCGGCGCGCTGAGAGCGACCACCGACGTCAGACAGGCGATCGCGGACAGCGAAGTCTCCCTGATCTGCGTCGGTACCCCGTCGGCGCCGAACGGCAGCCTGTCGACGGCGTTCCTGGAGCGCGTGGCCGAGGAGATCGGCGAGGCGCTCAAGGCCAAGACCGAGCGCCACACCGTCGTCTTCCGCAGCACCATGCTGCCGGGCACCTGCCTCGACCTGCTGGTCCCCATCCTCGAGAAGTCGTCCGGCCTCACCGCCGGCGTCGACTTCGGGGTCGCGGTGAACCCCGAGTTCCTGCGCGAGGGCAGCAGCGTCAAGGACTTCTACGACCCGCCCAAGACCGTCATCGGCCAGCTCGACGCGGCCAGCGGCGACGTCGTCGCGGCGCTCTACGAGGGGCTTCCCGGCGAGGTCTTCCGCGTCGCGATCCCGGTCGCCGAGATGACGAAGTACGCCGACAACTCCTTCCACGGGCTCAAGATCGGCTTCGCGAACGAGCTCGGCGCCATCTGCCGCGCCTTGGGGCTCGACTCGCACCAGGTGATCGACGTCTTCCTCGCCGATCGCAAGCTCAACATCAGCCCCGCCTACCTCCGCCCCGGGTTCGCCTTCGGCGGCTCGTGCCTCCCCAAGGATCTGCGCGGCCTGGTCTACGCCGCGCACCGCGCGGACGTCGCGGTCCCGATCCTGTCGCACGTGCTGCCCTCCAACGACGAACACCTTCAGCGCGCCTTCGACCTGGTCGTGCGCACCGGGAAACGCAAGGTCGGGCTGTTCGGCCTGTCCTTCAAACCCGGCACCGACGACCTTCGCGAGAGCCCGCTCGTCGAGCTCGCGGAGCGCCTGCTCGGCAAGGGGTACGACCTCCGCATCTACGACGCCAACGTCAGCCTTTCGCGGCTGATGGGCGCGAACCGCGAGTACATCGAGGGCAGGCTGCCGCATCTCGGTCAGCTGCTGGCCGGCTCCATCGACGAGGTCCTCGACCACGCCGAGGTCTCCCTCATCGGCTGCAACGACCCGGACGTCCTCGCGGCGCATCCGGTCGGCGGCGGCCACACCATCATCGATCTCGTCCGCGTACCCGATGCTGACAAGCGCCGGGCTGAAGAGGGATATGTCGGTCTTGCCTGGTAAAGCTCTCATCCTCGTCGAGAACCTTTCCGTCCCCTTCGATCGCCGTGTCTGGCAGGAGTGCCAAACGCTCCGTGACGCCGGCTGGGAAGTCCACGTCATCTGTCCACAAGGGACGAAGCGGGACACCGAGGCCGAAGTCACCATCGACGGCGTCCACATCCTGCGATACCCGCTGAAGGCCGCCACCGGCGGTCCGGCCGGGTATGTCCAGGAGTACGGCTCCGCGCTGTGGCACACGCTCCGCCTCGCCCGCAAGGTCGGCCGGGTGGACGTCGTGCACGCGTGCAACCCGCCGGACATGCTGTTCCTGGTCGCGCTCTACCTCAAACGCCAGGGCGCGAAGTTCATCTTCGACCAGCACGACCTCTGCCCCGAGCTGTACCTCTCGCGGTTCAACCGCGGCGAGGACTTCCTCTACCGCGCGGTCTGCGCGCTGGAGCGCCGCACCTACAAGACGGCGAACGTCGTCATCGCGACCAACGAGAGCTACAAGGACGTCGCGGTGAAGCGCGGCGGCAAGTCGCCGGACGACGTCTTCGTCGTGCGCAGCGCGCCCGTGGTCGAGCGGTTCCACATGGTCCCGGCCGAGCCCGAGCTGAAGAAGGGCAAGCCGCACCTGCTGGCGTACCTCGGCGTGATGGGCCCGCAGGACGGCGTCGACTACGCACTGCGCGCGCTCGCGTCCCTGCGTGACGAGGTCGGACGCACCGACTGGCACGCCGTGTTCATCGGTTCCGGCGACGCCTTCGACGCCATGATCGCGCTGTCCAAGGAACTGAAGCTCGACGACCAGGTCGAGTTCACCGGCCGGATCTCCGACGAGGACCTGCTGCGCTACCTGTCCTCGGCCGACGTGTGCCTGTCGCCGGACCCCCTGAACCCGCTCAACGACGTGTCGACCATGAACAAGATCATGGAGTACATGGCGATGAGCCGCCCGATCGTCTCCTTCGAACTGCGGGAGGCCCGGGTCTCGGCCGGAGAGGCCGCGCTGTACGCACCGGCGAACGACGAGCCGGAGTTCGCGAAGTTGATCGCGCATCTGCTCGACTCGCCGGAACAGCGGGCCGAGATGGGTGAGCTGGGGCGGGCGCGCGTCGCCGGTCCGCTCTCTTGGGAGAACTCCCAGAAAGCCCTGCTCGCGGCCTACGCGGCCGCGATCCGTTGATCGACTTCCCGGTCGCGTTTTGAACAAGACTCGGGCAATCCTGTAACCAACGCCGTGGTCGGTCCGACGGGGTTGGTGATACGCCATCTGCGGCGGTGCCAGGCACCGATGGGAGATCCCGGCTTTGACTGACGACACGGTGCGCCTGTCCATGATCGGACAGGTTCTGCGAGGGCGGTGGCGGACCCTGGTGGTCCTCGCCGTCCTCGGTGCCCTGGTCGGGGCGGGATCGTCGGTGATCCTTTCCCCCGGCTACCGCACCACGTCCAGCGTGCTGCTCCAGGGCCCGCGCGAGGCGGACGAACTGCTCACCCAGGCCGAGGTGGCGACCAGTTCGGTCGTGCTCGACCGGGCCGCCGCCGTCCTCGGTGACGGCGAGACCGGCGCCGATCTGCGGGACAAGGTGGCCACTTCGGTCGCACAGGGCAATGTCATCACCATCGAGGCCACCGGTGACACCGCCGAACAGACGCAGCGGATGGCCGATCAGCTCGCGAGTGAGTTCGTGAAGTACTCCACCCAGATCATCGCCGGTTCCGGCGACGCCGCGGTCCAGCTGGCGCAGGAACGCCGCGAGACGCTGCGGCAGCAGGTCGCGCAGACGAACCAGCGGATCAGCGAGCTCTCCGCGAAGGTCAACGAAGGCAAGACGACGGTGGAGAGCGTCCAGCTCCGCACCGAACTGCAAGGCCTGCGCTCGTCGATCGAGTCGGCGATGTCCAGCCTGAACGCGGCCGACACCGCGAGCGGCCTCGGCAACATGGTCGTCCTGGGTTCGGCCGAGTTGCCGTCCGCTGCCGCGGCGCCGACCTTGCCGCAGCTCGCCCTCGGCGGCGCGGCGCTGTTCTTCCTGATCGGCCTGTTCGGGCACCTCTTCACCGCCCGCACCGACCGGCGGCTGCGGGACGAGGAGGAGATCGCCGCGGCGCTCGGCGGCCCGGTGCTGGCCACCTTCGACGTCGTGGACGAGCGGCCCGCCGCGACCACCCTGCGGGCCAAGCTCCTCGGCGACGACAGGCCATGGAACACCCCGCGGGTCGACGTCTTCGCCGACGAGGTCGACAACGACGTCCACTACCGACGCTTGGTCTCGCGGCTCCCGCACCGGCGGCTGCTCGTGCTGACCGCCGACGGTGACCACGCCGGGCAGGCGGCCGCCGAGCGGATCGCCGGTCTCGCCGACCGCTGGTTCACCGTGGTGACGGTGTCCCCGAACCGGCCCGTCATCGAAGACACCGACGCCGAAGGGGTCCTCGTCGTGTCGAGCCTCGGCTCCCGGTCCGACTGGGAGCTGATCGGGATCGCCGAAGCCGTCGCCGACGCCGGTCTGGCCGTCGTCGGTGCCGTGCTGACCCGCCCGGTCCGGCCGACCCGCACCCGCTCCGGCGCACCCACCCCCACCGACCACGAAGCACTGGCAGGTACAGCGTGACCAGCGCCGAAAAAGCGAAGTCCGAGCCGCTCATCGACCTGCAGCGGCTGGTCGTCTCGGTCCGCAGACGCCGCCGCCTGTGGCTGGCCACCGCCCTGCTGGGGCTGATCGCCGGCGGGCTGGTCGCGATGTTCCTGCCGTCGCCGCCCACCGCGGTGGCGCAGATCCTGGTGATCCACCCCGACGACTCGCCGACCGACAGCGGAACGCTGATGCGGACCGACGTCGCCGTGCTCCAGACGACGAAGATCGCCAACGAGGCGCTCAAGAAGCTGAACAGCACTCAGGCGCCGGAGGAGTTCCTCAAGGACTACGAAGGGCTGGGGCTGACGAACAACGTCCTCCAGCTGACGGTCAAGGGGAAGAGCAAGGACGAGGCCCTCGCCAGGGCCCAGGCGATCTCCGACGCCTTCATCACCGAGTACATCGCCCGCAACCAAGCGGCCGCGGCGGCGACTCAGAAAGCCTTGCTGGATCAGCGTAACCAGGCCCAGAACGAGCTCACGACGATCGAAAGCGGGATCGTCACCGAAGAGGCCAAGGGCCGCAACGCCAACCCGGCCCAGCTGGAGCGGTTCTACTCGCGCCGGGCCGAGCTGAACTCGAAGATCTCCGACTACGACGGCCGCGCGCAGGAGGCGGGCATCGGCACGCCGAAGGTCGCCGCCGGGACGCAGATCGTGGACGCGCCGCGGATCCTGCCGCGTTCGCTGCTCAAGACCCTCGCCACCGACGCCGGGATCGGCCTCGCGCTGGGACTGCTGGCCGGGCTGGCGCTCGCGGCCGTCACCAGCGTGGTGAAGGACCGGCCGGTGCTGCGCCGCGAGATCTCGCGGCACCTCGGCGCCTCGGTCATCGCGCAGCTGCCGAAACCGCCGCGGTTCCTGCGGGCCTCGCGCGCGGCCGCCCGGCGCAAGCGGGTCGCGGCGACGCTGGTCCGGGCCGTCCGCAAGGAGGGCGGTTCGGTGTCGGTGCTCGATCTCGGCGCCCGCACGGTCACCGCCGCGCTCGCCGTCGACATGGCACGCGAGCTGGCGGAGAAGGGGCCGGTCTCGCTCGTCGACGACCTGCCGAAGGCGAACCTCCGCGAGCTGGCGGGTGACGGCCCGATCCAGGTGCTCGACCGCGGCGACGCGCCGTCGGCCGGTAAGGAACGCCGGATCGGCGTCGGCTCGATCGAGCCCGGCACGGCGTGGACGGACCTGGAATTCCTCGGCGAGGAGGCGATCCTCGTCGTCCGCACCGGGCACGCGAACACCGAATGGCTGCACACCGTCGCGCGCCAGCTGGCCGACCGGCGCATCCCGATCCTCGGTGTCGTGGTGGTGGATCCCGATCCGCGCGACCACACCGACGGAACGTTGTGGGACGGCCTGCACACCGCGTTGCGCGGACGCGGCAGTGCGCTGCCGGAGCCGCTGCCCGTGCCCGCGCGGCCGGTGGCGCGCGCCCGCCCGGTCGTGCCGGAACGCATGCCGATGCCCGAGCGCAAGGTCGTGCCCGAGCGGGTCGCCAGGCCCGCGCCGAAACCGGTCGAGATGTTCCCCGACGAGGACGCCCCCGTGCGGCGGCTCTCGAGGGTCGCGCCGGTCGAGACGGACGCCGAACGCACCGTCGAGCGGGTCCTGGAGCCGCCACGGGAGAAGAAGAGCGCGCGACGAAGGCCTCCGACGCCGTACAAGCGGCCCGAAGACCACGACAACGCGGATCAGCCGACCAAACGATTCTCGCCCGTTTCACCGGATAACGCCGAAGCGCTATAGGGAGCGAAAGCAGATGTGCGGCATCGCAGGGGCCTATTTCTGGCCGGACGGGGGACCGCTCACCGATCGGCTCACCAAGATCATCGCCCATCGCGGACCGGACGGTTCGGGGCGATACGACCACCGCGCCGGTGAGGGGGATGTCCACTTAGGACACCGGCGGCTGTCGATCGTCGACCTGACCGACACCGGCGCGCAGCCGATGGTCAAGGACGGTCTCGCGCTGACCTACAACGGCGAGCTGTACAACTCGCCGGAGCTGCGCAAGGAGCTCGAAGCCACCGGCGTGCGGTTCCGGGGGACGTCCGACACCGAGGTCCTGCTGGAAGCCTGGCGCGCGTGGGGCACCGACGGCCTGCACCGGCTGCGTGGCATGTTCGCGTTCGGTGTCTTCGACGAGCGCACCGGCGCCTTGACCCTGGTGCGAGACCAGCTCGGCATCAAACCGCTGTTCCTGGTCCGCCGCGGCAAGGGCGTCGCGTTCGCCTCCGAGCTGAAGGCCTTGGCCTCCGAACTCGGCGGCTCGCTGACCGTCGACGACACCGCGCTCGTCGCTTCCCTGCTCTATTACTGGGTTCCGGACGGCCGGTGCGCGTTCAGCGAGGCCGAGAAGCTGCCGCCGGGCAGCTGGGCGCGCTTCCGGCCGAACGGTGACGTCGAACGCGGCACCTTCTGGTCGCTGCGCCAGGTCGCCGAGGAAGGCGCCGCCTTCGAGGGTGAATTCGACCTCAACGCCGTCATCGAGGACTCCACGCGCAAGCACCTGATGGCCGACGTGCCGGTGGCGACGTTCCTCTCCGGTGGCCTCGACTCCAGCTACCTGACCGCGATCGCCGCGCGCGAACAGCCGGGGATCTCCGCGTACACCATCGGTTTCCGGGCCGAGGACGCGAAGTTCGAGGCGATGCCGGACGACCTCATGTACGCGAAGAAGGTCGCCGCGAAGTTCGGCGTCGACCTGCACGAGATCGAGATCGCGCCGCAGGTCCTCGACCTGCTGCCGCGGATGACCTACCACCTCGACGAGCCGATCGGCGATCCGGCGGCGATCAACAGCTACCTGATCTGCACCGCCGCCCGCGAGGCGGGTGTCAAGGTGATGCTTTCGGGGATGGGCGCCGACGAGCTGTTCGCCGGGTACCGCAAGCATCTCGCGAACAAGATCGCCGTGCAGTATCAGCGGGTCCCCGGACTCGTCCGCCGCCCGGTCGAGTCCCTTGTGGACAGACTACCGGTGGCGACGTCGAAGCGCGGGTTCCGTTCGGTCCGGTTCGCCAAGCGGTTCCTCTCGTTCGCGGAACTGCCGGAGGAGACCGCGTTCCGGCGCAGCTACACGATGTACGACCAGGCCGAGCTCGCCGGGCTGCTGAACCCGGATCTCGCCGGCGCCGTCGACGACGTGATCACCGAGCACGCGGACACCTATCACGACAACACGTTGACCGACTTCGTGAACCGCATGTGCCTCGCCGACTCCCGGCTCTTCCTGCCGGGACTGAACCTCGCCTACACCGACCGGTCCAGCATGGCGGCCTCCACCGAGGTGCGGACGCCGTTCGTCGACATCGAGGTCGTGAAGGCCGCGTTCCGGATCCCCGGCGACAAGAAGATCGTGAAGCGCCAAGGGAAGATGGCGCTCAAGGAAGCGGCGCTGTCGATCCTCCCCGCCGAGATCGTGCACCGGCCGAAGGGCCTGTTCAGCGCACCGCTGCGGGCTTGGATGAGCCGCGACCTCGCGCCGTTGGTGCGCGAGGTGACGAACGAAGGTGAATTGGTGAAGGCCGGGTTCCTCCGTCGTGAGGCCCTGCAACGGCTCGTCGACGAAGACGCGTCCGGGCAGCAGGACCGGTCCAAGCATCTCTGGCACATCTTGACCCTCGAGTACTGGTATCGCGGCGCCGTCGAGGCCCGCGCGAACTCCGCCTCCTAGGAGCGACGTGAAGCAGGTAGTGCAGAACTACAAGAGCGGGGAGCTGGCGCTCCTCGACGTCGAAGTCCCCGCGTGCAAACCGGGGGGTGTGCTGGTCCGCACCGCCTATTCGCTGATCTCCACCGGCACCGAGATGATGAAGGTGTCCGAGGCGAGCCTTTCCCTGGTTGGCAAGGCGAAGGCGCGGCCGGACCAGGTCGCGAAGGTGATGCAGAGCGTCGCGACCAACGGGCTCGGCGCCACCTACCGCAAGGCGATGAACAAACTCGACTCGTACACGCCACTGGGCTACTCGCTGTGCGGGGTGGTCGAGGAGGTCGGCGCGGGCATCCACGACGTCGCCGTCGGGGACTACGTGGCGTGCGCCGGGAACGAGCACGCGCTGCACGCGGAACTGAACTGGGTACCCAAGAACCTGTACTCCAAGGTGCCCGACGGCGTCGACCCTCGGCACGCCGCCTTCGGCACCGTCGGTTCGATCGCGATGCAGGGTGTCCGCCAGGGCGAGCCGCAGATCGGCGACATCGCGCTGGTCATCGGGCTCGGCCTGATCGGCCAGCTGGTCGTGCAGTTGCTGGTCGCCTCCGGGGTCCGCGTCGTCGGTGTCGACCCGGACCCGTCGCGCTGCGCGCTCGCCGAACAGCTCGGCGCGCTCAAATGCGGTGACCCGGGCTCCGGCGTCATCGACACGGCGGTCGCGGAGATCAGCTCCGGGCACGGCGTCGATCAGGTGTACCTCGCCGCGGGCGGCAGCACGAACGAGCCGGTGGAGCTGGCCGCGAAGCTGGCCCGCGACCGCGGCCGGGTGATCGACATCGGCAAGTGCTCGCTGAACCTGCCGTGGAACGCCTACTACGAAAAGGAACTCGACGTCCGGTTCTCCCGTTCGTACGGCCCCGGCCGCTACGACCCGGAGTACGAACTGGAAGGCCGCGACTACCCGATCGGCCAGGTCCGCTGGACCGAGCGCCGCAACCTCGAATGCGTCGTCGACCTGATGGGCAGCGGCCGTCTCGACGTCGAGCCGCTGATCTCGCACATGTCGGACTTCGCCGACGCCGTCGAGACGTACCGGAAGCTGAACGAGGGCGAGCTCAAGGCCGTCGCGGTGCTGTTCGAGTACGAGAAGCGGGCCGCCACCACTACCGAGCACGTCACCTCGGTTTCCGTGCCCAAGCCGTCGACGGTGCGCGCGGCGCCGAAGGCCGGTGGAGTGCGGATCGGGTTCATCGGCGCGGGCAACTACGCGTCCTCGATGCTCCTGCCGCATCTGGCGGAGATGGAGCACGTCCACCTCACCGAGGTCGTCACCACCTCCGCGCTCTCGGGCGCGAACGCCAAGCGCAAGTTCGGGTTCGCCCGTGCCACCACCGATCTCGACACGATGCTCGAAGACTCCGCGATCGACGCGGTGTTCATCGTGACCCGGCACAGCTCGCACGCCGAGCTGACCAGGCGGGCGCTGCTCGCGGGCAAGGCCGTCTTCGTCGAGAAGCCGCTCGCGCTCTCGGAGAAGGAACTCGAGGTCGTGCTCGGCGCGATCGAGGAGTCCGGCAACGACCGGCTGCAGGTCGGCTTCAACCGCCGGTTCGCCCCGCTGCTGAACGAGTCGGTGCTCCACTTCGGCCCGCGGATCGGCCCGGCCTCCGTGCGGTACCTGGTCAACGCCGGTCAGCTCGACGCCGGCAGCTGGTACAACCAGGCCGACAGCGAGGGCTCGCGGTTCGCGGGCGAGGGCGGTCACTTCATCGACACGGTCAGCTGGCTGCTCGGGTCCGACCCGGTCTCGGTGTACGCCACCGCGACGCCCGGCCACCAGGACCTGCAGATCCTGCTGCGCTACCCGGACGGCTCGACCGCGTCGATCGCGTACACCACCAGCGGTTCGTCGGCGTTCCCCAAGGAGACGATCGACGTCACCGCCGACGGCAAGGTGCTGAAGTTCGACGACTTCGCGCGCGCGTCGGTGTTCGGCCGCAAGAAGTGGGCCAGCTCCCGTATCCCCAAGGGGCGCGACAAGGGGCAGGCCGCCGAGCTCGAAGCGTTCGTCAACGCGCTCAAGACCGGGGTCGCGATGCCGGTTTCGGTCGACTCGCTCGTCTCGACGACGCTGGCCACGCTCGCGGTCAACCGCAGCCTCGAAACCGGTGCTCCGGTGCGGATCAACGCCACTGAGCTTGGTGGCGGAGCTGACCGGACGGCGCGGAAATGACCAGACGCGTGAACCCGCCCGGCCGTAGGCCCCGCTATCGCGGTGGCAGGGCGCCTTCTGCACTCAACGCGACGTCGTGGACCGACCAGCGCCCTGCCGACGTCGATCGCGGTCGCGGGTTCACCGAAGACAACAAGGAGGGGCTGGGCTGATGGATCCGTCCTGGTACCTGCGAAGACTGTCGCGGATGGGGCCCGCCGAGATCGCGGGCCGGGTCACCGACGTCGTGCGCAAACGCCAGTGGCGCGGGGTCGCCGGGGACAAGGCGGCCTGGCTGCCGGACCGCCGGTTCGCGCCGGTGCCCGGTGACGAGGTCCTCGCCGCCGTCTCCGGTGAAGCGGTGAAGGATCTGCTCGTCACCGCCGACCGCCTGATGGACGGCCGCGCCGAGTACTTCGGCGTCGAACGGGAAGACCTCGTCGACCCGGATTGGTCGTTCGACCCGAAGACCGGCCGACGCGCGCCGTCCGATGTGTACTCCTTCGACATCCCTTATCGGAGCGAGGACGCCGTCGGCGACATCAAGCAGATCTGGGAGCCGTCGCGGCACCAGCACCTCACCGTGCTGGCCGCCGCGTACGCGCTGACCGGCGAAGACCGGTACGCCGAGCGGGTCGCCGCGCACCTGAAGTCGTGGTGGGCGGCCAACCCGCCGATGCGCGGGGTGCACTGGCTCAGCGGGATCGAGCTCGGCATCCGGCTGTTGTCGTGGGTGTGGGTCCGGCGGCTGCTCGACGGCTGGGCGCCCGCCCCGGCGCTGTTCGAGGACAACCCGGTGGCGCTCGACCAGATCTGGCACCACCAGCGCTGGCTGGCCGCGTTCCCGAGCCGGGGTTCGTCGGCGAACAACCACGTGATCGCCGAGGACGCCGGGCAGCTCGCCGCCGCCTGCGCGTTCGCCTGGTTCCCCGAGTCCGGCCAGTGGCGGGACGGCGCGCTGGCGTCGTTGGACAAGATGCTGCGGCACAACACCTTCGACTCCGGACTCAACCGCGAACTCGCCACCGAGTACCACGGACTCGTGCTGGAACTGGGGCTCGCCGGGGCGCTGGAGGCGAAGGCCGCCGGTGTCGTGGTGCCCGAGTCGACCTGGCTCGTGCTGCTCCGGATGACCGACGCGCTGGCGTCCATTGTGGACAATCGACTGCGCCCGCCCCGGCAGGGTGACGCCGACGACGGCTTCGGTCTCATCGTGGACGGCGACGAGACGAGCCGCTGGGCGTCGCTACTCAATACCGGCGCTGTCCTTTTCGGACGGTCGGACTGGTGGCCGGAAGTGCGCGGCGGAGATGTCCGCACACCGCTCTTCGCCGCACTGGCCAAGGACATCCAGGTCGCCGCCCCGCGTCCGGCCCGGCGACGGGACGACTTCACCGACGCCGGGATGACCATCCTGCGCGACGGCGAGATCTGGGCCCGGTGCGACGGGGGCCCGCACGGCTTCCTGTCCATCGCCGCCCACGCGCACGCGGACGCGCTCTCGGTGGAGGTCCGGCACGACGGCGTCGACATCCTCGCCGACCCGGGGACCTACTGCTACCACGGCGAACCGAAGTGGCGGTCGTACTTCCGGTCCACGGCCGGGCACAACACGCTCGAACTCTCCCGCGCCGACCAGTCCGTCTCCGGCGGTCCTTTCCTGTGGACGAAACACGCGGTCACCACCGTGATCGCGGCCGGGACCCCGTCGCGCTGGAGCGCCGAACACGACGGCTACGCCCCGGCGGTCCACCGCCGGTCGGTGGAACTGGAAGACTCGGTGCTGCGCGTTCTCGACGAGGTCCGCGGTGGCGAGGCACAGCACTGCCGTCTCGCGTTCCACTTCGGCCCGGCCGTCGAGGTCACGCTTTCCGGCGAGACGGCGGCGCTGTCGTGGACGGTCGACGGCCGAAGCCGGAAGGCGTCGCTCGCGCTGCCGCCGGAACTGCAGTGGTCGGCGCACCGCGGCGAAACCACTCCGCCGATGGGCTGGTACTCGGCGGGGTTCGGCCGTCGCGAACCCTCGTGGACCTTGCTCGGCAGCGGGCTCGCCGCCGACGGCGCCGCGTTCACCACGGCGCTCACCTTCGATTCAGGTAACGAGGATCCCCCATTGTGATCGCACGACCGCACCGCCTCCGCCGGGCGGCACTTCTGGTGCTGCTCGGCCCGCTGGCGCTCACCGCCTGCACCACCCCGGCCGACCAGGCCGGACCGGGACCGGATCCGGCCGAGGCGCCGTCCGGTTCGGTCGCGCAGGTGTGCGACAAGCTCCCGGCGGGACCGGCGGAAGCGCCGGCGGGGGCGGTGAAGATCGACCCCGCGGTGCCGGGCGACCTCGCCGCGAAGACCCGGTCGAATCCGGCCGGGACGACGTTCTGGCTGGCATCGGGGACGCACAAACTCGGCGACGACCGCTACGACCAGGTCAACCCGAAGCAGGGGAACGTCTACCTCGGCGGGCCGAAAGCGGTCCTGGACGGCCGGAAGATCAACCAGTACGCCTTCTCCGGCAACGCCACCGACGTCAAGATCCAGTACCTGACCGTGCAGGGCTTCGCCGCGCCGCACGACGAGGGCGTGGTCAACCACGATTCGGCCGACGGCTGGATCATCGAGCACAGCGCCGTCCAGGACAACGACGGCGCGGCGCTGATGGCGGGCGCGCGGCAGCAGGTCCGGGGGAACTGCCTGCGGCGCAACGGGCAGTACGGGATGAACGCGTACGCGCAGAGCAACGGGATCACCGGTCTCGTCGTCGAGGGCAACGAGATCACCGGGAACAACACCGGCGACTGGGAAGCCAAGATCGACGGCTGCGGCTGCACCGGCGGGATCAAGTTCTGGTCGGTCAACGGCGCGGACATCACCGGCAACTGGGTGCACGACAACCGCGGCGTCGGGCTGTGGGCCGACACGAACAACAACGACTTCCGCATCGCGGGCAACGTCATCGAGAACAACGACGGTTCCGCGCTGATGTACGAGACCAGCTACAACGCCGTCATCACCGGCAACACCATCCGCCGGAACAACTGGGTGGACGGCAAGGGCTACATCGACCGCGGCGACAGCTTCCCGGTGGCGTCGATCTACATCTCCGAGTCCGGCGGCGAGCCGAGGGTGAAGGCACGCACGGACAAACTGGAGATCTCCGGCAACTCGTTCGAGAACAACTGGAACGGCGTCACCCTGTGGGAGAACTCCGACCGGTTCTGCAACAGCCCGGCCAACACCTCGTCCGGCTCCTGCACGCGACTGGTGCCCGAGCAGGGCAAATGCGCGCAGCCCGCGATCGCGGCCGGCGCGCTGAACGCCGACTGCCGGTGGAAGACCCAGCGCGTCGAGATCCACCACAACCGGTTCGCGCTCGATCCGGCCGTCGCCAACTGCGAAGAGAGCTGCGCGCGGATGGCGATGCTCGCGAACTTCGGCACGTTCCCGGAGTGGTCGCCGTACAAGGGCGAGGTCGTCCAGCGGGCGATCACCTTCGACCAGGGCAACCGGCTCTACGACAACACCTACTCCGGGCCGTGGAACTTCGTGGCCTTCGAGCCGAGCCGCGTGCTGGGCTTCGGTGAATGGCAGGGTTCGCCGTACCGTCAGGACCAGGGCAGCAAATTCACCCGCGCGGGAGGTGGCTGATCATGCTCGATCCCGCGGTGCGTCCCGCGGCGGCGATCCGCACGGGCATACCCAAGGGCGCCGTCATCGCCTGGACGTTGCTGATCATCAACACCCTGGGCTCGACGGGCGCGAAGACGGTCATCCCGCTGCCGAGGTCGGTCAGCCAGCTGATCACCATGGGCTCGCTGGGCGCCGCGTTCGTCATCGCGCTCGCCTTGAACAGCAAGCTGCGCATCAGGCCCAGCGCGTATCTCTCCCTGCTCACGTTGCTGCTGGTGCTGAGCGTGGTCGCGAGCCTGAACCTGGAAGGCGGGTTCGGCGCGCTGTTCCGCTGCTTCCGGTTCACCCTCTTCCTCAGCACCCTGTGGTTGCTGACCCGCTGGTGGAACGGCGGCCTCGACCTCGTCCGCGCACATATCCGCGCCTATGGCGTGGTGCTGGTGACGGTGGTGATCGGCTTCGCGCTGAGCCCGGGCAACGCGATGCCGTTCGAATACGGCGGACGGCTCACCGGGACGCTGTGGCCGCTGACCCCGCCGCAGGTCGGCCAGTACGCGGCCATCGTCATCGGTCTCACGACCTTGTTGTGGCTCAGCGGGAAGCTGGACCGGCGGAACGCGCTGATCGTCATCGTCCCGTCGTTCGGGATCCTGCTGCTGACGCACACCCGCACCGCGATGCTCGGCCTGGTGGCCGGGACCATCGTGGCGCTGATGTCGCAGTGGATGTCCAGCGCCCGCGCCCGCAAGGTGTTCACCGGGCTGGTCTTCGGCGGGGTGTTCGCCGTGGTGGTGCTGGGCGGGCTGCTGCAGACGTGGTTCCTGCGAGGGCAGTCCGAGGAGAACTTCTCCAGCCTCACGGGCCGGGCGAAGGTGTGGGACTCGCTGCTCGGCGCGCCGCGGACGACACTGGAGTACTTGTTCGGCGTCGGCCTGACCGACAAGTCCTACGACGGTCTGCCGATCGACAGCAGCTGGCTCGCGGTCTATCACGAGCAGGGCTTCGTCGGGATCGCGATCGTGGCGGCGTTCCTGCTCGTGCTGGTGGTGGTCGCGGTGCTGCGGCCGCCGTCACCGGCGAGGGCGTGCGCGATCTTCCTGATCACCTACTGTCTTTCCGCCTCCTACACCGAGGCGGGCCTCGGCGACGCGTCGCCGTACCTGCTGCACCTGGCCTTGGCCGCGTCGCTGCTGGTGCGTGCGCCCGCCGAGGACCCCGAGTTTCTCAAGGAGCCCGCGTGAAGGTCCTCGTGATCCACAACCGGTACAGATCCGAGCAGCCGAGCGGCGAGAACAACGTCGTCGACCAGGAGGTCGCGCTGCTGGGTGAGGCCGGGCACGACGTCAGCCTGTTCGAAAAGCGCAGCGACGACATCGCGGAGATGTCCTTGCCGCGCAAGGCCATCGTCCCGCTCCAGGTGCCGTGGAACCGGGCCGTGCGCGCGGAGCTGGCCAGACGGCTGGCCGACGACCGGCCGGACATCGTCCACATCCACAACACGTTCCCGCTGCTGTCGCCTTCGGTGCTGGCCGCCTGCGCCGACGCCGGGGTCCCGACGGTCGCGACCGTGCACAACTACAGCCTGATCTGCCCGCCCGGCACGCTGTACCGCGAGGGCTACATCTGCACCGACTGCGTGGGCCGCAAGCCGATCCCGGCGGTGCGGCACGGGTGCTACCGCGGGTCGGGGCTCGCCACCGTGCCGATGGCGGCGAGCCTGGTGCTGAACCGCAATCGCTGGTGGACCGGGGTTTCACAGTTCTTCTGCATCTCGAAAGCCCAGCGTGAGGTGCTGATCGCCGCCGGGATGCCCGCCGAACGGCTCGCGGTGAAGTACAACTACGTCGGCGATCCGGGCAAGACGCGCAAGGGCGCGGGGGAGCACGTGCTGTTCCTCGGCCGGATCACCGCCGAAAAGGGCATCGGCCTGCTGATGACGGCCTGGGACCAGCTCGCCGCCGTGGGCGGGCCCCTGCCGCCGCTGGTGATCGCCGGCACCGGCCCGATGCAGGACGAAGTCGCCCGCTGGGCACACGGCCGCGACGACGTCCGCTACGTCGGACTTCAGTCCAAAGAGGAATGCCGGGACCTGATCGCCCGCTCGAACGCCGTCGTCGCCCCCTCGGAATGGCTGGAAGCGTTCGGGCTGGTCGTGGTCGAGGCGATGGCCGCCGGTGTCCCGACGGTCGCCGCGGCCCACGGCGCCTTCCGCGAACTCGTCGAAGACGGTGTCACCGGCCTGCTGCACGAACCGGGCAACCCGGAATCGCTCGCGGCGCGGCTGCGCGAGATCGTCGGCGACGCCGAACGGAACCAGGAGATGGGCTGGGCGGCCAGGCTGGTGTACGAACAGGAGTTCACGCCGAAGGTCGGTCTGGAAAGACTTGTCGGCGGCTACCAGGCCGCGATCGACGCGTGATCACTGGTCCGCCCGCACTCCCACCGCGGGCGCGGGTCCCGCTCTGGACCTTGGGCGCCTTCGGCTTCGTCGTCGCCCTCGTACTCGCCCTGCGCTACGCCGGGACCTCCCACACCGCCGGGCTGGACGCCCTCGTCCTCCCCGTCGTCGACCGGGTCGAAGGGCCGCTCTGGTACCTGGCGACCGCGATCGACTTCGCGGGCGAACCGGTGGGCGCGATCATCGTCATCGCGCTGTTCGGCTGGCTGTGCCTGCGGCACCGACGGCCACGGACGGCGATCCTGCTCGTGGCCGCCTCCGGGGTGACCGTGGCGCTGACCACCGGCCTGAAACCCCTGACCGGCAGGCTGATCCATGGCGAATTCCTCTCGTACCCCAGTGGGCACACGGCCTTCGCGGTGACGGTGGCGACCGTGGTCGCTCTGCTGGTGATCGACGTGCGCGGTCTCGGGCCTCTTGGCGGGGCCGGGGTGCTGGTGGGCCTGGTCGCTTTCGCGGGCCTCGCGATGGGGTGGGCCGAGGTGGCGCTCGGGGCGCACTATCCGACGGACACCTTCGGGGGTTTCGGGGTGGCTGTCACGGTGGTGCCGGTGGTGGCGTGGGCGGTGGACCGGCTCACGCGGCCCGCCTGACGGCCGGGCGAGGGCGAGCCTGCGCGGTCCGGAACGCGGCTTGAAGCTCGCGCTCGACCTCGTCCGGCTCGGTGCGCAGCCGGGACGGAAGTGTCTGCAGCACGACGATCCCGGCGGCGACGTATCTCGCGTTGCGGGCGACGGTGGCGCGATGGTCTTCGAGGTTCGCGTGGTGGCGGTAGGAATCGATCTCCCAGGCGAAGGCGATCTCGTCGCACCAGAAGTCCGGGGTGGCGATGTAGTTGCCGTTCGCGTCGAAGATCGGGACGTTCCAGTGGCCTGGCGGGAGACCGGATCTTCGCCAGAGACGCCAGGCGTCGGCCTCGGCGACGGATCTCGCTCCGGCGAGGAGTGGGGTCAGGGCCTTCCTAGGCAGCGCTGTTCCGGTGCGGCCCGCTTGGTCTAGTTCGTGGGTGAGCATTTCGGGGGTGCAGAACCGGCGCTGGACCGACTCGGCCATGAGGGCTTGGATCTCGTCCTCGTCGGTGAGGCGTCGGGCGGCGTCGATGACGGCTCGGGGGACCGGGGCGACCGGGAGACCACCTCGGAGGTGAGGGCGGGGCGGATTTCGAGTTCGTTCGACGTACACGAAGCCCGTCGCTGCGACCCGGCGATCGTGAGGGACCAGGATGTGCACGTCTTCTGGTGGTGGTAGTCGCTCCAAACCATGGTGGCGGAGCGCCCAGAGGCCGGTCAGGCTCGCGTCACCGCGTCCGTGGAGCAGCGCGGCCTGGAGTCGTTGTTCGTCGGTGGGTTCTCCGCTGTGGAGCAGCACGATTCCGGGCAGTAGCCGCTGCCAGGGACCGCCCGGAGCGCACCGGCGCGTAACGGTCCGGTTCGGTACACCGGCGGCCTCGAGCTCGGCCGCTCGAACGACCAGCGGACCGTCGGTCAGAAGTGGACTGCTCGTCCAGGTTCCTCGTAGCACCGGATCACCATGCGCCCCACCACCGACAAGAATGGGCTGCGAGGAGCATGAACGGACCTGTCGCGCCAAAATTCGGGCGAGTGGGGAAGATTTGAGACGTTCAACGTCTCAAATCTTCCCCACTCGAAGCCGAGCCGCTCAGCAGCCACCATCCCCAAAAGAACTACAGGCGTCCTGCGAGTAAGGAGCCCCCTGCCAAGCCGAAGCCCCCACCGTCCGCGAAGTGTCATGAACGACAAACCGCCAAGCTCCCGTATAAGCGTTGTCGTACCACCGGTTCTCCTGCCGGAAGGTGATCGCCTCCGAAACGACATCGCCGCGATAAGGCGACCACTCCGGAAAGGTCCCGAAGTTCGCCAGCATCGCCATCCGCCCGCACAGACCTGAGCAATCAGGCCCGTGAGAGAACTTGTTGCCGTGAATGGAAACCCGCTGGGTCTTCCAGCGGCAGTCGTCGTACAGCGGCCGTGACGCGATTCCGGGCGCCGAACAGGTCGAAACCGAGGGGACCAGCCGGGTGCACGAGCCGGACGAGGTGTTCGCCGGGCTGTTGCAGAAGCGGTCCGCGTTCTCCCACAGGGTGATTCCGGCCCAGTTGTCCTCGAAGACGTTGTCGACGATCTCCACCGAGGAAGTTCGCGCACGAATACGAGGTTCCCCGCCGGCCTCGGAAAGATAAATCGTCCCGACCGGGAAGTCGTCACCCCGCGCGGCGAACGCGCGGCCCTGGACGAGGGTGTTCCGGCGAAAGGTGTTCCCGCGGACCACGAGGTTGTAGGAGATCTCGTAGAACAACGCCTCCGCCTCGTTGTCCTCGATCAGGTTGTCCTCGATGAGGAAGTCGTTGTTGTTCGTGTCCGCCCACAGGCCGGCGCCGTGGTTGTGGTGGACCCAGTTGCCGCGGACGTCGGCGCCGTCGACGGCCCAGAACTTGGCGCCACCGCTGCAGCCGCAACCGGGAACCTGCTTCTCCCAGTCGTCGGTGTTGTTCCCGGTGATCTCGTTGCCCTCGACGAGCAGCCCGGTGATCCCGTCGCCCGCCCGGTAGGCGTTGATGCCGTACTGCCCGTTGTTCCGCAGGCAGTTCCGCCGGATCTGCTGACGCGGTCCCGCCATCATCGCGGCGCCGCGGTTGGCTTCGATGGTGTTGCCCTCGATGGTCCAGTGCTCGCCGGAGTCGTGGTTGACCACACCCTGATCCCGCGGTGCCGCGAAACCGCGGATCGTGAGGCCGCGGATGACGACGTCGCGCGCCTGCTGGGTGAACGCGTAGCGGTTGACGCCGCCACCGTCCAAGACCGCGCCGGGCGCGCCGAGATAGGCGTTGCCGTCCTTCGGGATGATCTGCCCGAACTCGTCCGCGCCGAGCGTGTGCTTGCCCCCGGCCAGCCAGAACGTCGTGCCGGCCGGGAGTTCGCGCGTCTTCACGGAAAGGTCGGTCCCGGGTTCGACGACCACGGCGCCGTCGGGTTTCGACGGGCTCACCGGTCCCGCGTCGCAGACCGCGACAGGGGAAGCCTCGGCCGGTAAGGCCGTGACGACCCCTGTCGCGAGCAGCATCAAGATGACCAGGAACGCGGGCATACCCGAAACGGTAGGCCACTTCGGACCGTCTCAGATGGACACTTACAGGTGAACCTTCAGCAGGTCATCGACTCTCCGAACCCGCTGCAGGTGTCCTGCAGATAGGGCGCCGCCTTCCATTGTTCCGCGGTCAGCCGCCGCGACGTGTCGTGGGCGACGAACGTCCAAGGCCCGTAGTACTGGTTGTCGTACCACCGGTTGTCCTGCCGGAAGGTGATCGCCTCCGAGACCACGGCACCCCGGTACGGCGACCAGGCCGGGAAGGTCCCGTAGTTCGAGAGCACCGCCATCCGCCCGCAGAGGCCGAGACAGCCCTCCATCGTCGAATCGAACTCGAACGTGTTCTCGTGCACCGAAACGCGCTGGGTCTTCCACCGGCAGTCGCCGTACAGCGGCTCGGTCGCGATGCCCGGATCCGAGCAGGTGGGCGTCGGTGAGACCAGCGCCGTACAGGAGAGCGTGGAGGTGTTGGCCGGACTGTTGCAGAACCGGTCCGCGTTCTCCCACAGCGTGATCCCCGACCAGTTGTCGGAGAACATGTTGCCCCGGATGTCGATCCGGCTGGTCCGGGCGGGCAGCCTCGGCTCACCACCGGACTCGCTCAGGTACACCGCGGCGACCGGGAAGTTGTCGCCCTTGGCGGCCCGGGTGCGGCCCTGTACCAGCGCGTTGCGCCGGAAAGTGTTCCCGATCAGCTCCAGGTTGTAGGAGATCTCGTAGAACAGCCCTTCGGACGCGTTGTCCTCGATCAGATTGTCCTCGATGAGGAAATCGTTGTTGTTCGTGTCGGCCCAGAGCCCGACACCGTGGTTGCCGTGGACCCAGTTGCCGACGATGTCGGCGCCGTTCACGGCCCAGAACTTCGCACCGCCGCTGCAACCGCAGCCAGGGACCTTCGTTTCCCAGTCGCCGGTGTTGTTCCCGGAGATCTCGTTGCCTTCGATCACCAGATCGGCCAGCCCGCCACCGAACCGGTAGGCGTTGATGCCGTACTGACCGTTGTTCCGCAGGCAGTTCCCGATCACCCGCTGGCCGGTGCCGGTCATCATCCCGGCGCCTTCGTTGTTCTCGATGACGTTGCCTTCGATGGTCCAGCGTTCGCCGGAGTCGTGGTTGACAACGCCCTGATCCCGTTCGGCGACGAAGCCGCGGATGGTCAGCCCGCGGATCACCACGTCCTTGGCCGACGTGGTGAAGGCCGCGCGGTTGAGCCCGCGACCGTTGAGCACGGCGCCGGGCGCGCCGAGGTAGACGTTGCCGTCCTTGGGCATCACCTGGCCGAACTGGTCGGAACTCAGCGTGTGCTCGCCGGGTGCCAGCCAGAACGTGCTCCCCGGCGGGCTGAACCGGGTCCTGTCGGTCAGGTCGGTGCCCGGTTCGATGACCTGGGCGCCTTCCGGGGCGGAAGGGACGCCGACGGTCGTGCCGCACACCCCTCGAGTCGGCTCTGGAGTCGCCACCGCTGTGGTTTCAACGGCGACCTGGAGCAGTAATACCGACAACGCGACGCAAAGCGTGCGCGAGCCGGCCGAGCGATATGCGATCCCTGAACTCATACCCTTCTCCGAAACACCGGCTTGACCGAACGGCCACCCAGCCACGGCGCCGGGTCATCCGCGTCGAGAGCTTTGCGATACACGAGGCAGGCCTGCGAGACCACTTCGACCGTTCGGTCGATATCTTCTTCGGACAACGCGCTGCTGACCACGAACGACGGTCCGAGGACCCCGCCCGTGACCAGTTGCCGCAGGAACAACGTTCGGTAGTCCTGCGACGGTTTCTTTTCCGCGTCGAGCGTGCCGAAGACGAGATTGCTCGCCCGGCCGCGCACGACGACGTGTTCCTCGACTCCGGCCGAGGCCGCGACTTCGCGGACCCCGGCGGCGAGCCGGTCGCCGAGCGCGTGCAGCCGCGCGGCGATGCCTTCTTCGGTGTAGGTCTCCATGACCGCGATCGCGGCGGCCAGTGAATGCGTCTCGGCGCCGTGCGTGGTGGACAGCAGGAAGACGCGGTCCCCGGCGGTGCGAAGGCCGCCGAGTTCCATCAGTTCGCGTTTGCCCGCCAGCGCCGAGACCGCGAATCCGTTGCCGAGCGCCTTGCCGAACGTCGAGAGATCCGGCGTGACGCCGTAGAGCCCCTGCGCGCCAGCCTCGGACCAGCGGAATCCGGTGATCATCTCGTCGAAGACCAGGACGCAGCCGTAGCGGTCGGCGAGGTCCCGCAGGCCGGCGAGGTATCCGGCGGGCGGTTCGAGCTGGGTGGACGCCTCCAGGATCAGGCAGGCGATCCGGCCTTCGTGCTCCCGCAGCATCTGTTCCGTCGCGGGCAGGTCGCCGTAGGGGAACGACACGGTGAGTTCGGTGATCTCATCGGGGATGCCCGTGGACATCGCCGTGGTGCCGATGAACCAGTCGTCGATGGAGAAGAAGGCGTGGTCGCGGCAGATCGCCACCAGCGGCCTGCCGGTGGCCGCCCTGGCGAGCTTGACCGCGGCCGTGGTGGCGTCCGAGCCGTTCTTGGCGAACTTGACCATTTCCGCGGTGGGAACGGTTTCGAGGAACTTCGCCGCCGCCCGTTCCTCCACAATGGACGGACGGGCGAAGTTGGCGCCCCGGTCGATCTCCCGGTGGGCCGCTTCGCTGACCCGCGGGTGCACGTGCCCGAGGCTGACCGCGCGCAGCCCCGAGCCGTACTCGATGTACTCGTTCCCGTCGACGTCCCAGACATGCGCGCCGCGCCCGTGGGAGATGACCGGTGCCAGGTTCTCCGGGTACTGGTCGTCGCCCTTGGCGTAGGTGTGCGCGCCTCCGGGGATCATCGCGTGGAGACGCTCGTTGGCCCGCATGGACTCGGGAAGCTGACGGGACACGTCTATCTCACCTCGTGTTCTGTAGTACCGCGGAGAGCGGGAGGGCACGGCGGTCCCGCTCCGAGACGAAGGCCGCCGGAAGCGGCCAGTCGATCGCCAGTTCGGGGTCGTCGTAGGCGATCGCGACGTCTTCGGCGGGATCGTGCGCGCGGTCGATCCGGTAGGAGACGTCGGCGTACTCGGTGAGCGCCTGGAAACCATGCGCGCACCCGGCCGGGATGTACAGCGAGACCTGGGTCTCCCCGGACAGGTCGAACGTCTCCTTGCCGAGATAGGTCGGCGAATCCGGCCTCAGGTCGACGACGACGTCGAAGACGGCGCCCCACGAGCACCGGACCAGTTTCGCCTCACCCTCGCCGGAGCGGAGGTGCATCCCGCGCAGCACTCCCTTGCGGGACCGGGAAACACTGTCCTGGAGGAACCCGTTCGGGTCGATCCCGGCCGATCGGACGACGTCGGCGTCGAACGTGCGGCTGAAGAAGCCTCGCTCGTCGGCGTGCGGGGTCGGCTCGAACAGGAACGCGCCCGCGATGGCGGGCACCGGGATCACCTTCATCGGACTCCCATCGGCAGGAAGGCGGCCGACAGTTCGGCGAACTGCTCGTCCAGTAGTCGTACCTGTTCGTCGCCGCGTTTCGCCAGGATCCCGGTCAGTTCGCCCGCCCGGGTTTCGAGTTCGGTGAACTGGCGCACCAGCGCGTCGAAATCGATCTCCTTGGCGGACTGGCAGAAGTCCCCCAGCCCCAGTGCGGTCATGAGGACGTCGTTCTTGCCGGCGTACCCGACGGACAGCGTCGGTTTCGCCAGCTTCAGCGCGCACAGGACGTTGTGGTAGCGGGTGGCGACGACGGTCTCGACCGCCGACATCGCCCGCAGCACATCGTCCAAAGTGGACGTATCGGCGGCGGCGATCAGCGGGGAATCCAGCTCCCGGATGATCTCGTCGACGACCTGCCGGTCGGCCTGGTCGCCGATGAACAACCGCACCGGGCGGCCGTCGGCGACGAGCCTGGCGACGAACCGGGTCATGTTGTCCACATAGGACTCGTAGATCTCGTCGGCGCGCGCCCGGTCGTCGTTCCCGCCGCGATAGGCCATCACGCCGACCCCGACGGAGCGGGGCTGCACCGGTTCCGACGGTGCCGGGAGGGCGAAGGCGAGATCCGGGTAGACGCGGTCGTTCGTGACGTCCACCCCCATCGTGCGCATCGCTTCCCGTGACGGCTCGTCCCGGTACGACCGGAACGTCGCCAGCCGCGCGGCCCAGCCGATGATCGACCGGGTGGCCCGGTGCGTGCTCACGCTGGCGCCGACGCTCACCAAGGCCACCTTGGTGCCGACCAGACGGCCGGACGCCGAAAGCAGCAGCAAGGCGTACGGGAAACCCCACGGGCGCAACGGAAGGGTGGATTCGAGGACGCCCATCCCCGGCACGATCACCACGTCCTGGCGGCGTGCCCACGCCGCCGTGCGGAAGACGTCGACGAGTTTCCCGAAGCCCTTCATGGCGATGGACAGCGGTCCCGAGGCCGTCCGGTACTCACCCTGATACCAGTTCAACGCGGTCGTCTCGAGTTCGTGGCGCGACGCGACGATTTCCGGACCGCCGCACATCACGCTGAGCGCGGCGTCTGGATGTTCCGCGCGCAAGTACCCGAGAACCGCCTCGAAGGAACCGTCGTTGCCGAGGTTCCCGGATCCGAGGAGTCCGAACAGCCCGATTCTCGCGGGCGAGGTCAAGGGAGTCGTCCCTCCTGGCCGGCCACTACCGAGACCACCGACACCTCACGCGGACCGGTTTCGGCCTCGGCCTGCACCGGCATCCGTCCCATGGCCGGGTTCCCGGCCCGGTTCAGCATCCACTGCCGCAGGTACCGGAAGCATTCGCGCTTCTCCGCGCCGGAGATCGGCGCGTTGCGGATCGCGTTGGCGTAACCCAGGACGTACTCGCCGAGCAGCCGGATCATCGGGTGACGCAGTTTGTCGGCCCGCTTCGGGTCGAGGTTGGTGGCACGCCTGCGCACGGTGGGGTGCTCGTGTTCGGAGCGGCCGGGGTGGTCGCGCCGGAAGTACAGCCAGTCGGGCACCTGGTGGAACGGGCCGTGCAGGGCCAGTTCCGAGATGATCGTGCGGTCCGCGTGGTGGTAGCTGTCCAGCGGCGCGACGCGGCGCAGCACGTCGGTGCGGATGACCGCGCCGTCGTCGTCCCCGCCGGGCGCGAACAGCGTGCTGCGGAAGCGTTCCGCGGCGTGCGGCGAAACCGTGTTGAGCGGGTACTCCAGCGCCTGCGTGACGATGCCCTTCTCGTCGATCATCGCCGTCCACGAGTGCGACAGGACGAACTCGGGGTGCTCGTCGAGCGCCTCGACACAACGCTCCAGCAGGTCGCGCGCGTAGAGGTCGTCGTCGGAGGCCCATTTGAACAGCTCACCGCGGGCGATGTCGACGCAGTAGTTGTGGTTGGGCGCGCAGCCGATGTTCACCGGCTGCCGCACGTAGCGCACGCGGGAATCCAGCTTCGCGTACCCACGGCTGATCTCTTCGGTGCGATCCGTGGACGCGTTGTCCGAGATGATCAGTTCGAAGTTCTCGTAGCTTTGGCCGAGGAGTGCGTCCAGCGATTCGGCGAGGTAGTCCTCGCCGTTGTAGACCGGGAGCCCGATGCTCAGCCGAGGAGCGGTGCTCATGACGTCCTCATTTCTTCCTTCTCCGAAGTCAGGTGTTCTTTGAGGGCGATGTGCAGCTGGAGCCACCACACCGCTGATCCGCTGGTGATCGCCAACGCGACCCCCCAAGCGGATCCGGACGCCCCGGCCAAGAAGGCGCCAATGAGCCCGAAACCGACGTAGCCGGCCGAGTTGATCAGCTGGGCGCGAAGGCTCCTTTTCGCAGCGCCGAGCGCACGCAATCCGGCGGCCGCCCCGGTGTTGAACCCTGCCGCGGCGATACCGATGGTCACCGGGAGGATCAACTGCGAGGCGGGATCCCAGACGTCACCGAGCACGAACCGGCCGGCGTCGTCGGGTACCAGAAGCAGGGCGAGACCCCAGAGCAGGGCCGCGGCCGCCTGGCCGGCACCGAGAACGGCGCAGAAGTTCCGAAGGCGGTGCGGGGCCCGTTGGAGCACCCGTGCGCTTTCGGCCACCGTGACCAGGGAAAGTCCCATCAAAAGGGCGAAGAACGGTCCGAGCAGCAGTTCGGCGCCGCGCACCGCGCCGACGCTCGCCAGCCCGGCGATCGCGCCGAGGCCGTACATCCGCAGCTGGGTCGAACCGGCGTTGCTGACGTTCTCGATCACGTACCGGGCGCCGAGGTCGCGGTGCCGTTTGAGCCATTCGAGCGTGCCGCGCGGATCCGGCCGGACGCCCGCCTGCAGACAGCCGTACCCGGCGGCGACCGCCCCGGAAAGCCCCCACGCCAGGATGAAGGCGATGACCGTGTCGAACCACCGGTGCGCGATGAACAGCGCCGGGATCAGCGCGATACCCCAGACGACGTCGTTGACGAACGCCTTCTTCCCGTGCCCGGCGGCGAAGAAGGTGAACCGCCAGGCGTCCTGCAGCAGCAGGGTGGGGATGACGATCCCGAGCGCGACGAACGCGCCGCCGATGGGGCCGCCCACCACGAGACCGGCGACCACACTGATCGCACCGGCGACGACACCCGCGGAGAGCGCCGTGCCGGTCGCCTTGGCGGTCGCCGTCCGCCAGGTCCCGGTGGGTACCCCGGAGAACCGCACCATCAGCGGATCCGTCGTCAGCCCGCGCGACAGGTTGAGCACCACGCCGTAGCTGACCCAGGCGAGGCTGAACATGCCGAAGGCGAACGTGCCGAGTGAGCGCGCCACGAACAGCCCGACCACGAAGTTGGTGATGCTGGAGACGGCCTGGTCGCCCAGGCCCCAGCTGAGCCGTCCGGCCATGGCCCGGACGGCTTGGGAACGCAGCAGTGATCGCATCGGCCTCTAATCCTTGAGCAATCCGGCGTCGTGCAGCGCCTGAGCGGCGGCGGCGACGGAATCGAACGGCAGCCCGGACCGCTCGGCGACGTCGAGCAGGCTGTGCTCGCCGTCCGAGAGGTTGAGCACCCAGAGCATGGCCATCTGGGCTTGTTTGGCGTCGCTTCGGCCGCCGAGCGAGTCGTACAGCCCACGCTTGCCGAGTTGCGGCTCGCCGTAGGGACTGAGGTTGACGTAGCTGCGGTCGCGGTCGAGAACGGTGTGCACGTCCCGCAGGGTCCGGAGGGTTTCCTCCATCGCCGCCGTGGAAACGAAATCGAGGTTGTCGGCCGAGGTGTGGTACTCGGGGTAACCCGCGTACGGCGTCCTCGTCAGCGAACCGACACCGAGGTTGAAGCCGGGGGAGCAGAACTGGCGCTCGTCGTATCCGTACGGCGAGAAGTCCAGGATCTTGTGCGTGCGATCGGCGAGGACGTACGCGAGTACGCGGTCGATCACGGCGTCGCCACGACGGCTTCGCTTGTACGTCAGCGATCCCGGATCACCGGCGCACGCGAGGACGAGCCCCGCCTTGATCCGGCCGACGCGTTCGTTGTTGCGCGCGAGCCAGGTGATGGCGCCGATCGTGCCCGGCATGAACAGGAAACGATAGGTGTGGTGTGGCTTTTCGAGCGTCTGCGCGAACGCGGCCGCGATCGCGATCCCGGCGACGTTGTCGTTCGCCAGCGAGGGATGGCAGGTGTGGCAGGAGATGATCACCTCGTCGGTGACCTCGCCCGGCACGACGTGTTCGGCGTAGGTGAGGTGCCCGTCGGCGAGGGTGGAGTCGATGTGCACCTCGTACTCGCCGTCCGGCATCGCGTCGAGGGTGTCCTGTGCCAGGCAGAAACCCCACGTCGGCGAGTAGTAGCTGGTCCGGTACGGCACCAGGGACGGCTGGTCCGGCAGCGTGTGCAGGTGTTCGCGCAGCTCGCTGAGCGGCATCTTCCGCGAGATCGGGACGCTGTAGCCGACGACGTGCAGGTTCGACTCCTGGAAGTCGACCACGCGGCGGCCCGACGCGTCCTTGATGTACGCGTCGCGGATGTTCCACTCCTGCGGCACCGTCCAGTCGAGCACCTGGGTGCCGGTGGGGACCTCGTGGATCTCCAGCGGGATGTGCTCGCCGACGATCTCCAGCGTGCGGCGGACGCCGTCGCCGGTGATGCTGCGGCACAGCGGATACAGGCGCTCGACCAGCTTCTCGAGGTCAGCGCCCGTCTCCAGGTCCCGGTGTGTCATCAGCGACGTCGCAAGGTGTCGTCGAGTTCGCCGGCGGCGGTGCGGTCCTGCAGCCGTGCGAGCCGGGTGAACAGGCGCTGGAAGCCGTGCTCGGTGAGGCCGTGGGTCCGGTAGGCCTGGATCAGTTCGACCGCGCCGTCCTTGACCGACCAGTCGCACTCGAAGCCGGGGATCGCCGCGCGGAACCGGGAGAAGTCGACCCGGTACGAACGCGGGTCCGCGCCCGCCTCGCCGGTGATCCGCAGTGTCGAGCCGGGAACGGCCTCGACGACCTCTTCGGCGATCTCGGCGACGGTCACGTTGTTGCGTTCGGTGCCGATGTTGAACGCCTTGCCGTGGACGGCTTCCTTGGGCGCGACCAGGGCCGCCGCGAACGCGCGCGCGATGTCCTTGGCGTGCACCAGCGGACGCCACGGCGTGCCGTCGGAGAGCACCAGCACCTCGCCGGACAGGTGGGCGTGCGCGGTCAGGTTGTTGAGCACGATGTCGCCGCGCAGCCGCGGCGAGAAGCCGAACGCGGTGGCGTTGCGCATGTACACCGGGCTGAAGTCGCCGTCGGCGAGTTCCTGGACGTCGTCCTCGACCCGCACCTTCGACTCGGCGTACGGCGTCACCGGGCGCAGCGGCGCGTCCTCGTCGACCAGGCCGTCGCCGCCGGAGGCGCCGTAGACCGAGCACGTCGAGGCGTAGAGGTACCGCTTGACCCCGGCGTCCTTCGCCAGCTTGGCGAGTTTGACCGAAGCGTGGTGGTTGATGTCGTAGGTCAGCTCCGGCGCCAGCGAACCGAGCGGGTCGTTGGACAGCGCGCCGAGGTGGATCACGGCGTCCACCCCGGCCACGTGCTCGGCCGTGACGTCACGAAGGTCGACCTCGAAGCCCTCGGGGTCCTCGGGCTGGGGGCCCAGCACGCAGGTGTCGTAGAGACCGGAGTCGAGGCCGATCACCTCGTGGCCTTCGGCGGCCAGCACCGGGGCCATCACCGTGCCCAGGTAACCCTTGTGCCCGGTCAGCAGCACACGCATGGCTTTCAGCCTTTCGAAGTGAGGTCGAGCGTCAGTTTTTTGAGGTCGAAGGCCTCGGCATAGCGCTGCCCGCATTCGATACCGCGAATGCGGGCGAGGCCGAGGAAGGCTTCCCGGTCGTACCAAGGCCGGTGCCGTTGAGAGGCGTAATGCTCCTGCAGCAGACGGACCTTCTCCTCGGCGAGCTCCGGGGAGAGCGGGACGTAAGCGGAGGGTTTGCCGAGGTCGCCGTCCCATTTGGCGATCTCGTACTCCAGCTGGAGATGGGTGCGGAACACCGTCGGCACCAGCGTCGCCAGGCCGCGGTGGTCCTGATGCGCGTCGGCCGTGCGCGGGGAGAGGACGAGGTCCGGGTCGGTGCGGCGGCGCAGCTCCTCCAGCCCGTTCTTGGCCTCTTCCCAGTGCGAGGGGAACCGGCCGTCGGGCAGTTTGAGCACGGTGACCTCGACGTCGGCACCCCGGCAGAAGGCCGTGAGCGCGGCGCGCTCCTCGGCCTCCCGTTCGGTGCCGCCGCCGGACAGGACGAGCGCGTCGACCCGGACACCCGGGTTGGCCGCGCAGAGCGTCAGCAGTGTGCCGCCCGCCCCGATGGCGATGTCGTCACAATGCGCGCCGAGCGCGACGATCCGCTCGATCCCGCCGGTACCGAGTCCGATCACGCCGTGCCCGCCGTCGCGGGTTCGCGTTCCCAGCGTGCCCAGGGGCGGTCTCCGTGCGCGTAGGCGTCGTCCAGCTGGACGCGTTCCTTGACGGTGTCGGTCGGCTTCCAGAACCCGCGGTACGGGTACGCCAGGAGCTTGCCCTGCTTGGCGAGCTCGCCGCAGCCGTCGGCCACCAGGTCGCCGCCCTCGGGGATGTGGTCGAAGACCTCCTGGCGCAGCACGAAGTACCCGCCGTTCTCCCACAGCGGCATCTCGCTGACCGGGGTCAGCGCTCCGATCAGGCCGTCCTCGCCCATCTCGACGCAGTGGAACGACGACTGCGGCGGCACGACCATCATCGACGCGCCGGCGTCGGTGTTCTTGAACCGCTCGATCATCTCCGGCAGCGGGGCGTCGGTGAGGACGTCGGCGTAGTTGGCGAGGAACATCTCGTCGCCGTCGAGATGCGGGCGCACCCGGCGCAGCCGCTCGCCGATGGCCGATTCGAGGCCGGTCTGCACGAAGGAGATCGACCAGTCCGCGATGTCGGTCGAGAGCAGTTCCGCCTTGCCGTTCCGCAGGACGAAATCGTTGGAGACGGTTTCCTGGTAATTGAGGAAGAACTCCTTGATGTGGTGCGCGCCGTAACCGAGGCAGAGAATGAACTCGGTGTGCCCGAAATGCGCGTAATACCGCATCACGTGCCAGATCAGGGGTCTGGGGCCGACCATGGCCATCGGCTTGGGCACGTCGGACGCGTCACCGTTGCGCATCCGCATGCCGTAGCCGCCGCAGAAGAGGACTACCTTCACGACTTCACCTCGACGATTTCCAGGTGCGGGATGGGGAAGACCAGTTTCCCGCCCCATTCGTCCACAAAGGACAATTGGGCGGTCAGTTCCGTCCGGAGGTTCCACGGAAGGACGAGCACGTAGTCGGGCTTGTCCGCTTCGATGCGCTCCGGCGGGAGGATGGGGATCCGGGTACCGGGGGTGAAGCGGCCGTGCTTGTACGGGTTGCGGTCGACGGTGTACCGCAGGACGTCCGGGCGGATGCCGCAGTGGTTCAGCAGCGTGTTGCCCTTGCCCGGGGCGCCGTAACCGACGACGGTCTTGCCTTCGAGCGCCGCGTCGGTGAGGAACTTGTTCAGATCGAGCCGGACCTTGGTGACCCGCTCGGAGAATTCGGTGTAGCCGGACATTTCGTGCAGTCCGGCCGCCTTCTCGGCGTCGAGGATCTGCGTCATCCGCTCGCTCGGCTCGCCCGCGACGGCGTCCGGGCGCGCCCACAGCCGGATGGAACCGCCGTGGGTGGGGAGGAGCTCGACGTCCACAACGGACAATCCGCCGCGCGAAAGCGCCCTGCGCGCGGATTCCACCGTGTAGTACTGGAAGTGCTCGTGGTAGATCGTGTCGTACTGGTTCTCCTGGATCAGCGTCAGCAGGTGCTGGACCTCGATGCTGACCCAGCCGTCGTCGGCCACCAGGGCGCGGAGCCCGTGGGTGAAGCCGATGATGTCCGGAATGTGTGCGTAAACGTTGTTCGCCACGACGAGGTCGGCGGGACCGTGTTCCTCACGGACGTCACGTCCGCTTTCGGGGCTGAGGAAGGCGGTCTTCGTCGGCACCCCGGCGTCACGCGCGGCTTGGCCCACGTTCACCGAAGGTTCCACGCCCAGACAGCGGATCTGCTGCGCCACAACGTGTTTGAGGAGGTAGCCGTCATTGCTGGCGACCTCGACGACGAACGAGGACTCGTCGAGACCCAGCCGCTCGACGGCGCCGTCGACGAACGTCTTGGCGTGTTCGACCCAGGAGGCGGAATACGACGAGAAGTACGCGTATTCGGTGAACGTCTCTTCCGGGGTGATCAGCGGCGGGATCTGGGCGAGCCAGCATTCGGTGCAGACCTGCAGGTGCAGGGGGTAGGTCGGTTCCGGTTCCGCGAGTTGCTCCGCGGTCAGGAATCGTTCGCACGGCGGCGTCGCTCCGAGGTCGACGACGCTGGCGAGATGGGCCGAGCCGCAGAGTCGGCAGGTGGTCATCGAAAGGCTCCTAGGCTCGCGTCACGTATCCCAGACGTCGGCACCTCGGGTCGCCTCGTTACAGGCCATTCAGGGCTCTCACATTTCCGTCTCTTAACCGAAACCTGCCGTCTCGGCCATCGGCGCAGACGTCTCCGCCATCCGGGCGCGGGCAATGCGCGGCCGAAGCGCTACCGAGGGTGATCATGGTGACGCGTGGGCCTGGTGGGTCGTGAGTGGCGCTTCGGGTTCTAAGCCGAAACGCCACTCACGACCCACCTGAACCGACCGCTCTCCGTCACCTCGAAACACGGTGCGCGAGTACGTGAAGGCCCCCTTCCCTACTGTCAAGGTAGGGAAGGGGGCCTTCACGGCGCATTCGCCGGACGCCACCGCAGTGGCGGCCCTCACACCGTCAAGAAACCACCAACGCGTAGTCCGCGTCGGTCGCCGACGTCTCCGGGTGACCGTCGGCGTTCACCTGCGTCGCCACGACCTCCACCGTCCAAGTACCCGCGGCGGGCTTCTCGAGGATCACGTTCTCCACCGTGTCGATGGTGTTCGGCGCCCCGCCCGCGGTCGAGAAATTGCCCGCCTTCAGCCCGTTGTTGCCGTAGTACACGGTCCCGTTCGGAGCGGTGACCTTCAGCGTCAGGTCGTTGACCCGGGTCACCGACGCGCTCGGCGAGCCCGCCGGGTCGGTGTAGGCCAGCGTCGCCTTGAACTGCTTGGTCCCGTTCACCGCCACCGTGTACTTCTTGGATTGCCCGGTGCCCAGCAGATCCGTCTCGTTGACCAGCACCGGCAGCTTCCAGCCGTTCGCCTTGGCCTGTTCGTGCAGGTAGCGCACGTTCGCGGTGCCCCAGCCCTGGTGCGTCCTGGTCATGTCGTGCGAGGTGCCGGTGAACGCGAACTGGTCGGCCCCGTTGATCAGCAGCGCCTTCGCGGTCGCGGCGTGCGGGCGGCTCGTGAAGACGTCGCGGCCCTTGCCGGGGCCGCCGTCGAACACGCCGTCGGCCCACATCTGGAACAGCAGGCCGGCGTTCCCGCAGGTGATCGGGGTCGCGCCGCTCGTGCCGCCGAACGACGTCGTGTACGAGGTGTCGCTGCCGGACGACGTGGTGTCGATCCGGTCGTAGTAGTTCGACAGTTCCGGCTTGATCCGGCCGTCGGCGGCCGGGCCGACGCTCGCGCCGCCGTTCCACTTGTCGTCGGTGCGGCCCAGCGTGTTGTAGTGGTACTGCCCGCCGACCGAGAGCACGTTCTTCGACCAGGCCTGCGGCCGTGACTGCTGGGTCCCCGCGTTGCTCTGCGACTGGCAGATCAGCAGGTCGTGGTCGAAGACGATGCGGTCGAGCTCGGCCGAAACCGAGTTGTACGCCGTCGTCAGCCCGCCGCCCCAGCTGTTGCTCTGGAACACCGCGCGGTACTTGCCCGCGGGGTCGACCAGTTCCTTGGTGTGGGCGTAGCGGTCCGGCTTGTTGTAGGTGGCGAAGATGCCCTGGGCCTCGGGCAGCAGGCCACGCTGCGGCGCGCTCACGCCGGAGGCGAAGATCTGGCCGTACGTCGAAGTGCCGTGGCTGGTGTCGGTCGAGTTCGTGCCGTGCAGCACGGTCGGCCGTGCCTTGAACTCCTGGTGGGTGGCGCGCAGCCCGCCGTCCATCACCTCGCCGCGCACCCCCTGGCCGCGGTACCCGCCGACACTCTCGATGTAGTTCGCGCCGCTGCTTTCCCGCGCGTTCGCCATGTCGGTCCCGGGCGCGGTGATCGCGCCGACCGCGAGCACCTCGGCACCCTGCGCCACGGTGGCGGCCTGGCCGGAGCCGAGCTTCGCGACGAGGTGCTGCCCGCTCTGCGAGATCGCCTCGATGCCGCCGCCGAGCCGCAGGATCCGCTCGGCGACCGCGCGCTGGTCCCGCGCGTCGGTTTCGACCAGCGTCACCAGATAGCTGCCCGTCCCGGCCAGCGAGATTTCCACCTTGTCGTCCGGGCGGTATTCGCCGAGCCAGCGGACGAAATTCAATTTCGCCACCGATTCGCGGTTCTCCGGCTTCAGTCGCACCACGTAGGCGAAATCGGGAATGTAGGTCCCGATTCGCACGCCGAGCGAGCGCAAGCGTTCGCGCTGGGTGTCGGTCAGTGAGCCGCGGACCTGGAGCAGGTAGGCGCCCTTCCAGTCCTGGCTCGCGGCCGTCCGCTCGCTGAGCGGATCGAAGGTCCTGCTGGCCAGACGGATGAACTGCGGATCTTCGCCGGACGGGGCGGCGACGGCCACCCCGCTCGTCAGGAGGAGCGCGCCGACCAAGGGCGCGAGGAAGCGGACAGACTTCGGCCGTGGCATGAAATACCTCCGGGGACTCTGCAGGGGAGAGAGGTCTTTCGAAGGTACCGGCCGAAAAGCGTGATGATCAGCCGCTGAACGGCCCAGCCGTTTTACGGTGTTGCGGGAAATGGAGCATTAACGGTTAAAAAGAATTCCGCCGGAAGTCTTGCTCAGCGGGCGGAGGGGATCTCGTCGAGTGTCCCGCTGAACCGCGTCAGCCGGGTGCGTTCCTCGTCGTCGAGACGCCGGATGCCACCTTCGGGCAGGGTGCACGCGACCCAGATGGTGCGGCAGCGCGCGTAGACGGACCTCTCGTCGCGCAGCCTGCTGTTCACCACGACGTCGCAGGTCCCGATCCGGCCGACCACGGTCTCCACCTCGACCGGATGGTCGCGGAACGTCAGCCGCCGCACGTAACTGACGTTGTGCTTCGCGATCAGGTAGGACGGTCCTTCCGTCTGGAAGACACGTTCGCGCAGCGGGTCGAGCATCGCGACCTGCGCTTCCTGGAAGTAGTCCAGCAGCCGCACGTTCCCGACGTGGCCGAGGTAGTCCAGGTCGGTGACACGCAGGCGGTGGCGGTACAGGTGGATCTCGGGGGCGGGACGCTCGGTCGTCGTCCCCAGCGGATGTGCGTGCACGAAGTGGATCTTCAACGATCGCGTGGTGATCCGGCCGCGCGGCGCAACGGACGCCTGCCCGGGTTCACTCCATCAGGGTTTCGGAAAGCTCGCGGATCGCGGCGGTCTCGGCGGTGTGGATGTCCCGGATCAGCGTGCCCAGCTCGGCGAAGAGGTCGCCGACCTCACCGTCGGTGAACGGCATCTCGTCGTTGTAGTGCGCGCGCAGCTTCCACATCTCCTCGCCCGCCGCCGCGGCCGCCTCCTGTCCCGTGTCGCCCTCACGGACGCCCGCGGACACCGCGCTGACCAGGCCCCGCACCCAGGCGAACTCCGCTGTCGACGCCGGAACGGCGGCCTCGGCCAGCTCGGCCCAGCGTTCCCCGATCCCTCGCCAGGTCGACGCCTGTTCGGCCAGCTCGGGCAGTTCGAGCAGGCCGGATGCCTCGGTGAGCGCGTCGGCGAACAGCCCGCGCAGGTGCCCGCCCTCCGCCCCGGCCGGGGTGACGCTCTCCCAGACGTTGAGGAGCGCCCCGACGAGCCCGCGCCGCTCGCCGAACGCGCGCGGCCACCCCTTGGGGTCGCGGTCGTCGGTCATCGCCTTCGCCCAGCGTCCCCAGGCGGGCAGCGAGAACGACTTCGACGGCGCCGAGAGGTTCCGCGCGCAGTCCGTCAGCCCGCCGCGGACGGCGGCCTGCCAGTCGGTGACCTCGCCGGGCTGCGGCGTCGCGAGCAGGTTCTTGTACGAGCCGACCCGGGCGCGTGCGGCGTCGAACGTCTTCCGGTCGACCGTCAGCGGGGCGAGGTTCCGGTCGTCGACGAGCACCCGGCCGTCCTCCTCGCCGTACGCGACGACGAGATGCCCGCCACCGCCGGACATCTCCGGCGGTAGATGCCAGTAGCCGAGCGACTCACGGTCGGGGAGGACGATCACCGGTCGCCCCGCCTCGAGGTCGGCGGTGAGCCGTTTCGCGGCGGCGCGTTTGCCGCCGGTGGTGTGGATGTCGACGCCGAGCCCGAGCCGGTCCATTGTGGACTTGAGCCAGTCGTGCGGATACTGCCAGCGCGCACGGAAACCGAACACGATGGTCGACATCGACTCGTGCGCGAAGTCCCACAGGATGTAGCCCGCGCCGATCCCGCCGGACACGGCGAAGACCAGCGCCTCGCTGGGCACCGTCCCGTCCGGGCCTTCGACACCGTGGTGTGCCAGTACGGCGGCCACGGCCGACACGTCCGGTTGCAGTCCGCCACGCAATTCGTACTCGCTCACCCCGCCATCATGCCCGTGGATGGCGGGGCGGGCGAGTGCCGTCAGAGCTTTTCCGCGACCGGGATGACGTCGACGCCGAGTTCGGCCGGCCCGACTCAGAAATCCCTGATCAAGGAAACCCTGCCGCGCAAGGGATCCGTCACGTACACCGTTTTGGAGCGCTGGTCGATCGCGACCGCGCCGGGGTTCACGCCGAGTGACAGATCACCGGTGAGCAGGTTCGTCACGCCGTCGATCCGGGCGACGCCGTTGGGGCCTCCGTTGGCGTACACGGTGTTCGTGCCCTGGTGGATGGCGACCGCCGACGATTCCGAGCGCAGGAGCACGGTCGCTTTCTCCTTGCGCGCGCCCGGGTCCACAACGGACAGATGATGGATCGCCGAATTCGCGACGAACACCGTTCCGCTCCCGCGGTGCACGGTGACCCCGGTCGGTGACTTGCCGACCGGGATCCCGCCGGTGAACTTCTCCGCGCCGAGGTCGAAGATTTCGAGGGAGTCCGTGCGCGTGCTGGTGGCGTACGCGAGTTTGCGGCCGCCGTCCACCGCGATCGAGGACAGCCCGGGCGTGGGCCCGGGGACCAGTTTCACCAGGCGGCAGCCGACGCCGTCGAGGACGGCGAGCGTCCCGGTGAGGTCGCTGACCGCGTAGATGCGATTCGCCTGCTCGTCGACGTCGACCCTGGACGCGCCGGGGCCGGCCGGGATGACGCTGACGACGTCGTTGCCCAGCCCGTCGACGACGAGGACGGTCCCGGCGGGCGGGTTCGTGACGAAGATCCGGTTGGTCACGGTGTCCACGGCCAGGCCGGCGGGCTCGCCGCCGACCGGGATCACCGCGCCGACGGTGCCGCTCCGCGAGTCGAGGACGACGACCGAGCCTGTCGACGGGTCCGAGAGGTAGGCGAAGCCGGTGACGGAATTCACCGCGACCGCTTCCGGATTGCCCCCGACCTCGACGAGGAGGACTTTCTCGGCTCTGGCCGCCGGAGCGAAGGCGACCGCGGAAGCGCCGGCCGCGGCCAGCGTGAGCAGGGCTCGGCGGCTCAGTTCGGGTCCTCGCACAGGCGCCTCCCATGATCGTTCCGGAACTCGACGATAACCCGCGGTTCGTCCGGGCGAAGGAACTTCGCGTCCCCCGATCGCGTTGTTTCCGGTGGGTAACCTCCCTTTGCCCCCAACCTCGGAGAAAGAAAGGAGCAGGACGCCGTGCACAAACACCAGAACGGGCTGAAGACCGTCGTCCTGCTCGGCGCGCTGTCCGCGCTCATCGTCGGGATCAGCGGTTTCTTCGGCCGGGGCGCGCTGGTCATCGGCCTGGTGGTGGCGCTGGCGGTCAACGCCTACGCGTACTTCAACTCCGACAAGCTGGCGCTGCGGGCGATGCGCGCCCGGGCGGTTTCCGAGGCCGAGCAGCCTGCGATGTACCGGATCGTGCGGGAACTGGCGACCACGGCACGTCAGCCGATGCCGAGGCTCTACATCAGCCCCACGCAGGCGCCGAACGCCTTCGCCACCGGCCGCAGCCCCCGGCACGCGGCGGTGTGCTGCACGACCGGCATCCTCGACCTGCTCGACGAGCGTGAACTGCGGGCCGTGCTCGGGCACGAGCTGTCGCATGTCTACAACCGCGACATCCTCATTTCGTGTGTCGCGGGCGCGCTGGCGAGCGTGATCAGCGTGATCGCCAACATCGCGATGTTCGCGAGCATCTTCGGCGGCAACGACCGCGAGGACGGCGACAGCCCACTGGTCGCGCTGATCCTGGTGCTGATCGGGCCGATCGCGGCCGCCATCGTGAAACTCGGGGTGAGCCGGTCGCGGGAGTACCAGGCCGACGCGTCGGGCGCGGAGCTCACCGGTGACCCGCTCGGTCTGGCGTCGGCGCTGCGGAAACTCGACCGGGGGACCCGTGCGGCCCCGCTCGTGCCGGAGCCGAAGCTGGTCTCGCAGTCGCACCTCATGATCGCGAATCCGTTCAAGCCGGGCGAGGGCCTCTCGAAGCTCTTCTCGACCCACCCGCCCATGGACGAACGCATCCGGCGCCTGGAAGAAATGGCCCGCCGTCCCTTCTGACCCCGTCCCCCCGGCCGGGGAGAGGTGTCCCACCTCGTGGGAGGGGGAATCGAGGGGTGGGCGCGGGAGTTCCCCGGGCATGGGTTCCGCACAGCAGTTGCACCTCGGGGTCGCGCTCGACGGGGCCGGGCAGCATCCGGCCGCCTGGCGGGTTTCCGGCGTCCGCCCGGCAGCCTTGTTCACCGCCGCCCACTACCTAGCCCACGCGAAGCTCGCCGAAGCGGCTTCGCTCGACTTCGTCACCCTCGACGACACTCTCGCGCTCCAACCAGGCGGTGAAGAGGTCGTCCGAGGCAGGCTCGACGCGCTATTGACCTTCGCCGCGATAGCCCCCTTGACCAGCGGAATCGGCCTCGTCCCGACGGTCACCACCACGCACACCGAGCCGTTCCACCTCTCGACGGCCGTCGCTTCGCTCGATTTCGCGAGTCGTGGCCGCGCCGGCATCCTCGCGACGCCTTCGCGCACCGAAGCCGAGGTCACGCACTTCGGCAGGCGCACGCTGCCGTCCGAGGTGGACGCCGAAGCGGAGAACGCCGAGGTCGTCGACGTCATCGCCCAGCTCTGGGACAGCTGGGAGGACGGCGCGATCATCCGCGACGAGCCGACAGGCCGCTTCATCGATCGCGAGAAGCTGCACTACGTCGACTTCGAGGGCCGCTTCTTCAGCGTCAAGGGACCTTCGATCACGCCGCGCCCGCCGCAGGGCCACCCCGTCGTCGCGGTGTACGGCGACTCGCCGTACGCGCACGGCGCCGAGGTCGTCCTGATCGACGAGGTCCGGGACGCCCGCGTGCGTTTCCCGGACGCCAAACTCCTGGCGGGCCTGTCGATCGTGCTCGCCGAGACCGAGCAGGCGGCCATCGGGCGCCGTCATGCGCTGGAGGCCTACGCCCCCTTCCCGGCCGGCGGGCTCAGCTTCACCGGCACCCCGGCCGACCTGGCCGCCGAACTGCCCCGCCTCGCCGCCGCGAGCGGTCTCGACGGCTTCCACATCAGGCCCGCCGTCCTTCCCGACGACCTGGCGCTCTTCACCGCCGAGACCGTCCCCGCGCTCCAGGCGGCGGGTGTGTTCCGGCAGGCCTACACCGGCACCACCCTGCGCGAGCACCTCGGCCTCGGGGTCGCCGCCAACCAGTACGCGGAGGCGTGACAGATGCCCAAGCAGGTCAAACTCGCCGCCCATTTCCCCGGCGTCAACAACACGACCGTGTGGAGCGACCCGCGTTCGGGTAGCCAAATCGACTTTTCGTCCTTCGAGCATCTCGCGCGCACCGCCGAGCGGGGCAAGTTCGACTTCCTGTTCCTCGCCGAAGGGCTGCGCCTGCGCGAGCACGCGGGCGAGATCCTCGACTCCGACGTCGTCGGGCGACCGAACACCACCACCGTCCTGGCCGCGCTCTCCGCGGTCACCACCCGGCTCGGCCTCGCCGGAACACTGTCCTCGACCTTCAACGAGCCCTACGAGGTCGCGCGGCAGGTCGCGAGCATCGACCACCTCTCCGGCGGTCGCGCCGCGTGGAACGTCGTCACCTCACCGGACGCGTGGACGGGACAGAACTTCCGGCGCGGCGGCTTCCTGAAACGCGAGGACCGCTACCGCCGTGCCGAGGAGTTCCTCGCCACCGTCCGGGAACTCTGGGACAGCTGGGCGCCCGACGCGCTGGTGGGGGACAAGGAGAACGGCGTCTTCGCCCGCGGCATCGACCGCTTCGTCCACAGTGGACCGCAGTTCGACATCCGCGGCGAGTTCACCGTCCCGAGGACACCGCAAGGACAGCCGATCGTCATCCAGGCCGGGGATTCCGACGAGGGCAGGGAGTTCGCGGCCAAGACCGCCGACGTCATCTTCAGCCGCCACGGTTCGCTGGAAAGCGGCAAGGAGTTCTTCGCCGACGTCAAACGGCGGCTGCCCGCCCACGGCCGCGAGCCCGGCGAGCTGCTGATCATGCCCGCCGCGACGTTCGTCCTCGGCGACACCGAGGAGGACGCGCACGAGTACGCACGCGAGATCCGCTATCAGCAGGTGCGGCCCGCGACCGCGATCCAGTTCCTCGAACAGGTCTGGAGCCGCGACCTCTCCGCCTACGACGCCGACGGCCCGCTACCCGAGGTCGACCCGGACCCCGACGCCGAACCACTGACCTGGGGCCGCGTCCGGCACGAGAAGGATCCGCTGGCCGTGGCCGCGAAATGGCGGGCCATCGCGGAGGAGAAGAAGCTTTCGATCCGCGAACTGGTCATCGAGGTGACCGCGCGCCAGCAGTTCGTCGGCACCGCCCGTCAGGTCGCGGACTCGGTGAACGAGTACGTCCAGAGCGACGCCGCCGACGGCTTCGTGCTGGTGCCGCATCTGACCCCGGGCGGGCTGGACGCGTTCGTCGACGACGTCGTTCCCCACCTGCAGGAACGGGGTGTCTTCCGGACGGATTACACCGGCGACACCCTGCGGGAGCACTTGTTCAGCCGGTAGCGCCCTGCGTGCGCGCGACGTTCATCAGGTATTCGCCGTAGCCGGACTTCGCCAGCTTCGCGCCGAGCGCGAAGCACTGGTCCGCGTCGATGAAGCCCATCCGCAGCGCGACCTCCTCGAGACAGGCGATCCGGACGCCCGTCCGGTGTTCGAGGACCTGCACGAACTGGCCCGCTTCCAGCAGCGAGTCGTGCGTGCCGGTGTCGAGCCAGGCGAACCCGCGGCCGAGGTCGACCAGGGTCGCGCGGTCCTGCCGCAGGTAGGCGAGGTTGACGTCCGTGATCTCGAGCTCGCCACGGGGCGAGGGCTTGAGGTCACGGGCGATCTCGACGACCTGGTTGTCGTAGAAGTACAGGCCGGTGATGGCCTTGTTCGACTTCGGCTTCTCGGGCTTCTCCTCGATGGAGAGGAGCTTGCCGTCGGCACCGATCTCGCCGACGCCGTAGCGCTGCGGATCCTTGACCGGGTAGCCGAACAGCACGCAGCCGTCGAGCGCGGTCACGGCGGCCTGCAACCGGCTGGAGAACCCCTGGCCGTAGAAGATGTTGTCGCCGAGCACGAGCGCGACGTCGTCATCGCCGATGAAGTCCGCGCCGATGACGAACGCCTCGGCCAGTCCGTTGGGGGCGGCCTGCTCGGCGTAGGTGAAGCTGAGCCCGAACTGGCTGCCGTCGCCGAGCAGCCTGCGGAAATGCGGCAGGTCGACGGGGGTCGAGATGATCAGGATTTCGCGGATCCCGGCGAACATCAGCACCGAGATCGGGTAGTAGATCATCGGTTTGTCGTAGACCGGCAGCAGCTGTTTCGAGACCGCCTGGGTGATGGGATGCAGCCGTGTCCCACTGCCCCCGGCCAGCACGATGCCCTTCATCCTCAGCCCCCGCTTCGTAGCCGTTCGCTCGACGGCTCACACTACCGGGTGGATCAGAACGCGGGGCCCTTCGCGAAATAGGCCTTGCAGCCCAGGTTGTACTCGGTGGAGATCTGCAGCACGTTCTTGCCGCCGTCGACCGGCAGCAGGGTCGAGCTGTAGTTGGGGCAGAAGTTGTTGTGGATGCCGGTGATGTGCACGGGCGCGGGCAGCTCGTACCAGTTCCCGGCGCCGAAGTTGTCGTTCGCCAGCAGGACCTGGCCGTTCTTGGGCTGGGGGACGCCGGCGGCGTTGGTGTAGATCTGCCCGACCATCACCAGCCGTACGCCGTTCGGGCCGCCGGGGAACAGCGTGATCGTCTGGGCGTGCTGGAAGTAGTTGCCGCTGGCGGTGGTGACGCGGGTGCCGGGATCGAGAGGATCGCCCCAGTTGGCGCCGTCGGAGGAGATCTTGAAGTACGGGTCGCAATAGCGGTTTCCGTAGTTGCAGATCTCGTAGGCCAGGTAGTACCGGCCGTCGGGGAGCCTGCGGATGATCGGCATCCCCGGCCGCACCCGGTGGGGCGGGATGGCCATCGTGCGCTGCTTGGTGCCCCAGTGCACCCCGTCCGTGGAAGCGACCCGGTTCATCACCTGCGCGAACTGCGGCGCCTCGGTCTCGTCGGCGTAGTGCAGCCACAGCGTGCCGCCCGCGTCGACGACGAACTCCGGCTCCCAGATGCCGTCGTGGTTGTGGGAGCGGGCGGCCTCGGACAGGAAGGACCAGCTGCGTCCGGCGTCCCGGCTGTACCAGATCTTGATGCCGATCCGCCGCTGCGGACCGGCGTCCTGACGGTAACTCGCGGCCCACAGCAGGGTGCCCGCGCGGAGCCTGCCGACCCGCTGCGGCAGCTCGTACAGCGTTCCGCAGCACATGCCGTAGCGGCCGTCGCGGTCGCGGACCTCGCCGATCTTGTGGAAGCTCTGCCCCTCGTCGGTGCTTTCCATGATCGGGGTGAACTTGCCGCTGGCGTCTTCGCTGGTCAGCGACGCGAGAATGCGGCCGCGGCCGATCGCGGAATGCTCCAAGCGGATCAGCCGTGCGTACGAGCCGTAGCCGGGCACGAGCTGTTGCCGTTCCGCGGCCTGCGCGGAGGTGAACAGCGACGCGATCACGGTGAGTGACAGCGCTAGGGCGAGTGCGGAGCTGAAACGGCGCTTCATCGGAACCTTCCTTGAACGCGATCGCCGGATTACAACACGGGCATTTGTCCATTTCGGACTCCAGCGAAGGCGTTGCGGAAGAAACCCACGCCCGGGTGGCGTGAATCGCTCGGCCGGGTGGCCCGGTAACGCTGGGCTATCGGCCCGCGAAGATCCCAGGAGTGACCATCTAGGGGGATGTACGTGATCAGGCGCTTGTGCGCGGCCGCGAGTGCCGTGCTGCTGACCGCGGGCCTGCTGGCCTGCTCGCCGCCGAACACGGGCCGCGTCGTCGCGCGGGCCGCGTCGGACGGGCTGCGCTCACCTTCGGCGACTCCCACGCCGCCGCCGACGTCCACCACCACCCCGCCACCCGGCCCCCAGCCGGTGGAGAAGCATTCGGGCAAGGGCAACGCGTCGGTCCCCACGACCTGGCCGATGCGCCTCGGCTTCGTGACCTTCGACTGTCCGAAGTGCTCCGGGCACGTCGCGGTCAACACCGAGCACGAGCTGATCGTCAACGACGCCGGGCCCTACAAGGGCACGCAGTGGATCAACGACATGCCCGGCTACCAGGCGAAGACGTTCACCATCAAGGCCAACGCCGCCTGGACGCTGACCATCACCGACGAAAGCGGCCTGCCCGTACTGGAGCCGGGCAAGGCCCTCTCGGGCAAGCGCGACGTGGTCTTCTTCGTGCCCGAGGCCGTCTCGTCGGTCGCCGTCACCACCAAGGGCAACGGCAACACCGCGGTGTGGGTGCACGGCGGCGACTACTCGGATCTCCCCGTGAACCAGCTCGGCGACTACAAGGGCAGCGTGCCCGTGCCCGGCCCCGCGTACGTCTCGCTCGAAGGCGACGGGACCTGGACGGTCACCGCGTCTTAGGTATGACGAAGGCCACCTTCGGTGCTTCCGAAGGTGGCCTTGTCGATGCCGCTGTCAGCGGTAGTTCGTGAACTGCAGCGCGATCTCGAAGTCCTTGCCCTTGAGCAAGGCGATCACGTCCTGCAGCTGGTCCTTCTTCTTGCCGGACACCCGCAGCTGGTCGCCCTGGATCTGCGCCTGGACACCCTTGGGGCCTTCGTCGCGGATGAACTTGGCGATCTGCTTCGCCTTGTCCGACGCGATCCCCTGCAGGATCTTGCCGCCGATCTTGTAGATCTTGCCGGACAACGCCGGCTCGTCCGCCTCGAAGGCCTTCAGGGAGATGCCGCGCTTGATCAGCTTCTCCTTGAACACCTCGACCGCCGCCAGCGCCCGCTCTTCGGTCTCCGACTCGATCGCGATCGCCTCCTCGCCGGACCAGTCGATCTTGGTCCCGGTACCCCGGAAGTCGAACCGTGTACCGAGTTCCTTGCTGGCCTGGTTGAGGGCGTTGTCCACCTCCTGGCGATCGACCTTGCTCACCACGTCGAAAGAGGGATCCGCCACGTGTTCTCACACCTCGTACTCGCTTGTCAGGAGCTTCCACCCTAGCCCTGCGGAACCCGGTTGACCGGCCCGCCATGGCATTGGGTATTCTTTCGTCTCGACCGGGCTTGCCCGGCCACGGCGAGTTGCCCGAGCGGCCAAAGGGATCTGACTGTAAATCAGACGGCTACGCCTTCGGGGGTTCGAATCCCTCACTCGCCACACCAGAGCGGCCCTGTGACCCAGTCACGGGGCCGCTCTTGTTCGTACGCTGGGGAGATGCGACTGCCCGAACCGCCACGGCTCATGCAGCCGAAGACGACGGTGCGCCGGTCCTGGCTGGACGGTGAGCTGGCGGATCGCCTGGCCGACGGCGGTTCGACGGAGCTGCTGGAGCGCGCCACCGCGGACTTCGAGCGGTTCGTCGCCGAACGGCGGGGAGTGCGACAGCTCTGGGGCGTTCCCACCACCGTTCTCTGGTACGTCTCCGGCCCGCATTACCTGGGGGAGCTCGTAATCCGTCACGAGCTGACCCCGGCGCTGACCGAAACCGGGGGCCACCTCGGGTACGGCATCGCGACTCCGTGGCGGGGGCAGGGGCACGGCACCCGGATGCTCGGCGCGGGGCTCGCTGAATGCCGCCGCCTCGGCCTGCACCGGGTTCTGCTCACCTGTGACGCCGGCAACACGGCTTCCCGGCGGGTCATCCTGGCCAACGGCGGTGAGCCGGACGGCCGCGTCGACGGGGAGGATCGGTTCTGGATAACGATCCCGCCGGAGCCGTAGGCGCTACCGGCCACGACCCCGCTTCTGCGGCCAAGCCGGATGCGTGTTCGGTTCGGCCAGGTCTTCGAGGTAGGTGTGCTCGCTGAAGTCGTCGTCCGTCGCGGGTGCTCGTCGCGCGCGCCGGGGCGGGGCCGCCGGAGCGGGCGCCGACTCCAGTTCCGCGGCGACCTCGGCCAGCAGCGGCCACAGCTTCTCCTGGGCCCTCGGCGCGAACAGCGCCTGCGCGAGCGGGTGCTCGCAGTTCCCGGAGGCGACCTCTTCCCAGCTGAACTTGCCTTCCCGGACGCAGTCGGCCGCCCGAGCCAGGCGTGGCGGGACGTCGGGCCTGGCCGCCGCACGGCCGAACACCTCGGCCGTGAACTTCGACGCGTCGACCATGACCGCCACCTCCGTCGTTCTCCCGCCGCTACGCCGGAATACGACCCTACCGAGCCCGGTAGCGCAGCAGCACGATCCCTGAGGTGAACGTCCGCTCCTCCACCAGGCGAAGTTCCGGGACTCCGGTGGCGCCCTCGAACAGCCGACGGCCTTCCCCGACCACGACGGGGTAGACGAACAGCCGGTACTCGTCGACGAGGCCCTCGGCGATGAGCGCCCGCACCAGCGAGATGCTCCCGGTCGTCACGATGTCCTTGCCCTCGGCTCCCTTCAGCCTCTCGATCTCCGTGCGCAGGTCGCCGGAGAGGACCGTCGTGTTCTCCCACGCCGGCTCCATCAGCGTGCTGGAGACCACGTACTTGCTCACCGAGTCGAGGTACGCGGAGATCCCCGTCTTGTCCTCGGTCTGCTTCGGCCAGTAGCCGCGCAGGTCTTCGAAGGTGACGCGCCCGACGAGGAACGCGTCCGCTCGTTCACGTTGTTCGCGGAGGGCGGCCATGACGTCCGAGAGGTCGGTGTCGCCCGGGCTGAACCAGTCGCCCGCCAGTTCGATCACGCCGTCGATGGTGCTGTTCTCCGTGACGATCAGCTCCCGCATGAGCCCGACCGTACCGCCGCCCCCCGACAAGAATGGACCCATGACCGAGCCGCCGCCCTGGCCTGGCAGCAGGGCCGTCACGCGGAGGGGCGGGCTTCCTTTTTGTGATCACCGCCGACGGAGCGGCTGTCGGCACGATCGGGCGGAAGCCGGCTCATCAGGAGATCGGCGGGACCGCACGGGACGTGCTCCTTACGCGTCGCCGTGAACCGCGCGCCTCGATTCGTACCAGGCCTCGCCAACGGGTTCGCCCGCCAGGTTCCAGCTCCACGACACCGTCGGCGTGACGCGTGCGTAGATCCCCGGACCCACCATTCCCACGCGGTCGACAGGATCGGCGGCCTCGCCGTAGATCCGGATGCCGCGCGCGATGAAGGGGTCGAGCGAGACGAGGTCGTCGATGACCAAGGCGACTTTGCGTTGTCCCGCTTGGATGTTGCGGAACTTTCGGGTCGCGAGGACCGACTCGCCCCCGCCGCCGACCCAGAAGTGCGTGCCGTCGAACTCGAACGCCAGCGGGACGACGTCGGGCTGTTCGCCGTCTTCCGACAGGGTCGCGAAGCGGGCCACGGGTTGCGAACGCAGGTACGCGATCTCTTCGTCTGTGAAGGCCATGGAGCCATGATGCTCGCTCAAGCTGTCGATATCCGAGCGTCGTTGAGGATCAGCATGTCGGTGACGAAGCAGACCGGGGTGCCGTCGGCCGCCCGGCCGATCCAGGTCGGATAGCTCCCGTCACCCCAGCCGGTGGTGAACGCGATGATGTTCCCGTCTGCTCCGGCGGGAGTCACTTCGCAGAAGGGATCCACCTCGGTGAACTTCTCCAGGAGTTCGTCGTCCATCTCTTCGGGAAGTGCCGTGACATCGGCGAAACAGCCTGTGCCGCTGTCCACGCCGTAGCCGTAGAACTCCCCGTCCCCGAGAAAGAGCGCGTCCTGCCCCGGCCAGAGCGCGGCCTCCCAGGTGACCGCCGGAACGTCGGCGACGACGAGTTTGGCGGCGGCGGCCCGTTCGTGGGCCGGTTCGTCGACGAACCGGATCATGGCGAGCTCGACCCGGTACGCCCCGGGCGGCACGGTGACCGTGAAATGCCCGGCTTCCGCATCCAGGAAGGCCGGATCCGAGGCGACCAGCCTGCCGCTGGGCATCCGGAGTTCCCCGGCGTCCCGAAGTTCGATTTCGACGAGACTTCGGCTGTCGCTCAACGAAAAGCGTGTACCCGCGGTGAACATCCCGTCCAGGTCGGAAGGGCGCAGGGGAACGGAAGGGCGCCAGGGACGCTCTTCGGCGGGCATCGGAGGATCGGTCTCGGGAGCGTCCGGGGTCCGGAGGAACAGCGGCCCCGAGTTCGCGAGCGGTTCCCAGTCGCCGAAGGCGGGCTTCGGCATGGTCAGCTCGGACACCGGCTTCCGTACGTGGCCACTGCTGGAACCGCCGCCGTAGCCGCGGGGAGCCCGGTGCACCCACCCCTCGCCGTCGGGGCCGAAGGACAGCTCCGTCCGGCCGGCGGTCTTCTTGTCGAACTCCTCCTGGTCATCGGATTTGTAGTGCCACTGCTCGACTTTCATCAGGAACAGGGCGCCGTCTTCGAGCAGGCGATACTCGAACGAAGCGCGGCGCCTGCCCTGTTCGTCGATGTGATGGCAGCGGGCGAAGCGGTGCTGCCAGGCGATTTCGAGCAGCACCGGCGGAATCTCGGTGCCTGGACGCACCAGTGCGACGGCGTACTGCTCGCCGGTGGCGTCCCGTTCCCGGGCGGTGCCGGGGGCGAGCCTGCCGACCAGTGCGCGGGCGACCGGATCCCAGCCCTCGCAGTGGATGACGTCGAACGAAGTCCCCTCAGACATGGGGCGAACCTAGCGGGTCCCCCCGACAAGACCCCTAGGATGCCCCTCAGACCGAAGGGGGACAACGTGTTCGCGATCCAACCGTGGCACCTGCTCATCCTGCTGCTGGCGATCGTCTTCGTCGGGGCCGTCATCGTCGCGGTGGTGATGGCGGGACGGAACCGGTGAGCTACTCGCGGATCGCGTAGTCACCGAAGGCGGGTTCCAGCAGCTCAAAGGCTCGCTGGGTCGCCTTCGTCAGTGCCGCCGCGATCTCGTCGTTGCTTTCGCCCGCGTGTGACCGCCGGAGGACGTCGCGGAACAGGACGCGGTCGATCGCGTTGAGTTCGGCGGCCGCCATGATCGGGGTGACGTCGTCCGCGTCGGCTCCGGTCTCGGTCGCGAGCAGGTCGGCGAGCGCCTCTTCCCGGAGCTCGTGCAGTTCGCGCAGACGTGCGGTCAGGGTCGGGCTCTCCAGCACCATTTTCGCGAAGACCGGCCCGGTGAAACCGATCACGGGCGAATGCGCCGCCACCGCGTCCAGGAAGGTGCGCCGTAGCGCGGCCAGCGCCGACTCACCCGTCTTCCTGGCACGGACGGCGTTCGCCAGCCCGTTCGTGAACTCCTCGTGCTGGTCCAGCGCCAGGTCTTCCTTGCGCGCGAAGTAGTTGGTGACGGTCTTCTTCGCGACCCTCGCCGCCGCGGCGATCTCGGCGATCGTCGTCTCCTCGAAGCCCTTCTCGATGAAGAGCTGCGTCGCCTGGTCGGAGATCAGCTGCCGCGTCTCCTGCTTCTTGAGCTCTCGCAAACCCACATCCGTGCTGGTCATGGGCGAAGTTTACCACCGTCGTAAAAATATCCTTGACTTACGGTAGGTCGGATGTAAACTTACGTCCGTACTACTGACTGAGAGAGAAGAGGCTCCTTGACCGCTCGAATCCCCCAAGGCAACGAAGGCATCGACCGCGCCCAGGTCCGCCGGGGCGACCGCCGCCATCAGCAGCCGTTCCCCGGTCGCTCGACGCCGGTGCGCCGCTCGATCGGCGTCCCGCGCCGCCGGTCGTACTGACCGATCAGCTCATCCGAAACGCACTGCCGACCGAAGGGGACAGCCCATGAACGTTCTTGCTTCCACCGTCTCGCTGACCGTCGACGACGTCGCCGCTTCCAGCCGCTTCTTCATCGAGCACTTCGGCTTCACGGAGCAGATGGCCGCGGAAGGTTTCGTGTCTCTCGGGCATGAAAGCGCGAAGCTGGCCATCGTCCTGCTCCAGGCGGGGATCGAGGTGCTGCCGGAGGATCTGCGGCAGCAGCGCGCGTCCGGAGTGATCGTGGCCTTCACGGTCGAGAATCTCGAAGCCGAGGAGAAGCGTCTCCGCGAAGAGGGTGTCGAGATCACGTTGCCGCTGAGGGAAGAGCCGTGGGGAGAGCGTCTCTTCATGGTCACCGACCCGAACGGCGTACCCGTGGAACTCGTGGAATGGGTGCAGCGGTAAGGAAAAACGACGCCGGGGCTCGGTCCACAGTGAACCGAGCCCCGTGCGGGAACTACTTCATCGTGGCGAGCTGGATCAGGTTGCCGCAGGTGTCGTCGAAGACGGCGGTGACCACCGGGCCCAGGTCGACGGCGTCCTGGGTGAACTCGACGCCCAGCCCCTTGAGCCGCTCGACCTCGGCGAACACGTCGTCGACGGCGAACTGGGTGAACGGGATCCCGTCGCCCACGAGAGCGTTCTTGAACGGCTTCGCCGCGGGGTGGCCGTCCGGTTCCAGCAGGAGCTCGACGCCGTCGGGATTCGCGGGGGAGACCACGGTGAGCCAGCGGGCGTCGCCGGTGGGCACGTCGTGCTTCTTGATGAACCCCAGTTTCTCGGTGTAGAAGGCGAGCGCCTTGGCCTGGTCGTCGACGAAAACGCTGGTGATGTTGATGCGGATCACGGGTTCGGTTCCTCTCGGTCGATGGGCCACCGCTCGGCGATCGAGCGCAGCGGGCTCGTGTCGAGGTGGTGGAACTTGTAGCGGCCCTGCCGCCGGGTGTGCACCAGACCGGCCTGTTCGAGCATCGCGAGATGCTGCGAGATGGCCTGCCTCGACGAGGAAAGACCGTGTTTCATGGTCAGCCGTCCGCAGAGCTCGAACAGCGTCTGACCGTCTTTCTCGGTCAGCTCGTCCAGGATGGTTCGCCGCGTCGGGTCGCCGATCGCCTTGAACAGGTCGTCGTCCACGTCCCCGTTATAGGCAAGTCGTCACTTGCCTGTCAAATCGGGGGTCAGGAACCCAGGTAGCGCAGGATGGCCAGGACACGGCGGCTGTAGCCGGCGGTGTTGGTCAAGCCGAGCTTGTCGAAGAGAGCGTTCACGTGCTTCTCGACGGCGCTCTGCGACACGTACAGCGACTCGGCGATCCCGGCGTTCGTGTGGCCCTGCGCCATTTTCTCCAGCACTTCGCGCTCGCGGGCGGTCAGCTTCGCGAGCGGATCGGTGTGCGTGGTCCTCGCCAGCAGCCGCCGGACCACCTCCGGATCGAACGCCGCCCCGCCCGCGGCGACCCGGTCGAGCGCGTCCAGGAATTCGCCCACCTGGGCGACCCTGTCCTTCAGGAGATAGCCGACGCGTTCGCCGTCACCGGTGATCAGCTCGGCGGCGTAGCGCTTCTCGACGTACTGCGAGAGCACCAGCACCCCGATGTCCGGCCAGCGTTTCCGGATCTCGAGCGCCGCGCGGAGGCCCTCGTCGGTATGCGTCGGTGGCATGCGGACGTCGGTGACGATCACGTCCGGCTGATAGGCGGCGGTCGTCGAGAGAAGCGCTTCGCCGTCGCCGACCGACGCCACGACGTCGTGCCCCTCTTCGATCAGCAGCCGGACCAGCCCCTCGCGCAGCAGGGTCGAGTCCTCGGCGAGGATCACTCGCACGGCAGCACCGCCGTCACCACGGTCGGACCGCCGGGCGGGCTGGTCACGGTGAACTCCCCGTCCGCCGCCGCCACCCGCCGCGCGAGGCCGGAAAGGCCGCCGCCGGACTCTCGCGCCCCGCCCGCGCCGTCGTCGGTGATCCGTACTCGCACCCTGTCCCCGTCCCGCCCGGCCTCGATGTCGATCCGCGTCGCCGCGGCGTGCTTGATCGTATTGGTGACCGCCTCGGACGCGACGAAGTAGACGACGGTCTCGATGGCCGCGGGTGGCCGTTCCGGCAGGTCGACGCGCAGGTGGACCGGTACGCCTGAGCGTTCCGCGAGCGCCTCCAGCGCGGGGTGCAGCCCGTCGGAGTCCAATGCGATCGGATACACCCGCCACGAGACCTCGCGCAGGTCTTCGAGGGCGCGCTGGGACTCCTCGTGCGCCTGCCGGAGCAGCTCCGACGAGTGGTCCGGATCGCCGGTACGCCGCGCCCGGCCGAGCAGCATCCCGAGCGCGACGAGCCGCTGCTGGACGCCGTCGTGCAGGTCCCGTTCGATCCGGCGGCGCTCGCCGTTGACCGCTTCGACCACTTCGGCGCGGCTCGTCGCCAGTTCGGAAACCCGGCGGCGCAGTTGCTCTTTCTTGCTGGGCCCGAAAAAGTGCCTCGCCAGCTTGCGTTCCAGCGTCGCGATCCCGACGAGTCCTTGCAGGGCGAGGAAGAGGAGCAGGGCACCGAAGAGGCCGATGGTGATGAAGTCGTACCAGGTCGAGGGCGCGCCGCCGCCGGGTGACTCGCCGTTGAACAGCTGGACGACGATGATCGCGCCGGAGAGGGCGCCCCAGAGGATCAGGGCGAAGACCCCGGCGCCGAGCAGGCCGACGACGCACCGCGGGACGAGGTAGGTCATCGCGCGGCGTCCGGTGTAGTCGGTCGCGTTCTCGGCGCCGAGGTACCTCTCCAGCCGCCGTCGCTCCACTTCGGACAGAACGCGGGCACCGGCGAAGACAGGCCTCCGCAGCGAGGGGATCGCGAGCGCGATGCCGCCGAAGAGGACGTAGAAGAACTCGGCGAACGCCGTCGCGGAGCCGATGGCCAGGCCCAGCGTGCCGCGGAGCATCTTGCGCAGGTAGCGGCGCGTGGCGGCCGGAACAGGCATAACGCCAGGCTAGCGGGGTATCCGGAGATCGGTACTGAGGTTTTCCGCAGTGATCTGTGCCGCTTCACCGCAGGGTGCGGAACCCGGGCAATTCGTACGTTCGTTGAAACCGAAGACGACCACGAAAGGCCGCCATGAACCTCCTCCTCGCCCAAGCCGCCAGCGAACCGATGGGCGGCCTCGCCGGCTGGGCGGTATCGCTGATGGACTCATTGGGAGGTCCGGGAGCCGCGATCATCGTCGGGCTGGACAACCTGTTCCCGCCGATCCCCAGCGAGCTGGTGCTGCCGCTCGCCGGGTTCTCCGCCAGCCAGGGGACGTTCACCCTGGTGGAAGCGCTGGTGTGGACGACCTTCGGGTCGGTCGCCGGCGCGATCATCGTTTACTACCTCGGCCAGTTGCTCGGCCGCGACCGCACGCGCCGCTGGATGGCGAAGATCCCGCTGGTCAAGGCCGCGGACTTCGACAAGACGGAGGCCTGGTTCCAGAAGCACGGCACCAAGGCGGTGTTCTTCGGCCGGATGGTGCCGATCTTCCGCAGCCTCATCTCCCTGCCCGCCGGGATCGAGCGCATGCCGTTCTGGCGCTTTTTGGCCCTGACGACGCTGGGCAGCCTGATCTGGAACACGGTGTTCGTCCTGGCGGGCTATGCCCTCGGCGAGAACTGGCACCTGGTCGAGGAGTACGCCGGGTTCTTCCAGTACTTCGTGATCGCGGCCGTCGCGGTCGCGGTGATCCTCTTCGTCGTCAGCCGCGTCCGCGAAAAGAACCGCACCAACGCCTGAAGCCGTACGGGGCGCCTGGATCCAGGCGCCCCGTACGCGTGTTTCAGGAGCGGAACGGCCCGGTCACCTCGTAGGTGATCCCACCGGACGAAGACCCGGAAGTGCCGCGCTGCGACGAGAAGTACAGCCGGTTCCCGGCCGGGGTGAACGCGGGGCCGCAGATCTCCGACGAGCTCTGGCCGCCGATCCGCAGGAACGGCGCCACGATGTCGTTCGGCGTGATGATGCAGATCTCCATGTTCCCGCCGTCTTCGGCGACGAACAGATCGCCCGACGAGGTCCCGGTGACGTTGTCGACGCCGGTCAGCGGCGCCGAACCGGGGCTCACCAGCGAATCGTCGTAGGCGAGTTCGTAGGTGCTGGTGGTCAGGTTCAGTTGCCAGACGCGGTTGTCGCCCTTGGTGGTGAACCACGCGGTGTCGTTGGCGTAGTGCAGTCCTTCGCCACCGTTGAACCGCTTCGCGCCGGAGACCTGGTTGCGCGTGGCCGTCGGCGAGCCGTCCGGGTCGGGCACGTTCGCCCAGGTGAAGCCGCCCGAAGTCGCCGTGCCCGCCTTCAGCACCTGCAGCGTTCCGGCGGAGAGGTTGCCCCAGGTCGTCGGGACGAACCGGTAGAGGCAGCCGTCCGAGGTGTCCTCGGTCAGGTAGACGACCTTGCGCACCGGGTCGGCCGCGGCGGCCTCGTGCTTGAACTTCCCCATCGCGGGCCGTTGGACGGCGGCCGTGGCCGGTCCGTTCGGCTGACACTCGTAGACGAACCCGAGGTCGACCTCCTCACAGGAAAGCCAAGTGTTCCAAGGGGTCTTGCCGCCCGCGCAGTTCTGCCGGGTGTTCGCCAGCACGCGGTGGGCGCCGGTGATGTTCCCGCTCGCGTCGAATTTGACCGCGCTCGCGCCTCCGCCGGGGGTGATCTCCGAGTTCGACACGTAGATCCAGCCGCTGCCGTCGGCGAACACAGCGCCGCCGTCCGGCGCGCTGTGCCAGGTGTAACCGGTGCTCGCGACCTGCTGGCCGGAGCGCGCGATGACGCGGCTGGTGAATCCCGCCGGCAGCTGGATCCCGTTCGCGTCGGCGGCCTGGAGCGCGCCGTACGGGCTGGGACCGTTCTGCGCGGGAGCGGCCAGTGCCGTCCCCGAAAGCCTGTTTCCGAACGCCGTGACGCCGGCGCCGACCACGGCCGCGCGCAGGAAATTCCGTCGCTTCACTCGTGCCTCCGAGACATCCGCTGATGTGGTGGTGCGGGAAGGAGCGGATCGGAGAGTACGGGCGGAACGGGACTTCCAGGTGAATTCGCGGCGTATTCACCGGTGGGAGAGAACTTTCGTAGGGACCCTTCACCAGGCCTTATTTCCCTCGCTGTGCGGAGCGGTGTCGCCGCGTTGTTCGGCGATGTCGATGGCGAGGAGTATCCGGTCGAGTGGAGCGCATCCGCCATCGCGGTGATGACGCCGAAAGCCCCGGATCCTGGGCAGGATCCGGGGCTTCGGCCTCGCGCCGTTACGCCGCTTGGGCGACCGGAGCCGTCGCCGGGGCCAGCGCGATGTCCAGCACGTCACGGACGTTCGCCACCGCGTGGACGTCCAGCTGGGCCAGCACTTCGGCCGGGACGTCATCGAGGTCCGGCTCGTTGCGCTGCGGGATGATCACCGTCTTCATCCCCGCCCGGTGCGCGGCCAGCAGCTTCTGCTTGACCCCGCCGATCGGCAGCACGCGCCCGGTCAGCGACACCTCACCGGTCATCGCGACGTCCGACCGCACGACCCGGCCCGAAAGCAGGGACGCCAGCGCGGTCGTCATCGTGATGCCCGCGCTCGGCCCGTCCTTGGGCACCGCGCCCGCCGGGACGTGCACGTGGATGCCGCGGTCCTTCAGGTCGCCGACCGGGAGTTCCAGCTCCGCGCCGTGCGAACGCAGGTACGACAGCGCGATCTGTACCGACTCCTTCATCACGTCGCCCAGCTGACCGGTCAGCGACAGCCCGGTCGAACCGGATTCCGGATCCGCCAGCGACGCCTCGATGTAGAGGACGTCACCGCCGGCGCCGGTCACCGCCAGTCCGGTCGCCACGCCGGGGGTCGACGTGCGCTGCGTCGACGCGGGCAGCGAAGACTCCGGCAGGTGCCGGGGACGGCCGAGGTAGGTCTCGAGCCCGTCGGCGTCGATCGTCAGCGGCAACTCGGCCTCGTCCAGCGCGACCTTGGTCGCCACCTTCCGCAGCACCTTCGCGATGGTCCGGTTCGCGTTGCGCACCCCGGCTTCCCGCGTGTACTCGGCGGCGATGCGGCTGAACGCGTCGTCGGTCAGCGTGACGTCGTCCTTGCCGAGGCCCGCGCGGTCCAGCTCGCGGGGGAGCAGGTGGTCGCGGGCGATGGTGACCTTCTCGTGCTCGGTGTAGCCGTCGAGGGTGACCAGCTCCATCCGGTCCAGCAGCGGGCCGGGGATGGTCTCGAGCGCGTTCGCCGTCGCGAGGAACACGACGTCGGACAGGTCCAGCTCGACCTCGAGGTAGTGGTCGCGGAACGTGTGGTTCTGCTCCGGGTCCAGCACCTCCAGCAGCGCCGCCGTCGGGTCGCCGCGGTAGTCGGCGCCGACCTTGTCGATCTCGTCGAGCAGCACGACCGGGTTCATCGAGCCCGCTTCCTTGATGGCGCGGACGATCCGGCCGGGCAGCGCGCCGACGTAGGTGCGGCGGTGACCGCGGATCTCGGCCTCGTCGCGGATGCCGCCGAGCGCGACGCGGACGAACTCACGGCCCATCGCCTTCGCCACGGACTCGCCGAGCGAGGTCTTGCCGACCCCGGGAGGACCGGCGAGCGCGAGCACGGCACCCGAACGGCGTCCGCCGACCGGCCCGAGACCCGACTCCGCGCGGCGCTTGCGGACGGCCAAGTACTCGATGATGCGTTCCTTCACGTCGTCGAGACCGGCGTGATCCGCGTCGAGGATCTCGCGCGCGGCGGCGATGTCGTGGACGTCGGTGGTGCGGTTGTTCCACGGCAGTTCGAGGACGGTGTCCAGCCAGGTGCGGATCCAGCCGCCCTCGGGGGACTGGTCCGACGTCCGCTCCAGTTTGTCCACTTCGGACAGTGCGGCCTTCTTGACCGCGTCCGGCAGCTCGGCGGCCTCGACGCGGGCGCGGTAGTCGTCGTCGTTGGCGGTGCCGTCGAGTTCGCCCAGTTCCTTGCGGATCGCTTCGAGCTGGCGGCGCAGCAGGAATTCCTTCTGCTGCTTCTCCATGCCCTCCTGGACGTCCTTGCGGATGGTGTCGGTGACCTCGAGTTCGGCCAGCTGCTCGCGGCTCCATTCCAGAGCCTTTTCGAGACGAGCCGAAACATCGAGCGCGGACAGCAGTTCGAGCTTCTGCTCGGTGTTCAGGTACGACGAGTTGCCCGCGAGGTCGGCGAGCGCGGACGGGTCCTCGACCTCCTGGACGGCGTCGATCATCTGCCAGCCGCCTCGCTGCTGGAGGATCGCGAGGACGACGCTCTTGTACTCGGTCGCGAGCTTCGCGGAGTTGTCGTCGGTGGTCTCGGTGGCGGGCTCGGCGTGGACCCAGCGGGCGGCGCCGGGACCGTCGGCGATGCGGCCGACGACGGCGCGGCGGGTACCGCGCAGCAGTACCGCGGTCTTGCCGCCGGGCACGCGGCCGATGCGCTCGACCGTCGCGATGGTGCCGAGTCCGGCGTACTCGCCGTGGACGCGGGGAACGATCAGCACCTCGGCCTTGGCGGCGGTGCCGGAGCGGATCCCCGGGAAGGAAGCCTGGGCAGGCGTGTTGGCCTGGGCGGACTCCACCGCGGCGCGCGTCTCCGTGTCGGCGAGGTCGAGCGGGACGATCATGCCCGGCAGCACGACGTCGTCATCGAGCGGGAGGACGGGCAGGAGGCGGTTGTCGGTCATCTGTGCACTCCTCGGTTAGTTGAGTCTGCCTAGCTCAACTCTCCGATCGACCCGTTTGTTTCCTCCCGCTGTTCGCCGTCAGCGATCACCCCAACCCTCCGACCTTCGCGCCCCAACGCGTCGCGTTTAGCCCGCTAAACGCGACGCGGACGCGGGAAACATCGGATGTGTCGGGTGGATCGGACGCCGCGAAAGCCACTTTCGGGACGTCAGGTGTCCCGAAAGTGGCTTTCGCGACACTTGTCCCCGTCCGCACTTCACGCCTCCGACCTCCGCGCCCCAACGCGTCGCGTTTAGCCCGCTAAACGCGACGCGCACCGCGCAAAGGTCGGACGTCAGGGGTGGACCGAGACGCCGCACCAGGCGAACGGCCGGGCGCCCAGTTCGTCCCGTCGCAGCTCCCGCACCGGCCGCCAGTCGGGCAGGTGGACGAGGCCGGGCTCAAGCAGCGGCCACTCCCCGAAGAGCGGTTCGATCTCCTCGCGGTCCCGCATCCACACCGGGTTGCTCGTCTTCCGGTACTGCTCGACCATCCAGCGCAGCCCGTCCGCGTCCTCGCCGGTCTGGCCGCCGAAGCTCATGTGCGAAAGCCCCAGCCAGCTGCCCGGCGCCAGCGCGTTCCGATAGGTCGCGACCAGCGCGGGCGGATCGTCGTGCGGTCCGGCGAAATGCAGCACGGCCATCATCATCAGGCACACCGGCTGCGAGAAATCGATCAGCCGCAACGTCTCCGGATGCCGCAGGACGTCCTTCGGCCGCCGCATGTCGGCGTGCACGATCCCGGCCCAGTCGGTCGCCTCGTGCCGCTCGAGGATCAGCTCCGCGTGCGCCACTGCCACCGGCTCGTAGTCGACGTACACGACCTTCGCCGTATCGCCGGGCTCCAGCTCTTCTTCGACGATCTCATGCACGTTCCCGGCGGTCGGGACGCCGGAACCCAGATCGACGAACTGCCGGATCCCCGCGTTCAGCGCCGCGCGCACGACACGGTTCATGAACTCGCGGTTGTGCCGCGCGCCCGGTTTGACCCACCGCCACTGGCGTTCCAGCCCGCGGGCGAACTCGCGGTCGACGGCCCAGTTGTGGGTCCCGCCGAGATACCAGTCGTAGATCCTCGCCGCGGACGGCTTTTCGGTGTCGACCCCGGTCGGCGCCACCGGGGCCGCGTCATCTTCCCTGGTCACGGAAAACCCCCTGATCGTCGAAGATCAGCCTATCGGGATCAGGGAACCGCCGGTCGCCGCTGCCAGTACGTCCAGAGCGGCCGGTAGCCCTGCGCGTACCAGAACGGCGTCGAGCGCGGATTGGCCAGCGCGTGGTGCAGCAGCACGGCTTCGGTCCCGCATTCGTCGAAGATCTGGTGCGCGTGCGCCGCGAGCGCCGACCCCACCCCGCTCGAACGCGCCGGCTCGGCCACCGCCAGCGAAGACAGGTAGCCGACCCGCTCGGCCGCGACCCGGTTCCCGATCCATGAGGTCTCGTCGGGGAACTGCACCCGCACCATGCCCAGCGCACGCCCGTACAACTCCGCGATCCACAGCGTCGGGTTTTCCCGCTCCAGCTGTTTCGACAGGTCCGCGGTGATCGCTTCCTCCGCGCCCTCGCGCAAAGTGACCGAACCGAACTGCGCGTCATAGCGCTGCAATTCCAGCTCGAGTCCGACGGCGGTTTCGAGATCATCGGCTTCGGCGGGCCGGATGTGCACTCCGGGAGTGGCGGGCGGTCCCGTCACGGCCAGCCGGTCGGCCGGGCGGACCGCGATCACCAGCACCGGAGCGAATCCGCGGCGCAGCAATTCGGCCGAGCCGGGCGAATCGCGGCTGGGCCGCACCACGGTCGCCGCGGTTTCGACATCCCCAGGTGGGGCGACCGCCTTCAGATGTTCATCCCATCGGGTGAGTAATGCGTCAAGGGCCGCTTCCGGGCGGGGTCCGGTGAGACGCGCTTCGAGGCGATGTTCGACGAGCGCTCGCCACGGAGAGTCAACAGAATCCGGGCCCGCCTCAGTCCGTACCGACAATCCGGCGGCGGCCGAGTCGCCTTCTGTCGCGGAGAGTGACACGGAGCCCTCGACAGGCTCCAGTGCAGGCATTTCCGGGAGCAGGGCGTCCACGGTGGCGAGCCGCTCGGCATGCCCGGCGGCGATGGCGTGGCTATTCATAGGACTATTCAAGCCCCTACTGACGGGTCCGCAGGGAACTTCACGACATTGGCTCGGCCGTGGCGCCAGGTGACTTCCGGTAGTCGGAAGGAACGCGAATAACGCTCCCATTTCACCCCTTGGTCCACGCAGGTCAGCGCGACGCGCCCATTGTTAACCCTGGGGTGATCTCATACTGTCTCGAATGGGACTTGGGTACGCCCTCCGGGGTACTGTATTGCCCTCGTCCCCGAGGTCGCGGTAGGACAAGACCGGTTGGGCAGCCGGGAAGGAAGGTCGGATGCCGGACACGAACGGCAGGCCCGTGAGCGCCGCACAGGCAGCACCGGGCAAGGGAGGCGCCGTTACGGAGGCTCGTACCGACGAGCGACGGTTCCGCGTCTACACCTTCGCGGTACTCACCATGGGCATCGCCGCCGCGGCCGCGGTCAGCCTCTGGCTGGACTTCGAGGCCTCGGACGACCTGTTGTGGATCGGGCCGATCCTCGCGCTCGCGTTCCTCCTGGCCGAACAACTCGGCATCAACGTCGACGTCCGCAGCGGTATCTCCTGGACGATCTCGTTCACCGAGATTCCCCTGGTCATCGGATTCTTCGTCGCACCCTTCGAAGTCGTCCTCGCCGCGCATCTCGCGGCGGGCATCGGAACCCTGCTGGCCCGCAAGGTCGCGGGCCGGGTCCTCTACAACGCCGGCGCGTTCCTGCTGGAGATCACCGGCGCGTTCGCCGTGGCAGGACTGGTGAAACAGGCCTCCGGCGCCCAGGACATGACCTGGATCGCCGCGCTGGCAGGCACTTTGACCGCGCCGCTGGTCAGCACGCTGCTCGCGCTCGCCGCCGTCCGCGTCCTGCGCCGCCGCATGCGGGTCAGCACCGCGATCCGGCTGACCGGCCGCATCCTCGTCGTCGGATTCGTCAACGCCTCGGTCGGCCTTTCCGGCTATTTGGTCATTTCCGGGACGCCGAAGGCCTGGCCGCTCGTGCTGGCCGTCTTCCTCGGGCTCACCGCGTTGTACTGGGCGTACTCCGATCTGCTCCGCGAACAGCGCGACATGGAAGCGCTGTCCGACGTCAGCCTGATGGTCGCCCGATCCGGTCAGCAGGCCGCCGCGCGTCCCGCCGGGCGGGCCGACGAGCTCGTCGGCGGCGTGGACGTCCGCGAGTGGGCGACCATCGCCGAACGCATCAAGGACCAGCTGGCCGCCGGCCGTGTGGTGCTCAGGCTGCGGCTGGAACCCAAGGACACCATGCGGATGGTCGTCGCGGGCGACGAACTGCCACCCGTCGACCCGGCCGCCGACGACCCGTTGCTGCGCCTGCCCGGCGCGCACGTCCGGCACTTCCGGATCACCGAAGCCAATCCCGACGTCCGTTCCGCGTTGCTCGACCGCGGCGCCCAAGAGGCACTGGTCGTCCCGCTCCGCAGCGCGAACCAGCTCCTCGGCGTCGTCGAAGCGCACGACAGGCTGTCCCGCTGGCGTGGTTTCGGCAAGTACGACGTCCAGCTGCTCGGCACGATGGCCAGCCACCTCGCGACGTCGCTGGACAACCGGCGCCTGCTCGCGACCCTGCGCCACGACGCGTACCACGATCCGCTGACCGGCCTGCTCAACCGGCCGGGCTTCCGTCAGGTCGCCAAGGAACCGTTGCGGGAACAGGTCGACGCGGTCGTGCTGCGGGTCGACCTCGACGTCTTCTCCACCGTCAGCGACGCCCTCGGTTACGTATGGGCCGACAGGATGGTCATCGCCGCCGGTCGCCGTATCCGCGATGCGCTCGGCCCCGACGTCCCGCTCGCCAGGCTCGAAGGCGCGTCCTTCGCGGCGCTCCTCGTCGGCTGCGCGCCGGGACGCGCCCAGGCCGCGGCGGAACTGCTCCGCGCGGAACTCGTCGCCCCGTACCCGGTGGACCGGCTTTCCGTCGAAGCCAACGCGATGATCGGCTACGCCACCTCGTCGGCGGAAGACGACGACCAGGTCGACGTCGACGGGCTCCTGCAGCGCGCCGACGTCGCCGTCCGCGCGACCAAGGGCGGCGAAGAGGTCCGCGGCTACATGGCCAGCATGGGCCAGATCTTCATGCGCCGGTTCCAGATGGTCACGCAGTTCCGGCAGTCGCTCGAAGAAGGCCAGCTGAGCGTCCACTACCAGCCGAAGATCACCTTGCCGAACCGGCAGATCCAGGGTGTCGAGGCGCTGGTGCGCTGGGTGCATCCGGAGTTCGGCAGGCTCGGCCCGGACGAGTTCGTCCCGGCGATCGAAGCGGCCGGTCTCATCGGCGTCCTGACGTCCTTCGTGCTCGAAGAGTCGCTGAAGCGCGTACGAAAGTGGCTCGACGAAGGACTGCGCATCTCCGCCGCGGTGAACCTGTCGGTGCGAAACCTGGCCGACGAGGACTTCCCGACGAAGGTCGCCCGCGAACTCGATCGCTTCGGCATCCCGCCCGAGCTGCTCACCTTCGAGCTGACCGAATCCGGTGTGATGTCCGACCCGCAGAAGGCGCTGCCGATCCTGCGGGAACTGCACTCGCTGGGCATCGTGCTCGCCGTCGACGACTTCGGCACCGGCTACTCGTCGCTGGCGTACCTGCGGCAGCTCCCGGTCGACCAGGTCAAGATCGACAAGAGCTTCGTCCTCGGCATGGGCACCGACCTCGGCGACCTCGCCGTCGTGCGCTCCATCGTCGAACTGGGCCACTCGCTCGGTCTCACGGTCGTCGCCGAGGGTGTCGAGGAGGACGTCGCGCGGGATCAGCTCGAGGCGATGGGCTGTGACGTGGCACAGGGCTACCTCATCTCACGGCCGCTGCCGGAGGACCGCCTGGAGGCGTGGCTGCAGGCCCGCACGGCGCGCTCGCCGGGACGACACTCCGAGACCGTCTTGACCCTGCTGACCTGAGGTTTTGCGGTAACCTGCCCCCCGCTCAAGGCCCTTCAACCGGCCTGCTAATCTTTCCAAGTCCTCGCGAGAGGGCAAGGCCCCTTTAGCTCAGTCGGTAGAGCGTTTCCATGGTAAGGAAAAGGTCTACGGTTCGATTCCGTAAAGGGGCTCGCAACCTCAACCGCGTCACGCTAGCGTGTCGCGGTTAGGGTTATGTAAGGGCGGTGTAGCTCAGCTGGCAGAGCAAGCGGCTCATAATCGCTGTGTCGCCGGTTCAAGTCCGGCCACCGCTACGCGGTAATCCTGGGTATCCCAGGCCTAGTAGAGAAGGAAATGCTGTGGCTGCCACTGACGTGCGACCGAAGATCACGCTCGCGTGTGAGGAGTGCAAGCACCGCAACTACATCACCAAGAAGAACCGGCGCAACAACCCGGATCGCCTGGAGATGAAGAAGTTCTGCCCGAACTGCGGTACGCACCGGACTCACAAAGAGACCCGCTGAGCGTCTGGCGGTTCTACAAAGTCTCACCCGAAGCCGTCCTGGTCACCAGGGCGGCTTCGGGCATTTCCGGGTTAGGTAGCCTGCTCGGGTGGCCTTGGACCAGTCGTTCACCGGGCGGGCATACCCGCCGACCAGTACCTATGAAGTGAGTCGCGAGAAGATCCGGGAGTTCGCCGACGCGCTCGGCGACGCGAACCCGCTCTACCGCGACACCGAAGCGGCGAAGGCGGCCGGTCACCCCGACGTCATCGCACCGCCGACGTTCCTCACGATCATCAACCTCGCTTCGATCAACGCGATCGTCTCCGACCCCGAGCTGGGGCTCGACTATTCGCGGATGGTCCACGGCGACCAGCGGTTCACCTACACGCGGCCGGTGCACGCGGGCGACGTCCTGTCGCTCACCACGTACATCGACAACATCATGACCCGCGCCGGGAACGACTTCATCAACCTGCGCGCCGAGATCTCCGGCGCCGACGGCGGCCCGATCGCCACCACGTACGCCCAGCTCGTGGTCCGAGGGGAGGGCGCGTGAGCACGTTCACCGCCGGAGAAGAACTGTCGCCGCTGACCATCGACGTCACCAGGGACCAGCTGGTGCGCTACGCGGGCGCTTCGCTGGACTTCAACCCCATCCACTGGAACGAGGCCTTCGCCAAGGAAGTCGGCCTGCCGGACGTCATCGCGCACGGGATGCTGACCATGGCGCTCGGGGCAAGGCTCGTCACGGACTGGCTCGGCGACCCCGGCCGCCTCGTCGACTACTTCGCACGCTTCACGCGCCCCGTGGTCGTGCCGAACGACGGCGCGGCGACGATCGAGTTCACCGGGAAGGTCGCCGTGGTCAACGACGACGGCACCGCGCGGATCGACATCACCGCCAAGTTCGACGGCAAGGCCGTCCTCGGGAAGGCCCAAGCGGTCGTCCGCGCCTGACCCTCGTGAGTGGAGTTGGTCGCAGGTCCGTGAAGGCCTCCTTGCCTACCCTGAAGGTAGTGAAGGGGGCCTTCACGGACTACTGGGGCGAGCCTGGGTGGACCTGGCTAAGCGAGCTTGAGCAGCTTCCCGATGACCTCCGCCATGCCTTCCTCGCCCCGGGCGTTCGGATGCAGCGGCGCCGCGGGGACCGCGGGCGCGGGGCCCTCGACCCATCGCCGGTTCGCGGCGCTGCACATGTCACGACCCTTGCTCGCGGTCGACATGTCGGCGAAGCCCGCGTCGTGCTTCTTCGCCGTCTCCTCCAGCGTGCTGTTCAGCAGCTCCAGCGAGTCGCGGAAGTAGGCGACGTCCCCCTCGCCGACCGGCAGGACCGGCCAACAGCCGGCGTTGTCGTCCGGAAGCGCCGTCGGGTACCCGACGACCACGACGCGCGCTTCGGGGGCCTTCGAGCGGATCTGGTCCAGAACGCCGCCGAGCCGATCCGCCGCGGCGGTGATCCGCTCGGCGAGCTGGTCGCGTCCGCCCGCGGTCAGTCGGGTCTTACAGGGCGAAGCGGTCTGGTGCTGCGTCGCGCACTGGCTCGCGAAGCCGACGAAGCCCACGTCGTTGCCGCCGATCCCGACCGTCACCAGCGTCGTGTCGCCATTGATCGCGTCGAGCTGCGGAGCGTTCGTGCCGTCCCGGGTCTTCTGCTCGCCGGTGAGGTGCTCGGTCGTGGCGCCGCCGCAGCTGACGTCGGCGAACTCGGCCGGACGCAGCGCCGCGGCGAGCAGGCTCGGGTAGTTGTTGTCCGAACGGTCGCAGCCCGCCGGCGCGCCCACGGGCCGTCCAGTGCCCGGCGACGCCGTGTAGGAGTCACCCAGAGCCACATATCGGCCCGCGCCATCCGAAGTGGTGACCCCCGCCGGTGTCACCGACGTCCCGCGCTCCCACAGGTGGTAAGCGATCCCCAGGACGGACAACACGATCACCAGGAACAGACAGCCGCCGCCAGTTCTCCGCTGCGTCACCCGTTCGTTGTACGCGACCCAGGTCACTCTTGTCATTGGTCCGACCGTCGGTGAATTACGCGTGAACGGGTGATCACCGGTTGCCTGAGACGTGGATCACGTTCAGGGTGGGCACGTACCCAGACCCGAGGAAAGGCGAAGACGTGAGCCTGAACTTGAACAAGCTGGTCGACAAGGCGTGGGAGGACAAAGGCATCAACGAGCTGCTGGACGCCCCGCCGTCCGCGCTCGAGGGCTTGACCAAGAAGCACGACGAACTCCTCGCGGAACTCAAGATCAAGACCGTCCGGGACCTCGGCAACTGGAAGTACGCCGCGAAGGCCCACGCACTCGTTCAGCTCGCCGACGGCGAATCCTGACCCCTGCTGCCATCCCTGAAGGCCCTTCCCTCCGGGGGAGGGCCTTCAGCCTTTCGGGACGAGTTCGCGCAGCTCAGCGGCGAGATCGAGGGCGTGGCCGACGTCCCGCGCGAGGTAATGCGGGTCGACGAAGGCCTCGGTGATCCCGGTTTCGGCGGCCTCTTCCAGCTTCGCCGCGACCTCCTTGAGGCCGGTGCCCGGCTTCGGATTGATCCGCAGCACCCGCCGCAGCGCACCGGGGTCTCGGCCCGCCTTCTCGGCCGAACTCACCACGGTCGCCCAGAGCTTCGCGAGGTAGGGCGCGGGCAGACCGGCAGGCAGCCAGCCGTCCGCGCGACGCCCGACGCGGTCCAGCGCCGCCTCCGACCCTCCGCCCAGCAGCACCGGCGGATGCGGGCTCTGTGCCGGCCGCAGTCCCACCTTCGACGCGGGGATCCGCCAGCGTTCGCCTTCGTGCTCGAAAGGGTCCTCGGTCCAGAACTTTCGTAGGATTTCGAGAAGCTCCTCCAGCTGCGCGCCGCGGCCCTTCCACGGGGTGCCTGTCGCGGTGTACTCGTCGCGTAGCCAGCCGGTGCCCAGCCCGACGTCCAGCCGTCCGCCGCTCACCTGATCCAGCGAAGTGAGCATCCGGGCGAGCACCACGGCCGGATACACCGTTCCGGTGAGCGTGCTGGTGCCGAGCCGGACCTTCTTCGTGACGCTCGCGGCCACCGTCAGCAGGATCAGCGGATCGGCGAAGGTGACGAATTCGGGCGGATACGGCCGTTCCGGGGTGCCGCCGGGGTAGAAGTCCGACGGCGAAACCGGGGCCAGCACCCGATCCCCGACCCACAAGGACTCGTACCCGAGTTCTTCGGCGGCCGTCGCGAAGCCGGTGACAGCGTCCATGGACGCCAGGGGACCGTACTGCGGAAGGGTGATTCCCAGGCGCATCACGGTCACCGTGCTTCCGCGAGCAGCCGGCCCATCCGGGTGATTCCCTCGGTGAGATCCTTTTCGGCCAGGGCATAGGAAATCCGGAAGTACCCGGGTGTCCCGAACGCTTCGCCGGGCACCACGGCGACCTCGGCCTCGCGCAGGATCAGATCGGCCAGCGCCACCGTGTCGGCCGGTCGCTCACCGCGGATCTCCTTGCCCAGCAAGGCTTTCATCGACGGGTAGAGGTAGAAGGCGCCGAGCGGCACCGGAGTTTCCACTCCCTCGATCCCGGAAAGCAGCGAAAGTGCCGTCTTGCGCCGTGAATCGAACGCGTCGCGCATCGCGAAAACGGCGTCGAGCGGACCGCTCACGGCCGCCAGCGCGGCCCGCTGCGCGACGTTCGAAACGTTGCCGCACAAGTGCGACTGGTACGCCGTCGCCGCCTTGACCACGTCCTGCGGACCGAGCAGCCAGCCCACTCGCCAGCCGGTCATCGAGTACGTTTTCGCGACCCCGTTGAGGACGATCGTCCGGTCGGCGAGTTCCGGGACCAGGACGGGCATCGAAGGCGCTTCGGCGCCGTCGTAGACCAGGTGCTCGTAGATCTCGTCGGTGATGACCCAGAGGCCGTTCTCGTGCGCCCAGCGCCCGATCGCTTCGACCTGTTCGCGTGGGTACACCGCGCCTGTCGGGTTCGACGGCGAGACGAACAGCAGCACCTTCGTGCGCGGCGTCCTGGCGGCTTCGAGCTGCTCGACGGTGACCAGGTAGCCCGTCGTCTCGTCCGCGGTCACCTGCACCGGGACGCCGCCGGCGAGGACGATCGACTCCGGGTAGGTCGTCCAGTACGGCGCGGGGAGCAGCACCTCGTCGCCCGGGTCGAGCAGCGTCGCGAACGCCGAGTAGACCGCCTGCTTGCCGCCGTTGGTCACCAGGACGCGGCCGGGGTCCACCTCGAACCCGGAGTCGCGGACGGTCTTCGCCGCGATCGCCTCGCGAAGCTCCGGCAGCCCGCCCGCGGCGGTGTAGCCGTGGTTCACCCTGTCCCGGACGGCCGCCTCGGCGGCTTCGAGCACGTTGGCCGGGGTCGGGAAGTCCGGCTGCCCGGCACCGAACCCGATCACCGGACGGCCCTGCGCCTTGAGCTCCCGAGCCTTCGCGTCGACGGCCAGCGTGGCCGACGGCGTGATGCCGCCGATGCGGGCAGAGACGCGTGAAGCCGGCGAAGGCGAGGGTGCGGGAGCGCTCATGGCGACATCGTGGCACGATCATGGGGTCGGCCGTGGGGGAGTTTCCTCACGGAAGGCTGCTCCGCGCCGCCTTTGAGGGGCGCGGTTGCGAAGCTGTTCGGGGGTTGCCGTAGACTTCTGGTCTCGGAACGCACTACGGTCATCCCCGCCACGGCGGTGGGGACGATGGAATGCGTCCTCGGGAGCTCCAGACCATCGGAGCTCCAAAGGGGTGTAGCTCAATTGGCAGAGCAGCGGTCTCCAAAACCGCAGGTTGCAGGTTCAAGTCCTGTCACCCCTGCGTAAGCGAACTGGTGAAGGCGGAGGAGTGGTCGTGAGCGACAGCGACGCCAGCGGTGATAAGGCGAAGGACGACGCCGGGCAGAAGCCCGACGAACAGTCCCGCCCGGTGACCGCCGCTGCCCGGCGTGAGCGCCGTGCGTCCGCGCGCCCGTCCGGGAAGGCCGACGCCAAGTCGGACGACAAGACCCGTCCCGCCGGCAAGGCGAAGGCCGGGGACAAGACCGAGAAGTCCAAGGACGCCAAGGGCGCGGCGACTCCGAAGCGCGACCGCAAGCCGAAGCAGGCGTCGATCTTCGCCCGGCTGATGCGCTTCATCCGCGAGGTCTGGGCCGAGCTGCGCAAGGTCATCTGGCCGAACCGCAAGCAGATGGTCACCTACACCGCGGTGGTGCTGGTCTTCGTGGTGTTCATGGTGGCGCTGGTGAGCGGCCTCGACCTGGCCTTCAAAGAGGTCGTCGGTGCCGTCTTCGGCAGCTGAGGCAGCCGGTCGCGGTGCTTGAGCGCACCGCACGGTGGCCTGCGCCACGGCAACCGATCAACTGAGAGGACGGAACGTGACCTCCGACAACGGCACAGCAGCCGGTCATGAGCTGACCGAGCTTTCCGACGAGCAGGTGCACGCGGCACTCGGCGACGAGCAGTCCGAGCACCTGGACTCCGTCGAGGTGCCCGCCGCAGGCGACGAGGTCGACGAAGCCGGAGATGTCGCGGAGGCCGAAGAGGCGTCCGACGAGACCGACGACAACGCAGCCGACGACACCGCCGCCGCCGAGCCCGAGGTCGACGAGAACCTCGACCCGGTCGAGAAGCTGCGCGCGGAACTCAACGCCGCTCCCGGTGAGTGGTACGTCGTGCACTCGTACGCGGGTTACGAGAACAAGGTGAAGACCAACCTCGAGACCCGTACTCAGACGCTGGACGTCGAGGACTACATCTTCCAGATCGAGGTCCCGACCGAAGAGGTCACCGAGATCAAGAACGGCCAGCGCAAGCAGGTGCAGCGCAAGGTGCTGCCCGGCTACATCCTGGTCCGGATGGACCTGAACGACGCCTCGTGGAGCGCGGTGCGCAACACGCCGGGCGTCACCGGGTTCGTCGGTGCCACGTCGCGTCCCTCGCCGCTGACGGTCGAAGAGGTGCTGAAGTTCCTCGCGCCCAAGGTCGAGGCCGCCGCGCCCGCAAAGTCCGGCAAGGGCGAGGCCGCCGCGTCGGAGTCGCAGCTGGGCGGCCCCGCGGTCGAGGTCGACTTCGAGATCGGCGAGTCGGTCACCGTCATGGACGGTCCGTTCGCGACGCTCCCCGCGACGATCTCCGAGGTCAACGTGGACGGGCAGAAGCTGAAGGTCCTGGTGTCGATCTTCGGCCGGGAGACCCCGGTCGAGCTGTCGTTCAACCAGGTCTCCAAGATCTGACGGCCGCCAGACGGCCGGCAGTCCCCGCGTACTGGCAGGTGTGCGGGGGACTCAAGTCAGTAAGAAGGAACAAACGAAATGCCACCCAAGAAGAAGAAGCTTGCGGCGATCATCAAGCTGCAGATCAAGGCGGGTGCGGCCAACCCCGCGCCGCCGGTCGGCCCCGCGCTGGGTCAGCACGGCGTCAACATCATGGAGTTCTGCAAGGCCTACAACGCCGCGACCGAGTCGCAGCGCGGGGACGTCGTCCCGGTCGAGATCTCCGTGTACGAAGACCGCTCGTTCGACTTCAAGCTCAAGACGCCGCCGGCCGCGAAGCTGCTGCTGAAGGCCGCGGGCGTGGAGAAGGGCTCCGGCGAGCCGCACAAGACCAAGGTCGCCAAGGTCACTTGGGACCAGGTCCGCGACATCGCGAAGACCAAGGAATCCGACCTGAACGCGCACGACGTCGACCAGGCCGCGAAGATCATCGCGGGCACCGCCCGCTCGATGGGCATCACGGTCGTCGACTGACGCTGTTTTCCAGCACCACGTGGGAGAGCCAGTGCCGGCTCCAACACCACACTGATCCGTTTTGAAGAGTTGAGGACAGAAGCATGACCAAGCACAGCAAGGCCTACCGTCAGGCCCTCGAGCTGGTGGACCGCGAGCGGCTGTACGCCCCGCTCGAGGCCGCGAAGCTGGCCAAGGAGACCTCCAAGTCGAAGATGGACGCCACCGTCGAGGTCGCCATGCGCCTCGGTGTCGACCCTCGTAAGGCCGACCAGATGGTCCGCGGCACCGTGAACCTGCCGCACGGCACCGGTAAGACCGCCCGCGTCATCGTTTTCGCCGTTGGTGACAAGGCCGCCGAGGCCGAAGCCGCCGGCGCGGACGTGGTCGGCACGGACGAACTGATCGAGCGCATCCAGGGTGGCTGGCTCGACTTCGACGCCGCGATCGCGACGCCGGACCAGATGGCCAAGGTCGGCCGCATCGCCCGCATCCTCGGCCCGCGTGGCCTGATGCCGAACCCGAAGACCGGCACCGTGACCCCCGCGGTCGCGAAGGCCGTGGCGGACATCAAGGGCGGTAAGATCAACTTCCGCGTCGACAAGCAGGCCAACCTGCACTTCGTGATCGGCAAGGCCTCGTTCGACACCGAGAAGCTGGTGGAGAACTACGCGGCCGCGCTGGACGAGATCCTGCGTGCCAAGCCGTCGTCGGCGAAGGGCCGCTACCTGCGCAAGGTCGTCGTCTCCACGACGATGGGCCCGGGTATCCCGGTCGACCCCGCCCGGACCCGCAACCTCCTTTCCGAGGACGCGTGAGTCTGAGTTAGACATCACTGAGAAAGGGGCGGTCCCGCTACGGCGGGGCCGCCCCTTCTTCGTGTTTGCTGGAGGGATGCCTACCTTCGCGTCGTTCGACGGGCTCCAGCTGAGGTACACCGCTTGGGAAGGCGAAGGGCGCCCCGTGCTGCTGCAGCACGGCTTCGCCGCGGACACGAACGCCAACTGGATCGCACCCGGCGTCGTCGACACTCTCCAGGACGCGGGACTGCCCGTGATCAGCCTCGACGCGCGTGGGCACGGTCGGTCGGCGAAACCGCACGACGAGGCGAGCTACGCCGCCGACGCGATGGTCCGCGATGTGTCGGCGCTGCTGGACGAGCTGGGCCTCGATGAGGTGTCGATGGTCGGCTACTCGATGGGCGCGATGATCGCGCTCGGCGCGGTGGCCGCCGACCCGCGGATCCGGTGCCTCGCGATCGGCGGGGTCGGCTCGGGGATCGTCGACTTCGGAGGCGTGGACACGCGAGTGGTCACGCCGGACGCGATCAGCGAAGCGCTGCTTTCGGAGGATCCGGCGACGCTTCCGCCGTCTTCGGCGCCTTTCCGGGTTTTGGCGGACGCCCTGCGCGCCGACCGGATCGCGCTGGCCGCCGTAGCGCGCGGGACCGCGAACCCGAAACTGGACCTGACGGCGATCTCCGTGCCGACCCTGATCCTGGCCGGGGACACCGACCCGCTGGCCGCCGAACCCGAACGCCTGGCCGCCGCCATCGCCGGCGCACGCCTCGTCCGCGTCCCCGGCGATCACATGACGGCCGTCATGCACCCCGCCTTCGGCTCCACGCTGGCGGCCTTCCTCACCGCGCACGACCTCTGACCCGAGTCGACTTTAGCCCCCTAATCGCGATCCGGTGGGCACGTGCGTTTCGCCCCCTAATCGCGATCCGGAGGTAGGAAGGCCCAGGTCAGTTGCCGGTGGGCGGGGCTGGGCAGGGCTCGGGGGAGTTCGCGTGCCCGGTGATCAGCCACTGGCCCATCTCGACTTCCTGCAGGGTGAAGCTGCCCAGCAGGGGGCCTCCGCGGATGCTGTACCAGCACGAGTGGATCGTCAGGTTCTGCCGCGGGACCACGCTCGACATCGGGCGCACGGCGTAGATGTACGGCGTGATGTCGGTGACCTTGGCGTTCAAGGCCGGGACGGCGGTGGCGCAGTCCGGATAGCCGAGATCCCTGGCGAACTGGGCCTGCGCCTGTTCGCTCATCGACAGGCAGACCTTCTCGACCCGGGTGGCGGGCGGGTACGGCTTGCCGATCGTGTCGTAGATGGCCCGCACGGCTTCCCAGGGATTGGTCGAAAGCACCTGGTTGGTGTGGTGTTTGCCGCCGCCGCCCTGAACGAACTCCGCGGTGGTCTGCCCGGCGTCGCTGGGGAAGAACTGCCGGTAGGCGATGGTGGCTCCGACGCAGATCAGCACGATCACGATCACCCAGGCCAGGAGCTTCCCGCCCATGCGTCGCAGCCAGCGCGGTACTCGCGGTCGAGGAGCCGGGACGAGCTCACCGGGAGGCGGTCCCGGAGGCGCAGGCGGCTGCGCGGCGTAGTGCTGGGTCACGGGCTGGCTGGGCTGTGACGGCACGAGGCCCTGCTGCTGCGCCTCGGTGAACTTCAGATAGTCCTGGAACTGCTGAAACTGCTGGAACTGGCGCAGTTGCTCGTCGTTCAGCTGAGGCGCGGGCTGACCTCCCGCCTTGGGCTCGATGTCCGTGCCGGGCTCGCTGCCCGGCTTTCCGTCATCACGCTGCTCCGCCACGTCACCATGATGCCCCGCGAACCCCCCGATGCACTCCGCCGGTCGCGTTTAGCCCGCTAAACGCGAGTTGGGAGGGGGTGCCGCCGGAGGTGAAAAGGGGTCGCGTACTCTTGTCAAGGTTCTACCGAAGACCGCTGGTCTTCTCCTGGTCATCTGGCCTGGAGAACGAAGGCCCCGCTAGGGCGGGCGACCCGCGCAGGAGGAACGAGGCTCGCCCGCGACGTATCCCGTCGCGTGCCCTGACGCCCCGCGCCTGTCTGCGCTGGGGCGTTTCGTCGTTTCAGGGCTCTCAAGGCCAGTGGACCACTAGCCAAGAGAGGAGGCGACCATGGCGAAGCCCGACAAGGAGGCGGCCGTCGCCGAGATCGCGGAGAGCTTCCGCAGCAGCTCGGCCACAGTCGTTACCCAGTACACCGGCCTCTCCGTGTCCCAGCTGTCCCAGCTGCGCCGCGCTCTCGGCACCAGTGCCAAGTACCGGGTCGCGAAGAACACCCTCGTCAAGCGTGCCGCCACGGACGCGGGCATCGAGGGCCTTGAAGACCTGTTCGTCGGCCCGACCGCCATCGCCTTCGTCGAAGGTGAAGCTGTTGACGCCGCGAAGGCGCTTCGCGACTTCGCGAAGGACAACAACGCGCTTGTGATCAAGGGCGGCTTCATGGACGGCAAGACGCTGTCCGTGGACGAGATCAACAAGATCGCCGATCTCGACAGCCGTGAGGTCCTGCTCGCCAAGGCGGCGGGCGCGTTCAAGGCGAAGCTGTCCCAGGCCGCCGCGCTGTTCCAGGCGCCGGCGTCCCAGGTCGCTCGCCTGGCTGCCGCGCTGGAGGACAAGCAGCGCAACGCCGGTACCGAAGCAGCCGAAGCACCCGCCGAGAGCTGAACACCCCCCACCCCGAACTTTTAGTTCGTTTCAGAGAGGAAAGCCACCATGGCGAAGCTGAGCACCACCGAGCTGATCGACGCCTTCAAGGAGCTCACCCTTCTTGAGCTGTCCGAGTTCGTCAAGGAATTCGAGACCACCTTCGACGTGACCGCGGCCGCCCCGGCTGCCGTCGTCGCCGCCGGCCCGGGTGCCGCCGCTGCCGCGCCGGTCGAGGAGCAGGACGAGTTCGACGTCGTCCTCGAGTCCGCTGGTGAGAAGAAGATCCAGGTCATCAAGGTCGTCCGTGAGGTCGTCTCGGGCCTGGGCCTGAAGGAGGCCAAGGAGCTGGTCGAGGCCGCTCCCAAGGCCCTCCTGGAGAAGGTCGACAAGGAGGCCGCCGAGGCCGCCAAGGAGAAGCTCGAGGCCGCGGGCGCCAAGATCGCCATCAAGTGATCTCGGGCGCGTCAGCGCCTACCGCAGCACCGTCGAAGGGGCGGGCATCCACACGGATGCCCGCCCCTTCGCTGTCCGCACCCCAGTCGGCCGGAGTGCGTTTAGCCCCCTAATCGCGACGCGTAGCCACGCTAAGCACCTGAGCGCCCCAAGGGCACCGGAGCGCGTTTAGCCCGCTAAAGGCGCTCCGGGAGGCCGGGGCAGAGGGGGCCGGAGGCACGCGGGCGGGAGGGGGTTGACCTGCGTTTAGCGGGCTAAACGCGACGCGAAACCGCCCCGACCTGGGAACGGAGCCGAGTTGTGGATCTGCGCCGAGGGGTGACGTGCACTACGGTGCCGCTAGCGGTGCACGGGCCGGAGCGGGCTGCGCGAAAAGTTACCCGCGGGTCTGGCCAGAAAAGAAAACTGGTGAGTAACCTGTTCGCACTCAGCTCGTTGCACCTGGTTGACGCGGGTATCGCTGCGCGGACGCATGCGCCCTCCCGAGCCAGTGGGACGGGAAGGCAGTGCGCGACGACGCGGAACAGCTCCTGGAGGTGCGATGGGTGCCGAGGTGGTCATCGAAGGTCTGAGCAAGTCCTTCGGTAAGCAGGCCATCTGGCGGGACGTCACGCTGACCCTGCCTCCGGGCGAGGTTTCGGCGATGCTCGGTCCGTCCGGAACCGGTAAGTCCGTCTTCTTGAAGTCGATGATCGGTCTGCTCAAGCCCGACAAGGGCCGGTGCATGATCAACGGCGTCGACATCGTGACGTGCTCCGAACACCAGCTCTACGAGGTGCGCAAGCTCTTCGGCGTCCTTTTCCAGGACGGCGCCCTCTTCGGCTCGATGAACCTCTACGACAACGTGGCGTTCCCCCTGCGGGAGCACACGAAGAAGTCGGAGACCGAGGTCCGCCGGATCGTGCTCGAGAAGCTCGAGATGACCGGTCTCAACGGCGCCGACAAGAAGCTCCCCGGCGAGATCTCCGGCGGTATGCGCAAGCGCGCCGGCCTCGCCCGCGCCCTGGTGCTGGACCCGCAGATCATCCTGGTCGACGAGCCGGACTCCGGCCTCGACCCGGTCCGCACCACCTACATCTCCCAGCTCTTCCTGGACGTCAACGCGCAGATCGACGCGACGTTCCTGATCGTCACGCACAACATCAACCTCGCCCGCACCGTCCCGGACAACCTGGGCATGCTCTTCCGCAAGGAACTGGTCATGTTCGGTCCGCGCGAGGTGCTGCTGACCAGCGAGGAGCCGGTCGTCAAGCAGTTCCTCAACGGCAAGATGGACGGCCCCATCGGCATGAGCGAGGAGAAGGACTCGGCCCAGCTCGCCGCCGAGCGCGCCATGTTCGAGGCCGGCCACCACTCGGGCGGTGTCGAGGACGTCAGCGGGGTGCCGCCGCAGATGCAGCCCACGCCCGGCGTGCCGACGCGGATGGGCGCGGTCCGCCGCAAGGACCGCGTCATGGAGATCCTCGGCGGTCTCCCGCACGAGGCCCAGCAGAGCATCATCGAGTCGCTCTCCCCGGAGGAACAGCAGCGCTACGGCGTCCGCCCGCAGCGCCTCGCCGCCGCGGGGCACCGTTCGCAGCAGAGCGACGGCTCCATGCCGAACCACCACCAGGGGCAGCTGCCCGACGACCAGGTCGCCTCCATCCCGCATCCGGGGAGACCGGGCAACCACCGCATGCGGCCACATGATCCGGGGTCAGGTGGCGCGTGAGCTCTCCCGCTTCATCGGCGAAGATTCCCGGCATCGGCATGTTGCGCGAGACCGGGAACCTGTTCGCTCTCGGCCTCGACATCGTTCGTGGCATCTTCCAGCGCCCGTTCCAGCTGCGGGAGTTCATCCAGCAGGCCTGGTTCATCGCGAGCGTCACGATCCTGCCGACGGCGCTCGTCGCGATCCCGTTCGGCGCGGTCATCTCGCTGCAGTTCGGTTCGCTCGCCCGCCAGCTCGGCGCCCAGTCCTACACGGGCGCCGGGTCGGTGCTCGCCACCGTGCAGCAGGCCAGTCCGCTGGTCACCGCGCTGCTGGTCGCGGGCGCCGGCGGTAGCGCCGTCTGCGCCGACATCGGCGCGCGGACGATCCGTGAAGAGATCGACGCCATGGAGGTGCTCGGCGTCTCCGCGGTACAGCGGCTGATCGTGCCGCGCGTGCTCGCGATGATGCTGGTGGCGCTCCTGCTGAACGGCATGGTCAGCGTCATCGGCGTGCTCGGCGGTTACTTCTTCAACGTCGTCCTCCAGGGCGGGACGCCGGGCGCGTACCTGGCGAGCTTCTCCGCACTGGCCCAGCTTCCCGACCTCTGGGTCGGCGAGCTGAAGGCGCTGATCTTCGGCTTCATCGCCGCGGTCGTCGCCTCCTACCGGGGACTGAACCCGTCCGGCGGCCCGAAGGGCGTCGGGGACGCGGTGAACCAGGCTGTGGTCATCACGTTCCTCATGCTGTTCGTGGTGAACTTCGTGATCACGCTGATCTACCTGCAGATCGTGCCCGGAAAGCTGGACTGACGCATGACCTTCCTCCAGGGCGCCAAGCGGATCGCCAACCGTCCTTTGCAGACACTGGACAACCTCGGCGACCAGATGTCCTTCTACGGCCGCGCTTTGCTGTGGACGCCGCGGACGTTGCGCCGCTACATGAAAGAGGTCCTGCGGCTGCTGGCCGAGGTGAGCTTCGGTTCCGGCTCGCTCGCGGTCATCGGCGGCACGGTCGGCGTGATGGTCGGCCTGACGCTGTTCACCGGTGTCCTCGTCGGCCTTCAGGGCTACTCGGCGCTGAACTCGATCGGCACCTCGGCCTTCACCGGGTTCCTGACCGCGTTCTTCAACACCCGTGAGATCGCGCCGCTGGTCGCGGGCCTCGCGCTGTCGGCGACGGTCGGCGCCGGGTTCACCGCCCAGCTGGGCGCGATGCGGATCTCCGAGGAGATCGACGCGCTCGAGGTCATGGGCGTGCCGAGCCTGCCGTACCTGGTGACCACGCGGATCATCGCCGGTTTCGTCGCGGTCATCCCGCTGTACGTCATCGGCCTGCTGAGTTCGTATCTGGCGTCCCGGTTGGTCGTTATCTACATCTACAACCAGTCAGCGGGTACCTACGACCATTACTTCGACCTCTTCCTACCTCCACAGGATGTGCTCTATTCGTTCATCAAGGTGCTGTTGTTCAGCGTCTTGATCATCCTGTCCCATTGCTATTTCGGTTACCGGGCCACCGGTGGCCCGGCCGGTGTCGGTGTGGCCGTCGGCAAGGCGGTCCGGCTGAGCATCGTCACGGTGTCCGTCATGAACTTCTTCATCGGTTTCGCGATCTGGGGAACCGACGTCACGGTGAGGATCGCAGGATGATCGCGACAGTCCGGCGCAGGCTGCTGGGCCTGCTGCTTGTCGCCGTGCTCATCGGCGGAGTGGCGCTGAGCATCGCGCTGTACGAAAAGGCGTTCACCCCCGTGGTGAGTGTGAAACTCCAGTCGAGCAGCATCGGGAACCAGTTGCTGAAGCAGTCCGACGTGAAGGTCCGTGGTCTCATCGTCGGTTCGGTGAAGGACATCGCCGCGACGCCGGACGGCGCCGAACTCACGCTCGCGCTGAATCCGGAGTCGGCGAAACTGATCCCCCAGAACGTTTCCGCGCGATTCCTGCCGAAGACGTTGTTCGGTGAGCGTTTCGTTTCCCTCGAAATCCCGGACGCCCCTTCGGTGAAGACGATCGCCGAGGGCGACGTGATCACCCAGGACCGCACGTCCAGCGCGGTCGAACTCGAGCAGGCCTTCGCCCATCTGATGCCGGTGCTCCAGGCCGTCCAGCCGCAGAAGCTTTCGAGCACGCTCTCGGCGATCTCCACCGCGCTCAACGGCCGCGGTGACCAGCTCGGCGACACCCTCGCCCAGCTCGGCACGTACGTCGGCGACCTGAACCCGCACGAGCCCCAGCTCCAGCGGAACCTCAAGGAGCTGGCGGAGTTCTCGGACAACCTCAACGCCGTCGCCCCGGATCTGGTGCAGACCTTGGACAACCTGAGCACCACCACGCGCACCGTGGTGGACCAGAAGCTGAACCTGCAGAACCTCTACGGCAGCGTCACGCAGGCTTCGGTCGACCTGCAGACCTTCCTGCAGAACAACGGCGACAACCTCATCCGCCTCGCCGACAGCGCCCGCCCGACGGCGGAACTGCTGGCGAAGTACGCGCCGGAGTACCCGTGCGTGATCGGGCAGATGGCCGACGTCCTGCCGAAGATCGACCAGGCGCTGGGCAAGGGCACCAACCGGCCCGGCCTGCACGCGACCATCGAGATCACCGTCAACCGCGGCCCGTACCTGCCCGGCAAGGACGAGCCGAAGTTCGAGGACAAACGCGGCCCGCGCTGCTACGACCTCAAGCAGTTCCCGGACCCGTTCCCGCAGGACCCGCCGGACGGCCCGATCCAGGACGGCACCACGCACAAGGCGCCCGCCCGGTCGACCAACGACGGTCTCTCGCCGTCCAACAACTTCGCGAACTTCGGCGGTTACAACGGCAACGGCGGCGGCGCGCCCGCCGGTAACCCGACTTTCAGCACGTCGGAGTCGGACTTCCTCGCGCAGCTGGTCGCCCCGCAGGTCGGAATGTCCGCCTCGGACGTGCCCGGCTGGGGCTCGCTGCTCGTCGGTCCGCTCTACCGGGGAGCGGAGGTGCACGTCAAATGAGGGGTTTGCTCGCACCGCTGATCAAGCTCTGCGTCTTCGTCGTGGTCACCGTGCTGTTCACGACGATCCTCGGGATCAGCATCGCCAACATCAACACCACCAGCACCACCGCCTACAAGGCACGCTTCAGCGACGCGACCCTGGTGCTGCCCAACGACGACGTCCGCATCGCCGGCGTCCGGGTCGGGCAGGTCAAGGAGGTCCGCATCGTCGACCGGCGCCAGGCCGAGATCGAGTTCGAGGTGGACGCCGGCCGCAAACTGCCCGCCGGGGTGACCGCGCAGATCAAGTTCCGGAACCTGGTCGGCCAGCGCTACCTCTCGCTCGGGCAGGGCACCGACTCCTCCGGCAAGACGCTGGCACCGGGCGGGAACATCCCGCTGGAGCGGACCACGCCGGCGCTCGACCTGACGCAGCTGTTCAACGGGTTCAAGCCGCTGTTCACCGCGCTCAACCCGGACGACATCAACAAGCTGTCCTACGAGGTCATCCAGGTCCTGCAGGGTGAAGGCGGCACGATCGAAAGCCTGCTGCAGCACACCGCGTCGCTGGCGACCACGATCTCCGACAAGGACCAGGTGATCGGTGAGGTCATCGACAACCTGAACTCGGTGCTCGACACGGTCAACGCGCACACGCCGCAGCTGAACGACCTGATCGTCAAGCTGCAGCAGCTGGTCTCCGGGCTGGCCGCGGACCGCGAGCCGATCGGCGACGCCATCGACTCGCTCGGGAATCTGGCGCAGACGACGTCCGGGCTGCTCGGCGAGGCCCGCGAGCCGCTCAAGCAGGACATCGCGGCGCTCGGCACGCTGACGAAGAACCTCAACGACAGCCAGCCGATCATCGAGCACTTCATCCAGTTCCTGCCGCAGAAGGTGACCGCGCTGACCCGCACCGCCGACTACGGCTCCTGGTTCAACTTCTTCGCCTGTGAACTGACAGGAGCCGTCGCCCTGCCTCCGCTGATCAACGAGCCGATCAACCTGCCGCTGCTGCCGGTCAACCGGGCGAGGTGCACGGCATGAAGTCGTTCCAGAAACGCAATCCGATCCCGATCGCGCTGGTCGGCGTTTCGGTGCTGCTGCTCGGTTTCCTCGCCGCGCTCAACTCCGAGGACCTGCCCGTGATCGGCGGCGGGACGACCTACAGCGCCGACTTCTCCGAGACTTCGGGCCTGCAGGAGGACAACGACGTCCGCGTCGCCGGGGTGAAGGTCGGCAAGGTCTCCGAGATCAAGCTCGACGGCGACAAGGTCAAGATCTCCTTCAAGGTCAAGGACGCCTGGCTGGGCGACAAGACCAGCGCGGCGATCAAGATCAAGACCGTGCTCGGCCAGAAGTACCTGGCGCTGGATCCGCAGGGGCAGCGCACGCTGGACCCGGGCGTGACCATCCCGCGTGACCGGACGATGTCGCCGTTCGACGTCATCGACGCGTTCCGCGGGCTGTCGCGGACCGTCGACGACATCGACACCACGCAGCTGGCGAAGAGCTTCGACGTCATCTCGGAGACCTTCGCCGACACCCCGGCCGACGTGAAGGGCGCGCTGAGCGGCCTTTCACGCCTCTCGGACACGATCGCTTCGCGCGACTCGCAGCTGTCGACCCTGCTCGCGAACACTCGGCAGGTCTCGCAGACGCTGGTCGACCGGGATGCCGAATTCCAGAAGCTGCTCGCCGACGGCAACAAACTGCTCGGGGAGGTGTCGCGCCGCAAGGACGCGATCTCCGCGCTGCTGGACGGTTCGCGCAACCTGGCCACCCAGCTGAAGGGCCTGGTCGACGACAACGACGCGCAGCTCGACCCGGTGCTCACCCAGCTCGACCAGCTGACCTCGATGCTGCAGCGCAACCAGGACGCACTCGGCCAGGGCGTCGCGCGGTTCGCGCCGTTCATCCGGGTGTTCACCAACACGATCGGCAACGGCCGCTGGTTCGACAACTACATCTGCGGCCTGGTCCTCCCGTCGTTCGGGCCGATCAACGAGAAGGGGTGCTACGACAAATGAGTACCCGTCTCGGAGAAGGTCTCGCCCGCGGCTTCACCATCGCGATCGTGCTCGCGCTGGTCGTCGCCGGTGCGCTGTGGTGGACGCTCAAGGACGCCGGCCGCAACCACCTGACCGCTTACTTCGCCGGTGCCGTCGGCCTTTACGAGGGCAACAGCGTCCGCATGCTCGGTGTCGACATGGGCACCATCACCAAGATCCAGCCGCAGGGCAACCAGGTCCGGGTCGATCTCGAATACGACCGTTCGGTGGCGGTGCCCGCGGACGCGAAGGCGATCATCGTTTCGCCGTCGCTGGTCAGCGACCGCTACGTCCAGCTCGCCCCGGCCTACAAGGGCGGTCCGCGGATCGAGGACGGCGCTGTCATCGGCCTCGACCGCACCGAGGTCCCCCTCGAAGTCGACGAACTCGCCGCCAGCCTTTCGCGGGTCAGCAAATCGCTCGGCCCCAACGGCGCCAACAAGAACGGTTCGCTGTCGAACCTGCTCGACACCGCCGCGAAGAACTTCGACGGCAACGGGCAGGCACTGCACGACACGATCACCAAACTCGGCCAGGCCGCGGGCACGTTGTCCGGCAACAAGGACGACCTGTTCAAGACCGTCGAGAACCTCGGCTCCTTCTCCCAGACGCTGGTGAACAGCGACTCCCAGGTCCGCGACTTCGAGCGGCAGCTCGCCGACGTCAGCGGTTTCCTCGCGGGGGAGCGGGAGAACCTCGCGGCCACGGTGAAGCAGCTGTCGGACACGCTCACCGCGGTGCAGGGGTTCATCGAGAAGAACCGCGACCGGCTCAAGTCCAATGTGGACAAGCTGGCCAGTGTGACCAAGGTGCTCGTGGACCAGCGAGGCGCGCTCGCCGAGATCCTCGACGTCGCCCCGGTCGGCCTCGGGAACCTGGTCAACACGTACAACGCCTCGTCGGGCACGCTCGACGCGCGGGCGAACCTGAACGAGCTCACCCAGCCGCCGCTGGTGATGGTGTGCAACCTGCTCAAGCAGACCCCGGAGGCGCTCGACGCGCTGGGCGACGCGTGCAAGGGGATCGCCGGGCTGGTCGACGGGCTGGTGCCGCTGCCGTCGATCGCGCAGGTGATCCAGTCCGCGCAGGCCGGGCAGTTGCCGCCGCTTCCACTTCCCATCGCGGGTCAGCTCTACGGATCGGCGGCGAAGTGATGCGGAAACTTGCTCTGGTGGCCTGTGGAACCGTCGCCGCGCTGACGTTGAGCGGCTGCGGGTTCAGCGGCATCTACGACATCCCGCTGCCCGGTGGCGCCGAACTCGGCGACCACCCGTACACGGTCAAGGTGCAGTTCCGGGACGTCCTGGACTTGACCCCGCAGGCCGGGGTCAAGGTCAACGAGGTGTCCATCGGCCGCGTCGAGGCGATCGGGCTGACACAGGACGGCTGGAACGCCGAGGTCACCCTGCGGGTCAACGGGGACGTGAAGCTGCCGGCGAACGCGCTGGCCAACGTGCGGCAATCGAGCCTTCTCGGTGAGAAGTACGTCGAACTGGCCGCTCCCGTCGACGGCCAGGGCAAGCTCGCCGACAACGCGGTGATCCCGCTGGCCCGCACGAACCGCAGCGTCGAGGTCGAGGAGCTCCTCGGTGCTCTTTCGCTGCTGCTCAACGGCGGTGGCGTGGAACAGCTCAACACCATCACCAAGGAACTCAACAACGCCACGAGCGGCCGGTCGCCGGAACTCAAGGCGCTGCTGAACAACACGAACCAGCTGGTGACGAACCTGGACAGGCAGTCCGCGAACATCACGCGGGCGCTCGACGGGCTGAACCGGCTCTCCTCGACCTTGAACGGCCAGAAGGACAAGCTGGTCGGCGCGGTCGACAACCTCGGCCCCGGGCTCGGTGTGCTGGAGCAGCAGCGGGGTCAGCTGGTGACCATGCTCAACGCGCTCGACAGCCTCTCCGGCGTCGCCATCGACACGGTGAACAAGAGCAAGGAAGACCTCGTCGCGGACCTCAAGGCACTGCAGCCGACACTGCAGAAGCTCGGCGAAACCGGGGCGGATCTGCCCAAGGCGCTCGAGATCCTGCTGACCTTCCCGTTCAGCGACGCGTCCTACGACGGCGTCAAGGGCGACTACTTCAACCTGTTCGCGAAGGTCGATCTGAACCTCAAGGAGATCCTCGCGAACCTCGGCCGCAGCCGGCAGAACCCGCTCCAGGACGTCATCCCGGTGCCGGGGCTGACCGGCGGGACCGAGGGGCCGGGCGTGAACCCGCCGCTGCCGATCCCCGACAGCGTCGGCGGTACCCAGGCAGGCGGCCAGACGGGCGTGCCACAGGGCGGCGGACAGCCGCAACAGACCGGGCCCGCCGGGATCTTCGGCCTGCTTTCGGGAGGTGCGGGCTGATGCTGGTCCGTAGGACGAAACTCCAGTTGGTCGCCTTCGCGATCATCTCCGTGGTCGCCATCGTGTACGCGCTGATCCGGTTCGCCGGTCTCGGCCAGGTCTTCGGTAACGAGGGCTACACGGTGAAGCTCGAACTCAAGCAGTCGGGCGGCATCTTCCAGAACGCCGAAGTCACCTACCGCGGCTTCAACATCGGCCGCGTCGGCGAACTGCGCCTCACCAAGGCCGGGCTGGAAGCCGACCTCAACCTCGCGCCGGACGCCCCGCAGGTGCCCGCCGATCTGGACGCCGTGGTCGCGAACCGGTCCGCGGTCGGCGAGCAGTTCGTCGACCTGCGGCCCAAGAGCGAGAAGGGGCCGTTCCTGAAGCCGGGTTCGGTCATCCCCGCGGACAAGGTCAAGACGCCGGTGCCCACCGAGCAGCTCATCGGCGACCTCGACAGCCTCGCGGCTTCGGTCCCGACGGACTCACTGCGCAAGGTCGTCGACGAGTCGTACAACGCCTTCAACGGCACCGGTCCGGACCTGCAGACGCTGCTCGACACCGCGCGCAGCTTCACCACCACGGCGCAGGAGTACCTGCCGCAGACCATCCAGCTGCTGGAAAAGGGCGGGCAGGTCCTCGACACGCAGAACGACCTGGCGAGTTCGATGAAGTCGTTCAGCGCCGATCTGAACAAGCTGTCCGGCACGCTGAAGAACTCCGACGCCGACATCCGGAAACTGATCGGGGTCACCCCGCAGGTGGCGACCCAGATCAGCGAGGTGCTGGCGGAAGCGGGGCCGGGTCTGGGCGCGCTGACCGCGAACCTGCTCACGACGTCGAACCTGCTGGTGACCCGGCTCGACGGCCTGGAGCAGGGCCTGGTGACCTATCCGCTGCTGGCCGCCGGCGCGAACAGCGTCGCCAAGGACGGCACCGCGCACCTGGGCCTCGCGCTCAACCTGTTCAACCCGCCTTCGTGCACCAAGGGCTACATCGGCCTCGACAAGTACCGCGAAGGCACCGACACGTCGGTTCGGCCGCCGAAGGACGACGCGTACTGCGCCGAGCCGAAGGGCAGCCCGATCAACGTGCGCGGTTCGCAGAACGTGCCGTACAACGGGGTCCCGCAGATCCCGTCGCAGGGCGAAGTCGCCGCGAACGCGGGCCGGTCGGCCGAGGAACTGGCCGCGCTGCGGGCGGCGCAGGGCATGCCGAGCGTCCTGCAGAGCCCGGGCGTCAGCCTGGCCAGCCTCGGCTCGCTGCTGGGCCTGCCCGGCTGAGCCCGAGACCGTTTACCTACCCTGGAGTGTCATGAGTTCTTCTCGATCGCGGACCCTGGTCCTGGGGGCGGCGGCGTTCGCTCTGGCGGCCTTCGTCGCCGCGGCGATCTTCGGTGTCCAGTGGGCGGTAGCCGCTTCGGACGACAACGCCGACCTGGCGCGCTCGCGGGACGACGTCGTCAAGGCGGGCGGCACCGCGATCAAGGCGTACACCGAGGTCGACTTCGAGAAGCTCGACGAGTTCTTCAACCGGCAGAAGGCCGTCTCCGACGACAAGATGGGCCAGCAGCTGGCCCAGCTGGAGCCGACCTACCGCAAGGCACTCGGCGACGCGAAGACCAAGGTCGCGACCACGATCCAGGACATCGCCGTCGAGGAACTCGACGACCACGAGGGCAAGGCGAGCTTCCTCGCCGCCATCACCACCCAGGTCACCCAGGGCGACAAGGCGAGCTCGAAGGCGCTGCGCCTGGAGGTCTCGATGACCCGGGTCGGCGATGAGTGGAAGCTGTCCGGGATCGACAACGTGCCCCTCGTCGCGGCCGGTCAGTAAGAGCGTCACCTAGAACGGAGCCTCGTAGTGCCCCCCTCCCGCCGCCAGCCCCCTCGCAGCACTCCGCCGGTGCGCCGCCCCCGGGTGGCCGGTCTGCGCCGGCCAGGCGCGTCTCCCGCCGACGAGGCTCCCGCTTCCGCCGCCGAGGTGGAGGTCGAGGTCGACGAAACGCCGGTGGCGAAGCCGGCACCGGTTCGCCGTCCGTCGCCGCGGCCTGCTCCGCGTCCTGCGCCTGAGCCTGTCGAGGTTGCTGAGGTCGCTGAGGACGTTGCTGAGCCTGAGGTCGAGCCTGAGGTGGCGGCTGTCGAGGCTCCCGAAGAGGCGCCTGAAGAGGTTTCTGCGGAGCCTGTCGAGGCTCCTGAAGACGAGGTCGTCGCGAAGCCGAGCCCGCGGGCGAAGACCCGCGCGGCCGCCGAGGCGAAGCCGGACGACATCGAAGAGGCCGAAGCCGAGGTCGCTTCCGAGGAGTCCGAGTCTTCGGAGTCTTCTGAGTCCGAGAAGAAGCCGGGCTCCCGCCAGCTGATCCTGGCGGGCGCGCTGGTCGTCGTCGGGCTGCTGCTGGCCGCGACCGCGGTGCTCTTCAAGATCCAGGCCGACGAGGTGTCCGGCTCGACGGACAACACGGCGCTGCTGGACGTCGCGAAGACCGCGCAGGTCAAGGACCAGGTCGCGAAGGCGACCGAGGCGCTGTTCTCGTACGACTACAACAACATCGCGAAGACCGAGACCGCGGCGGGCGATCTGCTGGTCAACGAAGACGTGCGGGCGAAGTACAACCTGCTGATGGGCGAGGTCAAGCGGCTGGCTCCGCAGCAGAAGATGGTCGTGACCTGCAAGGTCACCCGCAGTGCCGTCATCCGGCTGGAAGGCGAACGGGCCGACGTGATGGTGTTCGTCGACCAGAGTTCGACGCGGGCCGACACGAACAAGACCACCGCCGGCAGCGCGCAGCTGCATTTGAACGCGGAGCTGCAGGGCGACAAGTGGAAGATCACGGCGATGAACACCTACGCCGCTCCGCCCAACCCGGCCGCATCCTCGGCCCCTCCTGCCTCCCCGGCCCCCTCCAAGTAGCGACCTGCGTTTAGCCCCCTAATCGCGATCCGGTCACCCCCCGCTCGGTCCGGTCCGTGAAGGCCTCCTTGAGGGACCCTGAGTCCCTCAAGGAGGCCTTCACGGCTCTCCGCCCCTCCGTGACCGGCCCCGGCGCCTTTAGCGGGCTAAACGCGATCCGGACGGGCGGGGCGCCGGTGCCGCATCGGTCGGGGTGGTCGTGAGGGGCGAGTTTCCTCGGCTGAGCCGGGGCCTTCACGCGCGAGCGCCGTGCTCGCCAGAGCCGGACGCGGCGACCCGAACCGCGACGCACACTCCCAGCCCCGCCCCGCCACCCACCTGCGACCCCCAGGACGCGTCGCGTTTAGCCCCCTAAACGCGATCTGAGCCCCTCCCTGTGTGCTGCACCAACGAACCCACCGGCCACAGCCGCCACAGGCCCCTACAGGCCCCAGAGTGCCCCCGCCCGACCCGGTGACTCTCCGGTACACCCCGCCGGACAGGTCGCGATTTGCCCGCTAAACGCAGGTCGGCGCCCCAACGCCGTCACCTGCGGGTACCGGTCGGTAACCAGGATGATCGTCCTGTGAAGGCCCCCGCGCGGAACCTCTTCCACGCTGCGCCAACCGGCGGGACCACCGCGCGGCATCTTGACTCAGAGCCCCTGTGGGGTCACGCTTACTGCCAACGGTGAGAACCGGCGGCGCCCTTGCGGGAGGGACAGCCACGGGGAGGCCGAGGAGAGGCATACCTGAAGACGTTGCGACGCAGGCTGGGCCCCGTCAGGAGCGCCCCCTGGACATACCGTGACGTTCGGGCTAGACTGCTTCTTTGCGCTGCCCTCTTTCAGGCTGCCCGGAGCCGGTAGTTAGGATAGTGGGCACACGGCACCCTTGACAGTCCGCATCAGCTGTTGCTGACGCGGCTGCTCACCGCTCATTGTCCCCGGAAGGACGCATCTTGGCAGTCTCTCCCGCGAACCAGGCCACTGCTGCGACCACCTCGGCTGTATCTCGCTCGGAGTCCACGGGAATCCCGGGAGCCCCCAAACGGGTCTCCTTCGCAAAGATTCGCGAGCCGCTCAGCACCCCGAACCTGCTCGACGTGCAGATCAGGTCTTTCGAATGGTTCACCGGCGACGAGGCGTGGTTCGAACGCCGCGTCGAAGAAGGTGAAGAAAACCCGGTCGGCGGCCTGGAAGAGGTCCTCAACGAGATCTCGCCGATCGAAGACTTCTCCGGATCCATGTCGCTGTCCTTCTCCGACCCGCGCTTCGACGAGGTCAAGGCCTCCGTCGAGGAGTGCAAGGACAAGGACATGACGTACGCGGCCCCGCTGTTCGTGACCGCCGAGTTCGTGAACAACAACACCGGCGAGATCAAGAGCCAGACGGTCTTCATGGGTGACTTCCCGGTGATGACCGACAAGGGCACCTTCGTCATCAACGGCACCGAGCGTGTCGTCGTGTCCCAGCTGGTCCGTTCGCCCGGTGTGTACTTCGACAGCAGTGTCGACAAGACCACCGACAAGGACGTCTTCAACGTCCGCGTGATCCCGAGCCGGGGTGCCTGGCTCGAGTTCGACGTCGACAAGCGCGACACCGTCGGCGTCCGCATCGACCGCAAGCGCCGCCAGCCGGTGACCGTGTTGCTGAAGGCGCTGGGCTGGACCACCGAGGCGATCCGCGAGCGTTTCTCCTTCTCGGAGACGCTGCTCGCCACCCTCGAGAAGGACCACACCGCCGGCACCGACGAGGCGCTGCTCGACATCTACCGCAAGCTGCGCCCGGGCGAACCCCCCACCAAGGAAAGCGCGCAGACGCTGCTGGAGAACCTGTTCTTCAAGCCGAAGCGCTACGACCTCGCCAAGGTCGGCCGGTACAAGGTCAACAAGAAGCTCGCCCTCACCACGCCGTACGACACCGGGACGCTGACCGAAGAGGACATCGTCTCGACGATCGAGTACCTGGTCCGGCTGCACGCGGGCGAGGACAAGGTCACCATCGGCGACCAGACCATCCCGGTCGAGACCGACGACATCGACCACTTCGGCAACCGTCGTCTCCGCACCGTCGGCGAGCTCATCCAGAACCAGATCCGCGTGGGTCTGTCCCGGATGGAGCGCGTCGTCCGTGAGCGGATGACCACGCAGGACGTCGAGGCGATCACGCCGCAGACCCTGATCAACATCCGTCCCGTCGTGGCGGCGATCAAGGAGTTCTTCGGTACTTCGCAGCTGTCGCAGTTCATGGACCAGAACAACCCGCTGTCGGGGCTGACGCACAAGCGTCGTCTGTCCGCCCTCGGCCCCGGTGGTCTGTCGCGTGAGCGCGCCGGCATGGAGGTCCGTGACGTCCACCCGTCGCACTACGGCCGCATGTGCCCGATCGAGACGCCGGAAGGCCCGAACATCGGCCTGATCGGCTCGCTCTGCTCGTACGCGCGGGTCAACCCGTTCGGTTTCATCGAGACCCCGTACCGCAAGGTCGTCGAGGGCCGTGTCACCGACCAGGTCGACTACCTCACCGCGGACGAGGAAGACCGGTTCGTGAAGGCGCAGGCCAACGCGCCGATCTCGGACGACGGCACCTTCGTCGAAGACCGCGTCCTGGTCCGTAAGAAGGGCGGCGAGGTCGAGCTGATCGACCCGCTCGACGTGGACTACATGGACGTCTCGCCGCGACAGATGGTCTCGGTCGCGACGGCGATGATCCCGTTCCTCGAGCACGACGACGCGAACCGCGCGCTGATGGGCGCGAACATGCAGCGTCAGGCCGTTCCGCTGCTCCGCAACCAGGCGCCGTACGTCGGCACCGGTGTGGAGCTGCGCGCCGCGGTCGACGCCGGTGACGTGCTCGTCGCCGAGCAGTCCGGTGTCGTCGAGGAGCTCTCGGCCGACCTGATCACGATCATGCACGACGACGGCACGCGGAAGAGCTACGGACTGTACAAGTTCCGTCGCTCCAACCACGGCACCTGCTTCAACCACCGCCCGATCGTCAACGAGGGCGACCGGGTCGAGCAGGGTCAGGTCATCGCCGACGGCCCGTCCACCGAGAACGGTGAGATGGCGCTCGGCAAGAACCTGCTCGTCGCGGTCATGCCGTGGGAGGGCCACAACTACGAGGACGCGATCATCCTCTCGGAGCGCCTGGTGCAGGACGACGTGCTCACGTCGATCCACATCGAGGAGCACGAGATCGACGCCCGCGACACCAAGCTGGGCGCCGAGGAGATCACCCGGGACATCCCGAACGTCTCCGAGGAGGTCCTCGCCGACCTCGACGAGCGCGGCATCATCCGCATCGGTGCCGAGGTCCGCGACGGCGACATCCTGGTCGGCAAGGTCACGCCCAAGGGTGAGACCGAGCTGACCCCGGAAGAGCGCCTGCTCCGCGCGATCTTCGGTGAGAAGGCCCGTGAAGTCCGCGACACCTCGCTGAAGGTGCCGCACGGCGAGACCGGCAAGGTCATCGGCATCCGCGTGTTCTCGCGCGAGGACGACGACGAACTGCCCCCGGGCGTCAACGAACTGGTCCGCGTCTACGTGGCCCAGAAGCGGAAGATCCAGCCGGGCGACAAGCTCGCCGGCCGCCACGGGAACAAGGGTGTCATCGGCAAGATCCTTCCCGCCGAGGACATGCCGTTCATGGAGGACGGCACGCCCGTCGACATCATCCTGAACACCCACGGTGTCCCGCGTCGTATGAACATCGGCCAGGTCCTGGAACTCCACCTGGGCTGGCTGGCGTCGCAGGGCTGGAAGATCGAGGGCAACCCCGACTGGGCGAAGAACCTCAACGAGGAGCTGTACGACGTCGACCCCGGCACGAACACCGCCACCCCGGTGTTCGACGGTGCCAAGGAAGACGAGCTGACCGGCCTGCTCGGTGCCACCAAGCCGAACCGCGACGGTGAGCGCATGGTGAAGCAGAACGGCAAGGCCACGCTGCTGGACGGCCGCTCCGGCGAGCCGTACCCGTACCCGGTCGCGGTCGGCTACATGTACATCCTGAAGCTGCACCACCTCGTCGACGACAAGATCCACGCCCGGTCCACCGGTCCGTACTCGATGATCACGCAGCAGCCGCTGGGTGGTAAGGCGCAGTTCGGTGGCCAGCGCTTCGGTGAGATGGAGTGCTGGGCGATGCAGGCGTACGGCGCCGCATACACCCTGCAGGAGCTCCTCACCATCAAGTCGGACGACGTGGTCGGCCGCGTGAAGGTGTACGAGGCGATCGTCAAGGGGGAGAACATCCCCGAGCCGGGTATCCCCGAGTCGTTCAAGGTGCTCCTGAAGGAGCTCCAGTCGCTCTGCCTCAACGTCGAGGTGCTGTCCAGCGACGGCGCCGCGATCGAGATGCGCGACTCCGACGACGAGGACCTGGAGCGCGCCGCCGCCAACCTCGGCATCAACCTGTCCCGCAACGAGTCGCCCTCGGTGGACGACGTCGTGCACTGACGGCTGTCCGAGGCGGGGCCTGCCTCCCGTGGGTCCCGCCTCGACCGCCAACCCCTCTAGTCGACTCAACCCCAAGGGGATGCAAAGACGTGCTGGACGTCAACTTCTTCGATGAGCTCCGCATCGGTCTCGCCACCGCCGACGACATTCGTCAGTGGTCCTTCGGTGAGGTCAAGAAGCCGGAGACCATCAACTACCGGACGCTCAAGCCCGAGAAGGACGGCCTCTTCTGCGAGAAGATCTTCGGCCCGACCCGGGACTGGGAGTGCTACTGCGGTAAGTACAAGCGGGTCCGCTTCAAGGGCATCATCTGCGAGCGCTGTGGCGTCGAGGTCACCCGCGCCAAGGTGCGCCGTGAGCGGATGGGCCACATCGAGCTGGCCGCTCCCGTCACCCACATCTGGTACTTCAAGGGTGTTCCTTCCCGCCTCGGCTACCTGCTGGACCTGGCGCCGAAGGACCTCGAGAAGATCATCTACTTCGCGGCCTACGTGATCACCGGTGTGAACACCGAGCTGCGGCACAACGACCTGCCGACCCTCGAGAACGAGATCGGCGTCGAGCGCAAGAACCTCGAGACCAAGCGTGACGCGGACATCGAGGCACGGGCGCAGAAGCTGGAAGCCGACCTGGCCGAGCTGGAGGCGGAGGGCGCCAAGTCCGACGTCCGCCGCAAGGTCAAGGAAGGCGGCGAGCGCGAGATGCGTCAGCTGCGTGACCGCGCCGGTCGCGAGCTGGACCGTCTCGAGGAGGTCTGGACGACCTTCACCAAGCTCGACGTCCGTCAGCTGATCGCCGACGAGCTGCTCTACCGCGAGCTCATCGACCGCTACGGCGAGTACTTCACCGGCGGCATGGGCGCGGAGGCCATCCAGAAGCTGGCCGCCGAGTTCGACGTCTCGGCGGAGGCCGACAACCTGCGCGACACCATCCGCAACGGCAAGGGGCAGAAGAAGCTCCGCGCGCTGAAGCGGCTCAAGGTCGTCGCGGCCTTCCAGATGACCGGGAACGACCCGCGCGGCATGGTGCTCGACGCCGTCCCGGTGATCCCGCCGGACCTGCGCCCGATGGTCCAGCTCGACGGTGGCCGCTTCGCCACCTCCGACCTGAACGACCTCTACCGCCGGGTCATCAACCGGAACAACCGGTTGAAGCGGCTGATCGACCTCGGCGCGCCCGAGATCATCGTCAACAACGAGAAGCGGATGCTGCAGGAGGCCGTCGACGCGCTGTTCGACAACGGCCGCCGCGGCCGCCCGGTCACCGGTCCCGGTAACCGCCCGCTGAAGTCGCTGTCCGACCTGCTCAAGGGCAAGCAGGGCCGGTTCCGTCAGAACCTGCTCGGCAAGCGTGTCGACTACTCCGGCCGTTCCGTCATCATCGTCGGCCCGCAGCTGAAGCTCCACCAGTGCGGTCTGCCGAAGGACATGGCGCTCGAGCTGTTCAAGCCGTTCGTCATGAAGCGGCTGGTCGACCTGAACCACGCGCAGAACATCAAGTCCGCCAAGCGGATGGTGGAGCGTTCGCGCCCGCAGGTGTGGGACGTGCTCGAAGAGGTCATCACCGGTCACCCGGTGATGCTGAACCGTGCGCCGACCCTGCACCGCCTCGGCATCCAGGCCTTCGAGCCGCAGTTGGTCGAAGGCAAGGCCATCCAGCTGCACCCGCTGGTCTGTGAAGCGTTCAACGCGGACTTCGACGGTGACCAGATGGCCGTGCACCTCCCGCTTTCCGCGGAGGCGCAGGCCGAGGCCCGCATCCTGATGCTGTCGGCGAACAACATCCTTTCGCCGGCGTCGGGCCGCCCGCTCGCCATGCCGCGTCTGGACATGGTGACCGGTCTGTTCCACCTGACCCGTCTCACCGAGAAGGCCGAGGGTGCCGGCAACGCGTACTCCTCGCCCGCCGAAGCGATCATGGCGTACGACCTCAAGGCGCTGAGCCTGCACGCCCCGGTCAAGATCCGCATCATCGACCGTCAGCCCGCCAAGGCCGACGAAGCGGCGCTCGCGGAGAAGGGCTGGGAGCCGGGCAAGGCTTGGCTGGCCGAGACCACCCTTGGTCGCGTGCTGTTCAACGAGCTGCTGCCGGCGGACTACCCGTTCATCAACGAGCCGATGCCGAAGAAGCGTCAGGCCCTGATCGTGAACGACCTCGCCGAGCGGTACTCGATGACGCAGGTTGCGCAGACCCTGGACCGCCTGAAGGACGCCGGTTTCTACTGGGCGACCCGTTCGGGCGTCACGGTCGCGATCTCCGACGTGCTGGTCCCGACGGGCAAGAAAGCCATTCTGGACGAGTACGAAGGCAAGGCCGACCAGGTCGAGAAGCGGTACCAGCGTGGTCAGCTGTCGCACACCGAGCGCAACAACGAGCTCGTCAAGGTGTGGACGCAGGCCACCGAAGAGGTCCACAAGATCATGGAGACGGCGCTGCCGGACGACAACCCGATCGCGATGATCGTGAAGTCGGGCGCGGCGGGCAACATGACGCAGGTCCGGTCGCTGGCCGGTATGCGTGGTCTGGTGTCGAACCCGAAGGGTGAGTACATCCCGCGTCCGATCAAGGCCAACTTCCGTGAAGGCCTGTCGGTGGCGGAGTACTTCATCGCGACGCACGGTGCCCGTAAGGGTCTGGCGGACACGGCGCTCCGTACCGCCGACTCGGGTTACCTGACCCGTCGTCTGGTGGACGTGTCGCAGGACGTCATCGTCCGCGAGGTCGACTGTGGCACCACCCGCGGCATCAACATGCCGATCGGCGAGGACATCGGCGACGGCAAGGTCCTGCGTGACCAGCACGTCGAGACCAGCGTGTACGCGCGGAACCTGGCGACCGACGCGGTCGACGCCAAGGGCAACGTCGTGCTCAACGCCGGTGACGACATCGGCGACCCGGCCCTGGACAAGCTCATCTCGAGCGGGATCTCCAAGGTCAAGGTGCGTTCGGTGCTGACCTGCGAGTCGGCCGTCGGTATCTGCGCCACCTGCTACGGCCGGTCCATGGCGACCGGTCAGCTCGTCGACGTCGGCGAGGCCGTGGGTATCGTCGCGGCCCAGTCGATCGGTGAGCCGGGTACGCAGCTGACGATGCGTACGTTCCACCAGGGTGGTGTCGCCGGTGACGACATCACGACCGGTCTGCCCCGTGTCCAGGAGCTGTTCGAGGCCCGGGTCCCGAAGGGCAAGGCGCCGATCGCCGACGTCGATGGCCGTGTGCGCATCGAGGAGAGCGAGCGGTTCTGGAAGATCACGCTGATCCCGGACGACGGCAGCGAAGAGATCGTCTTCGACAAGCTGTCCAAGCGTCAGCGGCTCGCGAACACCCCGAACGGCCCGCTGGGCGACGGTGACCGCGTCAACGTCGGTCAGCAGCTGCTCGAAGGCACGCCGGACCCGCACGAGGTCCTGCGGGTCATGGGGCCGCGCGAGGCGCAGATGCACCTGGTGGACGAGGTCCAGAAGGTGTACCGGGCGCAGGGTGTGTCGATCCACGACAAGCACATCGAGGTCATCGTGCGGCAGATGCTGCGCCGCGTGACGATCATCGACTCCGGTGCCACGGACTTCCTGCCGGGCGAACTGCCCGAGCGGACCAAGTTCGAGGCGAAGAACCGTGCGTCGGTCGCCGAGGGTGGCGAGCCGGCTTCGGGTCGCCCGGTGCTGATGGGGATCACGAAGGCCTCGCTGACCACGGACTCGTGGCTGTCGGCGGCCTCGTTCCAGGAGACCACGCGTGTTCTGACCGACGCGGCCATCAACGGCCGTTCGGACAGGCTCGTGGGCCTCAAGGAGAACGTGATCATCGGTAAGCTGATCCCGGCCGGTACCGGGATCAACAAGTACCGCAACATCCAGGTGCAGCCGACCGAGGAGGCGCGGGTCGCCGCTTACGCGATCCCGTCCTACGACGACGGCTACTACACCCCGGATGTCTTCGGCTCCACCCCGGGTGCCGCGGTTCCGCTGGACGATTACGACTTCGGCCGCGACTTCCGCTGATCCACTCACGCTCCACCAAAGCGCCCCTGGCCTCCGGCCGGGGGCGCTTTGCTTTCCCCACGCTCCGCTCCTCCCTCCCGCACGACGTGCGTTTAGCCCCCTAATCGCGATCTGGCGGCGGGGGAGCGCGACTTGCGTTTAGCGGGCTAATCGCGATCCGGCCGTGGGAGGACTGACGTGCGTTTAGCCCTCTAATCGCGATCCGGTGGCGGGGGAGCGCGACTTGCGTTTAGCGGGCTAATCGCGATCCGGAGGCAGGGGCGACGATCGGTGCGGTATCCGCCTGGATGCGCGACGGATGGCGGGCGATCCCGGGACTGTCGATCGAAAGGATGGTCGACATGGAACCCCTAGCGACAGACAAGAACACGGGCCTCGACCCCGCGGAGCTGCGGTCCGCTTTGGACGGTGTCCACCGGGCAGGCGTGCCGGGTGTGTTCGCCGAAGTACGCGCGGGCGAGCAGGTCTGGCGCGGCGCCTCCGGAGTCGCAGACCTCGAAACCGGCCGTCCCGTCGAGACGGGTATGCGGCAGCGAGTCGGCAGCATCACCAAGACCTTCGTCTCCGCCGCGGTTCTGCTGGAAGTCGAGAGCGGGCGGATCGGGCTAGACGCGCCGATCGGTGACTACCTGCCGCGGCTGGTCCCCGGTGAGCGCGGCCGCCGGATCACGGTCCGCATGCTGCTCAACCACACCAGTGGCCTCGCCGAATACCTGCCGTACGCGTTCCCGTCGCTCAAGGAACTCGCTCCCGGGAGCCTTGACGACAACCGGTTCCGGCAATTCCGCCCGGCCGAGCTGATCGAGATGGGCGTCGGCGCACCCGCCACCGGCGAGCCGGGAAGCACTCCCGGGGTGTACTCCAACACGAACTACCTGCTCCTGGGTGAGCTCCTGGAGCACGTGACCGGCACCCCGGTCGAGAAGCACATCGCTCGCTCCGTCATCGAGCCGGCTGGGCTCGCGCATACCGGGTTTCCCGTCGGTCCGAGGATCGAGGAGCCACATTCGCGGATATACGAGGCGCTGTTCGGGGCGATCGATCCGCCGCGCGACTACAGCGTCTACGAGATGTCCTGGGTGATGACCGGCGCGGGCCTGATTTCGACCGTCGAGGATCTCAACCGCTTCTACGGCAAGCTGCTCGGCGGCGAGATCGTCAGCCCGTCATCGCTGGCGCAGATGCAGCACACGGTCCCGGTCATCGCGCAGGACGGGCGGCTGCTCGACTACGGCCTCGGCCTGTACAAGACCGAGATCCCCGGTCACGGCACCTTCTGGGGCCACGACGGCACGGTCTGGGGAGCCTTGACGATGGCCTGGACCCGCCCCGACGGCGGACGGCAGTTCTCCGCCGCGATGAACCTGGTGAGGTGGGCCAAGCCGGACGCCGAGGGAACGCCGCACCCCATCGACGACGCCCTGGCCGCCCTCAAGCTGCAAGCCCTCTGCGGCCCCGCCTGACCCACCGCCGACGTGCGTTTAGCCCCCTAATCGCGATCCGGCTGGTGAGGAGGCGCGACTTGCGTTTCGCGGGCTAAACGCGATCCGGGATGGGAGAAGTGCAGGTCAGGGAGTGCCGGGAGACGGGGAAGTCGAAGTAGGTGTCCGGGAAGGGTTCCCCGTTGAACGTGTAGTGCCACCACTCCTCGGCGAGGTTCCGGAACCCGGCCGCCGCGAGCGTGCCCTTGAGCAGCTGCCGGTTCGTTCGGGCCTCGCCGATGACCCGCGGATCGTCGGTGTGCGAGAGCGTGTCGAAGCAGTCGTACCCGGTCCCCATGTCGACCATGTTGTCCGGGAACCGGTTCGGCGCGAAGCAGGGCTTCAGCGCCTCGCCCGGCCGAAAGGGGCGCTGCGGCAGCCTCACGATCGTCAGGTCCACCGTGCTCCCGCGGCTGTGCCCGGACTTCTCCGCGATGTACCCGTCGGCGAACAAACGGTCCTTCGCCACGTTCGGATAGAACTCCGCCTTCATTTTCTCGTCGGACAGGTCCTCGGCCCACCGGACGAAATGGTCGACGGCGCGCTGCGGCCGGTAGCAGTCGTACATCTTGAGCATGTAGCCCCGCCGCAGCAGCCGCCGTTGCGCCGTGCGCGGCCCCTCCGCGGCCTGCCGGAACGGTCGTACGTACCCGTCGATCTTCCGGCCGACGAAGTTGTGCTGCCCGCGGTACCGGATCTCGTGCAGGATCGTCGGCGCGACATCGGCGAACCTCCAAGGGCCTCGTGGACCTGCGGATCCACCAGAGTTCCCCGGATCGCATAACGAAATCATAACGGCCCAGTGTTCGCCGGACGCAGGTTACTGGGCCGTTGTGACCTGTAGTAGTGCCGCCAGGTGGCCTAATTCCCAGTGCTCGGAATATTGCCACCCGTTCGGCCTAATGGCGTATCCGCATCGTGGGAAATTCACTCGACCGTGGCATGTCCCATTCTTTGATCACGAGATTGACACTCGGGCGGCTTCACACGAGTATTTCGCCCATGCAATCCCCAGTCGCCTTGGTGTGGCGCCGGCACGTTGACTTGCGGCAGCAAGCAAGCGCGCTGTGTATGGATTCCTGATCTATTCCGGCTCGTCGCGTCGTCAATGAATTCGCGTATCCGAAACGGATGCGCCTGTTCTTCGTGCGCTGACGCTTTCCGCTGTGCCGCAACGGTTCCCTGCTCGAACCGGCGGTTGATTGCTTTCCCCTGATCCGTGTCGGTGACGCCTGCGCGAAAGAGGGGAGAGGTGTGCCAATTGTCTGGCGCTTCGGTAGCGAAAACAGGGAGAAAGAATGCTATCCAACTCGCCCAAGTGGCGAAAAGTGGTGATTGGCGCCATGGCGGCGGCGCTCGCCGTGGGCACGGTGACCTATACCGGTTCCGCGACGAGTGCGTACGCCGACGTCCAGGTCGTCAAGGACGCGAAGAAGGCGGCCGACGGCAAGGAGTACTGGGTCCAGAACCACCTGGTGTCCAAGGATGTCGCGGCGTCCCGGAGTGCCGACGGCCAGCGCAAGAAGTGGCTGCTGGTCTGGGCCGGTGACGAGAACATCGCCGACACCCTGGTCAAGGACATCAAGAACCTGCCGGGTTCACTCGGCGGCGGCCTGAACAAGATCAAGAACGCGCTACCCGGCCCGGACTTCCTCGCCGTGATCGACGCGACGCAGGGCTCGCCGACCTACGGCAAGGTCGTCAACACCGCCACCGTCGGGCCGCTCGTCGAGAACGAGCCGCACCACATGCAATACGTGTGGCACAAGGGCGACACGATCTACGCCGGCGCGCTGTTCGCCGCCGCGACGTACGCCTTCGACGTCTCCGCGTTGCCGAAACTGAAGCTCAAGGGCGTCAGCCTCCCGACCCAGACCCTCGGTGGTTCCGTGCCGGACGCGTACTGGGTGCTCAAGGACGGCACCGCGTACGGCACGTACATGGGCGGCCCGGTCGTTCCCGGCCCGCACACCTACGCCAACGGTTCCACCGTGGTGGGCAACGGTTTCGCCGGCAGCCCCGGCGAGGTCGTCCGCTTCGACCAGAACGCACAGGTGCTCTCCGAGTCCCCGGCGGCCACGCCGCAGGGCGACAACAAGAAGCTGTGCGACAACCTCCCGCAGCTGGACAAGCCGACCTGCGCCAACCCGCACGGCATCCAGGCGCGCGAGGACCTCAACACCCTGGTCACCAGTGACTACGCCGAGCCGCGCAACATCATTCTCGACCCGGTGAAGCAGCCGTCGCCGTACCTGCGGCGGCCGACCGTCCGCACGTGGGACATCTCCGACCGCAACAAGCCGAAGCTCAAGGCTGTCTCGTACCTGCCGGACGGCCCGCGCGCCGATCCCGCGGACCCGCTGCACGCCGAAAGCCGCGCGGTCATGGAGACCACGGTGACCAACCTGCCCGGTCACAAGGGCGCGTTCGCCCAGACCATGCAGGGCGGTGCGGTGTTCTACACGCCGGACATCACCGCCAAGGAGCCGCACTGGATCCAGGTGTTCGACGACGGCGCCGCGAACAAGGCGATCCACCCGAACAACGACTCCAACGGTGGCGGGTCGAACGGCGGCTGGATCCAGACCAGCCCCGACGACAAGTACCTCTACCGCGCGATCACCGGACGGTCGAAGGGCGCGCTCGGCCCGGACGACCCCGGCACCACCGGTGGCGTGTACATCCTCGACATCCAGAAGTTGCTCGCCGCGGGCGACAAGGTCGAGAACATCAACGGCCGGATCGACACGAAGGAAAAGTCCCAGCAGGGCGGTGGCGGCGACCTGCCGACCGTCGTCGGCGCGGCCGCGATCAACCCGGGTACCTCGGGTGGCGGACCGCACTGGGGCGCGTACGACAACTTCGTGCTCGGGGAAGACGGCTACTACCACGAGACCGACAAGCCGCAGCACCTCGCGGTGTCGAACTACTTCGTCGCACGGTCCGGTTTGGACGGTGACCACAAGGTCAACCTGCTGAACCTCGCCCAGGACGGGAAGCTCGCGGTCGACCAGAACTTCCGGGACGAGTTCACCGGACAGGTCGGGATCAACTTCAACCGGAAGACCTGGCCACACGGGTCCTTCGGCAACGCCAAGCCGCACTCGGAACTCTTCGTCGTGGCTGACGCGGATCTCAAGTAACCCTGCTCGGCGCGGAAGGTCGTGGGTGGTGGGCACACTCCGCCACCCACGACCCCGCCGACATGTTCGGAGAAGGTCCCCATGGATCACCACGTCATACCGGCGAGTTCGGGTTCCGCCGGAGTCGAAATCGCCCTCGTCCTGCTTCGGCTCGGCCTCCTGCTGGCGACCGCTTTCCTCGCCGGTACCGGGATTCTGCGCCCGCTCGTGGGCGAACTGCCGAAGCGCCTGAACCTCACCATCGCCGTGCTCGGCGGGGTTTCCGCGGTCCTCGCGGCGGTTTCCGCCTTCGCGACCGATGTCAACGTCATCGCGCTGATCATGCATCTCGTGCTCGCGCTGGCCATCCCGGTCCTCGTCCGGTGGCCGTCCGCCGGACGCTGGGCCTCCCTCGCGCTCGCCGCGCTGGTGGTGCTCGAAACCTCGCTGGGGCGGACGGGCGTCGAATTCGCCATCGACACCGTTTACGTCGCCGCGGCGGCCTTGTGGTTCGGCGTCACCGTTCTCTCCGGGTGGGTGCCCGCCGACCAGTGGCGACAGACGAACTTCCGGCTCGGCCCGCTTTCCCTGACACTGGGCGGACTTCTCGTCGTCGCGGGTGCGGTCCAGCTGTTCTCCTCGGGACTCGGCTTGGGCCGCCGGATCTACGAAACGCTCTTCGGCGTCACGTTGCTGGTGATCGCCGTACTGCCGGTCGTCGCCACCGTTGTCGCCGGATTCTTCCTCTCCGGTAAGGAATCCACGCGTGCTTACCGCTTCGGCGCGGCCGCCGTGGCCATCGGTTTCGTCGCGTGGAGCGCCCTCGCGGCCATCCCGAAACCGGCCGCCCTGCCGATTCCCGGCGTCGCTCTGCTCGCCGAGGCGTCCGTCGGCGAGCGTCAGTTCCCGGTGCTGGTGAGCCCGCAGCGGCCGGGCAAGAACCTCGTCCATTTCCCCGCGAGCGCGGGTGACGAGCTGTCCGCCGGAATCGAAGGCGGCCTGATCGGCAAGGCCATCGTGCGTCCCGGGGCCGAGGGGACCTGGGCCGAAGTCGACCTGCCGAAGGGCCGCAGTGAGCTGATCATCAGTCGCGGCGGGGAGAAGACGACGATCGAGGTCGACGCGGGCGAAGAAGAAGGACCCACCATCTTGGAGGCGGACGCGCCCGAGTGCGCTTCGGCCGCGCTGGGCGGCCTGATCGCCGACCGCCGCGAAGTCCTCACCTCGTGTCCCGCGGACGCGCTTTCGGGCGAGGACAGCGGTTCGCTCGTCAAACTCGTCGAGTTCCTCGCCGCGCGCAAGCCATCCGCGCTCACCCTCGTCGAGGACACTTCGCCGCGCAGTGTGGCGGCCGCGAAGCTGGTCCGTGAGACCGCCGCGCGCTCCGGGCTCCCGGTGCAGGCCGAGGCGGGCCCGAACACCGCGCTGGTCGTGGTGTCCGGCTGGGCGGGCGGCTACACGGCGATGACGCGCGCGGCCGAGTCCCAGCGGCTCAAGCCGACCCACCAGTACGGCCTGTACCTGGCGCCCTGGCTGCTCAACGGGCCGATCGTCAACTCCGTCGCGAGTTCCTCGCTCCCGCTGAGGTTCGACCCGCGCGAGCAGGTCGCCGTGAGCTTCGCCGTCGCCGCGGGCAACGCCTTCGGTGGCGAAAGCCCGACGCTCGGCGGATTCCGGAACTGGCTGGGCGACCAGTGGAAGTCGCTGAACGGCGACGTCCAGATCTTCGCGGCGGCACAGGTCAACGCCATGCCGATGTACCCGGGCGAGCCGCACGCCGTCGGGATGATCGCCGACCGGAACTACGCGGGGCAATGGATCCCCGACGGCACGATCGTGCCGATCAGCTCGGTACTGCGATGAAGGATTCCGCTCGATTCCAGCAGCGGTAAGGAAAAAGGGAGAAGAGATGAAGCGAATCGCGGCCCGTGTGCTGCTGCCGCTCGCCGTCGCGGGCGCGCTGTCCGGACTCGCCGGCGGGGTCGCCTCGGCCGACCCGCTGCCGGGTCTGCCGACCGGTGGCGGCAACCCCGCCGTGTGGCTGATCCCCGGCCTCGACCTCGGCGGCTTGCTCGGCGCAGGCGTCCCCGTGCCCACCGATCTGCTCGCCCCGATCTACGGGATCATCACGCCGATTTCGTAAAACCGTTACCAGCAAAGGAGAATCTCATGAAGAAGACCCTCGTCCGCGCGGTCACCGGCGCGGCGCTCGCCGGCCTTGTCGTGCTCGGCTCGGCCGCTCCCGCACTCGCCGTGCAGGCTGCCCCGAGCGATGTCGTTGTCGTCGACGAACCCGACACGAGCGACCTCAACAACATCTGGACGTTCGCGCCGCTCGGCGTCCCGGTGCTGGGCCTCATCCAGTCCCTCAACGGCGTCCCCGGCCGGCTGCTGCCGTCCTGACTTCCGTGGCGGCGCGGCTCTCGGGCCGCGCCGCCGCTTTCGGTGAGGAGAACCGATGGCCGACAGACAACTGATCGGGCGCGTCGCCATCGCGGGCATCGTGGTGGCCGCGCTCGCGACCTGTGTGGTGCTGCTCAACGGCGGTGAGGAACCGCAGGCCGAGGGCGTGGCCGTCGTCGGGGAACCGACCGGCGCCGCGCCGTCGCGGGAGCCGGACCGCACGATCACCCGGACGCTGAGCCAGGCGCAGCCGCAGCCGGTGTCGAACGACTGGCAGATCGCCTATGAGCTCGTCGGGACGGGGACCGCGACCGTGGTCTACGACTCGAACGGGCTGGGGCTGGTGCATCAGGAGTTGCAGGTGACGCTGCCGTGGCGCAAGGAGCTCACGTGGAAGAACACCGGCACGCCGCCGACCGTCCAGCTGATGGGGCAGGGCGAAGGCACCGTCGAATGCCGGGTGGCCGTGGGCGGCGCCGTCGTCACGTCGGAGAAGTCCACCCCCGGTGAGGTCGCCACCTGCGCCGGCCGCCTGGCCCCCTCCTGACCAGCGCCGCGCGGCGACTTTAGCGGGCAAAGTGCGATCCGGGTCCCGGCCTCGCGCGGCGACTTTAGCCCCCTAATCGCGATCCGGTGGGCGGGGAAAATCGGTGGCCGGGTTGGGCAGAATGGGGGCATGAGCTGGACCTTCGAAGTCACCCCCGTCGATCACCCGGACGCCGCCCAGCTGCTGCGCGAGTACCTGGACGAGATCGCGTCCCGCTACTACGAGCGCCAGGTCGACGAGGAAGAGCTCGACGACCTGCTCGAGAAGAACCACAGCAGGTACCTGGTTCCGCCGGAGGGCGCCTTCCTCCTCGCGTGGCGCGATGGGGTCCTGGCAGGTTGCGCCGGGCTCAGGGTCATGACGCCCGAGATCACCGAACTCAAGCGAGTCTTCCTCCGGCGGTCCGAGCGCGGCAAAGGCGGTGCGTCGCTGCTCGTGGCCGCCGCCGAGGACGTCGCCCGCGGCCTGGGGGCCACGACCATCCGCCTGGACACCCGCAGCGACCTCGTCGAGGCGAGGGCCCTGTACGCGCGCCTCGGCTACGACGAGGTCGAGCCCTTCAACGACGACCCCTACGCCCACTACTACTTCGCGAAGCCCCTGGTCCAGGCTCTGTCGGATCGCGTTTAGTCCGCTAAACGCGACGCGGACCGGCGCGGGCGCGGGGCGTAGGTCGCCTTCGTGAGGAGGGAGCCGGCGAGGACGGGGGTCAGGCCGATCAGCAGCAGGAAGACGCCCGTGTCCTTGCCTTCGATCAGCGGATGCCACCACAGCGGCGTCACGGCGATGTCGACGACGTCGCCCCTATCCGGGAATGTCCCGAACGACATCCACCACAGGTCCTTGACCTCGTGCGTCTCGCCGTCGAGTTCGTAGCTGCCGTCCACCAGGTTGCTGTTGCCACAGCTCGTGCAGCTCGACGTGCCCGCCTCCGCCCGCAGCGTCGCGGTCACGGTGAGCCGCGCCTCGGGAGCGAGCCCGGCCAACGCGGTCAGCGAGTTCACCGCGAGCGCCAGCCCCGGCAACACCAGAGCGAACGCGACGACCGAACGCGCCACCAGCGACAGTGAGGACAGCGGCTGACGGCCGGCCGCTTCCCGTCGCCGGTTGAGCGGACCGCGGAGCCCGGCGAGCGGACCCCGCCGTCCGCCGAGCCATCCGGCGTCGCTCGTGTCGGAAGCCGCTGCGACAGCGCGGAAATCCGCATCCTGCCACTCCACTGTGGACGCCAGGACAGCGAGACGGCGGGAGTCGGCGAACATCATTTCTTCGGTCAGCGTCCCGGCTTCGGAGACCCAGAGCGAGCCGCCGTGGAAAGCCACTTCGCGGACCCGGAACCACGGATCGCCGCCCAGCAGTTCACGGACAGCCGAGGTGAGCAGGGTGCGCGCGAACTCCGGATCGGACGTCGTCACAGTGAACAGGCGGTCGAACTCCGTGCCGGTCTCGAACCGTTGCAGCAGCGCATCCGGCTTCGGCGCCCCGACGGTGTTCCGCGTGATGCGGGCGTCCTCCAGCGGCGTGAACCGCTCCGGCTCGAAAGCACCGATGACGGGAGTGATGACGACCGACGGCACGACGGGCGTCCGCAGCTGGATCAGGGCGTACGTCCCGTCCATCAGGTCAGCTGTCCTGGCCAACTCCGGAAAGCCTTCCGACCCGCCGAGCCGGTACTCGACGCCCAGCAGCCGATGCCCGTTGTGCCCGAACTCGACCGCCGTCACCACGGACTCGGGGGACGCATGGGTGACGGCGATGCCGCGCTGGGGGAGGACGCCGAAACTCGGCTCGCCGGACCCGTCGAGCCTGCGGATCCACGTCTTCTGCCGGTAGCCCCGCCACGCCGCCAGAGCCGCGATGACGAGCGGGAACGCGAACCACAGCCAGCCGGGCACCGCGCTGCCGGACCCGGCCGAGAGCCAGTACAGCGACGTCTCGGAGACGAGGATCCCGCAGAGCGCGTAGCTGACGGCCGCCGCCGTGGGCCGCCGTCCGTCGAACCGCCCGCCGAGCAACAGCAGCGCCAGAGCCAGGGCGTACCCACCGGCGACGAGCCACGGCCCGGCCTGATCGTCCATCGGGCGACCCTACTGGTCCATGTCGAGGTTCTCGCGGGTCTCCTCTTCGCTGTGATGCCCGCCGGTGCGGCCGTACTCCTGCCCGGCGATGGTGGTCCTCGAGTTGTCGATGGTCTTGTTCACGAAGTCGAAGCCGGCCTTGCCCGCGTACGCCGACCCCTTCGAGATGTCGGCCGGATTGACCCCGACCACCTGCTTGATCGCCTGGTTCGGCACGCCCTTGAGGACGTCCGCCGCGGCATCGCCGAACGTGCCCAGCTGCGTCTTGGAGCCCTTGGCGATCGCGCCGACGATCGACTTCTCCTGACCGGGCGTCATCCCGATCTTGCCGGCCTTCGTCAGCTTCGAACCCTGTTTGACCAGGTCATCGGTCCACTTGAGCATGAAGCCCATGAACTTGTCGAGCAGCTTGCCGAGCTTCCCGAGGTGCTTGGTGATCTTGCCCATCGCGCTCGCGGCCTTGGCGATCGTCGCGGTCATCGCGGCGGCCACCGAGGAGCCGAGGCTGACGATGGACGCGGCCAGCGCGGGCAGCCAGATGTAGATCGCCCAGGTGACCAGTTCGGAGATGATCGATTTGACGACCTCTTCGATGACGGTCATCACCATCGACCACATCTGCAGCGTCTCGGCCACCGTCCCGGCGCTGTTGCCGATGCCCTTGATGCCGACGGCGAAGTCGCCGAGCGCGTTGCGAGCGGCGTCGCCCGCGTCGCCCACCCAGTCCTTCAGCGACTCGTCGCCGGTCTTGACGAAGTCGTCGGCCAGCGTGACGAAACCCTTGGCGATGTTGCCGAAGTTGCCCGCCGCGGTCTTGAGCGCCGGACCGTCCCCCGTGACGAAGTGCAGCGCGTCCTGCAGTGGCTGGATCAGCTCGATCAGGATGTTCAGGCCGTTGCTGACCAGCCAGCCCACCGGGTCGAGCACGAAACTCGCGAGGTCCGCGCCCGCGCCCGCGATGAACCCGGCGCCGTCCTGCACCAGCTGCCCGCCCGCGGCCGCGAGGTCGCCTGGGCCCTGCGCGGTGCTGAACTTCTCGTAGGCGTTGGCCACGGTGGTGACGCCCTTGCCCGCGACCGGCACCTTCTTCGCCGCGTCGAGCGCGTTCTTGCCGAAACTGTCGTCACCCGTGATCTTGACGCCGCCGGCGATGCTCGCCTTCTCGTCGGTCATGCCGTCCCCCAGCTCACTTCGGTCCGTCGATCCTGGCTTCGTACTTCCCCAGGGTGATCGTCGCGTCGTTTTCGAAGCCGTTGTAGATCGACGCGGCCTGGTTGAGCTTCCCGGAGAAGGCATCGACCCCGGTCTTCATCAGTTCGAGCAGTTCACGCAGGTCGGAGAGCTTGCCCGTGTAGGTCTGCTTCACCGCGAGCCCGATCAGGCCCCACGACTTGTCCGTGACGTCGGCCTGGTCGACGAGGCCGCCGAACTTGCCCGCCTCGTCCTTGTAATAACCGAGGTTGTTCGCGTAGTCGGTCAAGGCCTGCGTCTTGACCGCGTGCCCGCCGGCGCCTGGTCCGGTCATCAGTGGTCCTCCTCGTCGAACAGGTTCTTGAGGAACTGGTCACCCGCCGAGTTCCCGCCCGCCGGCGGCTGGCCGGGAGTCGCTTCGTCCGACCGCCGGAGCACCGTCTCCTCGCTGAAGTCGTCCTCGTTCCGAGGTCGGCGGGCGGGGCGGGCGGCCTCCGGTGGTGGCTCCTCCGACATCTGAGACCGCAGATCGGCGGTTGTGGTTCCCAACGCTTCCGCTTGGGCTTCGAGTACCTGCTCTTCGACGTTCAGGTGGAAGGTCCCGCCGAACTGCTCGTCGACGATCCCCGCCTGCTTCCGCGCTGCGTCGGCCACCGCGGTGTGCAAAGTGGACAGAATGGCGGCGGCGAGCTGTTGTGGTTGCTGCCTAAGGGCTTCCGGGCTCAGGCGAATGTCCTTGACCGACCCGCCCGGCCCCGCGACGACGGTGACCGAACGGTCCGGCGACGCCGCCACCGACTCCAGTTCCGCCAGTTCCGCCTGCATTTCGCCGACCTTCGCGAACTGCGTTTCGGCCTTCTTGATCTTGGACTGGAACTTCTCGAATTCCGCGACCAGCTGTTCGAACTCGGCCGACATGGACCCTCCTGTGCTTGCGCTGCGTCAACCGGTCATCACTGTGACCGGTGTCATCGTGACCCATTCGCCGCTTGGACGCGATGGTGTGCTTTCCGGATCCATCCGGCTCACCCGTCAGGGGAATAGGTAGCGTGGTTCGCCGAGTAAGGCGGTATCAGCACAGTGAGGGGAGGGCGTCGTGGACGCCGAGCAGCAGGAAAGCACCGAGGAACCCCGGCGGGGGAGTCACGCGGCGCCGGAGGGGGCTCCCGTGCATCCGTTGATCGACCTCAATCGGGATCCGCATCCGGGCCGGGCGGATCACGCCAAGCCCGACGAGGAATGAGCGGACCACGTCGGGGCCGACGAGGAATGAAACGGCCCGAAACGCCGTTCCATCAGGGTGGCCGCGGCGTGACGCCCGGCACGATATAGTTATCGACCCCCCGATTTGGTCGCCCTGTCAGTGGGCGGGTATCTTTGGAGACCGTGCCCGGCAGGCGTCGGGCCGTCCCGTGTGCCGTGCGGCATGAACGGGATGCTCAGGCATCCGGTTCCGAGGCTTCGCCAACACGGGATCCGACGGAAAATCCCTACGGGAAGTTACCGGTCGAAAGACCGTGACGCGGGCCGACACGCCCGACCGCGGGGGCCGGAGACAGACACGTAGTAGCAAGATCGCGAACAGAAAGCTGGTCCATTGCCCACGATCCAGCAGCTGGTCCGTAAGGGCCGCCAGGACAAGGCTGCCAAGCAGAAGACCGCGGCCCTCAAGGGGAGCCCGCAGCGGCGTGGCGTGTGCACTCGCGTGTACACCACAACCCCCAAGAAGCCGAACTCGGCGCTTCGCAAGGTCGCTCGTGTGAAGTTGACCAGCGGCATCGAGGTCACCGCCTACATTCCCGGTGAGGGCCACAACCTGCAGGAGCACTCGATGGTGCTCGTGCGTGGTGGTCGTGTGAAGGACCTTCCGGGTGTCCGTTACAAGATCATCCGCGGTTCGCTCGACACCCAGGGTGTCAAGAACCGTAAGCAGGCGCGCAGCCGGTACGGCGCGAAGAAGGAGAAGAGCTAATGCCCCGCAAGGGTCCGGCCCCGAAGCGGCCGCTGATCTCTGACCCCGTCTACGCATCCCCGCTGGTCACCCAGCTGGTGAACAAGGTGCTGAAGGACGGCAAGCGGTCCCTGGCCGAGCGCATCGTTTACGGCGCCCTCGAAGGAGCTCGCGAGAAGACCGGCACCGACCCGGTCGTCACGCTGAAGCGCGCCCTCGACAACGTGAAGCCCACCATCGAGGTGAAGAGCCGCCGCGTCGGTGGTGCCACCTACCAGGTGCCGATCGAGGTCAAGCCGGGCCGTTCGACCACCCTCGCCCTGCGTTGGCTGGTCTCCTTCTCCGCGGCCCGCCGCGAGAAGACCATGATCGAGCGCCTGCAGAACGAGCTCCTCGACGCGAGCAACGGCCTCGGCGCCAGCGTGAAGCGGCGCGAGGACACGCACAAGATGGCCGAGTCCAACAAGGCCTTCGCGCACTACCGCTGGTGATGACCGCCCGGCTGCCGATCAAAGCCTTGCCGGGCCCCAATTTTGAGACAGGGGAACACTCTCGTGGCACGTGAAGTGCTGACCGACCTGAACCAGGTCCGCAACATCGGCATCATGGCCCACATCGACGCCGGTAAGACCACCACCACCGAGCGGATCCTGTTCTACACCGGGGTCAACTACAAGATCGGTGAAGTCCACGATGGCGCCGCCACCATGGACTGGATGGAGGAGGAGCAGAAGCGGGGTATCACCATCACCTCGGCTGCCACCACCACCTTCTGGGCCGATCACCAGATCAACATCATCGACACCCCGGGTCACGTCGACTTCACCGTCGAGGTGGAGCGTTCGCTCCGCGTGCTCGATGGTGCCGTCGCCGTGTTCGACGGCAAGGAAGGTGTCGAGCCGCAGTCCGAGCAGGTCTGGCGTCAGGCGGACAAGTACGAGGTTCCTCGTATCTGCTTCGTCAACAAGATGGACAAGCTCGGCGCGGACTTCTACTTCACCGTCCGCACCATCGAGGAGCGCCTCGGCGCCCGCCCGCTGGTCATCCAGCTGCCGATCGGCGCCGAGAACGAGTTCGAAGGCGTCATCGACCTGGTCCGCATGAAGGCGCTGACCTGGCGCGGCGAGGTCCAGAAGGGCGAGGACTACGCCGTCGAGGAGATCCCGGCCGAGCTCGCCGACAAGGCGGCCGAGTACCGGGAGAAGCTGGTCGAGGCCATCGCCGAGACCGAAGACTCCCTGATGGAGAAGTTCCTCGAGGGCGAGGAGCTGACGGAAGCCGAGCTCAAGGCCGGTATCCGCAAGCTCACCGTGAACCGCGAGGCGTACCCGGTGCTCACCGGTTCCGCCTTCAAGAACAAGGGCGTTCAGCCCATGCTCGACGCGGTCATCGACTACCTGCCGTCGCCGCTGGACGTCCCCGCCGTCGAGGGCACGCTGCCCGACGGTGAGACCCCGGTGCTGCGGAAGCCGTCCGTCGACGAACCGTTCGCCGCTCTGGCGTTCAAGATCGCCGCGCACCCGTTCTTCGGCAAGCTGACCTACATCCGGGTGTACTCGGGCAAGGTCTCCTCCGGCGCGCAGCTGATCAACGCCACCAAGGAGCGCAAGGAGCGCATCGGGAAGCTCTTCCAGATGCACTCCAACAAGGAGAACCCGGTCGAGGAGGCCCAGGCGGGCCACATCTACGCGGTCATCGGCCTGAAGGACACCACCACCGGTGACACCCTCGCCGACCCGCAGAACCCGGTCGTCCTCGAGTCGATGACGTTCCCGGCGCCGGTCATCCGCGTCGCGATCGAGCCCAAGACCAAGGCCGACCAGGAGAAGCTGTCCCTGGCGATCCAGAAGCTGGCCGAAGAGGACCCGACGTTCCAGGTCAACCTGGACGAGGACACCGGCCAGACGATCATCGCGGGTATGGGCGAGCTGCACCTCGAGGTGCTGGTGAACCGGATGAAGTCCGACTACAAGGTCGAGGCGAACATCGGTAAGCCGCAGGTCGCCTACCGCGAGACGGTGCGCAAGACGGTCGAGAAGCTCGACTACGTGCACAAGAAGCAGACCGGTGGTTCCGGTCAGTTCGCGAAGGTCATCGTCAAGCTCGAGCCGCTCGAGTCCACCGACGGTGCCCTCTACGAGTTCTCCAACAAGGTCACCGGTGGCCGCGTGCCGCGGGAGTACATCCCGTCGGTCGACGCGGGCGCGCAGGACGCCATGCAGTACGGCGTGCTGGCCGGCTACCCGCTCGTCGGGTTGAAGTTCACCTTGTTGGACGGCGCGTACCACGAGGTCGACTCTTCGGAAATGGCCTTCAAGATCGCCGGCTCCATCGCGATGAAGGAAGCCGCGCGGAAGGCCAACCCGGTCATCCTCGAGCCGTTGATGGCCGTCGAGGTCACCACGCCCGAGGACTACATGGGCGATGTGATCGGCGACCTCAACTCCCGCCGTGGCCAGATCCAGGCCATGGAGGAGCGCGCCGGTACCCGTGTCGTCAAGGCACTGGTCCCGCTGTCGGAGATGTTCGGTTACGTCGGTGACCTGCGGTCGCGTACCCAGGGGCGGGCCAACTACTCCATGGTGTTCGACTCCTACGCCGAGGTTCCCGCGAACGTCGCGAAGGAAATCATCGCGAAGGCGACAGGGGAGTAGTTCCCTCTCGCTCGCGGGCATAAGGAAAACTCCTGAACGTCCGCACCACCCACCGAGAAACGAATCTCCGTCCGACGACAGCCACGTCGGCCGGTGAGTAAGCAAAACAGTCCAGGAGGACATTCCAGTGGCGAAGGCGAAATTCGAGCGGACCAAGCCGCACGTCAACATCGGGACCATCGGTCACGTCGACCACGGTAAGACCACTCTGACCGCGGCGATCACCAAGGTTCTGCACGACAAGTACCCCGAGCTGAACACGGCGTCGGCGTTCGACCAGATCGACAACGCGCCGGAAGAGAAGCAGCGCGGCATCACGATCAACATCTCGCACGTCGAGTACCAGACCGAGAAGCGTCACTACGCCCACGTGGACGCCCCCGGTCACGCGGACTACATCAAGAACATGATCACCGGTGCGGCGCAGATGGACGGCGCGATCCTCGTGGTCGCGGCGACCGACGGCCCGATGCCGCAGACCCGTGAGCACGTGCTGCTCGCGAAGCAGGTCGGCGTGCCCTACATCGTGGTCGCGCTGAACAAGGCCGACATGGTCGACGACGAAGAGATCCTGGAGCTCGTCGAGCTCGAGGTCCGCGAGCTGCTGTCCTCCCAGGACTTCCCGGGTGACGACGCTCCGGTCGTCAAGGTCTCCGGCCTGAAGGCCCTCGAGGGCGACGCCAAGTGGGGCGAGAGTGTTCTCGAGCTCATGGCGGCCGTCGACGAGAACGTGCCGGACCCGGTGCGTGAGCTCGACAAGCCGTTCCTGATGCCGATCGAAGACGTCTTCACGATCACCGGCCGTGGCACGGTCGTGACCGGCCGTATCGAGCGTGGCCGCGTCAACGTGAACGAAGAGGTCGAGATCGTCGGCATCAAGGAAAAGTCGACCAAGACCACCGTCACCGGTGTCGAGATGTTCCGCAAGCTGCTCGACCAGGGTGAGGCCGGCGACAACGTCGGTCTGCTGGTCCGCGGCATCAAGCGCGAGGACGTCGAGCGCGGCCAGGTCGTCGTGAAGCCGGGCACCACCACCCCGCACACGGAGTTCGAGGGCTCGGTCTACATCCTGTCGAAGGACGAGGGTGGTCGTCACACCCCGTTCTTCAACAACTACCGCCCGCAGTTCTACTTCCGCACGACGGACGTGACCGGCGTGGTGACCCTCAAGGAGGGCACCGAGATGGTCATGCCGGGCGACAACACGGACATCAGCGTCGTGCTGATCCAGCCGATCGCCATGGACGAGGGTCTGCGTTTCGCCATCCGTGAGGGTGGACGGACCGTCGGCGCCGGCCAGGTCACCAAGATCACCAAGTGATTTAGACGCCCCGCCCGGGGGCATTACACCCCCGGGTAAGGGGCGTCAAATCACGTGTGCGACACTATTCAGGTTGCTCGTCCTGGGGCGGCCGAATCCGCGGTTCTTTCCGAACACGGGTTCCGGCCGCCCTGGTATGAGTAGCCATGGTCCGTGGAGCTCTTCCTTCGGGTGAGGCCAGCGGGCGCGGTGGTTGAGACGGCACGGCCGGATCACCGCCTCCTCACATGAGGAAGACCAGGACGACGAAGATCCCACGGGATCCGTCTGTGCGTCGGGCACGACACGCCCGACCGCGTGGACCGGAGACAGGGCCGTTGAACTGGGAAAACCTCAGGCACGACCGAGGTTTGAAGAGACAAAGCGGCACGAGACGACAAGGAACGCAGCCACCATGGCGGGACAGAAGATCCGCATCCGGCTCAAGGCCTACGACCACGAGGCGATCGACACCTCGGCGCGCAAGATCGTCGAGACGGTCACGCGCACCGGCGCCCGTGTTGTCGGGCCGGTGCCGCTGCCCACCGAGAAGAACGTTTACTGCGTCATCCGCTCGCCGCACAAGTACAAGGACTCGCGCGAGCACTTCGAGATGCGCACGCACAAGCGTCTGATCGACATCCTCGACCCGACGCCGAAGACGGTCGACGCGCTCATGCGCATCGACCTGCCGGCGAGCGTCGACGTCAACATCCAGTAGCGGCTGGCGAGCGGCGGAGAGTAAGAGACTCATGTCTGACAGGCAAGTGAAGGGCATCCTGGGCACCAAGCTCGGCATGACCCAGGTCTTCGACGAGAACAACCGGGTCGTCCCGGTGACCGTCGTGCAGGCCGGCCCGAACGTGGTGACCCAGGTTCGGACCCAGGAAACCGACGGCTACAAGGCCGTGCAGCTGGCTTTCGGTGCGGTCGACCCGCGCCGGGTGAACAAGCCGCGCACCGGCCACTTCGACAAGGCGAGCGTGACCCCGCGTCGTTTCCTTGCGGAGCTGCGTACCACCGACGCCGAGACCTACGAGGTCGGCCAGGAGATCACCGCTGAGGTGTTCGAGGCCGGTATCGAGGTCGACGTGACCGGTACCAGCAAGGGCAAGGGCTACGCCGGTGTCATGAAGCGTCACGGCTTCAAGGGCCAGGGCGCCAGCCACGGTGCCCAGGCCGTGCACCGCAAGCCCGGCTCGATCGGTGGCTGTGCCACCCCGGGTCGCGTCTTCAAGGGCCTGCGCATGGCGGGCCGGATGGGCAACGACCGGGTCACCACGCAGAACCTGACCGTGCACGCGGTGCGTGCCGAAGACGGCCTGCTGCTGATCAAGGGCGCCGTGCCCGGTCCCAAGGGCGGCCTGCTGTTCGTTCGCAGCGCCGCGAAGGGTGGTAACTGAAGATGAGCAGCGTCGAGCTGAAGACCCCGGCCGGTAAAGCCGACGGCACGGTCGACCTCCCCTCGGAGATCTTCGACGTGCAGGCCAACGTGCCCCTCATGCACCAGGTCGTGGTGGGCCAGCTGGCCGCCGCGCGCCAGGGAACGCATGACACCAAGACCCGCGGTGAAGTCCGCGGTGGTGGCAAGAAGCCGTACCGTCAGAAGGGCACCGGCCGCGCCCGCCAGGGTTCGACCCGTGCGCCGCAGTTCACCGGTGGTGGCGTCGTCCACGGCCCCACGCCGCGTGACTACACCCAGCGGACCCCGAAGAAGATGAAGGCCGCCGCTCTCCGTGGCGCCCTCTCCGACCGGGCCCGTGCCGGACAGCTGCACGTCGTCACCGAACTGGTGACCGGCGAGAGGCCGTCCACCAAGTCCGCCAAGGCCATCATCGCCGCGGTGACCCAGGCCAAGCGCGTTCTCGTGGTCCTGCACCGCGACGACGAGCTGAGCTGGAACTCGCTGCGCAACCTGGCCGAGGTCCACATCATCACGCCCGACCAGCTCAACACCTACGACGTGTTGGTCAACGACGACGTGGTGTTCACCAAGGCCGCTTACGACGTTTTCGTCGCCGGTCCCGTCAGGGGCAAGGGCGCGAAGGCTTCGGCCCGGTCGAGCGAGGTTGAAGGGAGTGACGAGCAGTGAGTGCGATCGCCATCCCCGATCCCCGCGACATCTTGCTCGCGCCGGTGATCTCCGAGAAGTCCTACGGGCTGCTCGAGGACCACAAGTACACGTTCGTGGTTCGCCCGGACGCCAACAAGACCCAGATCAAGATCGCGGTCGAGAAGGTGTTCGGCGTCAAGGTGGTCAGTGTCAACACCCTCAACCGCCAGGGCAAGCGTAAGCGGACTCGCGCCGGCTTCGGCAAGCGCAAGGACACCAAGCGCGCCATCGTGACTCTTTCGGCTGAGAGCAAGCCGATCGAGATCTTCGGCGGACCCACCGCGTAAAGGACTGAGCTGACACATGGGCATCCGCAAGTACAAGCCGACGACCCCGGGTCGTCGCGGTTCCAGCGTCTCCGACTTCGCCGAGATCACTCGGTCCACCCCGGAGAAGTCGCTGCTGCGTCCGCTGAGCAAGACCGGCGGCCGTAACTCCAGCGGCAAGATCACCACCCGTCACAAGGGCGGTGGCCACAAGCGCGCGTACCGGCTGATCGACTTCCGCCGGAACGACAAGGACGGCGTTCCCGCCAAGGTCGCGCACATCGAGTACGACCCCAACCGGTCCGCTCGTATCGCGCTCCTGCACTACGCCGACGGCGAGAAGCGCTACATCATCGCCCCGGAGAAGCTCAAGCAGGGTGACACGGTTGAGAACGGCCCCCGCGCCGACATCAAGCCGGGTAACAACCTGCCGCTGCGCAACATCCCGGTCGGCACCGTGATCCACGCGATCGAGCTCCGCCCCGGTGGCGGCGCGAAGATGGCGCGGTCCGCCGGTGCCAAGGTGCAGCTGGTGGCGAAGGACGGGCCTTACGCCCAGCTTCGTCTCCCGTCGGGCGAGATCCGGAACGTCGACGTGCGCAACCGCGCCACCATCGGCGAGGTCGGCAACTCCGACCACTCCAACATCAACTGGGGCAAGGCGGGTCGTAACCGCTGGCGCGGCAAGCGCCCCACCGTCCGTGGTGTCGTCATGAACCCGGTCGACCACCCGCACGGTGGTGGTGAGGGTAAGACCTCCGGTGGTCGCCACCCGGTGAACCCGAACGGAAAGCCCGAAGGCCGCACGCGCCGCCGCAAGGCCTCCGACGCCATGATCGTCCGCCGCCGGCGTACCGGCAAGAAGCGCTGAGCAGGGAGGTAGAAGAACATGCCACGTAGCCTCAAAAAGGGCCCCTTCGTGGACGACCACCTGCTCAAGAAGGTGGACGTTCTCAACGAGTCGGGCAAGAAGACCGTCATCAAGACCTGGTCGCGACGCTCCACGATCATCCCGGACTTCCTGGGTCACACGATCGCGGTGCACGACGGTCGCAAGCACGTCCCGGTGTTCGTCACCGAGGCGATGGTGGGTCACAAGTTGGGCGAATTCGCCCCGACTCGGACCTTCAAGGGCCACATCAAGGACGACCGCAAGTCGCGCCGCCGCTGAGCGGGCACGAGAGAACAAGGAAGCTAGCGATGAACGCCCAGAACGACGTGGCCGAGGCATTGCCGACGGCTTACGCGCGGGCTCGCTTCGTCCGGGACTCACCTACCAAGGTGCGCCGGGTGATCGAGCTGATCAAGGGACGTAGCGCCGCCGACGCCTTGGCCGTGCTCCAGTTCGCCCCGCAGGCGGCAAGCGAGCCGGTCGCGAAGGTGCTCGCCAGCGCCGTGGCCAACGCCGAAAACAACCTCGATCTCGACCCGGACACCCTCTGGGTCAAGAACGCCTACGCCGACGAGGGCCCGACCCTCAAGCGCATCCGTCCGCGGGCCCAGGGCCGCGCGTACCGGATCCGCAAGCGGACCAGCCACATCACCGTCGAGGTGGAGTCGCGTCCCAAGGCCGAGGCCAAGAAGGCACAGGGCAAGAAGAAGGCAGGTGGCCGGTAGTGGGCCAGAAGATCAACCCGCACGGCTTCCGCCTGGGTATCACCACGGACTGGAAGTCGCGTTGGTACGCCGACAAGCAGTACGCGGAGTACGTGGCCGAGGACGTCAAGATCCGGAAGCTGCTGTCCACGGGCATGGAGCGCGCCGGGATCTCCAAGGTCGAGATCGAGCGCACCCGTGACCGTGTCCGCGTCGACATCCACACCGCCCGGCCGGGCATCGTCATCGGCCGTCGTGGTGCGGAAGCCGACCGGATCCGCGGCGCGCTGGAGAAGCTGACCGCCAAGCAGGTCCAGCTGAACATCCTCGAGGTCAAGAACCCCGAGGCCGACGCCCAGCTCGTCGCTCAGGGTGTCGCGGAGCAGCTGAGCAACCGTGTGGCGTTCCGCCGCGCGATGCGCAAGGCGATCCAGACCTCCATGCGTTCGCCGCAGGTCAAGGGCATCCGCGTGCAGTGCGGCGGTCGTCTCGGCGGTGCCGAGATGTCCCGCTCCGAGCACTACCGCGATGGCCGCGTCCCGCTGCACACGCTGCGTGCCGACATCGACTACGGCTTCTTCGAGGCCAAGACGACGTTCGGTCGCATCGGCGTGAAGGTGTGGATCTACAAGGGCGAGCTCGTGGGTGGACTCAAGGCCCGTGAGGCGCGCGACGCCGCCGCGGCCGCCGAGCGTGCCCCGCGCCGTGACCGTGGTGACCGCCCGACCCGCCCGCGCCGTTCCGGTGCGTCGGGTACGACGCCGACCTCGACCGAAGCCGGTCGGGCAGCTGCCGCCGCCAAGAGCGACGACACCGCCCCCGCGGCCACCGAGGCCCCGGCTGCTGAGACTGCAGAAAAGACGGAGGGCTGACACGTGCTCATCCCGCGCAGGGTCAAGCACCGGAAGCAGCACTCCCCGAAGCGCCACGGTGCCGCCAAGGGCGGTACGAAGGTCAGCTTCGGCGAGTACGGCATCCAGGCGCTTGAGCACAGCTACGTGACCAACAGGCAGATCGAGTCCGCTCGTATCGCCATGACGCGTCACATCAAGCGTGGCGGCAAGGTGTGGACGACCATCTACCCGGACCGCCCGCTGACCAAGAAGCCGGCGGAAACCCGCATGGGTTCCGGTAAGGGCTCGCCCGAGTGGTGGATCGCCAACGTGAAGCCGGGCCGCGTCATGTTCGAGATCTCGTTCCCGAACGAGGAGACCGCCCGTGAGGCGCTCCGTCGCGCGATCCACAAGCTGCCCATGAAGTGCCGCATCGTTACCCGTGAAGGTGGTGAGTTCTGATGGCGAAGGCTGGTATCGCCCAGACGTCGGAGCTTCGTGAGCTCACCGCGGAAGAGCTTGTCCTGCGTCTGAAGGAATACAAGGAGGAGCTTTTCAACCTCCGCTTCCAGATGGCGACCGGACAGCTCGACAACAACCGCCGTCTGCGTACCGTCCGTACGGACATCGCGCGGATCTACACGGTCATGCGCGAGCGTGAACTCGGCCTGTCCGTTTCCCCTGACGCCGAGAGTGAAGGTGCCGCATGAGCGAGCAGCCCACCGAGGCGGCCGGCCGCAACGACCGCAAGGTCCGTGAGGGCTATGTCGTCTCGGACAAGATGAACAAGACGATCGTGGTCGAGCTCGAGGACCGCAAGAAGCACCGCCGTTACGCCAAGGTTCTCCGCAGCACCAAGAAGGTCAAGGTGCACGACGAGAACAACGAGGCGGGCACGGGCGACAAGGTCACCTTGATGGAGACCCGCCCGCTGTCGGCGACCAAGCGCTGGCGCCTGGTGCAGATCGTGGAGAAGGCCAAGTAAGTAGGGCTCTTTTTGAGTCCCTTAGTTCCGCAAGGCTCGCGTTCGCACGCGAGAACCAGCGCGACATACAGGAGTTGACGTGATCCAGCAGGAGTCGCGGCTTCGGGTTGCCGACAACACGGGCGCGAAGGAAATCCTTTGCATCCGCGTTCTCGGCGGTTCGGGGCGGCGCTACGCGGGTATCGGCGACATCATCGTCGCCACCGTGAAGGACGCCATGCCGGCTGCCGGCGTGAAGAAGGGTGACGTCGTCAAGGCGGTCATCGTTCGCACGCGCAAGGAGCGCCGTCGTCCGGACGGTTCTTACATCCGCTTCGACGAGAACGCTGCTGTGCTCATCAAGAACGACAATGAGCCCCGTGGCACCCGCATCTTCGGCCCGGTGGGCCGCGAGCTGCGCGACCGAAAGTTCATGAAGATCATTTCGCTCGCGCCGGAGGTGTTGTAGAGCATGAAGGTGAAGAAGGGCGACACGGTCGTCGTCGTCGCCGGCAAGGACAAGGGCGCCAAGGGCAAGGTCATTCAGGCCTACCCCGAGCGCGAGCGTGTGCTGGTCGAGGGCGTGAACCGGATCAAGAAGCACACCCGGATCTCCCAGACCCAGCGTGGCGCGCAGTCCGGTGGCATCGTCACCCAGGAGGCGCCCATCCACGTGTCGAACGTGATGGTCGTCGACTCCGACGGCAAGCCGACCCGGGTGGGCTACCGCATCGGCGAGGACGGCAAGAAGGTCCGGGTCTCGCGCCGTAACGGTAAGGACATCTGATCATGACCACCGCAGAGAAGATCGCCCCGCGCCTGAAGGTGCGGTACCGCGAGGAGATCAAGGGACAGCTCCAGGAGGAGTTCTCCTTCGAGAACGTCCACCAGATCCCGGGCGTCGTCAAGGTCGTCGTGAACATGGGTGTCGGTGACGCCGCCCGTGACAGCAAGCTGATCGAAGGCGCCATCAAGGACCTGGCCGCGATCACCGGGCAGAAGCCCGAGGTTCGCAAGGCTCGCAAGTCCATCGCGCAGTTCAAGCTGCGTGAGGGCCAGCCGATCGGTGCGCGCGTCACGCTGCGCAACGACCGGATGTGGGAGTTCCTCGACCGGCTGCTGACCATCGCGCTGCCGCGTATCCGTGACTTCCGCGGGCTTTCGCCGAAGCAGTTCGACGGCAACGGCAACTACACGTTCGGTCTCAACGAGCAGTCGATGTTCCACGAGATCGATCCGGACGCCATCGACCGCCCGCGCGGTATGGACGTCACTGTCGTCACCACCGCCAACACCGACGACGAGGGTCGCGCGCTGCTTCGCAAGCTCGGCTTCCCGTTCAAGGAGAACTGAGTCGATGGCCAAGAAAGCACTGGTCCACAAGGCCGCGAAGACGCCGAAGTTCAAGGTGCGCGGTTACACGCGCTGCCAGCGGTGCGGTCGCCCGCACTCGGTGTTCCGCAAGTTCGGGCTCTGCCGGATCTGCCTTCGCGAGATGGCACACGCGGGCGAGCTGCCCGGCGTCCGCAAGTCCAGCTGGTAAGAGTCTCCTTTGCCAATCCGGCCCCAAAGCAGGCGGATACGGTCTGAGCCAACCGGCTCATCTGGACCCTTTCCGCCGTGGCTGCCGGTCGGATTGGCAAACAATCGGATACAGAACTCCCACTTCGCCACAGGCCCCGCAGTTGTGCAGGGAACCAGGGCGAGAAAGGTTGACAGGTCACCATGACGATGACCGACCCCATCGCAGACTTCTTGACCCGTCTGCGTAACGCGAACTCGGCTTACCACGACGAGGTCGTGCTTCCCCACTCGAAGATCAAGGCGAACATCGCCGAGATCCTCAAGCGCGAGGGCTACATCGCGAGCTACCGCGACGAGCCGGGCGAGAAGCACAAGAACCTCATCGTGGAGCTGAAGTACGGCCCCAACCGTGAGCGCAGCATCGCCGGCCTCCGCCGCGTGTCCAAGCCCGGCCTGCGGGTCTACGCAAAATCGACCGAACTGCCGAACGTTCTCGGTGGCCTCGGCGTCGCGATCATCTCGACGTCCTCCGGGCTCCAGACCGACCGTCAGGCCAAGCGAAACAGCGTGGGCGGCGAAGTCCTCGCCTACGTCTGGTAAGGAAGGGGGCACAGACATGTCACGCATTGGAAAGCTGCCGGTCGCCGTCCCCTCCGGGGTCGAGGTGACCATCGAAGGTCAGCAGATCAAGGTCAAGGGGCCCAAGGGCACCCTTGAACACGTCATCGCCGAGCCGATCACCGTGGAGCACGCCGACGGCACGCTCCAGGTGAAGCGTCCCGACGAGGAGCGCACCAGCCGTGCCCTGCACGGTCTCACCCGGACGCTGGTCAACAACCTCGTCGTCGGTGTGACCGAGGGCTACGAGAAGAAGCTCGAAATCCACGGTGTCGGTTACCGCGTGCAGGCCAAGGGCTCGGACCTCGAGTTCGCCCTCGGCTACAGCCACCCGGTGAAGATCGAGGCCCCCGAAGGCATCACCTTCAAGGTCGAGACCCCCACCCGGTTCTCGGTTTCGGGCATCGACAAGCAGAAGGTCGGCCAGATCGCCGCGGTCATCCGCAAGCTGCGCCGCCCGGACCCGTACAAGGGCAAGGGCCTGCGCTACGAGGGTGAGAAGATCCGCCGCAAGGTCGGAAAGACGGGTAAGTGATCATGAGCGACACGACTACGAAGCGCAAGCCGGTCGGCAAGGACATTTCGACCCGCCGCCGCGTCGCGAAGGCCCGTCGGCACTTCCGCCTTCGCAAGAAGATCAACGGCACGGACCAGCGTCCGCGCCTGGTCGTCAAGCGTTCGTCGCGGCACCTCGCCGTGCAGCTGATCGACGACCTCGCCGGCAAGACCCTGGCGTCGGCGTCCACCCTCGAGGCGGACGTCCGCGCCCTGGACGGCGACAAGAAGGCCAAGGCCGCCAAGGTCGGGGAACTCGTCGCCGCCCGCGCCAAGAACGCCGGTGTCTCGACCGTGGTGTTCGACCGTGGCGGCAACGCCTACCACGGCCGCATCGCCGCGCTCGCCGACGCCGCGCGTGAAGCGGGGTTGGAATTCTGATGCAGATGCTCGTGAATGGAAGGAAAGCCTGATGCCGGGACGTACACGGCAATTCGGCGGCGGCCAGGGCGGACCCGGCGGGCAGGGCGGCAACGACCGCAATGAACGCCGCGGTGGCGGCCGGGATCGTCGCGACAGCGGTCGTGGCGGGGCCGGCCAGGACAAGACCCCGCACCTCGAGAAGGTCGTGACGATCAACCGCGTCGCCAAGGTCGTCAAGGGTGGTCGTCGCTTCAGCTTCACCGCCCTGGTGGTCGTCGGTGACGGCGACGGTCAGGTCGGCGTCGGCTACGGCAAGGCCAAGGAAGTTCCCGCGGCCATCGCCAAGGGCGTCGAGGAAGCGAAGAAGAACTTCTTCCGCGTTCCCCGCGTCGGTGGCACCATTCCCCACCCGATCCAGGGTGAGGAAGCCGCCGGTGTCGTGCTGCTGCGTCCGGCTTCCGCCGGTACCGGTGTCATCGCCGGTGGTCCGGTCCGCGCGGTGCTGGAGTGCGCGGGTGTCCACGACGTGCTGTCGAAGTCTCTCGGCTCCGACAACGCGATCAACATCGTGCACGCGACCGTGGCGGCCCTGAAGGGTCTGCAGCGTCCCGAAGAGGTCGCGGCCCGCCGCGGTCTCCCGCTCGAGGACGTCGCTCCCGCTCGGATGCTGCGTCAGCGTGCGGGCCAGGGGGTCTGACATGACTCAGCTCAAGGTGACCCAGGTCAAGAGCAAGATCGGCACGAAGCACAACCACCGTGAATCGCTGCGCACCCTCGGGCTGCGCAAGATCCGGCAGAGTGTCGTGCGTGAAGACACCCCCCAGGTTCGCGGCCTCATCCACACGGTCCGCCACCTGGTGGAGGTCGAGGAGGTCAAGGCATGACTGCCATCAAGATCCACCACCTTCGTCCGGCTCCGGGCGCGAAGCGCGAGAAGATGCGCGTCGGCCGTGGTGAGGGCTCGAAGGGCAAGACCGCCGGTCGCGGTACCAAGGGCACCAAGGCCCGGAAGAACGTGCCCGCCGGTTTCGAGGGTGGGCAGATGCCCATCCACATGCGGCTCCCGAAGCTTCGCGGCTTCAAGAACCGCTTCCGCACCGAGTACCAGCCGGTGAACCTGGGCGACATCGCCCGCGTTTTCCCGGACGGTGGCAAGGTCGGCAACGAGGAGCTCGTCGCGAAGGGTCTTGTTCGGAAGAACAAGCTCGTGAAGGTGCTCGGCAACGGTGACGTGAACGGCGTCAAGCTGGACGTCACCGCCGATGCTTTCTCCGGCTCCGCCAAGGAGAAGCTCTCCGCCGCCGGTGGCTCCGCCACCACGCTCTGAGCTTTCTTCGCTCGCTTCACCGAAAGGCCCGCCCGGCTCCGCCCGGCGGGCCTTTCGCTTGCGCTCGCCACGCTCCGCCGACGTGCGTTTAGCCCCCTAATCGCGATCCGGAGGCCGCCTGGGCTCCCCGTGCCCAGATCGCGATTAGGGGGCTAAACGCAGGTCGGACCTGGGTCGCGAGCGTGGCGGGCGGGGGAGCGAGCTGGAAGGATCGCGAGGTGGACACACCTCCTGGGCAGGATCCGCAGCCCTTCCAGCAGCAGACGGACGCTCCGCCGACGGTCGTCTCGGTGGCGGGTCCCCTGGATCCGGTGGCAGAGCCCGCTCGAACCGGCAAGCCCGAGCCCCGCAGGCTCGTCGCCGCGGGGCTGGCCACCCTCGCACTGGTCATGACCCTCGTGGGCTGTTTCTTCCCGTTCTTCACCACGGAGCATCGGCTCGGCTTCGATCGCGCCGACAAGATCGTGATCGTGGTCGTCCAGGGCGCGTGGGAAACGAAGATCATCCAGGACGGTGGTCCCTCCCTCGTCACGGCAGCGTCGCCTGTCGGTGCTCCCTTGCTGATCGCCGCGGCGATCCTCCTGGCGGCCGCGATCGTCAGCGCTCGCGCCGCCCGGCTGCGACGGCCGGGCGGCCTGGACCGATGGCTCAGCACCTGCGCGGCGGTGTTCCTCACCGGGGTCGTCGTCACCGCCTCCATGCAGGGCTTCGGACACCAACTGGGTGAACCCACCGACGGTACGCTGACGTTCGACGCGGGTATCTGGGCTCTTTTCGCCGCTGTCGTCGCCGCGGCAGGCGCGGCGGTCATGAGTCACCGCGTCGAGGAGCCCGAGCTCTCGCTGGCCGAGGATCCGGGTCTCGCGGATATGCCCACGCCGAAACATGGCATCTCCATCACGGTGCTCCCGCCGGAGCCGCAGCCCGAGCCGCCGCCGGACTACTCGGCCTTCGCCCCACCGCCGGATCCTGGCCCGAAAGAGCGCGATTAGCCCGCTAAACGCGCTCGCCTCGGCCGATACGGTGGGGGAGGAGGTGGCCGATGACTTGGGTGATGGTCTTTTTCGGGGCGGCGGTGCTCGTGGCTTTTACGCCAGGGGCGAACAATCTGCTCGGCCTGCACCACGGCATGACCCAAGGGGCATGGAAAGGGCTCGCCGGGCTGTTAGGCCGATTGGCCGCGTTCACCGTGTTGATCACGGCCGTCGCCGCAGGACTCGGACAGCTCCTCGCCGCCTCTGAACTTGCACTCACGGTGATCAAATGGGCAGGTGTCGCCTACCTGCTTTGGATCGGCGGACGGCTGTTGTGGTCGACGTTCCGCGGCGACCGGACCGCGCTGCTCCAGGAGCCTCGGGGCACTGAATCCGTACCGGCCCTGCGGATCGCGAGGAAGGAATTCGTCGTCGCGATCACGAACCCGAAGGCGATCCTCATCTTCACCGCGTTCGTGCCCCAGTTCATCGACGCAGCTCACGGCTCCTTTTCCACCCAGATCGCGATCCTCGGCGCCGTCTACCTGCTCGCCGAATTCGTCGCGGGCGCGACCTACATCGGCGTCGGCACGCTCGTGAAGTCGCTCCGGCTGTCCCGCCGGGCCACTCGCAACGTCGATCGCGGCACCGGAGTCGTGCTGCTCGGTATGGCGGGCGCCCTCGCCGCTTCGAGCTCCTGAACCCGCTCCCTGATCACGGTGCGTTTAGCCCCCTAATCGCGATCTGATGGGGCCCGGAAAGCAAGGTACGACAGGGCGTTCTGTCAAGGTTCCGGAGCAAGATGCGGAAGTCGATCAACCCTGCGGACCAACCTTCGTTCGGAAAACCCACACGCACTGCGGACACGCCCTGTGAAGCTGTTAGAGTCGGCGACACGCTTCGGGACGAGTGTGCCCCGAAGCGTTCCTGGCTTGTGCCAGAAAGCTGTGTGTTCCCGCCGGCCCCAGGTCGGCCAAGCCGATCGTCGGTAAGACAGCCGACGACGCCGAGGAGGTCCCCCGCGTGCTCAGCGCCTTCCGCTCGGCTCTCGCGACGCCGGATCTACGTAAGAAGATCCTGTTCACGCTAGCCATCGTCGCGGTCTACCGAATCGGTGCCACCATCCCGGCCCCGGGCATTTCGTACTCCGCCGTCCAGCAATGTACGGAAACCGGGTCGCAGGAGGGCGTCTATCAGCTTCTGAACCTGTTCAGCGGCGGTGCGCTGCTGCAGCTCTCGCTGTTCTCGACCGGCATCATGCCGTACATCACGGCGAGCATCATCGTCCAGCTTCTCACCGTGGTCATCCCGCGGTTCGAGGAGCTGAAGAAGGAAGGCCAGGCCGGCCAGGGCAAGCTGACCCAGTACACCCGGTACCTGACGATCGCGCTCGCGATCCTGCAGGCCACCGGCGTGGTGGCGCTCGCCGACCGCAAGCAGCTCTTCCCGCAGTGCGAGACCGCGATCATCCCGGACAACAGCGTCTACACGCTGGCCATCATCGTCGTCACGATGACCGCCGGTACCGCCGTCATGATGTGGCTGGGTGAGCTGATCACCGAGCGCGGCGTCGGCAACGGCATGTCCGTCCTGATCTTCCTGAACATCGCGGCCCGGATCCCGATCGAGGGTGGCAACATCCTCAGCAGCGCCGGCCCGGTGGTCTTCACCTTGATCTGCGTGTTCGGCCTGGTGATCATCGCCAGCGTCATCTTCGTCGAGCAGGGCCAGCGCCGGATCCCGGTGCAGTACGCCAAGCGCATGATCGGCCGCCGCATGTACGGCGGGACCTCGACCTACCTGCCGATCAAGGTGAACCAGGCCGGTGTCATCCCGGTCATCTTCGCCTCGTCGCTGCTCTACCTGCCGGACCTGATCGCCCGCCTCGTCGGCGACGCCAACAGCAACTCCGGCTGGCAGGTCTTCATCCAGAACTACATCGTCAACCAGTCCAGCTGGGCGCACGTCCTGCTGTACTTCGCGTTGATCATCTTCTTCACGTACTTCTACATCACGATCACGTTCAACGTGGACGAGCGTGCGGAAGAAATGAAGAAGTTCGGTGGCTTCATCCCGGGTATCCGCCCGGGGCGTCCCACCGCGGAATACCTCAGCTACGTCCTCGGCCGGATCACCCTGCCGGGCTCGCTGTACCTGGGCATCATCGCGATCCTTCCGAACTTCTTCTTGTCCGTTACCGGTAGCGGGAACAACCAGAACTTCCCGTTCGGTGGCACGGCTGTGCTGATCATGGTCGGTGTCGGTCTCGACACCGTGAAGCAGATCGAAAGCCAGCTGATGCAACGTAACTACGAAGGGTTCTTGAAGTGACGCGCCTGGTTCTCGTTGGCCCTCCTGGCGCGGGCAAAGGTACTCAGGCGGTAGCACTGTCGGAGAAGCTCCGGATCCCGCACATCTCGACCGGCGATCTGTTCCGCGCCCACGTGGGCGAGCAGACGCCGCTGGGTCAGGAGGCCAAGCGCTACCTGGATTCCGGCGAACTCGTGCCCGACTCGGTCACGAACGAGATGGTCCGGGAGCGCCTCGCCGAGCCCGACGCCAAGGTCGGCTTCCTGCTGGACGGGTTCCCCCGGAACACGAAGCAGGCGGACGTTCTCGGCGAGATCCTCGGCGAGGTCGACACCGAGCTGAACGCGGTCATCCAGCTCCAGGTCTCCGAAGACGTCGTCGTCGAGCGGCTGCTGTCCCGCGGCCGCTCGGACGACACCGAAGAGGTCATTCGCCGCCGTCAGCAGATCTACGTGTCCGAGACGGCTCCGCTGCTCGAGTACTACGCGGAAATCCTCGTCACGGTCGACGGCGTCGGCTCGGTCGACGAGATCTCCGCCCGCGTGCTGGAAGCGCTGCGCGACCGCACGTGAACCTCGGAGGACTGCGTGTACTGCAACGGCTTCGTCGTGGGCGCATGATCGAAATCAAGACCCCTGGTGAGATCCAGGCGATGCGGGCCGCCGGCCTGGTCGTCTGGCGCACCCTCACCGCGGTGCGCGAGATCGCCAAGCCGGGGGCGACCACGGCTGATCTCGACGAACTCGCCGAGCAGACGATCCGCGATGCCGGCGCGGTGCCCTCGTTCAAGGGCTACCACGGCTTCCCGGCGTCGATCTGCGCCTCGGTGAACGAGCAGATCGTCCACGGCATCCCCTCGAAGACGCAGGTCCTGAACGACGGCGACATCATCTCCGTCGACTGTGGCGCGATCCTCGACGGCTGGCACGGCGACTCCGCGGTCACCCTCGCGATCGGTGAGGTGTCGAAGGCGGATCTGGCGCTTTCGGCGGCCACCGAGGCCGCGATGTGGGCGGGGATCGCCGCGGTGGCGGCAGGTGGCCGGCTCACGGACATCTCGTACGCCGTGCAGACAGCAGCCGAGAAGGCGGGCCGGGACGACGGCGTCGAGTACGGGATGATCGTCGAATACGGCGGTCACGGGATCGGGCGCCAGATGCACATGGACCCCTTCCTGCCGAACCTGGGCAAGCCGGGCAAGGGCCCGCGGCTCAAGACCGGGATGGCGCTCGCGATCGAGCCCATGCTGACCGGTGGCGGCGGTGAGACCGTCGAACTCGAGGACGGCTGGACCGTCGTGACCGCGGACGGCTCGCGGGCCTCGCACTGGGAACACACCGTCGCCATCACCGATGACGGCCCGTGGGTGCTGACAGCCCCCGAAGACGCCTGATCCCCCTGGCTCCGGATCGCGTTTAGCCCGCTAAACGCAAGTGGCCCCTGGATCGCGATTTGCCCGCTAAACGCAAGTCCGCCCACTGGTCGGCGCAGTGCCGAGCCCCGCCGATGAGGCGCCCGGGCGTTGGCCCCATCGGGTGCACCTCCCCGCCGAGCGCGCCAGGTCACAGGCCTGCCGGAGCGCGATTTGCCCGCTAAACGCAGGTCGGCGGAGGCGTACGATGGTTGAGGTCGCCACCGGTGGGCTCACGGGTCACCTAACACGGTTACCCCCCGTTTGGGGCTCACGACACGGGTTGCGTACACTGTCAAGTCGGTGTACTCATCGCGCCCGGATCCTGCGCGCTCGTGAATTCTCGCGAACGGACATTGGACCCGGGGAGGAGTGTGCCGAAGCACCACCCAGCCAAGCACTCAAGCTCTGACTGATAACACAGCGTAGCGACAGGAAATGCGGAGGACATGGGCAAGAAAGACGGGGCCATCGAGGTCGAAGGCCGCGTAGTCGAGCCGCTCCCCAACGCGATGTTCCGCGTCGAGTTGGAGAACGGCCACAAGGTCCTTGCACACATCAGCGGCAAGATGCGGCAGCACTACATCCGCATCCTGCCCGAGGACAGGGTTGTCGTGGAGCTCTCGCCCTACGACTTGTCTCGTGGTCGCATCGTCTACCGCTACAAGTGATCACGACGAGTTAGCACAAGCAGGAGAGCAGGAGACGTGAAGGTCCAGCCGAGCGTCAAGAAGATCTGCGACAAGTGCAAGGTGATCCGCCGTCACGGCCGGATCATGGTGATCTGCGAAAACCTGCGGCACAAGCAGCGGCAGGGCTGATCACTCGCACTCGTTCAGAGTGGATTGACGGCTACACAATCTCCCCGCACCTGCCGGGCCGTGCGAACGGCCCGGTTCACCCCCGGACTTCAGGCCGGGGCCGGGACACCCGAAGCGCAAGCCAAGGGCACGACAGGCGAGTCGGTCCCGGGACCGGACGGGGAGCAGACCTGAAGACGAATTCTATGAAGGAGCATCAACGCCAATGGCACGACTCGCTGGCGTAGACCTCCCCCGCGAAAAGCGGTTGGAGATCGCGCTGACTTACATCTACGGCATCGGCCGTACCCGCTCGAAGCAGCTCGTCGCGGCTGCCGAGCTCAACGCGGACACTCGCGTCAAGGATCTGAGCGATGACGACCTCGCCAAGCTGCGGGTCTACATCGAAGAGAACTTCAAGGTCGAGGGTGACCTTCGCCGTGAGGTGAACGCCGACATCCGTCGGAAGATCGAGATCGGGTGCTACGAGGGCCTTCGCTGGCGTCGCGGACTGCCCGTCCGTGGTCAGCGCACCAAGACCAACGCCCGCACCCGCAAGGGTCCGAAGAAGACGGTCGCCGGCAAGAAGAAGGCTGGCAAGAAGTGAGCGTCCAGGGCAAGAAGGTCGTGCAGATGGGCGGCGTCCGCCGTCGCGGCTCGGCTTGTGTCTCGCCCAAGGCGCTCTACGCCCGCCCGATGGCGCTCCGCAACCTGTACACCGACGCCGGATCGATCATCCGTCGCGGCCAGGCCGAAGCGGTCGCCGCTCACCAAGAGAACGCGCGCTAACAGGAGAACCCTCAGAACATGCCACCGAAGTCTCGTACTGCGGCGGGGGCCAAGAAGGTCCGCCGCAAGGAAAAGAAGAATGTCGCGCATGGCCACGCGCACATCAAGAGCACCTTCAACAACACCATCGTCTCGATCACGGACCCCACCGGTGCCGTGATCGCGTGGGCGTCGAGTGGTCACGTGGGCTTCAAGGGCTCGCGTAAGTCCACCCCGTTCGCCGCGCAGATGGCCGCCGAGAACGCTGCCCGCAAGGCTGCCGAACACGGCATGAAGAAGGTCGACGTTTTCGTGAAGGGCCCGGGTTCGGGCCGCGAGACGGCGATCCGCTCGCTGCAGGCGGCCGGCCTCGAGGTCGGCACCATCCAGGACGTGACCCCGCAGCCTCACAACGGCTGCCGCCCGCCCAAGCGGCGCCGGGTCTGAGGAACGGGGAGGAGTAAGAAGAAATGGCTCGTTACACCGGCCCCGCGACGCGTATTTCGCGTCGCCTCAAGGTTGACCTCATTGGCGGCGACCAGGCTTTCGAGCGTCGCCCCTACCCGCCGGGCCAGCACGGCCGCGGGCGCATCAAGGAGTCCGAGTACCTCCTGCAGTCGCAGGAGAAGCAGAAGGCTCGTTACACCTACGGCGTTCTCGAGCGTCAGTTCGTCCGGTACTACAAGGAAGCCGTCCGGCGTCCGGGTAAGACCGGTGAGAACCTGCTGCAGATCCTCGAGTCCCGTCTGGACAACGTGATCTACCGCGCCGGTATCGCCCGCACCCGCCGTCAGGCGCGTCAGCTGGTGAGCCACGGTCACTTCGTGGTCAACGGCATCAAGGTCAACGTGCCCTCGTTCCAGGTCAGCAAGTGGGACATCATCGACGTGCGGCCGAAGTCGTTCGCGATGCTGCCCTTCGTCGCTGCCAAGGAGTCGTTCGGCGAACGTCCCGTTCCCGCGTGGCTCCAGGTTGTTCCGTCCAATCTCCGTGTGCTGGTCCACCAGCTCCCGGAGCGCGCTCAGATCGACGTTCCGGTTCAGGAACAGCTGATCGTCGAGCTCTACTCGAAGTGATCCATCACCGGGCCGGAGATCCTCCGGCCCGGTATGGGTTCGCGCGGCGGCGCTCGGAATGCGCCGCCGCGTCGCCATCCCTTTCGGTGTCATATGGCGGGCGCCGTTTGGAAAGGAAATAGGAAAGATGCTGATTTCCCAGCGACCGGCTCTCGGCGAAGAGACGGTCAACGAGACCCGCTCCCGGTTCACCATCGAACCGCTGGAGCCCGGCTTCGGCTACACGCTCGGCAACTCGCTGCGTCGTACGCTGCTGTCGTCCATTCCGGGCGCGGCCGTGACGAGCATCCGCATCGACGGCGTGCTGCACGAGTTCACCACCGTTCCCGGGGTGAAGGAAGACGTCACCGACATCATCCTGAACCTCAAGGAGCTCGTGGTCTCCTCGGAAGAGGACGAGCCGGTCACCATGTACCTGCGCAAGCAGGGCCCCGGTGAGGTCACCGCTGCCGACATCGTGCCCCCGGCCGGTGTCACCGTGCACAACCCGGATCTGCACATCGCGTCGCTGAACGGCAAGGGCAAGCTCGAGATCGAGCTCGTCGTCGAGCGCGGCCGCGGTTACGTTCCGGCCCTGCAGAACAAGCAGGCGGGCGCGGAGATCGGCCGGATCCCGGTCGACTCCATCTACTCCCCGGTGCTGAAGGTGACCTACAAGGTCGAGGCCACCCGTGTCGAGCAGCGCACCGACTTCGACAAGCTGATCCTGGACGTGGAGACGAAGCCGTCGATCACGCCGCGGGACGCTGTCGCGTCGGCCGGTAAGACGCTGGTGGAACTGTTCGGTCTCGCGCGCGAGCTGAACGTCGACGCCGAAGGCATCGAGATCGGCCCGTCGCCGCAGGAGGCGGACACCATCGCCGCCTACGCGATGCCGATCGAGGACCTGGACCTCACCGTCCGGTCGTACAACTGCCTCAAGCGCGAGGGCATCCACACCGTCGGCGAACTGGTCTCGCGCAGCGAGGCCGACCTGCTGGACATCCGCAACTTCGGTGCGAAGTCGATCGACGAGGTCAAGCTCAAGCTCGTCGGTCTCGGCCTCGCGCTGAAGGACAGCCCGCCCGGGTTCGACCCGACCGCGGCCGCGGCCAGCTACGACGGTGAAGGCTGGTCCGAGGGCGTCGACAGCATCACGGACGGAATTTCGGACAACGGCCACGACGATGGCCAGGACTACGCAGAGACGGAGCAGCTGTAAGGCCAGCTTCGGCTCCCTCACCGGTAGGGGTGGGGGAGCCCCGGCCTCCAGCTGTGAGCTGAACGAGGAGAACCGATGCCCACCCCCACAAAGGGACCCCGTCTCGGCGGGTCGCCCGCGCACGAACGGCTGATCCTGGCCAACCTGGCCACCCAGCTGTTCGAGCACGGCAAGATCACGACGACCGAGGCGAAGGCCCGGCGGGTGCGCCCGCTGGCCGAGAAGCTGATCACGAAGGCGAAGCGGGGCGACCTGCACAACCGTCGTCAGATCCAGCGCATCGTGCGCGACAAGGATGTCGTGCACAAGCTGATCGCCGAGATCGGCCCGTTCTTCGCGGAGCGTCCGGGTGGCTACACCCGGATCACCAAGACGATGGCGCGCAAGGGCGACAACGCCCCCATGGCGGTCATCGAGCTGGTGGCCGAGAAGACCGTCACCGCCGAGGCCGAGGCCGCGCGCAAGACGAAGTTCGCCAAGGACGAGCCGAAGGCTGCCGCCCCGGCCGCCGAGGAGACCACTGACGCCCCTGAGGCTGCCGACAAGGCCGCCACCGAGGCTCCGGAGGCCACCGAGGCTCCCGCCGCCGACGAGGCCGCTGAGGCCCCCGCCGCGGACGCGGACAGCAAGAAGGACTGACGTCCTGACGGCACCGAACACCCCGGACGAGCCCGCCACTCCCACTGCGGAGGGCGGGCTCGTTCGTCTGCGTCTGGATGTTTCCTACGACGGCACCGATTTCTCCGGCTGGGCCCGGCAGCCCGGGCGGCGGACGGTCCAGGGAGTCCTCGAAGAGGCACTCGCGAAACAGCCTCCAGGAGCCTCGGTCCCGAAGTCCGTCGTCGTCGCCGGCCGCACCGATGCCGGTGTGCACGCGGCCGGCCAGGTGGTCCACGTCGACGTGTCGCCTTTAGCGGGCAAAACGCGATCCGGTCGTCTGGAACTGGACGAGCAGGGCATTCCTGACCTGGGGCGGATGCGGCACCGCTGGAACCGGTACCTGCCGGGTGACGTGCGGGTGCTGGGTGCCCGGGTCGCCGCGCCCGGGTTCGACGCACGGTTTTCCGCCGTGCGGAGGCACTACCTCTACCGCGTCTCGGATGCGCCTTGGGGCGTGGATCCCTTGCGGCGTCACGACACGCTCGCCTGGGGACGGCCGCTTTCGATCGACGCGATGAACGAGGCTTCGGCGTCTCTGATGGGGCTCCAGGACTTCGCGGCTTTCTGTAAGCAGCGCGAAGGTGGGACGACTATTCGAGAGCTGCAGCGGCTTGTCTGGCGGCGGACCGGACCGCACGAGGTCGAGGTCGACGTCTCCGCCGACGCGTTCTGCCATTCGATGGTGCGCAGCCTGGTCGGGGCACTGCTCCTGGTCGGCGACGGTCGTCGTCCGCTGGCTTGGCCCGGCGACGTCTTGGAGAGCCGCACGCGCGACAGCGCAGTCGCTCCCGCACACGGTCTGACGCTGATGGCCGTCGACTACCCGCCGGACAGCGAACTCGCCTCCCGCGCCGATCAAACGCGCGCCATGCGCACCTCCTCCTGACCCGGCCGCGGCACAGTTAGCGGGCTAAACGCGCCACGTCGGGCGCGCCAGACGGCCTCGACGACGTCCCTGAGGTCGTTCGCGAGGTCTTCCGCGGTGACGATGACGAAGCGCCAGCCTTCGGCTTCTGCCCGTCTTCGGCGTTTGCGGTCGTAGGCCTGCTGTTTCGGTGTGTTGTGCCATCGTCCGTCGTACTCGATGGCGACTCGGAACTTCTCGTCCCCGAGGTCGAGGCGAGCGATGAAATGACCGGTTCGGGAGAAGACCTCGAGTTGAGGTGTCGCCGTGATGCCGGCGGCGGCCAGCACGATGCGGACCTCCGATTCCGGGGGTGACTCCGCACGAGGGTCGGACAGCCGCAAAGCATGTCTGGCCAAGCGGATTCCCCGATTGCGGCGCCCGTAGAACTCCCCGTTGAGATGCAGATCGGTCAGCTTCGTGGCCCTCATGAACTGGTCCAGATCCGGGACGCCGATGCGGAGCCGTCGGACCCACCCGGATTTGCGCGGAGAAAGCCGGAGCAGTAGATCCAGTGCGATCCGGCTCCTACGCGCGATACGAATACCGTGCCACGGCTTCGATTCTTCGGGCTTGACCTCGGTACGCCGAATCTTGATGCCGTCTATCGGGCCGAAGCGGTGTTTTTCGGGTACCACCATCTCGACCGGATCGCCGGGGTTGGCCAGTGCGACACCATGAACGGTCGCGGCCGATCGTCCGGTCAGCACGGCTTCCGGAGGCGCCAGCAACGCTGCGCCCCGGCAACGCAATTCGTGTGTGACCTCGACGTCTGCGCGCGTGTAGACGTCCTGGAACAGCCTCCGGACGCTGGGACCGCGCAGACGGCTCGCCGTGATGAGCCCCGCTTTGCGCGCCTCGGAGCCGCGGAAGATGTCGGGGAGATGAGATGAATCAAATGGCTTGGTCATGCGAACACGATGATCTGCGAGACCGACAACCCATGCCCATCACCGGTCTACGAGGGCTGTTTATCCACAAGCCCCCGGTTATCCACAGCCAGCGCGATTGCCCCTTGACAGCCAAACTCGCGCCACAGGTCGACTTTCGCGGGCTAATCGTGACGCGGCCGGAACGCAAAACGGGGGCACTGTCCGATGTGGACAATGCCCCCGCGGAGCGCGATTAGCCCGCGAAAGTCGCTGCGTCTGGGTTAGTCGCCGCGCCGGACTGGGCCCAGGAGTTGCTGTTCTTTCGCGGTGGTGACCAGGCGAAGGGGACGCCAGAGGTTGCGGCCCAGCGCGACGACCTGGTCGTCCTTCAACGTCGTGAGCTGCTTCATCATCTGCGGCGGGAGCCGCCAGATCCGCGCGGCCAGTTCGGCCTGACCCGGCGGGAGCCGCTGCATCAGCACCAGGTCGGCCGCGTTCGCGGTCGCCCCGGCCTGCGGGTGCAGGTACGGCAGCACGTAGACCGTCGTCTGCCACGGAGACCGCGGCGGGAACAGGTCCTGCGGCGTCGGACCGCCGTCGGTCACCACCAGCAGCGGCGCGTCCTCGGACGGGCGCGGGAGATCCACCGGCGACAGCCGCCGGATCTGCACCAGCGGCGAAGGCCTGCCGTTGGGCTGATTTCCCGCCGCCTGCGGAAGAACCTGCCACGCGGCCGGACGACCGGTCGCCACGACGACCCACGCCCCGACCGCCATCGCCCGCAGCGCCACCTGGCGGGCCAGGTACAGGCCGCCGACGAGCACGATCCGGGTCGGCGTCGAGCGCAGCGCGGAGATCGTCAGCGGCTCGCCCTTGAGCCCGGAGCCGAGGACGATCCCGCCCCGGTCGCCGGACGGGCTGATCGCGTCGAGCATCGCCGGGTCGACGGTGAATTCCGGGGCGACACCGGCGTTCTGCCCGGCGTCACGCATACGGGTGCTCATGCCGTGCCTCCGATCGGCAAAGTCGCGGAGAACCCGGAGATCTGCAGGCCGCGCAACGGAGTCAGCGCCACACCCAGCCGCTCCGAGACGCCCTGCAGCCGCTGGTCGGCCGCGTCCAGTTCACGCGGATTCCGCGCGCTCAGGCGCACGATGCCCCGCAGGCCGATCTTGCCTTCGTCCGCGGACGGCGAGATCGACATCGCCACGGTCGCCGAAAGCGCGCGGACACTGGTCAGCGCGTTCAGGCTGCCGCTGATCTTGCCCTTCGGCCAGCTGGTGATCGCGTAGCTCGCGTGCCCGATGCCCGCCGCGGTGACGCCGGTCCAGCGTTCCTGCAGGCCGACCTTCGCGGGCGAACCGGCGACCGCGGTCAGTTCCGCGGCCGAAATGCTGGAGCGCAGCAGCTCGTCCGGATCGAGCGGCCGGGTCGGCACACCCTGCGACTCCAGGGCGTTGCGCACTCGGGACAGCGCGCCGATCAGCGCGCGATGCGCACCGACGACGCCGCCGCCGCGTTCGCGGATGGCGGCCGGGCACCGGCGCGGGTCGAGCCGGATGGCGACCCACGTCGTGCGCCGCGCCGCCGCGGGCAGCGGGCCGAGCACCTCCATGTAGGAGCTGAGCGCCGGCGAGTCCGACGGAAGCGCCGCGCTACCCGGGTAGCAGTGCCAGATCATCTGGATCGAGTCGAGGACCACACCGCGGTCTTCGAGACACGGCGCGAGCGCGGACAGCGGCAGGCTCGGCGCGCCACCTGCCTGGGTGATCAGCGCTGGCGCGGGTTCGACGAGCAGGACCGCGGTCCACGTCCCGTCGTTCCAAGCGAGACCGACCTGCTGGCGTTCGTGGTCCACACCGTGCGCGACGACGAGGTCGGGGACGGCGAGGCGCAGCAGGTTCACCCGGGCGTCGTCGGGGCCGGTGACGGCGTCCTCTTCGGCGGCGAGCGTCTCGATGCTGCTCGGCGGAAGCGGGTTCGCCACCCGATCGTGCGAACGGAACATGTACCGCAGGGTGAGTCCAGCCCATTGGGTGAACCAGCGGCCGCCCCAGCGCAGGAACGCGATGATGATCGCGACCCCGAGCACGCCGATCGCGACGTACTTCAGCTTCATTTCGATCGCGAGCAGGACGAGGCCGATCGCGAGCCCGAGTTCGAGCACGACCAGATTCGCCACGGGCAGCGGACCGAGGTTGATCCCACCGGTCCGGCGCCGCGAGGGCGCCGCGATCCGGGTCACCGGAGCGGGCGGAGGACCGGACTGCGGGCCGGGGCCACCGGACGGAGGACCGCCAGGGCCACCTGGCCCACCGGGGCCTCCCGGGCCACCGGGACCCCCAGGCCCTCCCGGGCCACTGGGGCCACTGGGGCCACGAGGAACACCGGGGCCTCCCGGGCCCCCTGCCGGGCCACCCGGACCACCTGGTCTGCCTGGCCTTGGCGGCGGTCCCGGAGGACGGCCCGGAGGTTGCGACCCCGGAGGGCCGGGCGGACGTGGAGGAGTGGTGACGGACATCCGCGCTTTCTCTTCCCCTCGTGCGTGCTGCGTACCCGGAAAGCCGGTCCCGAGGAACTTGACACTAGCTGGAGTTGGTAGAAACCCCACACCAGACGGTCCCCGTACGGCTATCCTGCGGAACCGTACCGCGACGGGGAGGACTGTAGGTCGAGAATGCCATCAACACCGACTACTAAGTCTCAAGTTCAGGCTTATCAGTTCGTTCTGCGCCGAATGCAATCGGCGCTGGTCCGTCGCGACGCAGTCATGCTCCACGACCCGATGCGCACGCACACGCGGGCCACCATCGTGGGTGTCGTGCTGGCCGCGCTGGGCGTCCTGGTCTTCGTGATCTGGGGACTGCTGAGCCCGAAGCCCTCCGTTCCGGAAGCGGGCAACATCGTCATCGGCGAACAGTCCGGGACGGTCTACGTCGTGGCCGGGAACCCGAAGAAACTGATCCCGACCTTCAACCTCGCCTCCGCGCGGCTGCTGATCATCGCGCAGTCGAAGCAGGGGGCGCAGCAGGCGGGAACCAAGCCTTCCGGGCCCACGCAGGCCTCCGAAGTGAAGAACCCCACAGTCGTTTCGGACGAACAGCTGAAGAACATTCCCCGCGGCCAGCTCATGGGCATTCCCAACGGCCCGCAGCTGATGCCGACGGAAGGCCAGCGCGTCAGCGCGGACTGGGGTGTGTGCGACGAGGTCATGTACGACCCGTCGGTGCCGAAGCCCGATCTGACGAAGACGGAAACGACCGTCTACGCCGGTGTGAAGCAACTCGGAAACCGTGAGCTCGGCCAGAACGAGGCCCTGCTGGCCAAGGGAGCCAACGGCAGGACCTATCTGATCTACCGGCTGGCGGCGAATCCCAACCTCCCGAACGCGAACGCCGTCAAGGCGGAGATCAAGCCTGACGCGAGCGCGGTCCTTTCCGCGTTGAAGCTGCCCGATCAGCCTCGCGGGATTTCGCAGGGCCTGCTGGACGCGATTCCCGAGGTGCCGGAGCTGAAGCTGCCGGACGTCGAGGGCAAGGGGGAGAACCCCAACTTCCAGATCGAGGGCCTGAAGGTCGGCGACGTCTTCTCCACCGAGCAGGCCGAGGGGCGGAAGGACTTTCACATCATCCTGAAGGAAGGGATCCAGCCCGTTTCCCCGGCGGTCGCCGACATCGTCCAGACCGGGAAGAACGACGGCAGCACCTCGGTGATGTCCGTGGCGCAGGGCAAGATCCGCACCATCACGCGGGTGACCGCGGGGCAGCAGGGCTTCGTCGAGCTCGACGCGTACCCCCAGGCCGTGCCGACGGTGCTCAACGCGACCCAGGGTTCGCGGGTTTCCTGCCTGAGCTGGTCCATCACCGGTGAAGGCGCCAGCAGGGACGGGCACACCGCGGTGTTCGTCGACGACAAGCTGCCGAAGGGCAGGAACGCCGACGGTTCGGCGCCCGGTGTCAAGATCGGCACCCCCGGTCCGGTCGGCGCGCCGATCAACAGTTTCTTCATGGAGCCCGGTTTCGCGGCCGTCGTCCAGTCGGCGACGGGCAGGGAGACCTTCGACAAGGGGCCGATCCAGCTGATCTCCGATCGCGGGATCCGGTACGGCGTCCCCGATGCGGTCACGGCCGACTCCATCGGGCTCAACAAGCGGGTGCCCGCACCCGAGTCGATCGTCCGGATCCTGCCGACCGGTGCTTCACTGAACACGCAAGACGTGCTTCGCGCGTTCGACACCGTGCCGATCGACGACCGGGCCGGTTCGGTCACGCCGCAGTCGCAGCAGGCTCCGGCGGGTAACTGATCGCGGGAACCCTTAGGACGGCGCGAGCGTCTCAACGCCCAAGCGGTATCGGGTGAGTGGAGGGTGCAGTGGCCGGCCTGAAGATCGACGGCGTCGTCGTCGGTGATTACGCGAAGCGGGTGGACGCGGCCGCCGGAGAGCTCGAGCTGGCGGCCGCCGACGTGACCGGGGACGGCGTCACCGTCGAGTCCCACGGCGCGCTGGGGGAGGAACTGGGCCTCGGTGCGTCTTACGGACGTGCGGCCGAGGTCATCCGGCGTCAGCTGGTGGAAGGCGCGGCCGCGCTGCGGTCGGCGTCGGAGGCCCTGCACACGGTGACCGCGCGGCACGCCGGGCACGACGACGAGGCCGCCCAGATCATCAAACGCGCCGTGGAGCTCTGAACCGCATGATCGCCGAGTCGGAGAATCCGACGGATTCCATCCCGCACCCGATGGCGGCCGCACGCCCTGCCGCTCCCGAAGCGGCCTCGGTCGCGTTTAGCCCGCTAAACGCGACCGGCGCGGGCGGTGAGGACCTGGTCGAGGCGGCAAGGCCGCATCTCGACTTCGTTTCGGAGCTGTCCGGCCACCTGGGGCTGATCGATCCGGTCGAGGCCTACCTGACCCCGCTGGCGGGGCGCTGGGAGGACTTGAAAACCGAGGCGGACAGGCTCCGGAAAGCCGCGGCGACCGCGGGGAAGGTTTCGAAGGAACTCTCGGAGGACCTAGGCCGTCTCGACGCCGGGTGGTCAGGCAAGGACGCCGATGCGTTCGTCGCGTACATCGCGGACATCAACGTCGCGGGCAACGACGTCGAAGACGCCCTCACCACGCTGGCGGGCTCGCTCGACGAGCTGGTGCTGTCGGTCCGTCGCATCCTGACCGATCTCGTCGAGGTCCTGGTCGATACGGCCGAACTGACTTCCGAGACCGCCATGCTGCCGGTCGGCGGCGTCCGGCGGGCGCGGACTCAGCTGGAGGAGGCGCAGGAGTCGGCCAAAGCGCTTTTCGAAGCAGCTCGCAATGTCCTCGAGGGCTTCGTGCGGCTTTGCGACGGTGTCGACGATCCTGACGCCGCTTCGCGGAGCATCGAGATCGCTCACCGGTTCCCGCAGGACGAGTTCAAGCTCCACGACGAGTCCGCTGCGGCAGATGCGCCGGTGCAGCAGGGAAAGGCCGCAGTCGTCGAAGCGGATTCCGGTGCTGCGTCCGACGAGCAGTCGACGTCGCCGTCCGCAGCCGATCCCGGCGACGGCCGCAAGACGGGGTCACAGGAACTGCTGATCGAGCAAGGGCAGGCGCTGGTCCCCGAGGTCGCACCCGTGCAGGCCGCTCCGGTTCAGGGGCAGGCCACCGGGACGGGCTCGGCCATGATGCCGATGGGGATGGCGCCCATGATGGGGATGGGCGGAGGCGGGGGAGGCCAGACGGCTCACCAGTCGAAGACGCGGCCGGCGTCGAAGCCGTCCGACGTGGTCGGCGAGCCGGGCCAGGTCGTCCCGCCCGTGATCGGCGAAGACGACCCCCCTGCGAAACCCGCTCAGAAGCCCAAGCCCGCCAAGTAAGTGCCCCCAGGACAGAGCGACTTTCGCGGGCTAATCGCGATCTGGGCGGCTCGGAAGCGAGTCCCGGACAGATCGCGATTAGCCCGCGAAACGCAAGTCCTACGGGGTTTTGCGGCCGGTTGAGGTGGTCGGCCGGTTGCGGCGGACGGAATGCACCACGAACAGCGTGACGAGCAGCGCCACCAGGCCTCCGCCGGTTCCGGCGAGGGCGACGATCATCGGGGCGGAGTCGCGGTCGTTCGGGGGCGGCAGATCCGTGGGCAGCTGAACCGGCTTGGCCTTGTCCGCCTCCGACGGCACGATCGCCGTCAGCGCCGCGATCGGGTCGATGACCCCGAAGCCGACGAAGTTGTCACGCCCGCCCGGCGCCGCCGGGTGCTGCGCCGTCGCCTTGATCCGGTTCATCACCTCACGCGCGCTCAGACCTGTGAACTTCGCGCGCACGAGTGCTGCCACGCCGGCGACGTACGGTGCGGCGAAACTGGTCCCCTGGATGGCGCCGGGTTCCCCGTTTCCCTCGATGGTCAGGTTGGCCAGGCTGCTCGAGCCCTCTGCCGGGTCAAGGGAGATGATCTTGGTGCCCGGAGCGGCGACGCTGACCCACGGTCCGTTGACGCTGAATTCCGCGACGCCGCCGGTGTCGTCGATCGCCGCGACCGAAAGCACGTCTTCGGAGAACCAAGGCGGCGTGACGATCGTTTTGGGGGACTTGGGGTCCGGCTGATCGTTCTGTGGGCATTTGTCGCCGACGTTGCCCGCCGCCGCGACGACGACCACGTTGTTCTGAACGGCATGGTTCACCGCCGCTTGGAGCTCCTGCTCGCCCTTGCTGATGCTGCCGTTGGCCGCGCGGCAGTTGTCGACCGACATGTTGATGACATTGGCGCCCTTGTCGACGGCCCGGACCACGGCCTGCGCGAGCGTTGTCAGTGTGCCCGCGGTCTTGCCCTGCTCTTGCTGTCGCCCGCCCTTGTCCTGACCTGGTGCGGTTCCGTCCGCCGCGCCGCCGACTGCGCCGTTCCCCTGTGAGGACGGCGGAAGCTGCGACCCCGGATTGTTCGACGAAGGAGGCGGAGCGGAGTTGGATGCCGTGTTGGGCGGCGGTTCCGCCTTTTTCTCCGCCTCTTCGTAGTTCTGGCTCGACTGACGGATCGACAGGATCGTGGCATCCGGCGCGACGCCCCGGAACCCGATACTCGCGTCAGGTGGGTTCGCCGCGATGATCCCCGCCACTTCGGTGCCGTGGCCATCGCAGTCTTCGAGTCCCGGGGCCTTGCCGCCGTTGGGGGTCGCGACGTAGTCGCCCCCCGATTCGACACGGCCGTTGAAGTACGGGTGCGCGGTGACGCCGGTGTCGATCACGGCGACCTTGACGCCCCCGCCGACCGACTTGGTGGCGCCGCGCATCAGCTGGTGCACCTTTTCGATCTGCAGGTACTCCTGGCCCCAAGGCCGGTTCTTGATGTCGACCTGGTCGCCGCCGAGCTTGCTGCGCTGCACGCACTGCGTCTTCTGTTCGTAGGTCTTGTCCGGCTTGCCCGAGTCGTTCGGCTTCTTGTTCGGTTCAACCGGAGGCGGGGTCGCGTAGTAGCCACCGGAGTCCGGCGCGACGCTGCTTTGCTGTGCCCACGCGGGAAGCGCCACCGACGCCGGTGAAAGAACACCGATACCGGCCGCCAGCAGCACCGTTCCGGTACGTCCGGCGAGGCCGAGGTGGCGGACGCGCGTCCCCCTGGACTTCCGCGCTACAGCCATCAGAGCATCATCCGATCGGGTCGTCACTTGAAGTTGAGGTGGCGCAGCGTCGTGTAGAGATCCATGACGCCGAGCGCCAGCGGGAGCACCGTCGCGATGAAGACGGCCTCGAAGATCTCCACGGTCCGCCGCAGCGGCGGCGAGAAGCGCTGGTTCGGGAAGATCACGCCGACCACGAGCGCGCCGGCGCCGATCAGCAGCAGCGCGCCGAACACGAACAGGACGCGGTTCAGCGGGCTCGCCGACCACATCCAGCCGAGCAGGATGCCCGCGCCCGACACCATTCCGGTGGTCAGCAGCGCGATGGCCTGCGCGCCGTTCGCGTACGCCCGCGCCCGGAGGAGCAGGACCAGTGTGGCGATCACGCCGAGGATCGGGCCGAAGATCGACGGAGACGTCGAGGCGATGATCGCGAACAGTGCCGTGGCCGCGCCGCAGCCGGTCAGCAGACCGGTCATGTACTCGTGGGCGACCGCGGTACGGCGCTCGATGGCTCGGTAGTCCGGGAAGCCCGAGTCTTCCTTGAGTTCCTCGGCGCTGCCGGGAACGTGCGGCGTCGGGAGGGCCGCGAGCTTGATCGTCGCGCGCGGCAGGATCGAGATGCAGGCCAGCGAGAACGCGACCGCGCCGGCGGCGACACCGGCGATCGGGGTGTCGATGAGCGTCGCGGCCAGGAACGTCAGCGCCGAGATCGTCGCCGTCGTCGCGGCCGCGATGAAGGTGGTGATCCCGTGCCCGATGACGAGGATGCAGACCGCCGCCACGATGATCACGAGAGCGCTCGCGAGCAGCAGGTTCGCCCACAGGGACAGCCCCGGCACGATGTAGAACCCGCTGACGAAGGCCAGCGGCAGACCGCCCGCCGCGGCGATCAGCACGCCGGTCGCCTCGGCCTTGTAGGCCTTGGCCAGTGTCGCGCCGACGGCGACGCACGCGATCGCGCCGACGCCGCCCGCGATCGCGGCGGCGAGGGCGTTGCCGCCGTAGAACGACCCGCTGGTGAAGAGCGCGAGGGCCGCGAAGAACAGCGCCAGGCCGCCCGCGATGTGCCCGAAGCGGCGCGCCGTCTCCTTGGTCCACGGACGGAAGCTGTCCGGGGAAGACTCGGCGATCGCGTCGACGACGTCGTCGTACAGCGGAGGCGGCGGGTTCTCGTTGCGTTTGCGCAGCTGCAGGAGTTCGCCGTCGACGACGCCGAGGGACGCGAGGGTCCGGCTCGGGTCGAGCGGCGCGTCGCCCAGCTTCGCCAGCGCCCAGCCGCCGTGGCGGGCGCCGCCGTCGGGCGTCGCCTCCTTCGCCATCTCCAACAGCATGGGCAGCAGGTCCGCCACCGCGACGTCAGCCGGCAAAGCCACGTCGATCCGGGTGCGTGGCGCGACCACCGTCACCCTGCTGAATACCGTCGTGCCCGTTGCCACTGCCTTCCCCCTGCCCTGAAAGTCTGGTCCCCGGGGAACCTATACCGAACCCGGGTGCCCACATCATCGACTGTCGGAAAAAGACCGGCAAAAGTAGGCAGGCGCCCTCCTCGGCCTCTCGCCAGCGGCCGGCGCGGCGACTTTAGCGGGCAAACTGCGACGCTTAGCGGCCCTAAGCATCCCGGAGGTCCACTGCCCGCCGGGTCGCGCTTAGCCCGCGAAAGTCGACGGCCGCCGGATCGCACTTTGCCCGCTAAAGTCGCCGCGCCCTGGCCGGAGGCCTGCGGGTTCGTTGGGGACTGTCGGTACGGAGCCCTACACTCCCGACATGCGTACGGCCCCGGTCGGGGTCGTTCTCGGCGTTGTCCGGATTTCACCGGCCACGTTCGATAGGTTGTCTCGCGCACCAGTACGCGCACCAACGGTGGCCGCCATCGTCGAGTTTGAAGAGGGGTCCTTCGATGAGCACGCTGCAGTTCAAGAAGTCACCGCGCCTGGCGGCACCGCGCCCGCCGGGCGGCGAGGTGCATCTCGAACCGCCGCCTGAGGTGCCGCGCACCATCCCGGGCAACATCGTCATGAAGCTGCTTCCCGCGGTGATGATCGTCGCGTCCCTCGGGATGATGGTCTTCATGTTCACCACGGGTGGACGCAATCCCATGATGATGATGATGGGCGGGATGATGGTGCTCAGCACCGTCGGCATGATGGCCGGCGGCGCGGGCAAGGGCGGCGGCGCCAAAAAGGCCGAGATGGACGAGGACCGCAAGGACTACCTGCGCTACCTCGGCCAGATGCGTGACAGGGCCCGCGAGGCCATGGTCGACCAGCGCGCCGCGCTCGAGTGGGTCCACCCCGACCCGCAGACGCTGTGGTCGCTGGCCGCGAGCCGCCGCATGTGGGAACGCCGCCAGAACGACCAGGACTTCCTCCACCTCCGCGTCGGCCGCAGCTCGCATCGGCTCGCGACGCGGCTCGTGCCGCCGCAGACCGGCCCCGTCGACGAACTCGAGCCGATCGCCACGCTGGCGCTGCGCCGGTTCGTCCGCGCGCACTCGATCGTCCCGGACCTGCCGACCCAGATCACCCTCCGCGGGTTCGCCGCGGTCAGCATGCAGGGCGACCGCGGCCTCACGCGCGGCCTCACCCGGGCGATGCTGGCCCAGCTGGTCACCTTCCACAGCCCCGACGACGTCCTCATCGCGGTCGCGACGGCGGGCCGCGCCAAGGAGGAGTGGGAGTGGGCGAAGTGGCTGCCGCACGCCCAGCACCCGGCGCTCGCCGACGGCATCGGCCAGCTGCGGATGATGGCGGGCTCTCTCGCACAGATCGAACAGTGGCTCGACGAAGAACTCCGTGACCGCCAGCGGTTCTCCCGCAACGCGACGCCCGCCCCGGACCAGCCGCACGTCGTCATCATCGTCGACGACGCCGAGGTCACCCGCGAGGAGCAGATCATCCTCGAAGAGGGTCTGGTCGGCGTCACCCTGATCGACCTTTCCGACTCCATCGGCAACCTCGCGGCCCGTCGTGGCCTGCGGCTGGTCGTCGAGGAAGACCGCCTCGGCGCGCGCAGTGCCGGCGGCGTCGAGTGGTTCGGCCGTCCGGACACCCTCAGCGTGGTCGAATCCGAAGCGCTGGCACGACTTCTCGCCCCGTACCGCGTCGGTACCGCCGCGCAGGACGCCGCCGAGGAAGAGCCGCTGCTGTCCAACCCCGGCCTGCTCGAACTGCTGGGCATCCCCGGCGACCCGATGACCTTCGACGTCCAGCAGGCATGGCGTCCGCGCCCGGTGCGAGACCGCTATCGCGTCCCGTTCGGCGTCGGCGAGTACGGCCAGCCGGTCGAGCTGGACATCAAGGAAGCCGCGATGGAGGGCATGGGCCCGCACGGCCTGTGCATCGGGGCGACCGGTTCCGGTAAGTCCGAGTTCCTCCGCACCCTGGTGCTGGGCATGCTCGCCACGCACTCGTCGAGCACGCTGAACTTCGTCCTCGTCGACTTCAAGGGTGGTGCGACGTTCATGGGTCTGGACGCCGCTCCGCACGTCTCCGCGGTCATCACCAACCTCGCGGACGAAGTCACGCTGGTCGACCGCATGAAGGACGCGCTCGCCGGTGAGATGAACCGGCGCCAGGAGGCGCTGAAGAACGGCGGTAACTTCAAGAACGTCTGGGAGTACGAGAAAGCCCGCGAGAACGGTGCCGACCTCGACCCGCTGCCCGCGCTCTTCATCGTCTGTGACGAGTTCTCCGAGCTGCTGGCCGCGAAGCCGGACTTCATCGACCTGTTCGTCGCCATCGGACGGCTGGGCCGGTCGCTGCAGATGCACATGCTCCTCGCGTCGCAGCGGCTGGAAGAGGGCAAGCTGCGCGGTCTCGACTCGCACCTTTCCTACCGCATCGGCCTGAAGACCTTCTCCGCCGCGGAATCCCGTGCCGCGATCGGCGTGCCCGACGCGTTCGAGCTGCCGTCCGTGCCCGGTGGCGGTTACCTCAAGTACGACACCTCGACGCTGGTCCGCTTCAAGGCCTCGTACGTCTCGGGCCCGTACCGGCCCGCCGGGATCAAGGCGGCGGGCCCGGTCGCGACCGTGGTCCGCGCGGACAAGCGCCCGCAGCTGTTCGTCCCGGACTTCGTCGAACTGCCGAAGGAGCCGGAGCCGCAGCAGATCGAGGCCGCGCCGGTCGAGCAGGCCAAGCCCGAGGAGGCCGTCGAGCCCAGTGAGCTCGACGTGATCGTGTCCCGGCTGATCGGCCAGGGCCCGCCTGCGCACGAGGTGTGGCTGCCGCCGCTGAAGGAACCGAACTCGCTCGACACGCTGCTGCCGAACCTGAACCCCACCGACGACCGCGGTCTTTCCCCGGTCGGGTTCTTCGGCAACGGACGGCTGCAGGTGCCGATGGGCATCGTCGACCGTCCGTACGAGCAGCGTCGTGACCTGCTCTGGGCCGATTTCTCCGGTGCCGCCGGACACGGTGTGATCGTCGGCGGCCCGCAGTCGGGCAAGTCGACCATGCTCCGGACGCTGATCATGTCCATGGCGCTGACCCACACCCCCGAGGAAGCGCAGTTCTATGCGCTCGACCTCGGTGGCGGTACGTTGGCCGGTCTCCAGGGCCTGCCGCACGTCGGTGGTGTCGCCGTCGCCCGGCGCGAACCGGACAAGGCCCGCCGGATCGTGGCCGAGCTGACCACCCTGCTCACCGAGCGGGAAGGCCGGTTCGGTGCGATGGGCATCGACTCCATGAACGAGTTCCGCAACCGTAAGCGGCGGGGCGAGATCAAGCCCGAAGAAGACGCCTTCGGTGACGCCTTCCTGATCGTCGACAACTGGAAGGCGCTGCGGGACGACTTCGACGAGCTGGAGACCTCGATCACCAAGCTCGCCACCCAGGGTCTTTCCTACGGCGTGCACGTCATGATCGCGGCGAACCGGTGGGCGGACATCCGCCCGGCGATCAAGGACATGATCGGCACCCGGTTCGAGCTGCGCCTCGGTGACCCGAGCGAGTCGGACATCGACCGCCGGGTCGCGGTGAACGTCCCGTCCGGCCGTCCCGGCCGCGGTCTGACCAGGGACAAGCTGCACCTGCTGACCGGTCTCCCGCGCATCGACGGATCGAGCAACCCGGACGACGTCGCCGCCGGTGTCGCCGACGCGGTGGCGAAGATCAAGGCCGCGTGGCGGGGTCGCCCGGCGCCGCAGGTCCGCCTGCTGCCCGAGATGGTCACCTACGACGAGGTCCTCAGCATCGACACCAAGCGCAACACGAAGCTGGTGCCGATCGGCGTCAACGAGGAAGACCTCCAGCCGATCTACCTCGACTTCGCCGCCGATTCGCACTTCTACGCGTTCGCGGACGGCGAGTCGGGCAAGACGAACCTGCTGCGCCAGATCACCCGGGGCATCACCGAGCGGTACACGACGCAGGAAGCGGTCGTCATCCTCGTCGACTACCGGCGCACGATGCTCGGCTTCGTCGGCGGAGACCAGCTGCTCGGCTACGCGGTGTCCGCCGCGCAGCTGGACAGCATGGTCAAGGACGTCCACGGGTCGATGACCCGGCGGCTCCCCGGTCCGGACGTGACGCAGGAGCAGCTGAAGACCCGGTCCTGGTGGACCGGTCCGGAGCTGTTCATCATCGTCGACGACTACGACCTGGTCGCCACACAGACGAGCAACCCGCTGAAGCCGCTCGCCGAGTTCCTCGCGCAGGCGAAGGACGTCGGTCTGCACGTCATCGTGGTGCGCCGCAGTGGTGGCGCGAGCCGGGCGATGTTCGACCCGATCCTCGGCAAGCTCAGGGAGATCGCGGCGCCCGGTATGGTCATGAACGGCTCGCGGGACGAGGGCAACCTCGTCTCCAACGTGAAGCCGAGCCAGATGCCGCCGGGCCGAGGAAACCTCGTGACCCGGAAGCACGGCAAGCAGCTCATGCAGGTCTCGTGGATCCAGCCGGACTGACCTCCCGCGGAACCAGGTGAGGTACGGGCCGGGCTTGGGGTGACGACGACGATCTGCGGGAGTGGCTAGTGACTGTGCGGGTAGCGGTGGACTTCGGGACATCGAGCACCTGCGTAGTCGCTTCGATCAACGGCCGCGAACCGCAGGTCGTCGTTGTGGACGGGCAGCCCCTGATGTCGTCGGCGGTCTACGCCGCGCCGGACGGGACGCTGTTCGTCGGCCAGGAGGCGGAACGGCAGGCGGCGGTGGATCCGTCGCGCTACGAGCCGAACCCGAAGCGCCGGATCGACGAAGGCGACCTGCTGCTGGGCGACAACGTCCTCCGCGTCACCGACGTCGTCCACGCCGTGCTGAAACGCGCGGTGACAGAGGCGCGCCGGCTCGCGGGTGACGCCGAGGTCGAGTTGCTCGTCCTGACCCACCCTGCCGACTGGGGCGCGACACGGACCCGTCTGCTCCGGCAGGCGGCGGGCGGGCTCGCTCGTCAGGTCGCCCTCGTGCCGGAGCCGGTCGCCGCTGCGGTCTATCACGCGGCGACGTTCGCCCCGGCCGATCTCAAATCCGAGCGCACCGTCGAGTTCAGCGGCAGGCCGGGGGACGCCCTCGCGGTGCTCGACCTCGGCGGCGGCACCGTCGACGTCTCCGTGGTCCAGCGCATGCCCGGGAGCCCGGCGGATCGCGGTTTGCCCGCTAAACGCGCCGGGTTCCAGGTCCTGGCCACCAGGGGGGACCCGAGCTTCGGGGGAGCGGACGTCGATCAGGCGCTCCTGGAACACGTGGGTTCGCTGGTGTCGTCCGTGGATCCGCCGGAATGGCGGAAGCTGGTCGAGGGCCGCGAGCTCACCGACAGGCGCCGTCGCCGCGTCCTGCGACAAGACGTGCGCGGCGCGAAAGAGACGTTGTCGCGGCACGCGTACACCGACGTGCCGATGCCGCCGCCGTTCGCCGACGCCCACGTGACCCGGGAAGATCTCGAGCGGCTCATCGCGGGCCCGCTCGGGCGCGCGGTCGAGCTGACCGTGGCCGCGATCGGGGATTCCGGGCTGCGGCCGAAGCAGCTGACGGCGATCTTCCTCGTGGGCGGGTCGAGCCGGATCCCGATGGTGTCGCGGCTCGTGCACGAGCGGACCGGCGTCGTGCCCACCACCCTGGACCAGCCGGAGACCGTGGTCGCCCGCGGCGCCCTGCGCGCGGTGCTGATCGACCCGGACCGGACGGGATCGCTGGCGGGCTCCGCGGTCTCCCGCGTCGGCGGCGCCCCCACTCCTGCCCCCGCCGACCGGCGCCCTCAGTTCCCACCCGGCCCCCACCAGCCCGGCCCGCCCCCGCAGAGCGCGTTTAGCCCGCTAAACGCGGCGCGGCAGGGGCCGCCGTCGCCTCCGATGGGACAGCAGGGGATCGCGACACCGCCACCGTGGCGGCCCGCTGAGCCTTCCCGCGAGACCAAGCACGCCGAGCGCGGCGGGAAGAGCAAGAAGACGCCCTGGATCTTCGCGGCGGCCGTCGTGGCCGTGGCGGCTGTCGTCGGCGGCGTCCTCTTCGCGGTCAACAGCGGGGAGGCCGAGCCGGAAGGACGGCCCCTCGCCCAGTACGACTACCGCTTCATCGCGCCGATGGACTGGACGCAGACCGACGACCGCGTCGCCAAGCGCCAGGTGGTGATCCATCCGAACGACTCCCTCGCCGGGGACGACCTCGTGGTCGCCCAGGAGTACGTGATGAACTACGACGCGACGGCCGACAGACAGAAACTCGTCGACGATCTCAGTGCCGAGGCCGGGCTAGAGCCCGAGAAGTACAGTGGCTTCAACGGTTCCGCGAACTACGCAGGCAAGACCGTCATCTACTACCGCGAGACCAAGCCGAAGGCACGCGTCGACTGGTACGTCGTCGCTCAGGGAAAGATCCGCGTCCACATCGGTTGCCAGTACGGCACCGGCTCACCGCTCGAACCGCGGGTGAGCGCGGCCTGCGAGCAGGTCGTCAAAACGATGGTGGTCGTCAACTGAAGGGGGAGGCACATGCCACCCGAACCCGAGACCGCCGCAGAGCATTTCGCGCGCACAGGGCGCGACGCGGTCACCTATGCCCGGCAGGTCGCCCGCACCGCCAAAGCGCGGTTCGAACGCCGCCGGGGTGAGAACGCCGAACTGGCGAAGCAATTCGGCAAGGGACGGCTCGCGGGCGGCGAGACCGCGCCGACCCCCGCTGTCGTCCGGAACGCCGCGAAACGGTTCCGCGCGGGCGCCGGTCTTCCGGTTCCCGCTTTGCCCTCGGCGGCAGACTTGGTTCCCTTTCGGCCAGAACCCGCGGCCAGACGGCCACGTGTGGGTGATGACGACGAGGACTTTTCGCAGTCGCGAATCATGCGCCGCGTCGAATGATCGATCGCTGTGCGTTTGCGAAATCCCGTGGTGAAAGCCCATTTCCGCGGACGATTCGCAAGGTGTGGACGGCTCATCGATGCCCGGTTCCCATGGGGAGCGTTCACGCAAGCAACTACTTGAAACCAAACAGCGACAAGGGGGAACCAGACGTGGCAGGGTCTCCGTCGTAGGTCCGTACGAAACGAACACACCAAGTGCGGATAACCACGAACGAAGGGGGTAGCTCCCATGGCTGCTGGTTTTCAAGGAAGCGTCGAACAGTTCACCCAGTCCGAGAAGCGGGTGACCGAGGTTCGCGTCTCGATGGACCAGAACCTGAGCAAGCTTCGCGACAACATCGAGGCCACCCGCGCGGGGTGGACCGGTGACGCGGCTCTTGCGTTCAACAACGTGATGAAGCGCTTCGACGAAGCGGGCCGGGGGCTGAACCAGGCTCTCCAGAACATCGGTGAACTGCTGGAGCAGGCGGGCTCGAAGTACAACGCTTCCGAGCAGCAGCAGCAGGAACTCATCAACTCGGTCAACAAGGGCTTCGGCGTCCTCGGCTGATCTTTCTGTTCCACCCTTTTCCAAACCCAAAGTCTTTCTTAACCACTGGAGGAAATCATGGCCGACATGAAGGTCGATTACGCCACGATCCACGCGGCGGCGGACGACTGCTCGAGCACCGGCGGCGAACTGGAGTCCCTGTTCGGTCAGCTGAAGAGCGACCTCGCCCCGCTGGTCAACACCTGGCAGGGTGACGCGCAGACCGCGTACCTGGCCGCTCAGCAGGAGTGGGACAACAAGTTCGACGAGCTCAAGCAGCTCCTCGCGCAGGTCGCCGGCGTGCTGCCGCAGCTGGCCGACGGTTACCAGAGCACGGAGCAGGGCGTCACCGGCCTGTTCTGAGTCTCACGCTCCGAACGAGCAACGGCGGGCAGGCATCTTCGGATGCCGAGCCCGCCGTTTCGTTTGGGTGAAAGAAAAAAGCCGCGACGGGCGTTCCCGTCGCGGCTTCCGTCGTTTTCGAGTGGCGGTCAGTGCGGGGCGCCGATCTCGAATTCCGGGGTGGTGTTCAGCACCCGGACGGTGACCTTCTTCCGCTGTCCCGAAAGGTCGATCGAGCAATCGAAAGTGGTGCCGTTCACCACCGGTTGCCCGGAAGGACATTCCGCGTTCTTCACGTCCGGTTCCCCGTAGTGCTCGTTGAGCACCCGGACGACACCGTCCTGGACCGACTTCTGATCGAGACTGTCACCCGCGAACGCGCCGAGCAGCCAGGCCCCGACGCCACCCCCGATCAGGACGACCGCGGCGATCCCGCCGATCAGCAACGTCTTCTTCGAAACCTTCGGCTTCTTTTCCGGCTCCGCACCGAAAGCGCCGAGTCCGCCGTACTGGGACGACTGCGCGGGCTGGAACCCGCCGCCGTACTGCCCCTGCGGGGGAGTGCCCGGAATCTGGTGCGGCGCCTGCCAATCCTGCTGCTGCGGCATCGGCTGCTGTGGTTGTGGTTGCGGTTGCCACGCCTGGCCCTGAGCCGGGGCGCCGGTTTGCTGCCAGGGCCCGGAAAACGAGCCGGTGACACCGGGCTGGGGTGCCTGCTGCCACTGCCCCGTGTAGGAACCGGTGGCCGCGCCCGCGTCGTTCTGCTGCCACTGCCCGGCATGCGGCCCGGTGGCCTGCCCCTCCTGCTGCCAGCCCTGCTGCTGGTTCCCGGGATTCGCCGGTGGCTGCCACCACTGCTGCGGCTGTTGTGGCTGCTGCGGCTGCTGTTCGGGCGGCTGGCTCATCGGTGGTCACCTCGGGGCTTCGAGAACTTCACGGCGTCGGAACGAAGGCGTTCGGTCATCCCTTCACACGCCCTTCAGTTCGGTGAACCGGCGGTAGAAGTCGTCACGGGCGGCCTTGTCCGGCAGCACGGTGATCTGCGCCGCGTCCGGCAGCTTCGGCAGGTCCTGCGCGGACGCCTTGCCCGAGAACCGGAAGTCGTAGCGCAGCTCGATCTTGTGTCCGCCGCCCTCGAACTTGGCGTCCATCACGATCTGGTTCAGCGTCCCGTCCGCGTTGAGGGAGACGGTCGTCGGCACCGGGGACTTCTTCATCTCGTCCGTGATCGCGTCGCTGATCGACGTCGGCAGGATCTCCACCCGCCGCTCGAGGAACTTGCCGAACGGGACGTCGGCGGTCAGCTCGATCCGTTTCTCCGGAAGGCTTTTGGCGCCCTTCACGATCTTCTTGTCCGCGTTGTAGGCCACGGCGATGGCGTCGGCCATCTTGCAGGCGGTGATGATCCCGCTCCACGCGCACGGAATGGCCAGCCCGGCTTCGGGTTTGGGCATCGAGATCCACGGCGTCGGCGCGAGGCTCTTGTAGGCCGGCCCGAGGTACGCGTACTCGACGGCCCCGTCGCCCGGGGTGTACCAGTCGATGCTGTCGTCCGGGTTCTTCTGCGAACGGTGGCGGCTGACCCGGCTCTCCGGCGAACCGGTGCGGGCCGAGGAGATCGTGCTGCGGATGTACTTCTCGTCGAAGCGGAAGTAGGCGCCCGATTCGCTGGTGACGTCGCGCTGGTCGCCGATGGTGTCCTGCAGCTTGTTCATCGCCGCTTCGAACTTCGTGCCGACGTAGGTCGCCGCGTCGGCGCCCTTCGGCACGGCGGTGCCCGCACGCGCCTGGCCGCAGGCGGTGGTGAGCGCCAGCACGGCACCCAGCACGCACAAGATGGTCGTTGGCCGTTTGTTCATCGCCGTTCCCCTGATCGAGTCCCCGCGCGCGGTGCGCGTCCGGATCGTCTCATCCTCTCCCGCGAAGGACGATGCCGTGGGCGGTTCCGCCACACCGGCGAGGTACAGTTGCGGGGCGCCCGCCGGGCGCCGGTCCTAGTATGGGACCCCGGACCGACCCCCGCTTCGCAGTAGGGTCGGGCGTGGGGGTATCTTCATATGTCGTTGTGCGCTGCGGCGCGTAAGCGCTAGGCCCGCACAGAACCCACACGCAATGTTGACGACGAGGTAGACCCTTGCCCACGTACAGCCCCAAGCCCGGCGACGTCACTCGTGCCTGGCACGTGATCGACGCCGAGGATGTCGTGCTCGGCCGGCTCGCGACCGAGGTCGCCACGCTGCTGCGCGGCAAGCACAAGCCGACCTTCGCCCCGCACGTGGACACCGGTGACTTCGTCATCATCGTCAACGCCGAGAAGGTCGCGCTCACCGGAAACAAGCGCGAGCAGAAGTTCGCCTACCGGCACAGCGGTTACCCCGGCGGTCTGCGTAAGCGTTCCTTCGGCGAGCTGCTCGACACCAAGCCCGAGCACCTGCTCGAGAAGGTCGTCAAGGGCATGCTCCCGAAGAACAAGCTCGGCCGCGCCCAGGGTAAGAAGCTCAAGGTCTACGCCGGCCCTGAGCACCCGCACGCCGCGCAGCAGCCGCAGGCGCGCGAGATCACCAAGATCGCGCAGGTCGCGCAGTGAGTGAGGAACAGTCTGTGACCAGCACCGAGGAGACCGCGACCGAGGCCGTTGAGGCCGTCGCGACCACGGAGACCCCCGCAGTCGGCGACGCTGTCGCGACCAGCGAGACCCCGGCCGCCGCGCGCCCGTCGCGTGCCGCCGGTGGCAACGCCCAGACCGTCGGCCGCCGCAAGGAAGCCGTCGTCCGGGTCCGCGTCGTCCCCGGTACCGGTGAGTTCAAGCTCAACGGCCGCACGCTCGAAGAGTACTTCCCGAACAAGGTGCACCAGCAGCTCATCCGTGAGCCGCTGGTGACGGTCGACAAGCCCGACTCGTTCGACATCTTCGCCAACCTGCACGGTGGCGGGATCTCGGGCCAGGCCGGTGCGCTCCGTCTCGCGATCGCTCGCGCGCTCGTCGAGGTCGACGCCGATGACCGCCCGGCCCTGAAGAAGGCCGGCTTCCTCACCCGTGACGCCCGCGCCACGGAGCGGAAGAAGTACGGCCTCAAGAAGGCCCGTAAGGCTCCGCAGTACAGCAAGCGCTGATCGCGCCTCTGGCGCAACCCGCGGAAGCGCCCATCCGTCTCTCGGATGGGCGCTTCCGTGTTTCCGGGGTCTTTCGGTCCCGTTTTCCCGGTGGTCCCACCTGCCCCATGCGCCTCAGGCGTATCGCGTTTAGCCCGCTAAACGCACTTTTTCGGGGCTCGCTAGGTTGTCGTGGTGGTTTTTCAAGGAGGTCGACAGATGGCTCGTCTATTCGGTACCGACGGCGTACGTGGCCTCGCCAACGAGGAGCTGACCCCGGAGCTGGCGCTCTCGCTCGCCGCCAGCGCCGCGCGCGTCCTCGCCGCCCACGACCGTTCGCACCGTCCGGTCGCGGTCGTCGGCCGTGACCCGCGTGCCAGCGGCGAGATGCTCGAGGCCGCCGTGGTGGCGGGCCTCACCTCCGCCGGCGCCGACGTCCTCCGTCTCGGCGTCCTCCCGACGCCCGCCGTCGCCTACCTGGTGGGCGCGCTCGAAGCCGACCTCGGCGTGATGATCTCCGCCTCCCACAACCCCATGCCCGACAACGGCATCAAGCTCTTCGCGGCGGGCGGCCACAAGCTTCCTGACGGGATCGAAGACGAGATCGAGGCCGGTCTCGCCGCTCCCGTCGCCCGTCCGACCGGGATCGGCGTCGGCCGCGTCAAGGACGTCCCCGACGCGGGTGAGCGCTACATCCAGCACCTGCTTTCGGCCACCCCGCACCCGCTCGCGGGCCTGCGCGTCGTCGTCGACTGTGCCAACGGCGCGTCGTCCTTCGCCGCCCCCGAGGTCTACCGCAAGGCCGGCGCCGAGGTCATCGCGATCCACGCCGACCCGGACGGCGTGAACATCAACGAGCACTGTGGGTCGAATCACCCGGACGCGTTGCGCGCGGCCGTCGTCGAGCACGGCGCCGACCTCGGGATCGCGCACGACGGTGACGCGGATCGCTGCGTCGCGGTCGACGCCGCGGGTGAACTCATCGACGGCGACCAGATCATGGCCGTCCTCGCGCTCGCTCTCGCCGAGACCGGCGAGCTCACCAAGAACACCCTGGTCGCGACCGTGATGAGCAACCTCGGCCTGCACCTGGCGATGCGCGCGCACGAAATCAACCTGGTCACCACCGCCGTCGGAGACCGCTACGTCCTCGAGGAGCTCCGCGCGAGCGGGCTCGCCCTCGGTGGCGAGCAGTCGGGCCACGTCGTCCTCCCCGCGTTCGCGACCACCGGCGACGGTCTCCTCACCGCGCTGCGGGTGATGAGCCGCATGGCGTCCACCGGCAAGTCGCTCGCCGACCTCGCCGCCGTCATGAACCGCCTGCCGCAGGTGCTGGTGAACGTCCCCGTTGCGGACAAGGCGGCGGTCGCCGTCTCGGCCGCGGTGCGCGACGCCGTCGGCGCCGTCGAGGCCGAACTCGGCGACGAAGGCCGTGTCCTGCTGCGCCCGTCGGGCACCGAGCAACTGGTCCGCGTCATGGTCGAAGCCCCTGCGCACGACACCGCACAGGCGGCCGCCGACAGGCTCGCGGGAGTCGTCTCCTCCGCCTCGTAAGCCCACTCACGATCTTCCCAAGTCGCTGCGCCCGGGTTACCGGGCCGGTACATTCCGTGTGCGGGTCACCGGCACCGAAACGGTGCCGCGCGCGTCCGATCATGGACTGGACGTGAGCACTCAGGGGAGGGTGAAGAGTGACGGGCAAAGGGCACAAGGTCGATCCGGCGCAGCTGAACGAGGCCGCCAAGGTCCTGCAGGATCTGCCCAAGCAGGCCTGCGAAGGGCCGATCGGAGCGGTCGAGCAGATCAACCTGAGCGCGGCGAGCTTCGGGCCGGCGCACGGTGACTGCTTCACCGGGTACTCCGCGAGCATCCAGCGTCTCGCGAAATGCGCGCGCAGCTATCTCGCGGCGTCGGACGAGTTCGGCCGCAAACTCGCGGCGTCCAAGGACCTCTACCAGTCCAATGAGGACGCCAACGCGGCCGAGATGAGGAAGCACTGATGCCTCTCGCGGACGTCGGTGGCGACACCGGGCACGACATTCCCAGCCGGGCCGAAGTCGAGAAGATCCTCAACGACCCGAACATCGACCGCGACACCAAACGCGAGCTCGCCCTCAACTACATCGACTACATCGAGGACGAGTCGCCGGAAAGCTGCGGTTTCGCCAGCGAAGCCGAGCGGAACGGCTTCCGGGACTACATCAAGTCGATGAACGGTGACTGGATCACCGAAAGCGACATCGGCGACAATGACGGCTACCTCGAAGACGTCCAGGCGGCCTACAAGACCGCTCAGGAAAAGTACGACGCGAGCCAGGCCGCGGGACGGCAAGGCGATCGCGACGCACTGAACAAGGACGCGGCGAAAAACCAGGAGATCGCCGGGCGCGCCACCGAAACCGATCCGGGCTGCGCGAATTCGAACGACATCATGGTCCCCGGGCTTTCGGGGTTCAAGGTCTACGAAAACTTCCATCCGCTCTACGTCCGTGCCGTGAGCCTGTCCAAGGCCGTCGGCGCCGTCGTGGCGATCGAGACCCTGCGAACCGCCTACCACGAGCAGGACAACATCCCGTTCAACCTGTTCAAGGCGAGCGCGGACGAACTGACCGCGGTCAGCACGGCCATCGCGGGATCGGCGCAGGACGTCTCCGGGAAACTCGGGAGCTCGCTCGGCACCTGGGACGGCGCGGCGGCCGATCAGGCGCGTGCCTATCAAAAGGCCTATTCGGACAAGACCGGCCTGGTCGCCGAGGCGTTCAAAGCCGCCGGTGACGGGCTGCTGCGCACCAATGCGTCGGTGGGCAAGTTCTGCCGGGAGAAGGTCGATTGGCTGCAGAAGTGGTACACCGACAACATCGACGGTGCCACGACGCAGGACATCGAGCGGATCATCCGCATCGCCGACGGTTCGTGCAGCCAGAACGACATCATCCACTGCATCAAGTTCCTGAGCATCGAAGCCAAGAACGCGTTCAACGACGACGGCGGTGACATCGACCAGAGCACCATCGACGAGGTCCTCAAGCCTCAAGCGGTGGAATGGCTCGGGAAGGTCTTCGTCGGCTGGTTCGGCAAGCACATCGAGAACTTCCAGTTGGTGTGCAAGAACACGCGCGACGCGATCAACGGCGCGTGGAAGGCCTACTTCGATTCACTCGGTCAGGTGGTCGAGAACCCCTACGGAGACCTGGGCAAGACCCCGGAAACGGGTGGCGAAAAGCCCGTCGAGAAGGGCGGCGGAGGCAAGGACACCGGTGGCGGTGGCCCCTCCTCCGGCGGCGGTGGGAAGTCTTCGGGTGGCGGCGGGCAGATGCCGCCGCCGAGCGCCGTCGAATACAAGCAGCCGGAACCACCGGAAGTGCCGGGACAGGAGAAGAACCCGGTCACGGACAAGCCCCTCGACGTCGACCCGGCCACCGGGGAGCCGTATCCGATCGATCCCCGCACGGGTGAGGCGATCAAGAGCGACACCGACGGCACCCGGCCCGAGACTCTGACGGTCGAGCAGGGCGACCGCAAGATCTCCATGGCCGAGCCCGGCGCCGACGGGAAGATGGGCATCTCCGTCCAGGACGGAGCCGGTCAGGCCAAGGACTACAACCTCGATTTCGGCGACGGCAAGGCCACGCCGGGCACCGGCGACGCGGCGGGCGGGCCCGTGCACCGGGACACCGCCGAGCGGCTGGACCAGCAGTCGGCGTCGCGTCCCGCCGCGAACCCCGGACAGGTCTATCAGCCGGGCCCCGACGGCAAGATCCACATCGAGGACGGCGGGCTCAAGATCACCGCGGAACGGCCCGGCGGTCCCGATGGGCCGACGCTGGTGACCGTCGACGACGGTTCCGGGCACCCGTCGAAGTACACCTTGGGCGAAGACGAACCCGCGGGCGGCCGTCACGCGAGCCCGGACTCCACGCCGCAGCCCGCCGGAAGGCACGCCGCGGAAGGCGTCGCGGCCAAGCCGGTCGAAGACGTCGCTCGCCAGCAGGCCGAGCAGGGCGTTCGTCCGCACGACGCGACGTCCGGCGGTGACGGCGGTGGAGCACCCGCCCCGGTGCCCGGTCACCCGGCCGAACCGGTGCCGGTGGCCGCGGCGGCCGATTCCGAATCGACGACGGCCCAGTCGCTGAGCGACCCGTTCGGAAGTGATCTCGGCGAGGCTTCGGATCCCGCCGGAGCCGGTGGCGGCGCGTCCGCTCCCGCGGCGCCGTCCGGGCTCGGGGCCACGCCGGGCGGGGGCGTCCAGGATCCGGCCGCGGCCGGTGCGGGGATGATGGGCGGCATGGGCATGATGGGCGGCGGAGCGGCCGGAGGCGGGCAAGGGTCCGGTGAAGACCAGCAGCGCGCGTCCAGCGGATACCGGGTCGACGGCGGCCTGTTCGACACCGCGACGACGACGGGCAGCCGGATCAGCGGTTCGCTCGACGACGACGGCGTCATCGGCTTCCGCTAGCGGTCAGGGGAGGGGATCAGTGAATCCTGAGGAGGATCTCGCCAGACTCCGGCACAAGCTCGCCGGGCTGGAGCGCGAGAACGGCGACCGGATGTACCTGGTCGACAACCGGGCGACCAAGGCGATCGAGGAGACCCAGGCCGCGGGCGAAAAGCTCAAGCAGGAGACGAGTGCGGCGCTGACCGCGCGTCTCGAGCAGAAGCGGCGGGCGGAGGCCGCGGGAGGCTGGGAGACCGAGTCGACCTTGGGCGACAAGGTCGAAGACGACGGCGATTTCGGGTTCGAGGAAGACGAGACCGAGAACGAGCGCCGTGCCGGATACCGGACGGCCGACGAGCCGCCGATCTCGTTCCGGCCGCCGCCCGCGGTTCCCGCGCCTCAGGTTCCGCCGCCGCCCTCGGCGCCGGTGCCGGAGGAACGTCCGGCCGGACGTCATCGGCGGGCGGCCGCGAGGGGCGATGACGACGATTTCGCCAACACCGACTGGCTGGCGACCTGAGCCGTCAGGTCCGCAGGGTCACGATGGCCCGCTCCACGCCGTGGAAGACGGCGTGCGTCTTGTATCGCACGTCTTCCACGACGTGGTCGGGAGTCAGGACTTCGGCCAGGGCGCGAAGTGCCACTTCGCCCTCGGCGACCGCGATGCGCGAGCCGGGGCAGGTGTGGCGGCCGAGGCCGAACGCGAGTTCGGTGCCGGGGCCCAGCGGGATGGCCAGCTTGTCGCCTGCGGTGAAATCCTTGTCTCCCAAGGAGAACGACGCTGTCACGCGGCGGGCGGCGAAGCGGGTCGGGGCGACTTCGTGGATCAGGCCGCGTACGTCGTCGAGGACGTCTGGGCGGCGTAGGAGTTCGAGGCCGGCGAGGGCGAGGAAGTTCATGGAGTTCTCGTACGCCGCGTGCGCGAGCATCACCGGCGTGATCATCAGCTCGTCTTCGGTGATCCGGCCCGCTTCGTGCGCTTCGCGGAGCAGCGCCAGCCCGCCCCCTTCGACGGCGGTCGCCTTGAGGAAGAACATCGCGACCCTGAGCGCGGCCATGTCGGCTCCGGCCGGTCCGCCCGACCAGACGTCCAGGTTCGCGGCGGTCTCGGACAGCTTCGTCAGCAGCTTCTCGCCGAGTGGCTCGACAGTGCCGAGTACCGCTTCGGTCACCCTGGCCGCCGCAGGCATGGCGAAGTCGGTCACCAGGTCGAACCGGGCGCGCGACTTTAGCGGGCTAATCGCGACGCGCAGGTCGGTGACCAGGGCGTCTGGCAGGGGCTCGACCAGGGCGATGACGTCCTTGACGACGGCGCGCAGCCGACGGTGGTCCGCGCCGTCCATCAGCAGGAGATTCGGGGTCTCGGCGGCGGCACCGCCCGGGTTCGAGCTGAGCTCGCGGTCGCGCAGGGCCTTGACGCGGTCCGCCGGATCGTCCAGCACGAAGAAGTCGTCCACGCTCGTATGATGCCCATGCCGCGGCCGGAGGATGTGCCAGTGCCCGAAGAAGTGCCGGAAGAAGTGTTGCGGACCCCGCTCGTGCTCCGCCTGCTCGAACGCGCCGACGTCGAGCGCCCGGCGTACACGCACCTCGACTGCTCGAACCGGCACGAGCCCGTCGAGGACACGCTGACCTGGGCCGACCTTCTTGTCCACGTCCGCGCTGTCGCGGCGAAGCTGCGTGAGGTGATCCAGCAGGGAGACCGCGTCGCGATCACGGCTCGGCAGGACCTTTCCTACGTCGTCGCGTTCTTCGGCGCGCTGTACGCCGGGGCCGTCGCGGTGCCGCTGTCCGCGCCGGATGTCCGCGCTCACCGCGAGCGGCTCGTCGGGGTCCTCAACGACTGCGACGCCGACATCTGGCTCACGTCGGAAGCCCTGGTCGAGCGGCTCACGGAGTTCGCCGAGGCCGAGCCGGTGCCGTCGCCCCGCGAGATCATCGCCGTCGACACCCTGCCGCTGGACCCGGCGGACCGGTCCCGGCCGGCGCCGGTTTCCCCCGAAGACCCCGCGTACCTGCAGTACACCTCCGGCACGACGCGATCGCCCGCCGGCGTGATCATCACGCAGCGGGCACTGTCGGCCGCGTGCTGGCAGATCTGCGACGCCTACGCCGTCGGCGAGCACACCACGTGCGTCGGCTGGATCCCGTTCTTCCACGACATGGGGCTGGCGCAACTGCTCGCGGGGACGATGCACTCCGGCGGCCGGACGGTGTTCATCGCGCCGCTGGAGTTCATCCGGCGCCCGGAGCGCTGGCTGCTGCTGATGTCGGCGTATCCGAACACGCTCACGGCGGCGCCGAACTTCGCGTACGACCTGGTGACCGAGGCCGTGCCCGAGCCGAAGCGCGCCGAGTACGACCTCTCGACGGTGTCGATCGCGCTCAGCGGGAGTGAACCGGTCCGGGCGGCGACCGTCCGGGGGTTCCTCGCCGCGTACGAACCCCACGGGTTCCCGAGGGGTGCGTTCCGGCCGTCCTACGGTCTGGCCGAGGCGACGGTCTACGTCGCCAGCGGCGACTCCGGCGGCCCGGTGGTGACCGAAGTGGACGGCCGTGAGGTCGTCGAGATCGGCTGGCCGAGGGGGCAGCGGGTCCGCGTCGTCGCGCAGGCGGATCGCGATTTGCCCGCTAAAGTCGACGGCCCACCGGATCGCGATTTCCCCGCTAAAGTCGACGCGGGCGAGATCTGGGTCAAGGGGCCCAACGTGGCGGCCGGGTACTGGCGGCGTCCGGAGTTGACCGCCGAGGTGTTCGGCGCCGAGCTCGACGGGGAGGGCGGCTGGCTCCGCACCGGCGACCTGGGCTCGATCCGGGACGGCAGGCTCTCCGTCACCGGACGCCTGAAGGACCTGATCATCATCGACGGCCGTAACCACAGCCCCCACGACATCGAAGAGACGGTCGCCGACGCCCACCCCCTTCTCGGGGCCGAGCGGGTCGCCGCGTTCTCGGTCGACGGCGACGAAGGCGAGGGCGTCGTCGTGGTCGCCGAGCGTGCCCGGAAGGCCCCCGACTTCGACGAACCCGAGATCGCGCGGGCGGCCACCCGAGCCGTCGCCGAACGGCACGACGTGCGCCTCCGGGCCTTCCTCCTGGTGAAACCCGGCGGGCTGCCGCGGACCTCCAGCGGCAAGGTCGCGCGTTCCGCGGCCAGAACGCGGTACTGGCCCGCGGATGGGACAGAATCCCCCCATGGCAGCTGACGGGAGCGAGTACGTCGACGAGATCAAGGCCCTCGTCTGCGAGACCTTCGACGTCGATCCGGACACGATCGACGAGAACACGCCCTTCGCCGAAATGGGCGTCGACTCCCGCCGCCGGGTCCGGCTCCTGGCGACGGTCGAGGTGGAGTTCGGGATCGACATCGACCTCGACGAGCTGGATCGCCTGGTCGACATCCGGGGCGCGGCGACCGTTCTCGCCGAGGCGGTCGAGGCGGGGGCGAAACCGCGAAAACGCGGTCTACCAGGCTTCTTGCGCCGGAACCGTTTGAGTTAGCAAAGGTGTGAATGTTCCTGCGGCCTCGGTGACCGGTGGGTACATTCTGTGTGCATATGCGACGGCACCTGATGCCGTCGGCGTGCGTCGTAGGTAGGACAACGAGGCGGACACAGAGCGGGACGAAGGGGGCACCGGTCATGCCGGACGGGGGCTACAAAGCCGATTCAGAGGCGATGCTCACGGCGTCGACGTCGTTGGAGCGCGCGGCTGAGAAAACGACGTCCGAGGCGGGGAAGGTGGGGCCGACCCAGGTCGGGCCCGAGAACTTCGGCCGAGTCCACAAGGACTACCAAAAGGGCTACGCCACCGGGATTCTCGCCATTTCCGACGCGATGAAGGGCTACGCGGGCCAGCTCACCCAGCTCGCCGGCGGGGTCAGCACCGCGTCGACCCGCTACACCTCATCCGACCAGGCGAACGCCGCGGCTGCCAACAAGGCGGGGACCCAGTAATGAGTGAACCGACGCCCGCACAGATCAAGGAAATGCTGAACGACCCCTACGTCACTCAGGGCACGAAAGACGCTTTGATGTTGCCGTGGGCCAGGGAAGCTGCCTACAAGAAGGCCGTCGCCGAACGTGACTCGAACGCCGCGGGGGACAAGAAGCAGGCGGCCGAGACGAAACAGGCCGACAAGGACCTCGACTCCATGTCCCGGCCTGCCGCCGGAGGCGCGACCACCAAATCCGACCAGGTGCTCGACCTCGGAAAGCCGGCACTGGACTTCTTCTCCGATTGGGCCGAGCAGGTCTGGAACAAGATGCCGGAGAAGTCGGGCGAAATCAGCTACAAGACCGACATCTGGGACCGGTTCCACGAGAACCGTGAGATCAATTTCCAGAAGATGTTCGACGAGGTCGAGGATCTCGGCGACGCCAAGAAGATCGTCGAGCAGACCCAGAAGGACGCGACTTCGGCGCTGACCACGCTCTTCCACGACTGGAAGGGCGAGGGCGCGACGGCCGCGAAGGTCAAGTACGAGCAGCGGATCCAGCCCGACGCGAAGGAGCTCATCGCGCAGATGGAGGGCGCCATCAAACTGGTGCCCTCGACCATCGACAAGATCTACACCGCGCTCAAGCTGAAGGTCGACGAAACGCTGAAGCTCCGGGTCGACAAGGTCGCGACGGCACCTCTGTACATCGCGAAGCAGGTCGTCGACATCGCGAACGGCAAGGTCGGCTCCAAAGAAAAGCTCATGGACGTCGCGTACTGGCTCGACTCCGCGTGTCCGGGCAACAACCTCGCCGAACGGCTGCGTCACGACGACTGCAAGCTGAACGACGAGAACAAGGACTACGCGATCGGGGCCGCGAAGCAGTGGCTGAAGGGTTCTTTCGCCACCGAGTTCGGCGAGCGGTACGAGAACTTCAAGAAGCTCTGCAAGAACGCGACCGACACGATCAACACGCAGTACCACGAGCTTTCGCGGTTCATGGAGGACTACACGAACCCGTTCCCCGCGGCCGGGTCCGAGAAGCCCCCGGGCACCGAGAAGCCCCCGGGCACCGAGAAGCCGCCGGGCAACGGAACGCCGCCCGGTGGTGGCGGCGGGACCCCGCCCGGCGGCGGGGGCGGCACGCCTCCTGGTGGTGGAGGCGGCAGCAGCACACCTCCGGCGGCGGAGGTCCCCGAGGCGCCGAAACCGGAGGACAAACCCGCCGAGGGCACGAACCCGGTCACCGGGAAGCCGCTCGAACTGGACCCCGAGACCGGCAAGCCGTACCCGATCGACCCGGCGACGGGTGAGGCGATCAAGGACGGCATCGACGGTCAGGACACCATGACCGTCCAAAAGGGCGACAACAAGATCGAGATGACCGAGCCGGATAAAGACGGCAAAATGGACATCAAGGTCGACGACGGCAAGGGCAACGAGAAGGACTACAAGCTCGACTTCGACGACCCCAAGGGCGAAGAGGGCAAGGACGGCGAAAAGGCCAAGGACGGCAAGGACGGCGACTTCGGTCCGCAGGGCGCGGTCAAGGAAGGCGAGCCCGGCAAGGACGGCGTCTACCGGCCCGGCCCGGACGGCAAGATCCACATCCAGGACGGCAACCTCAAGATCACGGCCGAGCAGCCGGACGGTCCGAACGGCCCGACCGTGGTGACCGTCGACGACGGCAAGGGCGAGCCGACCACTTACACCCTCGACGAAAAGGGTGAGAAGAAGGAACTCAAGCCCGGCGACGTCATCGACACCGACGACGTCAAGAACGGCCTGGACGACCGGAATCCCGGCAATCCGCAGCCCGGCAAGGTCGACGGGGTCGACGAGATCCGCACGATGCCCGCGCCGGCGGACGGCGCCGGTTTCGCCGCTCCGGGTGGTGTCGAGGTCGGTGCTGCAGTCGGTGGTGGCGAAGGGACCGCCGCGGTGTCCGCGGAGGCCGAGGCCGCCGGTGGCGCCGCGTCGGGCTCGGGTGGCGAGGGCACCGCGCCGGCCGCTAGCGGAGGCGGAGGCGGTGGCAGCTTCGAAGGAGCGCTCGGCGGCGTCGGCGAAGGTGGTTCGGCGGGGTCGCTGAACGAGGCCGGTTCGCTCGAAGCGGGCATCCAGACCGGGGGCGGCGCGCAGCCGGCCGCCGTCGAAGGCGGCCTCGGGATGGCGCCCGGCGGGATGGACCCGGCGCCCGCGGGAGCCGGTGCCGGAAGCTCGTCCGCCGGAATGGGCGGCATGATGGGTGGAATGGGTGCCATGGGCGGCGCGGCCGGTGGTGGCGGTGGCGGCGGTGACACGCAACGCGGCTCGAGCCAGTACCGCGTCGAGGGTGGCATTTTCGAGACCAGCGGCGCGGGCGGCCGGATCAGCGGGTCGCTCGACGACGATGGCGGCGACCGTTCGATCAGCTACGAGCGATGATCGGTAACCGGGGAACGAGGGAGGACCGATGAGCGCTGTCGACCGGCTGGCGGCCGCCATGTCGAGGCAGGACGCCGCCATCACGGAGCAGCAGGAGCAGCGCGGACTGCGGGAGCGGCACCTCGCCGACGCCAAGGCCCAGGCGATGGAAACCATGCAGAAGGACGCCGCCGTCCACGACAAGTACGCGGCCCACATGCAGGAACTGGGGAAGCGGAGCAAGGAGGCAGGCGGCTGGCTGACCGGCAAGACGACCGCCGACCGCAGCCACACGATGGGCTTCGGCCTCGAGGACGACGACAAGCCGGACGCCCGGTTCGCCGAGTTCGGTGGCCGGCCCGATGCGTCGCGGCCTGCGCCCCCGCCCCCGCCGCCTCCTCCGGTCGCGCCCGGGGTGCCCGGAATGCCGGCGACGGTGGACGTCCCGCCGGCTGCGGCGCCGACACCCGCTCCGGGTGCCGGGACGCCCGAAGCGCCTGGTGCGCCCGCGCGTCGTCGAGGTCGTCACGCCCGCGACGACAAGGGTTTCGACGACGACGACTTCTCGAACAACTCGTGGATGGTCGACTGACCGTCTCACCGCACTTCAGGGCCCGGCTCACCAGAGCCGGGCCCTTCTTTTACTCGCTCCGCTCGCCCGGACCGCGTCGACTTTCGCGGGCTAATCGCGATCCGGCCGCACGGGGTGCCCTCCCGGGACCGTGTCGACTTTCGCGGGCTAATCGCGACGCGTAGGCAGGCTAAGTAACGAGGCGCGCGCCGGGGTCCGGGTCGCGATTAGCCCGCGAAACGCAGGTCGGCCGGGGGTCAGGCGGCGGGTTCGTCCTGGGTCTCGATGGGGGCGCGTTTGACGTCGGCGTCCAGGAGAGGCTGGTACTTCGTCGTCCCCGTCAGGTGAGTGAGGAAGAACGCGGTGAAGAGGGCCCTCGTCAACTGCTGGGTCCCGCGGTGCGGCTTCCCGTGCAGCAACAGCTGGCTCCAGTGCCTGCCCTCGGTGACCCCGAGGTGCGACGACTTCCCGAGCGTCCGCAACTGCACCGGCCCGCCCCACGCGTCCGCGATCGCCTCGGCATGCCCGACAGGCGGCGCGACCAGGTCTTCGCTCGCCGCGAGATGCAGGCCGGGCACGGTCACCGACTGGGCCGACACCGTCGCGGGAGGCAGCGTCTGCGCGGGAGTGATGGTCGCGACAGCGCGAATCCGGGGCCGCTCGTCGTTCTCGGCCGCCTGAGCGGCGGCGAGGATGGCCGAGCCGCCACCGGTCGAGTGCCCGGCCAGGCCGAGCTTCGCCGGGTCGACGCTGATGCCGTCCGGTCCGAGGCGGACCGTCGTGATCAGGTCGAGCGTGGTCAGCAGGTCTCCGGCCAGCAGCCGATGCGACGGCAGCGGGCCGCGCTGGGTGGCCGGAGCCGCCGCGACGATGCCCCAGCTCGCGAGGTGCCGGAGCAGATGCCGGTAGCTCCCGGTCGGCTGCAGCCATCCGTGCCCGAACGCGACGGCGGGCAGACCGAGCCCCGAGCGGGGGGTGAACACGACGCCGGGGAGCCCGACCAGGGCGAGGTTGCCGCGCAGCACCTCGTGCGGACCTGGATGGGACAGCTCCGCGAGCAGCTGTTTGGGCTTGCTGGCCATGTTCGTGACCTTACTGCCCGCACCCCCGTCCGGCCCGCGCGCCGCCCCGCGGATCGCGTTTAGCCCGCTAAACGCGAGTGCGGGCGCCCGCGCGAAACGGCCGGATTTCCGTCGTTAGGGTGGTGGCCGTGTGTGGAATCGTGGGATACGTAGGACACCGCCCGGCCCTGGACGTCGTCATCGGCGGCCTGCGCAGGATGGAGTACCGCGGCTATGACTCGGCAGGCGTCGCGGTCCTCGACGGCGCCGGTGCGCTGAACGTCGAGCGCAAGGCGGGCCGCCTGGCCAACCTGGAGACCCAGCTCGAAACCGTCGGCAGGGACGCCTTCACCGGCACCGCCGGGATGGGCCACACCCGCTGGGCCACCCACGGCGCCCCGGTGGACCGCAACTCGCACCCGCACCGCGACGCCTCCCAGCGCGTCGCCGTCGTGCACAACGGCATCATCGAGAACTTCGCCGCCCTGCGCTCCGAGCTCGAGGCCGACGGTGTCGAGATGGCGAGCGACACCGACTCGGAGACCGCCGCGCACCTCATCTCCCGCGCGTACACCGACGGCGACACCAAGGGCGACTTCCCGGCCAGCGTCGCCGCGGTCTGCCGCCGCCTCGAAGGCGCGTTCACTCTGGTCGTGACCATCGCCGACCAGCCGGACACCATCGTCGCCGCCCGTCGCTCCTCGCCGCTGGTCGTCGGCGTGGGCGAAGGCGAGCACTTCGTCGCTTCCGACGTCGCCGCGTTCATCGAGCACACCCGCGAGGCCGTCGAGCTCGGCCAGGACCAGCTCGTCGTGATCACCCGCGACGGCTACGAGGTCACCGACTTCCACGGCGACGCCGCGCAGGCCAAACCGTTCACCGTCGACTGGGACCTCTCGGCCGCGGAAAAGGGCGGCCACGAGTACTTCATGCTCAAGGAGATCGAGGAGCAGCCCGAGGCGCTGGCGAACACGCTGCGCGGCCACTTCGACGGTGGCCGGATCATCCTCGACGAGCAGCGCATCTCCGACCAGGACCTGCGCGACGTCGACAAGGTCTTCGTCGTCGCCTGTGGTTCCGCGTACCACTCCGGCCTCGTCGCCAAGTACGCCATCGAGCACTGGACCCGCCTCCCCGTCGAGGTCGAGCTGGCCAGCGAGTTCCGCTACCGCGACCCGGTGCTGGACCGCGCGACGCTGGTCGTCGCCGTCTCGCAGTCGGGCGAGACCGCGGACACCCTCGAAGCCGTCCGTCACGCTCGTGAGCAGAAGGCCCGCGTCCTGGCCGTCTGCAACACCAACGGCGCGCAGATCCCGCGTGAGTCGGACGCCGTCCTCTACACGCACGCCGGTCCGGAGATCGGTGTCGCCTCGACGAAGGCGTTCCTCGCGCAGATCGCGGCCAACTACCTGGTCGGCTTGGCGCTCGCGCAGGCCCGCGGCACGAAGTACCCGGACGAGGTCGCCCGCGAGTTCGCCGAGCTCGAGGCCATGCCCGCCGCGGTGCAGAAGGTTCTGTCCACTGTGGACCAGGTCCGTGACCTCGGCCGCCGGATCGCCGACTCGAAGGCGGTGCTGTTCCTCGGCCGTCACGTCGGTTTCCCGGTCGCCCTCGAAGGCGCGCTTAAGCTCAAGGAACTGGCGTACATGCACGCCGAAGGCTTCGCCGCCGGTGAGCTCAAGCACGGCCCGATCGCGCTGATCGAAGACGGTCTGCCCGTCGTCGTGGTGATGCCGTCGCCGAAGGGGCGCGCGGTGCTGCACTCGAAGCTGGTGTCGAACATCAGCGAGATCCAGGCGCGCGGCGCCCGCACGATCGTGATCGCGGAGGAGGGCGACGAGACCGTCCGCCCGTTCGCCGACGAGCTGATCGAGATCCCGGCCGTCCCGACGCTGCTGCAACCGCTGGTTTCGACGGTTCCGCTGCAGGTGCTGGCCGCGGAAATCGCCCGTACGCGCGGGTACGACGTCGACAAGCCGCGTAACCTGGCGAAGTCGGTCACCGTCGAGTAAGGACCGGAGGCGTCGTGCAGGGAATCTGGACCACGGAACGGATTCGCGCGGCGGAGGACCGGTTGCTCGCCGTCACTCCCGACGGCGGGCTCATGCGGCGAGCGGCTTTCGGCCTGGCGGTGCACGCCGCGGCGATGCTGGAAGACCACACGGGTTCGGTGTCCGGACGACGGGTGACGCTGCTCGTCGGGTCGGGCAACAACGGCGGTGACGCCTTGTGGGCCGGCGCGTTCCTGCGCCGCCGCAATGTGGCCGTCTCGGCGATTCTGCTGAAGCCCGAACGCGCTCACGGCCCGGGTTTGGCCGCCTTGAAGCGATCCGGCGGCAGAGTGGTGTCCGTTGAGGACGGTCCACAATGGATCGGTCGTGCGGACCTCGTTCTCGACGGGATCGTCGGGATCTCGGCGCGAGGGCCACTGAGGCCGGATGCCGCCGCGCTGCTGGAGCACGTGAGTTCGCCCGTGCTGGCCGTCGATCTGCCGAGCGGGGTGGACCCGGACACCGGTGCCGTCGACGGTCCGGCGGTCGTCGCCGACCGCACGGTCACTTTCGGCGCGCTCAAACCGGTGCACGTCCTCGCGCCCGCGTCCTGCGGCGAGGTCGCCCTGGTCGACATCGGCTTGCGACCGGAACTCGGCGAACCCGATCTGCGGCGGCTCGACACGGCCGACGTCGCCGCGGCGTGGCCGGTGCCGGGGCCGGGTGACGACAAGTACAGCCAAGGCGTGGTCGGGGTGGCCGCAGGATCCGCGACGTACCCGGGTGCTGCCGTGCTCGCGGCGGGCGCCGCCGTGCGGGCGACGTCCGGACTGGTGCGGTATGCCGGGCACGCCGCCGACGTGGTGCGAGGGCGCTGGCCCGACGTCATCGCGACGGGGTCGGTGACCGATGCCGGACGGGTGCAGGCGTGGGTCGTCGGGCCGGGGATCGGGACCGGGCACGAGGGGCGGGACGTGCTGCGGTTCGTGCTCGGGCGTGGCGTGCCGGTGTGTGCGGACGCCGACGCGACGACGATCATCGCGCGCTCGCCCGACGTGCTCGACGCGCGCGATCCGGACACGCCGCTCTTGCTGACCCCGCACGCGGGGGAGTTCGAGCGGCTGATGGGTTCGCCGCCGGGAGCGGACCGGGTCGCGGCGGCTCGGGCGGCCGCGCGCAAGTACGACGCCGTCGTGCTCTTGAAGGGGCACTGCACGGTGGTCGCGGCGCCGGACGGCCGCGCGCTGGTGAACACGCCGCGGGGATCATGGCTCGCGACGGCGGGATCGGGGGACGTGCTGTCCGGTCTCATCGGCGCGCTGCTCGCGGCCGGGCTCGATCCGTGGCTGGCGGCCGGTGCCGCCGCGCACGTCCACTCGCTCGCCGGGTCGCTGGCCGCCGATGGCGCTCCCACCTCGGCTTCCGGCATCCTCGGCGCCGTCTCGGACGCCATCCGGTCCGTCCGCTCCCTGACGTCCTGACCAGGGCCCCGACGTGCGTTTAGCCCCCTAAGTGCGCTCTGCGGGCACCTGCCCCCAGAACGCGATTAGGGGGCTAAACGCACTTCGGTGGGCGGAGGCGCGGGGTGAGCGGAAATGCGAGAGTTATCGAGTTACGTGTTAACTCCCGGCGAATAATCTGGTAAGAAGCAGGTGTGAGCGCCGACACCCACCCCGCCGAGACCACGATGGTCCGGGTCGTGAACGGTGTCGCCCATGTCTAAGACCAGGCCTTCGGACGCCGCCGTCGAGCACCGGCGCCAGGAGATCCTCGACCACGTCATCGCCACCGGCGAAGCCCGCATCGACGATCTCACCACCCGCTTCGGCGTCAGCCTGATGACGATGCACCGCGACCTCGACGAACTCGCCGAGCGCCGCCTCCTCCGCAAACTGCGCGGCAAGGTCGAGGCCTACCCGGCGACCACCATGGAGTCGGCCGCCCGTTTCCGTGACACCTTCAACCAGGCCACGAAGGACACGCTGGGCGAGGCCGCCGCGGCACACGTCCACTCCGGCCAGACGGTCTTCGTCGACGATTCGACGACGCTCTTCCCGCTCGTCCGCCGCCTCGGCGCGATCGAAGACCTCACCGTCATCACCAACTCGCTCGAAGCCGCCCGCATCCTCGGCCCGGTCAAGAGCGTCGAGGTCGTGCTCGCCGGCGGCCGGTACCACCACGAGTACGACTCGTGCGCCGGTCCCGACGTCCTCGCGTTCCTCGAGCGCACGCACGCCGACATCGCGTTCGTCTCCGTCGCCGCGGTCGCGGTCGGCCGCCTGTTCCACCCCGTCCAGGACTACGCCGCGCTCAAGAAGGCCGCGCTGCGCACCGCGAGCCACAACGTCCTGGTCGTCGACAACTCCAAGTTCGGCCGCACCGCCACCTTCGCGCACGGCGACATCGGCGACTACGACCTCCTGATCACCGACGACCTGACACCGACCGAGGAGATCGAGGCCGCGCTGAACGCGGGAACGGCCATTGAGCAGGTCGAATGCGATCCGGAAGGGCCGGAGTATGAAATCTGACCTGGTCGCCGGAATCGACTCGTCGACCCAGTCGACGAAGGTCGTCGTCTGCGACGCGGAAACCGGCGAGATCGTCCGCACCGGCCGCGCTTCGCACCCCGATGGCACCGAAGTCGCCCCCTCCGCGTGGTGGGACGCGTTCCGCGAGGCCACGGACGGCCTGCTCGACGGCGTCGCCGCCATCGGCATCGGCGGACAGCAGCACGGCATGGTCACCCTCGACGAAGACGGCGCGGTCGTCCGGCCCGCGTTGCTGTGGAACGACACTCGGTCCGCCAAGGCCGCCGAAGACCTCGGCCGCGAACTCGGTCCCGAGAACTGGGCGAAGTCCGTCGGCTCGCTGCCGGTGGCCAGCTTCACCGTCACGAAGCTGCGTTGGATGGCCGAGAACGAGCCCGAGCTGGCCGATCGCGTCGCCCGCGTCCTGCTTCCGCACGACTGGCTGACCTGGCGGTTGCTGGGCGAAGGCGCCGAGCCGGTCACCGACCGCGGCGACGCCTCCGGCACCGGGTACTTCTCACCCGCCACCGGCGAGTACCGCCAGGACCTTCTCTCGCACGCCTTCGGCGGCCGCACTCCCGAACTGCCCAAGGTCATCGGCCCCGCCGAAGCCGCGGGCCACACCCCGGACGGGATCCTGGTCTCGGCGGGGACAGGCGACAACATGGCCGCCGCGCTCGGTCTCGAACTGGCTCCGGGCGACGTCGTGGTCTCGCTGGGCACCAGCGGCACCGTCTTCGGTGTCTCCGAGACCGCGAGCGCCGACCCGTCCGGCATCGTCGCCGGATTCGCCGACGCCACCGGCCGGTTCCTGCCGCTCGCCTGCACGCTCAACGCCGCCCGCGTGCTCACCGCCACGTCCGCGATGCTCGGCGTCGAACTCGCGGAGTTCGACGAGCTGGCCCTCGCGGCCGCGCCGGGCTCCGGAGGTCTCACCTTCCTGCCCTACCTCGATGGTGAGCGGACGCCGAACCTCCCGGACGCCAGTGGCACGCTCTTCGGCCTGACCCGCGCGAACATGACGTCCGAGAACCTCGCCCGCGCCGCCGTCGAAGGCATGTTGTGCGGACTCGCAGCCGGTCTCGACGCCCTTCGTGAGCAGGGACTCGAAGTCCGTCGAGTGCTGCTGATCGGCGGTGGCGCGCAGTCGGCCGCCGTCCGCGCGGTCGCGCCGATCGTGTTCGGCGTGCCCGTCGTCATCCCCGAAGTCGCCGAGTACGTCGCGGTCGGCGCCGCGCGGCAGGCGGCCTGGGCCCTCGCTTCCAGCTCGGAACCTCCCCGCTGGCAGGAAGACCACGGCACCACCCCGCTCGAACCGACCGAGGCGGACCACGCCGAGGGACACCGGATCCAGCAACGGCATCTCGAGGCCCGCGAACTCGGGCACGGCATTTCCGCGAAACCGAAAGAGGACTGAACCGATGGCCACGATCACCTACGACAAGGCGACCCGGCGCTACGCCGGTTCCGAGCGGCCCGCCGTGGACGCACTCGAACTCGAGATCGCCGACGGCGAATTCCTCGTGCTGGTCGGGCCTTCCGGCTGCGGCAAGTCCACCAGCCTGCGGATGCTCGCCGGCCTCGAGGACATCGACGAAGGCGCCGTCTGGATCGGCGACCGCGACGTCACGCAGCTGCCCCCGCGTGCCCGCGACATCGCGATGGTGTTCCAGAACTACGCGCTGTACCCGCACATGACCGTCGGCCAGAACATGGGCTTCGCGCTGAAGATCGCGGGCCGTCCGGCCGCGGAGATCAAGCAGAAGGTGCTCGACGCGGCCAAGCTGCTCGACATCGAGCAGTACCTCGACCGCAAGCCGAAGGCGCTCTCCGGCGGTCAGCGCCAGCGTGTCGCGATGGGCCGCGCCATCGTGCGTGAGCCGCAGGTCTTCCTGATGGACGAGCCGCTGTCGAACCTCGACGCCAAGCTGCGTGTCTCCACGCGTACGCAGATCGCCGCCCTGCAGCGCCGTCTCGGCGTCACCACCGTGTACGTCACGCACGACCAGGTCGAGGCCATGACGATGGGCGACCGCGTCGCGGTCCTCTCCGACGGCCTCCTGCAGCAGTGCGACACCCCCCGCGCGCTGTACGACAAGCCCGCAAACGCTTTCGTCGCCGGGTTCATCGGCTCGCCCGCGATGAACCTCGTCACCGCGAAGCTCACCGAAGACGGTGCTGAGCTCGGTGGTGCGCGAGTGCCGCTGACCCGCGAGATCCTCGCCAAGGCCGACGGCGACACCGTCACCCTCGGCTTCCGGCCGGAATCGCTCGAGGTGACCACCAGCGAAGACGGCACGCTGCCGATCAAGGTCGACCTCGTCGAGGAGCTCGGCTCGGACGCGTACGTCTACGGCAAGCTGGCCGAGACCGACGCCGAGGGCACGAAGTCCAACGTCGTCACCCGGGTCGACCCGCGCAAGCCGCCGGTGATGGGCGACACCCTGCACCTGCGGGTCCGCCCCGACGAGCTGCACGTGTTCTCCGCCACCACCGGGGCACGCCTGTCCTGAGCCGGGGCCGTGGGAAACTGGTGGTCGTTATGACCGCCAGTTTCCCGCGTGCCGAGGTCGTCATCGACCTGTCCGCCATCCGGCACAACGTCGCCCTGCTCGCTTCCCGCGCCCCAGGGGCCCAGACCATGGCCGTGGTCAAGGCCGACGGCTACGGCCATGGAGCCGTCGAGGCCGGGCGTGCCGCCATCGAGGGCGGAGCGACCTGGCTCGGCACCTGTTCCCTCGACGAAGCCCTGAAGCTGCGCCGCGCCGGAATCGGCGCCCGGCTCTTCAGCTGGCTCGACACCCCCGAAGCCGACTTCGCACCCGCGGTCGCCGAAGACATCGACGTCGCCGTCAGCTCCCTCGACGAACTCGCCCGCGTTGCCGATGGCGTGCGCCGGGCGCGCGACTTTAGCGGGCTAAGTGCGATCTGTCGGGTGCACCTCAAGATCGACACCGGCCTCTCCCGAAATGGCTGTCCACCTGCGGAATGGCCGGCGCTGGTCAAGGCGGCCGCCGCCGCGAGGCCGCTCATCGACGTCGTCGCGATCTGGTCGCACCTCGCCTGCGCCGACGAGCCCGGCCACCCGTCCGTCGACGCGCAGGCGAAGCGGTTCGACGAGGCCTACGACATCGCCCGCGCGGCGGGCCTGAACCCGATGCGGCACCTCGCGAACTCCGCCGCCGTGCTGACCAGGCCGGACCTGCACTTCGACCTCGTCCGCGCCGGGATCGCGGTCTACGGGCTGAACCCGATCCCCGCCACCGAGGACCTGCGCCCCGCGATGACCTTCAAATCGTCGGTCGTGCTCACCAAACGGATCGCGGCCGGCGAATCGGTTTCCTACGGCCACACCTGGACCGCCGAGCGCGACACCACCCTCGCCCTGGTCCCGGTCGGATACGCCGACGGCGTGCCGCGATCGCTGTCCGGGCGGATGGACGTCTGGCTCGGCGGACGCCGTCGTCCGGTGGCCGGACGCGTGTGCATGGACCAGCTGGTCGTCGACTGCGGAGACGACGAACCCGCCGTCGGTAGCGAAGTGATTCTCTTCGGGCAGGGCACGTTTGGTGAGCCCACGGCCCGGGAATGGGCCGACAAGCTGGGGACGATCGACTACGAGATCGTGACTTCGATGTATCGCCCGCGAATCCACCGGACGTATCTGGAGGCAGGCTCGTGACACCTTCACGACGACTGCTGGCCATCGTCGGCGGCGTCGGGGCGGTGGCCACCGGCACCGCCGCCGCGATCGCCGTCGCCGCACAGCAGCGGCGGCAGAATGAGGATCCGTTCGTGGACGAGCCGTTGGGGGATCTTGAACCGGACCGGACATCGACAGTGGCGGCGGAGGACGGAACGCCGCTCGCGGTCGAGGAGATCGATCCGGCCGATGGGGGCGAACCGGAGCTGACCGTCGTCGGCGTGCACGGTTTCGCGTTGTCGAAGCGCTGCTGGCATTTCCAGCGGCGAGATCTCGCGTCGCTGAAGTTGCCGCGCGTGCGTCAGGTCTATTACGACCATCGCGGGCACGGGCAATCCGGCGCCGCGAACGCCGAGACCAGCACCATCGAGCAGCTGGCGCGCGATCTCGACATGGTCGTGCGCTCGGTGGTGCCGGAGGGGCCCATCGTGCTCATGGGGCACTCGATGGGCGGCATGGTGATCATGGAGCTCGCGGCGGAGCATCCCGAGCTGTTCGACGACCGCGTCGGCGGCGTCGCGTTCATCGCGACCGCGGCGGGCGAAGTCGGCGCTCGGGGACTGCCGCGATCGCTGCTTTCGAAGTACAACCCGCTCACGCGAGGCGTCGGCGGGCTGGCGGGCTGGCAGCCCGGACTCGTCGAGTTCGTGCGCGCCGCCGGAGGGCAGCTGACCCGGCAAGCCGTGCGCAGGCTGGCTTTCGGCAGCCGGGACGTGTCTCCGCGACTCGTCGACTTCATGCTGGAAATGCTCGAAGTGACGCCGGTACGCGGGCTCGTGAATTTCGTCGACACGCTCGGCAGCCACAACCGGTACGCCGCGCTCGCCGGGTTGAAGCACGCGCACGTGCTGGTCATCGGCGGGGATTCCGACCGGTTCACGCCGATCGCGCACGCCGAGCGGATCGCGGCGGAGCTGCCGGACGCGGAGCTGGTGCGCGTGCGCGGCGCTGGGCACATGGTGCAGCTGGAACAACCCGAACTGGTGAACAGTCACCTGATCGACTTGATGCAGCGGTGCACGGGCACCGATGGTGAAGATCCTGACCGGCGAACCTGGTGGTGGCAGCGCTGATGAACTTTGCTTTCCCGACTCCCGAGTCGACCATGGACTTCGGGCGATCGCTCGGACGTTCGCTGCGCGCGGGCGACCTGGTGCTGCTCGCCGGACCGCTCGGAGCGGGCAAGACGACGCTGACCCGCGGGATCGCGGACGGTCTCGGCGTCGGTGGACGGGTCAGCTCGCCGACGTTCGTGATCGCTCGGGTGCATCCGGCGGGCGAAGCCGGGGTCGCACTGGTGCACGTCGACGCATACCGGCTCGGCGGGGATCTCTCGCAGCTGGATGACCTGGACCTCGACACTGAACTCGAGCGGTCCGCCCTGGTCGTCGAATGGGGCGAGGGAGCGGCGGAGCGCCTTTCGGACGACTACCTCGTCGTGCGCATGGAGCGTCGCGAGGACGATGTCCGCGTGGTCACCTTGGAGCCGCACGGCACCTGGGCGTCCCGCACGCCCGACTTGCGTTTAGCGGGCTAAACGCGACCTGCGCCGCAGGCGGGCCGGAGCGCGTTTAGCGGGCTAAACGCGATCTCACCCGGATGCCGCATCAGGGCTGGCCAGGCGAAGCGTCCCCTCCATGCCCCAAGCGGGCTTGGGGGTGCGCATGCCGCTGGTAGCCACAGCGGCATGCGCACCCTGCCCTCCCTAGACGGCGGGGGCCGGCTCAGCCCGCGGTCCGCGCCGATGGTGAATCCACCACAATCCGCACAGGCCGAGCACGCCGGTTTGCGCGGCGGGCGTCGCGACCAAAGCCAGCGCGAGAAGCGGGGCGATCAAGGCGAACCAGTAGAGCAGGACACGCCTGGCGTTCTCCTTGCTGCCGAAGAACGTGCTTCGCCAGAAATCGGGCCACTGGGCCGCGGGACGCAGATGAACTCGACGGCACGCGGGGTCGGTGACCATGCCGACCGGTTCGCCCGCCAGATCGAGCAATTCGTCGAGAGTGACTTCTGCCGGGTGACACCCGCCGCGGTGATCCTGGTTCGTATCCGGGGTCATCGCCTGCGACTGGGGTGGCTCCTCTGGCATACCGCCGGAACACGGCGCTACGCTGGGCATGTTTGACGCCTCCATAGGACTAATTCGGGTTGATGGAGCTGTTGAACCGCAAAGCGGCTCCCCCTTGCACGGGGAGCCGCTTCCTTTTTGTGCGGCATTCGGCAGTTGCCCGACCGCAACACAAGTCATTGTGGACGAACTTTCCGGACCTACGGGGCGGTAGGTGAAAGGTTGCTGCTTCTTGCGCCGAGCGGTCGGCGCACTTCACCCCGGGTCATCGGATTTCCCTGCCATAACTCGAAAGAGTAGTTGCGGCCGTGGGTAACACGCACATTGGCGAGATAGTGGCAGCTGAGTACACCTAGAGTGTTTCGAATTCACGCTATCGAGTGGATTGCAGTTATCGGCGCGGAAGGAAATGTTCAGGAACGGACATTCGAAAGCGGCATTCGCACATGCAGATGGTCATGCTTCGCGCAACGCGTCCGCTCAGCGCCGATCTCCGACCGTTTGTCGCTTCCCATTCCGCGCCGAAAGGCCGCAACCGACGTCGACACGGAAGGTATCGATGATTTTTCAATCACCCGCGCGGATCGCGTTTAGCCCGCTAAACGCGATCCGCCGGGCCGACCACGAAACGCGCGATTCCCAGGTCGACCAGGTCTTGGGGGCGTAGCCGCAGCCGGTCCGCGAGAGCAGGGACGTCGTCGGCGGGCAGCTTGAGGATCGCCGCGGCCGCCTCGGGCGTCGTGACCGAGAAGTACGCATTGGGCGTCACCCAGGTCGATCCCGGCGCCGCGAACGCGAGCGCGCCACCGGATCCGCCTTCGCCGATCACCAACGTCGTGATCGGCACGGCCGCGCTCGCGACCGCCTCGAACAGTTCCGCGATCGCCGCACCGGCACCGGCCCGCTCGGCCGCCGCGTCGTTCGCCGCACCGGGGGTGTCGACCAGGGTGAGTACCGGGATCCCGAGCCTCGACGCGAGCCGTACCAGCCGCGCGGCCGTGCGGAAGCCCGCGGGCAGAGTCGCCGTCCCGCACTGCGCCGCATACGCGATCGTTCGGCCGTCTCGCCGGCCGAAGCCGCACAAGACGCCGGAGTCGACTCCGCCGCACCTGTCGCCCGAGACGTCCTCGCGCCAGTCGAAGTACGCGTCGAGGTACTCGGCCGCCCTTGGCCGATCAGCGGAGCGTGCCGCCTGAACCGCAGCCCACCCGCTGTCGGGCAGTCCCGCAGACCCGAGCGCTCCGGGAGGTTCAGCGGCTTCCGGTGTCGGCGAGGTCAGCAAGCGCACCCACCGTTCCAGGACCGCGGGAAGGTCGGCGGGCTGCACGATCCTGTCGACCTGGCCCCACGCGAGCTTCGCTTCGGCCGTGTACGCCTCCGCGGGCGCGTCGGAAGGTCGAACCCGGGAACCGGCGAAACCGACCTGAGCCCCGGGCAACGCGAGAATGACGTCGGCGCTTGCACCGAGTGTCGCCCAGCCGCCGCCCGTGGTCGGATCGCGCAGCACCGAGATCTGCGGCACCGACCGGGCTCCGGCCGCCGCCCGCGCGATGCGCTGCAACTGCGAAAGCGCGCGCATCCCGTGCTGCATCCGGCTGCCGCCGGTCGCGATCAGCGAAACCACCGGCAACCGTGACTCCACCGCCCGCGCGAAGGCCGCCTCGACGCGATCACCGGTCCGCTGACCGATCGACCCGCCCAGGAAACCGAATTCGAAGGCGATCACGACCGCCTCGACCTCGCCGATCTCGGCGGTTCCGCAGACGACGGACTCGTCTTCGCCCGATCGCTCCGCGGCGGCTTCCCGTGCCGAGCGGTACCCCGGCCAGCCGATCGGCCCGTCTTCCGGCTCGTCGGACCGCGGAACGTCCAGATCTTCGAAACCGGTCGCGATCTCCTTGATGACGGACCGTGCGGAAGCCCTGCTCATCCGAGTGCCCGCTTCAGGACCTTGCCCATGTCGTTGCGCGGCAACGCCTCCAGATAGCGGACCACACGAGGCCGTTTGTGCGGCGACAGCAGGCGCGAGACGTGGTTGGCGAGTTCCGACTCCGTCGGGCGTTCTCCATCGGGCACCACCCAGGCCACGATGCGCTCGCCCAGATCGTCATCGGGCTCACCGGTCACCGCGACCTCCGCGACACCGGGATGTTCCATGAGCGCGTTCTCGATTTCGCCCGCGCCGATCTTGTAACCACCGCTTTTGATCAGGTCCGTGGCCTTCCGGCCGACGATCTTCACGTAGCCGGCCGCGTCGCGGGTCGCCATGTCGCCGGTCCGGAACCAACCGTCGTCGAAGGCGGCTTCGGTGGCGTCGGGGCGGTTGAGGTATTCGGTGAACAGGTTCGGCCCGCGGACCTGGATCTCGCCGACGGTCTCGATCTCCTCGACGGGCTTTCCCGCCTCGTCCACGAGCCGCAGTTCGACGCCGCCCAGCGGGACGCCGACGGTGCCAGGGACACGCTCGCCGTCGGCGCGAACGCTGGTGTTCATGAGGGTCTCGGTCATCCCGTAGCGCTCGATCACGCGCTGGCCGGTCGCCGCGGTGATGCGCTGGTGGTCGTGGACGGGCAGCGCGGCCGATCCGGAGACGAGCAGCCGGGCGCCGCTGAGGGCTTCGGCGAGCGACGGGTTGTCGCCGACTTCGCCCGCGATGCGGTGGTACATGGTCGGGACGCCGAACATCATCGTCGCTCCGGTCGCGAGTTCGCGTGCGACGCCTTCGGTGGTGAATCGGCCGAGATGTCGGACCGAGCCGCCGCGCCGGAGCGGTCCGAGGATGCCGAGGATCAGGCCGTGGACGTGGAACAGCGGGAGGCCGTGGACCAGGACGTCGTCGCCGGTCCACTCCCAGGCGTCTTCGAGGGCGTCGAGGGTGGTCGAGATCGCGCGGCGGGGGAGGACGACGCCCTTGGGCGGGCCGGTGGTGCCGGAGGTGTAGACGATCAGCGCCGGGGCTTCGGCATCCGGTTCCGCGGGGAGATCGACGGGCGTGCCTTCGAGGGGGATGTCGCGGCGTGGCAGGTCGTCGAGGCCGGCGGGCAGGTCGGCGCCCGGTTCGGCGAGGACGAGGACGGGCTCGCTGTCGGCGAGGATGTGCGCGAGTTCGCGCTCGCCGATCTTCGGGTTGAGCGGGATGGCGGGGACGCCGGCGAGCAGCGCGGCGATCACTGCGACGCTGGTGTGCACGGTCGGTGTCGCCCAGACAGCGACGCGGCCGCTCGGGAGGTCGCGGGCGAGGGTGCCGGCGACGGCCGCGACCTCGGCGTAGGTCAGGGAGGTGCCGCCGAAACGGAGGGCCTCCTTGTCGGAGCCGCTCGCCAGCGTGGGGAACAACCGATCGGGCACCGTGTGACCTCCTGCTCGACTCCGCCAGCCGGGGGCACGAGGGCCCTCGCCGAACCGTACCGTTCCGCCCGCCTTCACCCCTGCGACCTGGTTCACACCCCTGCTCTGTCCTGCCCCCGACGTGCGTTTAGCCCCCTAATCGCGATCTGGGCCGAGGTCGGCGGGCCGGCAGGAGCGACTTTCGCCCCCTAATCGCGATCCGGCGCCGGGACGCGGGGGCCGGGCGACGGAGCGCGTTTAGCGGGCTAAACGCGACCTGGCGGCAGGGGAGCGGCCACGGTGCCGGATCGCACTTAGGCCGCTAAACGCGACGCGGGAGCCTGGTCGTAGGCTGGGTAACCGTGCTGGTACTGGCCATCGACACCTCGACCCCGGCGGTCACCGCGGGCCTCGTCGCCCTGGACGGCGACACGCTCGAATCCCGCGGCGACCGCGTGACGGTCGACCCGCGCGCGCACGGCGAGCTGATCACGCCCCACGCCCTCGAAGCGGTCAAGGCCGCGGGCGTCACGCTTCGCGACCTCGACGCCATCGTCTGCGGCGTCGGCCCAGGCCCCTTTACCGGCCTTCGCGCCGGCATGGCGACCGCCGCGTCGCTCGCCCACGCCCTCGGCATCCCGGCCCACCCGGTCTGCAGCCTCGACGCGATCGCCGCCGACGTCGCCCCCGGCGAAGCGCCCTTCCTCGTCCTCACCGACGCGAGGCGGCGCGAGGTCTACTGGGCCGCGTACGCCGCCGACGGTTCCCGCACCGACGGTCCGCACGTCCAGCGACCGGCCGAGCTCGAGACCGCCATCAAGGTCGCGGCGGGCGACGGCGCCCTCCTCTACGCGGACGCCCTCGGCGTCCAGCCGATCGAGCCGCGCTTCCCGTCACCCGCAGGGCTGGTCAAGGCCGCTCGTGAGGCACTCCAAAACGGAAGCGACCCCGCCCCGCTCACCCCGCTCTATCTCCGTCGCCCGGACGCCGTCGAACCGGCCGCGCGCAAGAAGGTGACCACGCCGTGAGGCTGGAACCCTTACGCCGCAAGGATATTCCCCGCTGTGTCGAGATAGAGAAGATTCTCTTCCCCGGCGATTCACCGTGGAGCGCCTACGCCTTCCACGCGGAACTCGACGCCGGCGGCCACTATCTCGTCGCGCGTCCGGACGAAAGCGACGAAGTCATCGGCTACGCGGGGCTCGCCGTCGTCGGCCGCCGCGGCGACTACGAGACGAGCATCCACACGATCGGCGTCGACCCGGGCTGGCAGCGCAACGGGATCGGCACCACGCTGCTGAAGGCGCTCCTCGTTCGCGCGGACGAGCTCGCCGCGCCGGTGTTCCTCGAGGTCCGCACCGACAACGAAGCGGCGATCACGCTCTACGAACGACACGGTTTCGAACGCGTCGGCCTCCGGAAGCGCTACTACCAGCCTTCCGGCGCCGACGCCTACACGATGGCCCGCCCGCGGGCCCAGGTCCGAGACGAGGTGGCGGGCTGATGCCACGCATCATCATGGGCATCGAGAGTTCGTGCGACGAGACCGGCGTCGGCCTCGTCCGCCTGCACGACGACAACACGGTCGAGCTCCTCGCCGACGAGGTCGCCTCCAGCGTCGATCAGCACGCCCGCTTCGGCGGCGTCGTCCCCGAGGTCGCCAGCCGCGCGCATCTGGAGGCGATGGTCCCGACGGTCGAGCGAGCCTTCGCGAAGGCCGGGCTGAAACTGTCCGATGTGGACGCCATCGCGGTCACCGCCGGACCCGGCCTCGCCGGCGCGCTCTTGGTCGGTGTCGCCGCGGCCAAGGCTTACGCCGCGGCGCTGGACATCCCGCTCTACGGCGTCAACCACCTCGCCGGGCACATCGCCGTCGACACCCTCCAGCACGGACCGTTGCCCGAACGCTGTCTCGCCCTGCTCGTCTCCGGCGGGCACACACAATTGCTTCTGGTGGACGACATCGCGTCCGGGATCACCGAACTCGGGTCCACTGTGGACGACGCGGCGGGCGAGGCCTACGACAAGGTCGCCCGCGTCCTCGGCCTGCCGTACCCCGGTGGCCCGCCCATCGACAAAGCGGCCAAGAACGGTGACGGCAAGGCCATCGCGTTCCCGCGCGGCATGACCGGGCCGCGCGACGCCAAGTTCGACTTTTCCTTCTCCGGCTTGAAGACCGCCGTCGCACGCTGGGTCGAAGGCGCCGAGCGCCGCGGCGAGGAGATCCCCGTCGACGACGTCGCCGCGTCGTTCCAGGAAGCCGTCGCCGACGTTCTCACCAGGAAGGCGATCCGCGCGGCCAAGGAACACGGCGTGGACACACTGGTGATTTCCGGTGGCGTGGCGGCGAATTCACGGCTGTCCGAACTCGCCGCCGAGCGGTGCGCGGAGGCCGGGATCACACTGCGAGTCCCGCGGCCGCGCCTGTGCACCGACAACGGCGCGATGATCGCCGCGCTCGGCGCGCACGTGGTCGCCGCCGGACGTCCGCGGGCATCGCTCGATTTCTCCGCGAATCCCGCACTGCCGGTCCAGATCGTCTCGATCTAGCGCAATTCGGCGGCGGTGCGCGGCATCGGGGCGAGATTGAGCAGCTCCTCCAGCGCGGCCACCGTCAAGGCGGCGGCATTGCCGTCGCCGTAAGGGTTTCCGGCGTGCGTCGGATGAAGATCGCCGCGCAGGATCTTCGCGGCGGTGTCGGCGATGAGGGCGGTGTCCGTCCCGACCAGCCAGGCGCAGCCCGCCTCGATGGCCTCGCGCCGTTCGGTGACCTCACGGAGCACGAGGACGGGTGTGCCGAAGGTCGGCGCTTCCTCTTGGATACCACCGGAATCGGTCAGGACGAGTTCGGCCAGCCGCAGCGCGCGCACGAGATCGGGATACTCGAGCGGCTCGGTGATCGTCACCCGCGGTGTCCCGCCGAGCGCGGTCAAGACCTGCTCCCGCACGGCCGGATTGGGGTGCACCGGGAACAGCACCTGGACGTCGGAGTGCTCGGCGACGATCAGTTCGATGGCGGCGAGCGTCCGGCTCAGCGGCTCGCCCCAGGACTCACGCCGGTGCGACGTCACGAGCACGAGGCGTTCGTTCGCCTCGGCGATCTCCATCTCCAGCAACGCGAGCGCGGTGTCCCTCGCCGGGAGATCCCGTTCGGCGATCGCGATCACGGCGTCGACGACGGTGTTGCCGGTGACGGCGATCCGTTGGCGCGGAACACCTTCCGTGCGCAGCGCGGCGGCGGCACCCGGGGTCGGCGCGAGGTGCAGGGCGGCGATGCGCGAGATCATCTGCCGCGTGCCCTCTTCGGGGAACGGCGCGGCGAGGTCATGCGTGCGCAGTCCCGCTTCGAGATGCACGACCGGGATGCCCAGCCAGAACGCGGCGAGCGCGCCCGCCAGCCCCGTCGTCGTGTCACCCTGGACGACGACCGCAGACGGCGCGACCCGTCGCAGCACCGCGTCGAGCGCGGGGAGCAGTCCGGAAACCAGTTCCGACTGCGTGCCCGTGGTCCGCGGCGGGGTGTCGAGCCAGGCATCGACGGGCAGGCCGAACGGGATCAGCGCCTGCTCGACCATGCCCTGATGCTGTCCACTGTGGACGACGAAGGGCCGGAGGTTCGGGTGCTCCGCCAGCGCCAGTGCCAGCGGCGCGAGCTTGACCGCCTCCGGCCGGGTCCCGGCCAGCAACATCACATCCACGCGTTCGCGCTCCTCGTCCACGATTTCGAGTGTCCCGGAAAATCCCGGTGACGGCCGCCGGCGTGCGAAGGGCCCACGCCGGCGGCCGGTCCTGCCGAAGGGAGCGATCAGCTCCCCACCTTGCCGAGCCGTTTCGTGCGGCGGTAGCCGGCGATGACCGCGATGGTTCCGAGAACCAGCAGGATCACGCCGACGGCCAGCCACCAGCCGACATCGGCCCCGGTGGCGGCGAGGGCACCCACCCCACCACCGGCGACGCCGACTCCGGCGCCAGGCAACTTGTACATCTGGACCTCACTTCACCCAGGTCAGGCGGTGGTCGCCGGACGCCGGTTGCGGACGACGCGGATACCGACCGGAACGGCGACGGCACCGAGCAGGCCGAGACCGATCCACAGCCCCGCGCCCGAAGCGAGCGGCACGGGCAGGCCGGCCGGGCCACAGGTGGCCGACGAGACGATCACGTCACCGGAACCGAGAGCGCCGACGACGCCGCCCAGCAGCTTCACGTGGATCGCGTTGACGGTCAGGCTGCCGTCGGCGTTCTTGATCTGCTCATTGAGGGTGATCGTCGCGACGTTGATGAGGCCGAGAGCGACCTTGATCTGGGTGTTCGGTGCCGGCGTCGTGTCGACGGCGCCCACACTGCCGAGGTTCGGGGCGACCAGGCTGGTCGCGCCCTGCACACCCTTCTGGGTGGCGGTGCAGGTGGCTTCGACGGCCTTGACGCCGACGTTGCCGAGGGCGGCCTTGAGCAGCGGCAGCCCGACATCGGCCGTGCTGGCCTTGGCCGTCACCGCGCCGGAGTTGTCGTCGCGTTTGGCCTCGGTGTTGATCGCGCCCGCGGTCAGCACACCGGCGAGGTTGACCGTCGCGAGGCTGTTGGTGGTCGGCCCCGAGGTCTTCGCTTCGGCGAGCGGCCCGGCCTTCACCGCGTCGAGGCCGAGGAGCGATACATCGACCTTGACGCCATACGCGGAGCCGTCACCGGGGGCCGCCGAGGCGGGTACCGCGCCGGCGAGGGCAACGCTCACCACCACAGCGGCGAGCAATCCGCCTCGTCGCAAGAGGTGCGTGTTCTTCAACTGGTCCTCCGAATTGATTCGTGGGGTTTTCTCCGGTCGTCGCTTGGGCGTGACCGTCGCGGACGAATCCCGGGTGGCCTGATTCGGCTCGCGGATCGTCTATCGCCGAGTGTTTCTCAAATTGCACAGAAAACGTCCAGGATCACCGGATCAGGTGGTTTCGATGCCATTCTTCGCAGGTCGTGGAGAACATCACTCGTTCGGCCTAGTCAGTTAGTCCACGATCGTGCCGAAAGGCCCCATGATCGCACTGGAATTGCGAACCCCGGGCGAAAGGGCCGGTTCCCGCTCGCTTAACCTCGTCAGCGAGGTCCCTGTCCGCTTCGTCGAATCCCATCGTCCGCAGCGTCTTTCCTGAGAGGGTCACCGTGGCCGTCGCGAGCGCTCCTTTGCCCAGTTCCAGTCGGTTCCCGCTCCGTGTCGCGGTGCTGGCGGTCATCGCCGTCGCGGCAGGCCTGGTGCTGGCCGAACGCGTCTACCGCGTGTTCGAGGTACAACTCTCCGGGTTGATACTGAGGGTCATCACCACATCGGGTGTCTTTGTCGCGGGTGAGCGCGAGACGGTCTACTTTGGGTTGTCAGGCGATACTCCACTCGGGTTGCGAATGACGCCGGAATGCTCTTCGGCATTCATGTTGCTACCACTCTTACTGGTGACCGCCGCCATGTTGTATTTCCGTCCGCGAAATGCGAAGAGACTGTTCGTGTCGCTGGCCATTTCGGCGGCCGTGGTGATTCTTGTCAATCAGATGAGGGTTTTGGCGATCGTCGGACTCGTGAACTGGCTCGGCGTGGACGAAGGTTATTACTGGGGACACACTTTGCTCGGTTCGATGGTGAGCGTCATCGGTGGCGCGGTCGCCCTCGTGCTCTTCGTCTGGCTGGGCACCCGCAAGCCCCGTGCCGAGCGCGAGGCCGTCTGATGGGCGGCGGCTCGCTCAAGATCCTGCTCGCGATCACCCAGGCGTTCGCGCTCACCATGAGTGTGGCGTTCATCGTGTACGTGGTCGTGATCGTCGTGCCGTACCTGCGGCGCAAACCCGCACCCGTCGGTGACGCCGCCGATTTCACCTGGCACTTCTTCGTTCCGTGCCGGGACGAGCAGTCCGTCATCCGCGAAACGGTGCGGTACCTGCGTTCGACCTTCCGGCACGCGCACGTCTGGGTCGTCGACGACGACTCGGAGGACCGCACGGCCCGGGTGGTCAAGTCGATCTGGCGGCGCAACGGCGGCTACGACCCGTACCTGCACCTGGTTCCCCGGCGCCGTCCGGAGGCGAGGACGGGCAAGGGCGACGCGCTCAACGCCGCCTACCAGGCGCTCAACGACTGGATGGGCCCGGACGCGAGCCGGGAGGACGTGGTCGTCGTGGTGGTCGACGCGGACGGCCGCCCGGCGGAGAACTGCCTCGAAGTGTGCGCCGCGGACCATCTGTTCGGCGACGAGACGATCGGCGCCGTGCAACTCGACGTCTGGATGGGCAACGCCGACAGCCGTCCGCCGGGGAGGAACTGGTTCTCGCGCGCCTTCGGGCTGAAGCTGGCCCAGATGCAGGATCTCGAGTTCCGCACGGCCATCGCGGCGATCCAGACCTCGCGCGGGTTCACCGGCACGATCTCCATGGGCGGCAACGGTCAGTTCACGCGACTGTCCGCATTGGACTCGATCGCCGGGCCGGACGGACAGCCGTGGCGCGGTTCGCTGCTGGAGGATTTCGAACTCGGCGTGCACCTGCTGACCGCGGGCTGGCGGACCGGCTACACGCCGGATTCCCATGTGAAACAGGAAGGGCTGTACAGCCTGCGGCGGTTCCTGGTGCAGCGCACGCGCTGGGGCCAGGGCACGATGCAGTGTTCGCGGTACCTGCGGCGGATCTGGGATTCGCCGCACGTGAGCACGCTGGGCGCGGCGGAGATGATGTACTACCTCGCGCAGCCGTGGATGCAGTTGCTCGGCTCGCTGCTGTACCCGATCCCGTTCATCCTGCTGTTCTTCACCACCGCGGGGGATCCGGCGCAGGTGTGGACCTGGTTCGCCGACGACGGCGCCTGGATCCTGTTCGCGATCTACGGCTCTTTCGGGCTGCTGCCGTTCATCGTGTGGGGCCCGATCTACCAGTTCAAATGCCTGAAGAGCCGCAATCTCCTGCGTGGCATCGGGATGGGTTTCGTCTACGCGCTGTACATCTACACGTTCTACATCACGTCGTGGCGGGCGCTGTTCCGCCTGGTGCGCGGCCGGAACGGCTGGTCGAAGACGCGGCGGAACACCGAGCACGCTCCCGGGGTCAAGGTCGCCCTCGACTCCTGACCCGGATCGCGTTTAGCCCGCTAAACGCGATCCGGGTCAGGGGGTCAGAAGGCGGGAAGGATCCGGACGTCGTCCGCCTTCACGAAGGCGACGCGGTGTCCGAACTGGATCTGCACGTAGCGCGTCTTTCCTTTGACGACAACGTGGTTCGCCGGGTCGAACGTCGTCGCCCAGTAATACTCGGAGCCGAGCACGTTGCCGACCGAGTACCGCTGCCCCGCCGAGAAGGTGTAGGGGAGCGGGATGACCTGCTGCACCGGCACGTTCGCCGGGTAGGCCTCAGGCTCGGGGTACGCGCGCCCGAACACCGGCACGGTCTCCAGACCGGGTTTCGGGGTGACGACCAGACCGAACGCCGGGCTAGTCGTGCGCGCGTCGCGGAACCAGCCCTTCTGGCCGAGATACCAGATCGCCGTCCAGCCGTCGCGCCGCTCGGCGACGACGTAGCGCTGGCCGGTCTCCGCCCGGCTGCCGATGTCGGAGACGGCCATCGTGCTCACCGAACCGTCCGGGCGCAGGCCGATGTCCTTGAGCAGCGGCGCCGCGTCGTTCGGCTCGCTACGCAGCACGACAGAACCGGAACCCCTTGCCGGGCAAGGCTTTCCGGCGGTCTCGCAGCCGGTGAACGCGGGCTGGTTCGTCGCGAAGTCCGGCGTGATGGTCACCAGCGGCGAACCGGGACGCCCGAAGCCGGACAGGGGGGCGCCCATCAGATCGAAGTAGTGCGACCAGTCCCAGTACGGGCCCGGATCCCAGTGCATGCCCTTGATGGTCGAGGGGATCGTGCCCGGGACGTTGTCGTGGCCGAGGATGTGCGCGCGGTCGAGCGGGACGTCGTACTTCCGCGCGAGGTAGCCCACGAGCTTCGCGGAGGTGCGGTACATCGCCTCCGTGTACCAAGTGCCCTTCGCGGCGAAGCCCTCGTGCTCGATGCCGACGGACTTCGCGTTGACGTACCAGTTGCCCGCGTGCCAGGCGACGTCCTTGGTCGGCACGTGCTGCGCGATCTGGCCGTCGGCTGAGCGGATCGTGTAGTGCCAGCTCACGTACGTCGGGTCGGTGACGAGGTCCATCGCCGTGTCCCAGTAACCCTCGGTGTCGTGGATGACGATGTATTCGACCTTCTGGCTCGTCGGCCGATCCGCCTTGTCGTGGTTGCCGTAGTCGTTGTCCGGCAACTCCTGGTACGGCGCCGGCACTGAGAGGCACGAGAGCTTCTTCGGGCACTCCGCCTTCGAGACGTCGGCCTGCGCGCGGGGCGCGCTCGTCGGCGTCGCGGCTAGAGCGACACTCTGGCCGTCGTCGGTCTTGCGACTGACGCCCTTGGAGATGGTGTCGAAGACTTCGTCGGCGAAGGACTGCGCTCCCGCTTTGTCCTTCGCGCCGCTGTAGCGCGCGACGGCGTCGTACCAGTCACCCGCTTCGCGTTGGTACTTCGCCAGAAGAGCGGCGCCACCGCGGATGTTCTGCGTGCTGTTCGTGCGCAGCGTCGCGACGTCTTGGCCGATCAGCGCGGACGCCTCGTCGATGGTCTGGAGGCCGGGCGGGGGAGGCTTCGGCGCCGGTGTCGCCGGGAGTTTCGCCTGGCGGGCGTCGTCGCCGCGCGGGTCCTCCCCGCCTTCGTCGTGATGCGTGCCGGTGCCCGCTTCGCGCAGGTCGGTCAGGTGCATCGGGCCGTAGCCGGCGGACGTGCTCGGGGTGCCGGCGTTGAAGTCCCAGCGAGATTCCAGGAAGGAGACGCCGAGCAGGACGTGCTCGGGGACGCCGAACTCCCGCGCGGCGGCCGCGAAGTCCCGCTGACGCTGCTGATCCGCTGGGGCGGCGTCGGCGGGGATGGCGGCGAGGAGTCCGGCTGCGAGGGTGAGGACCGCGAGTCCGGCGGTCCGTTTGGACCGGCGCCGGAGCGGTTCGAGGGCAACGGGACGGAAGGGACGCGGCATGGGCGTGTACCCCCAGTGTCTAGGTCTGCTGTACAGGACCGACCCCAATGGTCGGAACCTAACCAGAAACCCGCCCCGTCCGTAAGGTCTGTCCAAGACTTGCGTTTAGCGGGCTAAACGCGATCCGGTGGCAAGGTGGGGGCATGACCGGGGTGAAGGAGCTTCTGCAGGAGAAGGACCATGTCTTCCTCGATTTCGACGGGCCGGTGTGCGACGTGTTCGCCGAGTTGCCGGCGCGGGAGGTGGCCGATCGGCTCAAACGCCTCGTCGGACCCGATCTGCCCGCTGACGTGCGCGCCACCGCCGATCCGTTCGACGTGCTGGAGTACGCGTGGTCGTGCGGTCCGAACACCGCGCACGTCGTCGAGCGGCAGCTCAGCCGCCTGGAGGGGGAGGCCGTCTCGCAGATCGCGCCCGCGCCGGGTGCGCAGGAGACGATTCGCGAGTGGGCCGCGCAGGGCTTCACGGTGACGATCGTCAGCAACAACTCCGTCGACGCGATCCGGTCGTTCCTCACGGTGTACGAGCTCACCGAGCAGGTCCGCCGGATCAGTGCGAGGAGCACGAGCGACCCGGGGCAGCTGAAGCCGAACCCGACACTGATCGAGGCCGCGATGCGCGCTCTCGGTGCCTCACCCGGGCAGTGCGTGATGATCGGCGACTCCGCCGCGGACGTCCTCGCCGCTCGCGCCGCGGGTGTCGCTTCAGTCGCCCTGGCGGTCACGCCCACGAAGCGCGAGGCCCTCGCCTCCGTCGACCCCGATGCCCTGGTGAGCGACCTGGCGGACTTGCGTTCAGCGGGCTAATCGCGATCTGGGCGGCGGGGACGTGCGACCGCTGGCCGGGCGACTTTCGCGGGCTAAACGCGATCCGCCAGCAAGCCCAGGAAGGGCACCGTCCCGACCTGGTTGTTGCTCACGAACGCCCGGAAGTAGCCGTCCCTCCAGCCCGGTCACCAGCTAATGGGCCCGCCACGCGCGTCGCCCGGACTCGGCACCATGGGCCAAGAGGCCGTCAACGGACGGGCACGCCGGACGAGTGCGATCGAGAGCGCCGAGGAACCTTGGCGGAACAAAACGGCCGGTCAGGAGCCTGGTGGCCCAGTTTTCGCAAGGTGATCGGACCCTCCTTGCGAAGCTGGCACTCACATGGCTAGAGTGCTAATTGCACGGCCCGAACACGCCCCGGCACCCGCGACGGCGGGGGTGGTAGGAGCCGTAACTCATCCTGCCAACGCTTTCGACGACCGTGGAGGTCAACCCGGTGAGCGTGAACATCAAGCCGCTCGAGGACAAGATCGTTGTCCAGACGAGTGAGGCCGAGGAGACGACCGCTTCCGGCCTCGTCATCCCCGACACCGCCAAGGAGAAGCCCCAGGAGGGCAAGGTTCTGGCCGTGGGCCCGGGCCGCATCGACGACAAGGGCAACCGCGTCCCGCTCGACGTTTCCGTCGGCGACGTCGTCATCTACTCCAAGTACGGCGGCACCGAAGTGAAGTACAACGGTGAGGACTACTTGATCCTCTCCGCTCGCGACGTGCTGGCCGTCATCAACTGACGTCCGCTCTCAGCGCATGACGCCCCGGGCCCCGCATTGCCGGGGAACGGGGCGTTCGTGTTTTCCGAGCAGTAAGACTGGAAGGTAAGCGGAACAGGCATGCCCAAGCAGATCAGTTTCGACGAGGACGCTCGTCGCGCGCTCGAGCGCGGGGTGAACAAGCTCGCCGACGCGGTCAAGGTCACCCTCGGCCCGCGCGGTCGCCACGTCGTGCTCGACAAGAAGTTCGGTGGCCCGACCATCACCCTCGACGGTGTCACCGTCGCTCGCGAGATCGAGCTCGACGACCCGTTCGAGAACCTCGGCGCCCAGCTCGCCAAGAGCGTCGCCACCAAGACCAACGACGTCGCCGGTGACGGCACCACGACCGCGACCGTGCTCGCGCAGTCGCTGGTGAAGGTCGGCCTGCGCAACGTCGCGGCCGGCGCGAACCCGACGGCCGTCGGCCGCGGCATCGAGGCCGCCGCGGAGAAGGTCATCGCGATCCTCAAGGAGAAGGCGACCCCGGTCAAGGGCCGCGACAACATCGCCCAGGTCGGCACCGTCACCTCGCGTGACGCGGCCATCGGCGCCCTGCTCGGCGAAGCCGTCGAGCGGGTCGGTGAAGACGGTGTCATCACGATCGAGGAGTCGTCCACGCTGGCGACCGAGCTCGTGATCACCGAGGGTGTGCAGTTCGACAAGGGTTTCCTGTCGGCGCACTTCGCGACCAACCCGGAAGAGCAGAAGGCGATCCTCGAGGACGCCTTCATCCTGCTGGTCCGCGAGAAGATCTCGTCCCTGGCCGACCTGCTCCCGGTGCTGGAGAAGGTCGTCGAGGCCAAGAAGCCGCTGCTGATCATCGCCGAGGACGTGGACGGCGAAGCGCTGTCGACCCTCGTGGTGAACTCGCTGCGCAAGACGATCACCGCCGTCGCGGTCAAGGCGCCGTTCTTCGGTGACCGCCGCAAGGCGTTCCTGGACGACCTCGCGGTCGTCACCGGCGGCGAGGTCATCTCGGCCGAGATCGGGCACAAGCTGTCCGAGACCACGCTGGCCCAGCTGGGCGGCGCGCGCCGGATCGTCGTCACCAAGGACGACACCACGCTCGTCGACGGTGCCGGCACCAAGGACGACATCGCCGGGCGCGTTTCGCAGATCCGCAAGGAGATCGAGAACACCGACTCCGACTGGGACCGCGAGAAGCTGCAGGAGCGGCTGGCGAAGCTCGGCGGTGGTGTCGCGGTGATCAAGGTCGGCGCGGCCACCGAGACCGAGCTCAACGAGCGTAAGCACCGCATCGAGGACGCCGTGGCTTCGACCAAGGCGGCCGTCGAAGAGGGCATCCTGCCCGGCGGTGGCTCGGCGCTCGTGCACGCGGTCAAGGAGCTCGAAGGCGGCCTCGGTCTCGAGGGCGACGAAGCGACCGGTGTCCGCATCGTCCGCGACGCGCTGTCCGCCCCGCTGTTCTGGATCGCGACCAACGCGGGCCACGAGGGCGCTGTCATCGTGAACAAGGTCCAGGAGCAGAGCTGGGGGCACGGCTTCAACGCCGCCACCGGTGAGCTCACCGACCTGCTGGCCGCCGGCATCGTCGACCCGGTCAAGGTGACCCGGTCCGCGGTGGCGAACGCCGCCTCCATCGCCCGGCTCGTGCTCACGACGGAGAGCTCCGTCGTCGAGAAGCCGGCCGACGAGGAGCCCGCCTCGGGCGGTCACGGCCACGCGCACTAGTTCCACCCTCGAAGCGGGGCGGTACTCCACTCGGAGTGCCGCCCCGTTTTGTCGTCCCGACCACCCCGTCGGCGCGCCTTTAGCGGGCTAAACGCGATCCGACGGCGGGGGAGCGCGACGGCGGGCGGATCGCGTTTAGCCCGCTAAACGCGACGCGCACCCGGACCTGGACGCGCGGAAGGGCGGCACCCCACCCGGATGCCGCCCTTCCGCGTTGCCGACCCGGCCGGATCAGCCGTTCGACATGCTCAATGTGCGCTTGTCCGCCTTGATGATGTGCTCGCGTTCCGACTCCGACAGCCCGCCCCAGATCCCGTAGGGCTCGTGCACGGCGAGTGCGTGGGTCCGGCACATGGCCAGCACCGGGCAAGCCAGGCACACGGCTTTGGCCCTCGCCTCACGGCGGGCTCTGGCGGGCCCGCGTTCGCCGTCAGGGTGAAAGAAGGACGCGCTGTCCATGCCTCGGCACGACCCTTCGAGCTGCCAGTCCCATACATCGGCGTTGGGTCCCGGGAGCCTGCGTGTGTCCGCCATCCTGACCGCCTCCGTCATCCGGTCGAAGCGTTTAACCTGCTCTGCTGCGCTGCGGCTACTCCATTCGGTGCAACGGCCGTAACGTTAGAAGCGCGCCAATACTTGTTCAAGGGATTCAAGACGATTCAGCCGTTAGGCATCCCCCGGATGTGTGAGCGGTACTTTCCGTTCCGGTTGCCGGGGCACCGGCCTGCCTGGATATTGGGTCGAGTGGGATCTCGGATCAGCAGTGAAGAACCCACCCTGCCGGTGGCCTCCGTCGCACGCCGGCTCGGGGTCGCACCGTCCACCCTGCGAACCTGGGACCGGAGATACGGCGTAGGACCGAGCCGCCATACCAACGGCCGTCACCGCCGCTACGGCAGCTCCGACATCGGCCGTCTCGAACTGATGCAGCGCGCGTTGCTCCGCGGCGCCTCGACAGCCGAAGCGGCGAAGTACGCACTCGAGCAGATGCCCCGAGCGGCGGCGGAGAGCCCCGAAACCGCTGTGGTCCAAGTGGAGGAACAGGCGGCCTCGCCGCCGGCCGAGGATCACGACGTCCCGTCGCGTCTCGCCAGACGCTTGAGCACCGCCGCGCTCGCGATGGACTTCGGCGCGGTCCAGCGCATGCTCGCCGACACGATCCGCGAACTCGGTGTCCTGCCCGCCTGGACCGGCGTGGTGTCGCCGGTCCTGACCGCGCTCGGCGCCCGCTGGCGCGGGGTCAGCGCCGGTGCGGAGGTCGAGTACCTGCTCGCCGAATGCGTGTACGCCGCCCTCGTCCGCGCGACGCCGGTGCTCCGCGAGCCGCGCAACCAGCGACCGGTCCTGCTGACCTGCGTCCCGGACGAACGCGACAACATGCCGATGTACGCCCTCGCCGCGGCACTCGCCGGACGCCGGATCGGGGCGCAGCTGTTCGGCGCCTCCCTGCCGGCCGAGGTGCTCGCGGTGACCGTCCGCCGCAGCGTCCCCGCCGCGGTGGTCCTGTGGTCGGGCCGGCCCGCGACCGCGGACCCGCGCCTGTTCTCCAGGGTGTCCCGCGGCCGTCAACGCAGCAGGCTGTTCGCCTGCGGGCCCGGCTGGGATCCCGCGACCCTCCCGGACAAGATCGAACTGCTCGGCGAGCTGACGACGGCCGCCGACCGGATCGAGCACGTTCTTGTCGGTGCGAGGCGATAGAAAGGACCGATGGAAGCGTCCTTGCGGTCCGCCGCGTTCGGCGACGGCGTGCCGCCGCCGAAACCCTTCGAGGTGCCCGCGTCGCCTCGTGGACGGCTGCTCGCCGCGATCGTGCTCGGCGGACGCGGCCGGTACGCGGCGGCGGCCACCCTGCTGAACGATTTGCGCACGAGCAAGGACCCGGTGCTCGCGTCGTTGGCCGCGAGCACGCTGGCGTCGCATCGACGGCAGTTGGGCGGGCACGCGGCGGCCCTCGTGCTCGACGGTGAGGCGCTCGCGCTGGCGATCGGGGTGCCAGGGGGCGAACCCGATCCCGACGGCCTGGACGCCGAAGGGGCGCGGGCGGACGCCCTCCTCGGTCTCGCGGCGGACAACCTCGGGCGGGGAAGGCTGGCCGCCGCCCGGCGGCTGGTGGCGCGTGCGGGAGCGCACACCGGCAACTGGCGGAGCCGAACCAGGGCCGGTTGGGTGGGCGCGGAAATCGAACTGGCGAGTAACCTTTCCGGGGCGGGGATCGCACCTGCGGAAATGGCGTGGGAAACCGCGCGGATCCGGGGCGCGTGCCGACATGTCGTCAAATCACAGCTTGTACTCGGCGTGACGATCGCGAATGGGAGTTCCGCTCAGCGGGAGCGGGCGAAGGCGCTGGTCGAGAGCGCTCGCGAAACCGCCGAAAAATACGAATTCAATTCACTTCTGTGGGTGGCCTGCCTGCTCGCGGCCGACCTCGGGGCAGGACACGCCGATGAGTATCGATTCAGAGTGCCCGAACTGTTGCACGCAGTGTTACGGCACGCAGATCCTTGCGGGAGGTGGCTCGCCCGGGAATCTCCGTGGGTCCCCGCCGGAGGCGTCTAGCCTGTTGGAGGGCCCATTCCGGCAACTGGGCTAAGAGTTTTCAAAAAAAGCCACCGGATCGTGTCAAGGTTCGGGCTAAAGCGTCCGATAGGGGAAGTGGAATGTCACCCGGCTGCAGGAAGGAAACCCCGTGACGACGGTCTTGATCTGCGACGACCGACGCAGTGTCCGCGAAGGGCTCACTCGAGTGATGTCCGCGGTCCCAGGGGTCAGTCGCATCGACTGCGTAGCGCACGGTGACGAGCTGCTGGCCCGGTACTCCCGTCAGCCGGTCGACGTCGTGCTGGTCGGTACCCAGCGCGCTGTCCCGACTGGCGTCGAAGCCACCAGGCGGCTCGTCTCAGCGAACCCCCAAGCGAACGTGATCGTGTTCGGCGCCCCGGACGATGCGGGCAGCATCGCCGCCGCCATCGCCGGCGGAGCCCGCGGCTACCTGCGTTGGGACGCCTCGCGTCCCGAGCTGGTCGCCGCACTGGCGCACACCCTCGCCAGCACTTCGGTGCCGGCGCCGCGCCAGCCGTCCGACCCCGGTGTCCAGCTCACCGAGCGCGAGCTTCAGGTGCTCCGCGGAATGAGCCAGGGCAAGAGCAACGGACAGATCGGCCGCGAGCTGTATCTGTCCGAAGACACCGTGAAAACCCACGCGCGCCGCTTGTTCCGCAAGCTCGGCGTGCGAGACCGCGCTCAAGCGGTCGCCCACGGATTCCGCCGTGGACTCGTTTCCTGACAATGCTTTCCTGATTTCACTGGCTGGATTGCGCAACGGGTGACAACGGGCCGGGGGCGAACCCCCTGGCCCGTACCTGTGTTCCCTGTCACGCTTCGCGCCTTTATGCTCACCGCTCGGGCACTCTTGCCCGAGCGTGTCCGCCTTCGGGTGGACCGTCGTATCCCACTGCGTTCCAGCTCGTTGAAAGTTCGACTACGAGCGAAGGGAACCCAGGAAGACCCGGGTCTCAGCGTGCTCGCCGGAAAGGCGGCGCGCCGATGGCGGCCGTCAGCGAAGGCGGCGGGCCCGGGCGGTACGGTAGCTATCACCGGTAGTGGCCTCCGAAGTCACACGCCGGACTCTTTGCACACCTATACGTAACACTGGGACTGTTGTCTGCGATGGCCAATGTGGGGGACGGACTGGATGAGCCGGTCGCCGCTGCTGTTGAGGGTGATCCTCAAGCGGTCGAGCGGTTGCTGGCGGCCATCCGTCCTTTGGTAGTGCGGTACTGCCGCGCTCGGGTTGGCAGGCAGGAGCGTTCGTTCGCTTCCGCAGACGACGTTGCTCAGGAGGTGTGTCTCGCGGTGCTCACGGCATTGCCTTCGTACCGTGATCAGGGCCGCCCGTTCCTGGCCTTCGTCTACGGGATCGCCCAGCACAAGGTGGCCGACGCGCATCGCGCCGCGGCCCGTAACCGGGCTGAACCGGTCGCGGAAGTCCCCGATGAGATCGAGGGCGGCGTCGGTCCCGAGCAGCGTGCCCTCCAAGGCGAGCTGAACGAGCGTATGTCGCAGCTGCTCCGTGTACTTCCCGACAAACAGCGCGAGATCGTCGTCTTGCGTGTCGTCGTCGGACTGTCCGCCGAAGAGACGGCCGAAGCCGTGGGGTCCACCCCCGGCGCCGTCCGGGTGGCCCAGCATCGCGCCCTGGCGCGCCTACGTAAGGTTCTGGCCGCTGAGGAGGTGATCTGAGTGACCGATCGCGACCATCGGTTCTCCCCTGGGACCGATCGTGAACTGACGGCCTTCGAAAGAGGGCTGACGTCCTCCGAGGCGGAGTTCGCCGCTGATCTTTCGGCTGTTCAGGCCGATGACGCGCTGCTCGACGCTCTCGGCGGCTCGGACCCGAAGATGGCCGACGACCTCGGCGATCAGGAGCTCAACGCGCTCCTGCTGGCCTGGCGGCGTGACATCGACAGCGAACCGCTCGCGGAGCTCGTCGACGTCGACACCGCCGTCGTCACCGTGAAGACGGCCGCGCTGGCCCGCAAACACGGGGGAAGACGTCGGCTGCTGGTCCCGGTGGCCGCCGCGGCGGCTGTCCTGGCCATCGCCTTCGCCGGTACCGGTCTCGCCGCGAAGGACGCGCAGCCTGGTGACACGCTCTGGGGCCTGACCAAGGTGCTTTACGCCGACCACGCCCGGTCGGTCGAGGCCGCTGCGGCGGCCAAACTCGATCTCGAGAAGGCCAACCTCGCGCTCGCCGGCGGTCGCCTCGACGACGCGCGCAAGGCGCTCGACGAGGCACAGGCCGCGCTGAGCCAGGTGACAGACGAAGAAAACCGCGATCAGCTGCTCGAACAGCATCGCCAGTTGAGCGCCCAGCTGCAGAATCCCGGCCAGCAGCCACTGCCGCCGGATCAGCAGTCGCCGACGCAGACCCCGGTCGCGACGACCCCGCAGCCCACTCCGCAGCCGACAGCTCCGCCGACGTCGCTGCCGGGAGGCGGCAACCCGGGGACGAGCCTGCCGGGCACCACGACTCCCACCCCGACTCCGCCGACCACGACGAGTGAGCCTCCGCCGCCCACCACGTCGACGACGCCGCCCGCCTCGGGCAACGACCCCGGTGGCTCGCGTAACGAGCCGTCGCCGGGTGCCGGAGCACAGGCACCGGGCGCCGCGGCCGAGACGCCGTAACACCCCAAGAACGCCGAAGGGCCTGGTGAGATCCCTCTCACCAGGCCCTTTCGTGTAAGCCCCAAATCGCCTTTAGCGGGCTAAACGCGATCAGTAGGCGCTCTCGTTGGCGGTGACGCCGTCCGCGAAACCGCGGCAGTAGTCCCAGCTCACGTAGTCACCGGGGTTCGGATCGAACGCGGGCTCGTGCGGCCGCATCCGGCCGTCGGCGAGCAGCTGCTCGAGACTGGCGCGCAGCAGATGCCAGTCGTGATAGTGGGGTTCGTCGCATTCACCGCAGTCGACCACGATCCCGCGTACCCCGCGCGGTTCGAGAAGCGCCTGGTAGACGGCGAGATCGGAGAGGTCGGCCAGCAACTCGGTGCGCTCTTCGTCGCTGATCGGCTCGTCGAGCCGGTCGGCGTCGTCGATGAACGCGCGGGCCGGGTCGTCCGGGTCATCCGCGAACGGGTCTGGGGGCAACGCATCTTGCGGCACGCCTGCACGCTACCGGGCGCCCACCCGGGCCGAGCGGCCGCCCGGCCCGGATATCATGAGGGGCAGGCCCTCGCCGTGATGTCCTCAGCCACGGCGGCCCCCATTAGTCACCGCTAGGAAGGCCCCTCGCCTGCTATGACCAGCGACAGCGTCACCGCCCCCGTCCCGAGCAAGTTCGCCATGCTCGGGCTGACCTTCGACGACGTGCTGCTGCTGCCGGCCGAGTCCGACGTGGTGCCCAGTGCGGTCAGCACCCGCACCCGGCTCTCCCGCAACGTCACCCTGAACATCCCGCTGGTCTCCGCCGCCATGGACACGGTCACCGAAGGCCGCATGGCGATCGCCATGGCGCGCCAGGGCGGGATGGGCGTGCTGCAGCGCAACCTGCCGATCGACGACCAGGCGTCCGCCGTAGAGGTCGTGAAGCGTTCGGAAGCCGGCATGGTGACCGACCCGGTCACGTGCTCGCCTGAAGACACCCTCGCCGAGGTCGATGCGCTCTGCGCGCGGTTCCGGATCTCCGGTGTGCCGGTGACGGACGCCGCCGGGACGCTCGTGGGCATCATCACCAACCGCGACATGCGGTTCGAGGTCGACTACACCCGTGCGGTGCACGAGGTGATGACGAAGCTGCCGCTGGTCACCGCGCAGGTCGGCGTCACCGCGGAAGCCGCGCTCGGGCTGCTGCGCCGTCACAAGATCGAGAAGCTGCCGATCGTCGACGGCGCCGGCAAGCTGCGCGGGCTGATCACGGTCAAGGACTTCGTGAAGACCGAGCAGTACCCCAACGCCTCCAAGGACACCAACGGCCGCCTGATCGTCGGTGCCGCCGTCGGCGTCGGCCCGGACGGGCACAAGCGCGCGATGGCGCTGGCCGACGCCGGGGTCGACGTGCTGATGGTCGACACCGCGCACGGGCACTCCCGCGCCGTCGTCGAGACCGTCGCGCTGCTGAAGAAGGAACTGGGCGACACCGTCGACATCGTCGGCGGCAACGTCGCGACGCGGGCGGGCGCGCAGGCGCTGGTGGACGCGGGCGCGGACGGGATCAAGGTCGGCGTCGGCCCGGGTTCCATCTGCACCACCCGGATCGTCGCCGGGGTCGGTGTGCCGCAGATCTCCGCGATCTACGAGGCCGACCAGGCCGCTCGCCCGGCCGGGATCCCGGTGATCGGCGACGGCGGCATCCAGTACTCGGGCGACATCGCGAAGGCGATCGCGTCCGGCGCGTCCACCGTGATGCTCGGCAGCCTGCTCGCGGGCACCGCCGAATCGCCCGGTGACCTGATCCTGGTCAACGGCAAGCAGTTCAAGACCTACCGCGGCATGGGCTCGCTGGGCGCCATGCAGTCGCGCGGCCAGGCGAAGTCCTACTCGAAGGACCGCTACGCGCAGGACGACGTGCTGAGCGAGGACAAGCTGGTCCCCGAGGGCATCGAGGGACGGATCCCGTTCCGCGGGCCGCTCGCGAACGTCGTCCACCAGCTGGTGGGCGGGCTGCGGTCGGGGATGGGCTACGCGGGTGCGTCGACGATCCCCGAGCTGCAGGAGGCGCAGCTGGTGCGGATCACCGCGGCCGGACTCAAGGAGAGCCACCCGCACGACATCACGATGACCGTCGAGGCGCCGAACTACACCACCCGGTAGTCCGCCCGTTAGGACACTTACCCATCCGGTTCCGTTCCCAGGAGACTTGGTCCGCTGATCAAGTCTCCTGGGAGGAACCCGATGTCTTTCTCGCTGACCACTTCACGGCGGACCGCGCTGGCCGTCTTCGCCGCCGCGGCGCTCGGCCTCGGCGGCGGGGTGGCGGCCTCGGCCGTCCCCACCGCTTCCGCGGCGCCTTCGACGCCTGATGCCGTGGGGCTCCAGGCATCGCCGGGTGACCTGTGGAAGCGCACCGAGCTGTACTTCGGCACGACGAAGCCGGGCGGCGGGGAGCTGACCGACGCCGAGTTCACCGCCTTCACCGACAAGGTCGTCACGCCGCGGTTCCCGGACGGGTTCACCGAGCTGACCGGGCGCGGGCAGTGGCGCGGCTCGGACGGGAAGATCTCGCGGGAGAAGTCGAAGGTGATCGTCGTCGTTTATCCCTTCAGCGACCGCGACGCGAACCGGGAGATCGAGGAGATCCGGACCGACTACAAGAAGGCGTTCTCGCAGGAATCCGTCCTCCGGACCGACTCCGTGGAGAAGGTCTCGTTCTGACCCTCCAGCCCCACTCGCCCCACCGGCGCGCCTTTAGCGGGCTAAACGTGAAACTGGTGAGGCAGGTGGGGCTGGTGTGACTTCGGGGCCGGTTCGGGAGCCCCGTGCGCAGGTCACCCACGCGGCCTAGCGACAATGGGGTGTAACGGTCGTCGTTGAGAAGGGACTTGACGTGCGGGATCTGGTCGAGATCGGCATGGGCCGCACCGCGCGGCGGGCGTATGACCTCGATGACGTGGAGATCGTGCCGTCGCGGCGCACCCGGTCGTCTTCGGTCGTGTCCACCGCCTGGCAGATCGACGCGTACCGGTTCGAGTTGCCGCTGGTCACGCACCCCACCGACGCGATCGTGTCGCCGGGGACCGCGGTGGCCGTCGGCGAGCTCGGCGGGTTGGGCGTCCTCAACGCCGAAGGGCTCTGGGCGCGGCACCCGAACGTCGAGGACGCGATCTTCCGCCTCGTCCGGGCGGCCGAGGACACTTCGGACCCGACCGCGATCGTGCGTGAGCTGCAGGAACTGCACTCCGCCCCGATCCGGCTGGACCTGCTGACCGAGGCGATCAAGACGGTCCGCGAATCCGGTGTCACGGTGGCCGCGCGGGTCAGCCCGCAGCACGCCGCCGAGCTCACGCCGGACCTGCTGGCGGCGGGCGTCGAGATCCTGGTCGTGCAGGGCACGATCATCTCGGCCGAGCACGTCCAGCGCGACGCCGAGCCGCTGGACCTGAAGGACTTCATCGGACGTCTCGACGTCCCGGTGATCGCGGGCGGCGTCAGCGACTACCGCACCGCGATGCACCTGATGCGCACCGGCGCGGCCGGCGTGATCGTCGGTCACGGTGCCAGCCGCGGCGTGACGAGCACCGATAGCGTGCTCGGGATCGGGACGCCGATGGCGACCGCGATCGTCGACGCCGCCGCCGCGCGCCGCGACTACCTCGACGAGACCGGCGGCCGGTACGTGCACGTGCTCGCCGACGGCGGCATGAGCGTTTCCGGCGACATCGCCAAGGCGATCGCCTGCGGTGCCGACGCGGTCATGCTGGGTGCGCCGCTGGCCGCCGCCTCCGAGGCGCCGGGGCAGGGGCTCTACTGGACGTCCGCGGCCGCGCACCCGTCCCTGCCGCGTTCTCGCGTGGCCTTGGGCCCGGACTACGCCGTCGACCTCAAGACGCTCCTCTTCGGGCCGTCCTCGGACGCTGAGGGCGTCGTAAACCTCTTCGGAGCGCTTCGCCGCGCGATGGCGAAGACGGGCTACTCGGACCTGAAGGAGTTTCAGCGCGTCGGTCTGACCGTGCGCCGCTGAGTGAGGTGACGGTCGGATCGCGTTTAGCCCGCTAAACGCGATCCGGCGCCGCCTTGGCCGCACGTTCGATTTCCGCGCGCCGGTCCGCCCAGAACGTCGCGTCCTGTCCCGGCCGGGACGGGCTTTCCACTTGGCCGTCCAGCTGTTCCCGCAGGATGTCGGCGTGTCCGGCGTGCCTGTTGGTCTCGGTGAGGATGTGGACAAGAACGTTGAACAGCTTCACGTCGGGACGCGGCCACCAGGGCACGTGGCCGGGCGAGTCGACGGCGAGCGTGGCGATGGTCGCGTCGGAGTGCTCCCAGGCGCGCCGGTAGAGACTGATGACCTCCTCGCGGGTTTCGTGCTCGGTCGCCCACAGGTCGGTACCCCGCTCGGGGATGGCCTCGGGGAACGGCCGTTCGAAGACCTCACCGAAGTAGCGGGCTTCCCAGGCCGCCAGGTGCTTGACCAGGCCGAGAAGGTTGGTTCCGGTCGAGGTCATGGGCCGCCGGATGTCGTACTCGGACAGCCCGTCGAGCTTCCCGAGCATCGCCTCACGGATCTCCTTCAGGTCACCGTGCAGGTATTCCTTCGCGAATTCGTCGATCACGACTCCGAGCATGCACCATCCGGGTGGAAGGTAACCGGCCAGTAACTTACCTCTGGTCAGAAGGGGTGGCCGGGGTTACAGTCGAGGGTGTGACTGCCAGTAACACCACCACTGAAGACGACTTCGACTACGACGTGATCGTCGTCGGCTCCGGGTTCGGCGGCAGTGTCGCTGCCCTCCGCCTGACCGAAAAGGGCTACCGCGTAGCCGTCATCGAGGCGGGCCGCCGCTTCGCCGACGACGAGTTCGCGAAGACGTCCTGGGACCTTCGCCGCTACGTCTGGGCGCCCCAGGTCGGCTGCTTCGGCATCCAGCGCATCCACATGCTCAAGGACGTCATGGTGCTCGCAGGCGCGGGCGTCGGCGGCGGCTCGCTGGTCTACGCGAACACGCTGTACCGCCCGCTGAAGCCGTTCTACGTCGACCCGCAGTGGTCCCACATCACCGACTGGGAGTCCGAGCTCGGTCCGCACTACGACCAGGCCAGCCGCATGCTGGGCGTCGTCACCAATCCCAGCGTCACGCCGTCGGACGTCGTGATGAAGGGCGTCGCCGAGGACATGGGCGTCGCCGGTTCGTACCACCCGACGCCCGTCGGCGTGTACTTCGGCAAGCCGGGGGAGCGAGCCGAGGACCCGTACTTCGGCGGCGCGGGCCCCGCGCGCACCGGCTGCACCGAGTGCGGCGCCTGTATGACCGGCTGCCGCGTCGGCGCCAAGAACACCCTGGTCAAGAACTACCTCTACCTCGCGGAGAAGGACGGCGCGAAGGTCATCCCGCTCACCACGGTGAGCGCGATTAGCCCGCTAAACGCAGGTGGGTACGAGGTGAGCATCAAGAAGACCGGGACGACCTCGCGCAAGTTCCGCCACAAGCTCACCGCCGCGCAGGTGGTGCTCGCCGCCGGCACGTGGGGGACGCAGAACCTGCTCCACGGCATGCGTGACACCGCCAAGCTGCCGAAGCTCTCACCGCGCCTCGGCGAGCTGACCCGCACCAACTCCGAGGCCATCATCGGCGCCGCCCGCACCTCGGTCGACGAGGAGCGGAACTTCAGCCGCGGTGTCGCGATCACGTCGTCGATCCACCCCGACGACAACACGCACATCGAGCCGGTCCGCTACGGCAAGGGCAGCAACGCGATGAGCCTGCTCCAGACCATCGCCACCGAAGGCGATTCGGCGGTCCCGCGCTGGCGCCAGGCCGTCAACTTCATGGTCAAGCACCCGGTCCAGACGGTCCGCCTGCTCAACGGCTACCGCTGGAGCGAGCGCACGGTGATCCTGCTGGTGATGCAGAGCCTCGACAACTCCATCACCACCTACACCAAGCGCGGTCTCTTCGGCCGCCGCAAGTACACGTCCAAGCAGGGCCACGGCGAGCCGAACCCCAGCTTCATCCCCGCCGGGCACGAGGCCAACCTTCGCACCGCCGAACGGATCGGCGGGATGGCGGGCGGCACCTGGGGCGAGATCTTCGACATCCCGCTGACGGCGCACTTCATCGGCGGTGCGCCGATCGGCACGGCGGCCGACAACGGCGTGATCGACCCGTACCACCGGGTCTTCAACTATCCCGGTCTGTCCATTGTGGATGGATCGGCGATCACCGCCAACCTCGGCGTCAACCCTTCGCTGACCATCACCGCACAGGCCGAGCGCGCGTTCTCGCTGTGGCCCAACAAGGGCGAAACGGACAATCGGCCGTCGCAGGAGCTGCCGTACGCGCGTCTGGAGCCGATCGCGCCCAAGAACCCGTCAGTTCCGGCCGACGCACCGGCGGCCCTTCGGCGCTAACCCGGACCCCGCCCCGCCACCACCCTCAACTGACAGGCTTCGCCTGACTGGCTAGATTCAAGGGCGTGACCGCCTCAGAACGCGCCCACGTCCTGCTCGATCGCGTCCGCGCCTTGCATGACGAGTGGGCGCTCGTGGCCCGCGGCCTCGGCGAAGACGCCGTGCACGCCCCCAGCGCGTTGCCCGGCTGGACGAGGGCGCATCTGCTCTCGCACGTCGCGCGCAACGCCGACGGTCTCGGCAACCTCTTGACCTGGGCGAAGACCGGCGTCGAGACGCCGATGTACGACACGGCCACGGCTCGCGACGAGGGCATCGAGGCCGGAGCCGACCGCTCCGCCGCGGTGATCGTCGCCGACGTCGTGGACTCCGGTGAGCGGTTCGCGGAGCTGGCCGCGTCCATGCCGGACGAGGCGTGGGCCGGTGAGGCCCGTGATCGGCTGGGCAATCGCCTCACCGGTGAGGGAGTGCTGCTCAAACGGCTGTCCGAAACCTCGATCCACCTCGTCGACCTGGACTCCGGTTACGACTTCGACCGGGTCTCCGGGCTGCTCGGCCGGGAGTTCGAGGTGGTGGTGAGCGGCGCGATCGCCTGGTACGGCGACGGATTGCCCGCGGTCCTCCTGGTCGCCGTCGACGGCGACGGGACGCGGCACGAATGGCGGATGGGCACCGGCGATCCGGCCAAGGTGACCGGCGCGCCCGGTGACGTCCTCGCCTGGATCACCGGCCGCTCCGATGGGTCCACTTTGGACGGCGAAGTGCCGCCGCTGCCGCATTGGCTCTGACTCGGTCGGGTGAGCCCGGCAACCTGGCCGGCGTCCGCGCGTCTTCACAAGTATGAAGTTGGGGCGAAGGAACTTCCTCAAACTCGCCGGCGCGGCCGCGGCGGGGGCGGCCGCGACGGCGTGTTCCGCCGCGCCTCCCGTGCAAGCGCCCACCTCGGCTCCCGGAACCTCGTTGCCGCCGAGTTCCAGTGTCGCGCCGCCGTCCGGTCCGCCGGACTGGGCGGCCTTGCGGAACAAGGTCTCGCTGCTCTTGCCGGGTGATTCCGGCTACGAGAACACCAAACGCGTGTTCAACCCGGCCTTCGACGGCCTCAAGCCCGCCGCGATCGCGAAATGCGCCAAACCGGAAGACGTGCAGGCGGCGATCGAAGCGGCCGCGCGACGCGTGCCGATCGCCGCTCGCAGCGGCGGCCACAGCTACGCCGGGTATTCCGTTCCCGATGGCGGCTTGATGATCGACCTCGGCGGAATGTCCTCAGTGGACGTTCAAGGCGAGCAGGTCGTGATCGGCGCGGGCGCGAAACTCAAGGATGTCTACGCCACACTCGGTGGCGCGGGACGCTGCCTGCCGGCGGGCTCCTGCCCCAGTGTCGGCATCGCCGGGCTGACACTCGGCGGTGGAATCGGTGTCCTCGCCCGCAAATACGGACTCACCTGTGATCACCTGGTCTCCGCGCAGGTCGTCACGGCGGATGGGAAGCTCCGGACGGCATCGGCCGATTCCGAGCTTGAGTTGTTCTGGGCGTTGCGCGGGGGAGGCGGCGGCAACTTCGGTGTCGTCACCTCGTTCACCTTCCGCACCGATCCGTCGCCGTCGGTCGCTTCGGTCTTCTCCCTGCATTTCCCGGCGGGGAGTGCGAACGAGGTCCTCGCCGAGTGGCAGCGATGGCTGCCCGAAGCGCCGCCGGAGTTGTGGGCGAACGTCGTGCTGTCGGGAGGATCTCCGGTCGGTGCGCGGGTTTCCGGCTGCTACGTCGGCGATTCCGCCTCGCTGGCCCGGGAACTCGACAAGCTGACCGGCAAGGTCAAGGGCACGCGGACGGTGAAGCAGCTCGACTATCTCGGTGCCATGAAGTACTTCTCCGGCAGTGAGAATCGTCAGTCCTTTGTGGCCTCATCGCGGATTCTCGGTGAAGCGGTGGATCCCGCGAAGCTGACGTCGATCCTCAACGGCAGGCGAGGAATGGACCTCCTGGTCGACGGTCTCGGCGGAGCGGTCGCCGACATCGCCCCGGACGCCACCGCCTTCTGGCACCGGAAGGCGATCGGCAGCGTGCAGATCTACAGCCAGGCCGACACGCGCAACCGTTCCGTGGCAACGGATTCCGTCGCCGAGGTGGTGACGGGGATCGGGCTGAGCGGGGGCTACGTCAACTACATCGACCCCGCCCTGCCCGACTGGATGACGGCGTACTACGGCGACAACGCCACCCGCCTCAAGCGGGTGGCGAAGACCTACGACCCGGACAAGGTGTTCGGTTTCGCGCAGGCCGTCACCCCGGCCTAGAGATCGATGCCGGTGAAGACGGTGACCCGTTCCTCGGTGAGGTCGTGCATCGCGGCGAGCACGCCTTCCCTGCCGACGCCCGATCCCTTGACGCCGCCGTACGGCATCTGGTCCGCGCGATAGGACGGGACGTCGCCGATGATCACGCCACCGACCTCGAGTTCGGTCGACGCGTAGAAGGCGAGATGCACGTCGCGAGTGAACACTCCGGCCTGCAACCCGTAAGCGGATTCGTTGACCGAAGCGAAAGCCTCGTCGACACCATCCACAATGGACACGGCGAGCACCGGTCCGAAGACCTCCTCGGCCCAGGCCTTTGTGGATGGTGGGACGTCGGTGAGCACGGTCGGCTCCACCGTCGCGCCGTCCCGCTTGCCGCCGGTGAGGATCTTCGCGCCCGCGGCGACGGCCTCGTCGATCCAGGCCACGATCCGCTCCGCGGCGGCCTCGTCGACGACCGGTCCCACGTCGGTGTTCTTGTCGTAAGGGTCACCGGTTCGCTGTTCCCGCACGGCTTCCACCAACGCGGGCACGAACTCTTCGGCGACCTCACGTTCGACGATGACCCGCTGCACGGCGATGCAGGACTGCCCGGCCTGGTAGTTGCCGAAGGTCGCGATGCGGTGCGCGGCGCCTTCGGGATCCGGCCAGTCGCGGAGCACGACGGCGGCCGCGTTGCCGCCGAGTTCGAGCACGACGTGCTTGCGCGGCGCGGCGTCCGCCAGCGACCAGCCGACCGGACCCGAACCGGTGAACGACACCACCGGCAGCCGGGGGTCCGTGACCAGCGCCGAAGTCTCCTCGTTGCCGAGAGGCAGCACCGAGAACGCGCCTTCCGGCAGATCCGTCTCGGCCAGGATCTCGCCGAGGATCAGCGCGGACAAGGGCGTGCGCGGCGCGGGTTTGACGATGATCGGCGCGCCGACCGCGAGCGACGGCGCGACCTTGTGCGCCACCAGGTTCAGCGGGAAGTTGAACGGCGCGATGCCCAGCACCGGGCCGCGCGGGATCCGGCGGGTGAGCGCCAGCCTGCCTTCACCCGCGGGGTCGGTGTCCAGGCGTTGCAGGTCACCGCTGAACCGGCGGGCCTCTTCGGCCGCGATCCGGAAGACCGACACCGCGCGCCGCACCTCGGCGTCGGCCCACTTGAGCGGTTTGCCGTTCTCGGCGGTGATGACCTCGGCGATCTCCTCGGCGCGGCCGGCGAGCACCCGCGAAACGTGGTCGAGCGCCGAAGCGCGGCTGTGCGCCGAGGACCGCCGGAACTCCTTCGCGACGCTCGCCGCCGCGCTCACCGCTCGTTCGACCTGCTCCGGCCCGGGCACCGCGACAGTGGCGACTTCGCTTCCGTCGAACGGGTGGTGCACGGTGAGCGTCGAAGCGCCCTGCTCGGCGCGGCCTGCGATCCAGGCGGGGCGCGGCTCCGGGGTGATCATGTCCATGGATGACAAGGTATTCCAGTCAGGGCTTGACGAGCACCTTGAGCGCTTCGCGGTCCGCCATCGCGCGGTAGCCGTCGGGGACCTCTTCGAGCCCGATGGTCCGGTCGAACACCTTGCCCGGCTGGTACCTGCCCTCGACGACGTCGTCGAGCAGCTCGGGGATGTAGTGGCGGGCGGGGGCGACGCCGCCGGTGACGGTGATGTTGCGGCGGAAGAGCGGCGGCCCGATCGGGCCCTCGTCGTACTGCGGCACGCCGACGCGGCTGATCGTGCCGCCGGGGCGGACCGCGCCGACGCCCATTTCGAAGGCGGGCTTCGTGCCGACGCACTCGAGGACGGTGTGGGTGCCTTCGCCGTTCGTGAGCTCTCGGACCTTCTCGATGCCTTCGTCGCCGCGCTCGGACACGACGTCCGTCGCGCCGAACTCGCGGCCGAGGTCCGTGCGGGCCTGATGGCGGCCCATCAGGATGATGCGCTCGGCGCCGAGGCGTTTCGCGGCGAGGACCGCGGAGAGCCCGACGGCGCCGTCACCGATGACGGTGACCGTCGTGCGCTCGTTCACGCCCGCCTTGGTCGCTGCGTGGTGGCCGGTCGGGAAGACGTCGGACAGGGTGAGGAGTCCCGCGAGCAGGTCGTCGTCCTCGGTGTGCGGCAGTTTCACGAGCGTGCCGTCGGCCTGCGGGACGCGGACGGCCTCGCCCTGGCCGGCGTCGACGCCCTTCGCGCCCCAGAAGCCGCCGTGGACGCACGAGGTGTGGAGGCCTTCGCGGCAGAACCGGCAGGTGTTGTCGGAGTAGACGAAGGGCGCGACGACCAGGTCGCCGGTCTTGAGCGTGGTGACGTCGGAGCCGACGGCCTCGATGACGCCGAGGAACTCGTGCCCGATGCGGACGCCGCGGTCGCGCGCGGGCATGCTGCCGTACGGCCAGAGGTCGCTGCCGCAGATACAGGAGCGGACGACGCGGAGAAGCGCGTCGGTCGGCTCGCTCAGTTTCGGGTCCGGGACGGTCTCGACGCGTACGTCGCCGGCGCCGTAGATGACAGTCGCTCGCAAGACGGGTCCTTTCCTGGGCTCGCCTCAGTATGAGCGCGTCGCGTTTAGCCCGCTAAACGCGACGTGGGCCGGGGAGCGCGTTTAGCGGGCTAAACGCGACGCGCGTAGAGGTCGCGCAGGAGGAGGACCTCGGCGCCGTGGTGGATGGCCTCCCGGTTGATGTGCAGGACCAGGGCCACGAACGGGTATTTGGCGTAGGGGCCTTCGGCCTCGCCGCAGGGGCGCTCAAGATCTTCGGCGGTGAGGCCGCGGACGCCGTTGCGCCAGCGCGCGTAGGCGTCGTCGAGCTGTTCCAGCGCTTCCTTGGCGGAAGCCGCGTACGGGAAGGTCTGGTAGTCGACGGGTTCGGTGCCGAAGTGCGACGCGTTCCGCATCGCGAAGACGCCGATGACGATGTGGGCGAGGCGCCAGGCGATCGTCGTCACCGGCGGCGGTGAGGGCTCCGGGTACGCCCAATCGATCATCAGGCGGCCGTCCTCCTGAGGGCGGATCGACCAGCAGTCCTCGACGGGTTCCCAGAGGTATTCGTCGTCGGTGAGGGTGTCCAGCCGCGGGCGGAAGTGCTGCGTCCAGTGCCACTCGAGCTGTTCGGAGAGTTCCTTGCTCCAGTCGATGCTCATGTCCGCCGACGGTAGGGCCCCTAGCGGTCAACCGCTGTCCTGAATCGTGAGGGGGTTGGCGGCGAGGTGACCCGGCCCACCTGGGACGATGGTGGGGAAGCGTACTGCTCTGATCTGGAGGTTTCAGGTGCCCAGTCCCACCGGTCCGGTAATCGTCGTGGACTTCGGGGCGCAGTACGCGCAGCTGATCGCGCGCCGTGTGCGCGAGGCTCAGGTCTACTCCGAGGTCGTCCCGCACACCGCCACCGCCGAGGACATCCTCGCGAAGGATCCGGCCGCGATTATCCTTTCCGGTGGTCCTTCCAGCGTGTACGCGGAGAACGCCCCCGCCCTCGCCCCCGGGCTGGTCGACGCGGGCGTGCCGATCCTCGGCATCTGCTACGGCCACCAGGTGCTCGCGCAAGCCCTCGGCGGCACCGTCGAGCCGACCGGGATCCGCGAGTTCGGCCGCACCGAGGTCCGCGTCACCGGCGAGGGCGGCGTCCTGCACGCCGGGCTGCCGAACAACCAGCCCGCCTGGATGAGCCACAACGACAGCGTCACCAAGGCCCCCGAGGGCGCCACCGTGACCGCGTCGAGTGACGGTGCCGCCGTCGCCGGGTTCGAAGACGTCGAGCGCCGCTTCGCCGGGGTCCAGTACCACCCCGAGGTGCACCACTCGCCGCACGGACAAGAGGTGCTTCGCCGCTTCCTGCACGACATCGCGGGCATCAGTCCGCAGTGGACGACGTCGTCCATCGTCGACGACCAGGTCAAGCGCATCGCCGACCAGGTCGGTGACGGACGGGCGATCTGCGGGCTTTCCGGCGGCGTCGACTCGGCCGTGGCGGCCGCGCTGGTCCAGCGGGCCATCGGTGACCGGCTGACCTGCGTTTTCGTCGACCACGGCCTGCTTCGCTCCGGTGAGCGCACCCAGGTCGAGCGCGATTTCGTCGCCGCGACCGGGGTCAACCTGGTGACCGTCGACGCGCGCGAGCGGTTCCTCGACGCGCTGGCCGGGGTCACCGACCCCGAAGAGAAGCGCAAGATCATCGGCCGCGAGTTCATCCGCGTGTTCGAGCAGGCCGAGCGCGACCTCAAGGCCGAGGGCGACTACAAGTTCCTGGTCCAGGGCACGCTGTACCCGGACGTCGTCGAGTCCGGCGGCGGCGAGGGCGCGGCGAACATCAAGAGCCACCACAACGTCGGCGGGCTGCCCGACGACCTGCAGTTCGAGCTCGTCGAGCCGCTGCGCCTGCTGTTCAAGGACGAGGTGCGGCGCGTCGGGCTGGAGCTCGGGCTGCCGGAGACGATCGTGCAGCGGCAGCCGTTCCCCGGCCCGGGTCTCGGTATCCGGATCATCGGCGCCGTCGACGCCGAGCGTCTCGAGACGCTGCGCGCGGCCGACGCCATCGCGCGTGAGGAGCTCACTGCGGCCGGGCTGGACGGCGAGATCTGGCAGTGCCCGGTGGTGCTGCTGGCCGACGTCCGCAGTGTCGGCGTCCAGGGCGACGGGCGGACCTACGGGCACCCGATCGTGCTGCGGCCGGTGTCGTCCGAGGACGCGATGACCGCGGACTGGACGCGGCTGCCCTACGAGGTCCTGGAGCGGATCTCGACCCGCATCACCAACGAGGTCGCCGAGGTGAACCGGGTGGTCCTGGACGTCACGTCCAAGCCGCCGGGCACCATCGAGTGGGAGTGACCCGCACCCGTCCCGACTTGCGTTTAGCCCCCTAATCGCGATCTGGCGACCCAGGGCACCTGCGCGACCCGGATCGCGATTAGCCCGCTAAACGCGCTCTGGGTCCCTCAGGTGCCCGAGGCCCATCGGATCGCGATTAGGGGGCTAAAGTCGCGCGGCCCTGGGGGCAAGGCGAAGGCCCCGGCGAGGGGCCGGGGCCTTCGGAGTGGAGTGGATCGTGAGTGCGGCCGCTAGCGGCGGCTCTTGCGCAGCGAAGCGGCGAGAAGCAGGACGCCGACGAAGATCGCGCCGCCCGCCATCACCCAGCGGAAGTCGAACTGCGGGAGCCACGAGGAGCCGTCCGAGAGGACGTAACCCGACACCAGCAGCGTCGCGATCCCGACGATCAGGGTGAAGAGGTCCACCCCGCGCTTCGCGGGCTGAGCCGACTGGGTCTGCGTGCTGTCGTAGTTGTCGTAGTCGTACTCAGCCACGACGCACCTCCACGTTTCCGACACTGTTCTTGACCTGCAGGACGATCTTCTGGCCGTTGGTGCCCGCCGAGGTGAAGTCGACGGCGTCCTCACCGACCCCCGAGCGGGACTGGCCGAGGCAATCGACTTCGCCCGCTCCCGTCTCACAGGTGACCTTCACTTCGGCACCCGTCGGCACGAGCACCGTCGAGTTGCCCGCCCCGTTGGAGACCTTCGTGGTCACCGAGGCCCCCGCGGGCAGCTTGGTCAGGTCGAGGTCGATGTCGCCCGCCGAGTGGCGGTACTCCGGCAGCACATCGGACGCCGCGCTCGGCGTCGCCTTCAGGTCGCCGAGGCCGCCCTTCACGGAGAAGTTGTCGAACGGCACCGTGGTCAGCGCCATCCCGACGATCGCCAGCGGCACCGCCAGCCCGATCAGCCCGCGACCGCCCCGCACGAACGAGCCGGCCACCAGCCCGATGCCGACCACACCCAGGGTGAGTCCGATGACGTGCTGCAGGGTGAACCACGCTTCGCCGTCCAAGCCCAGGACGGTGCCCACGCCGCCGACCAGCACGGCGACCCCGAAGGTCGCAGCGCCGATCTTCGACTTCCGGCCGCGAGGCACCGGCGGAGCCGGAGGCGGCGGAGGGCTCTGCGGCGGCAGACCGCCGGACTGATACGCGTTCGGCAGGTCCCAAGCGGACGGGTCGGCCGCGAGCGGGTCCCAGCCGCCTTCGGTCGCAGCCGAAGCGGAGGTCGCCGTAGACGCGGACGCCATCGAGAACGCGGCGGTCGGCTGAGCCGGGGCGGGCGGCACCGGCCGGTTGAACTGCCCGCGGTTGCGGTGCAGCAAGTACAGCGCGACGGCCATCAGCGCGAAACCGATCAGCCCGGTGCCGTCGGTCAGCCAGCCGCCGCTCAGGGTCCAGGTGAGTCCCGGGAACAGCAGGATCAGCAGCAGCACCGCGAACGCCGGTGAACTCGACGCGCGGCCCCGGCCGATCAGGCCCTCGAACGCGGAAACGCGGTCACCTTCCTGCGGCAGGAACAACCAGCTCAGCAGGTAGATGAAGACACCGAATCCGCCGAACACGGTCGCGGCGACCAGCGCCACCCGGACCACGGTCGGGTCGATGCCGTACCGGTAGCCGATTCCCGCGGCGACACCGGCGAACTTGCGGCCGTGTGCCGGGCGGACCGGCCTGCTCCGCCAGAAATCCTTGACGGTCGCTTCGAAGCCGGCCGCTGGGCCGTGCTTCGGCGTGTGTGTCTCACTCCCACTCATGCCACAAAGAATGCGCTCCGCCCGACCCTCGCCACATCCGGGAAGTCCCCTGAGGTTTCCCCCAGCGGGAAGAGTCAGGGGTTTCCCCGATGGATCGGTTCCGTGCTCCGTGTGACCATGGAGAACGTGCAGGAATCCGCCCCCGACGAGCTCACCGTGCAGGTGAAGCCGATGATCATCGAGCGCCCTCCGGTGCCCGTGCCCGGCAGCCTGTCCCCGGCCCCGTTCGAGCCGCCCAAGATGTATCGCCGCCGCTCCGGCCGCGCCATCGCGGGTGTCGCCGGCGGCCTCGCCGACCACCTCGGCGTCAAGGTGCTCTGGGTCCGGACGGCGTTCGCGCTGCTGGCCGCGCTGAACGGCACCGGCTTGCTCGCGTACGGCCTGCTTTGGGTCTTCGTCCAGCAGCAGAGCGGTGACGTCGAGCCGGAGAAAACCGCGCCGAAGGAGAAGCAGCAGGCTTTCGGCCTGATGGCGCTGGGTGTCGGCCTCGCCGTCGCCAGCGGCACGCTGACCGGCCTGATCAGCGGCTGGGTCGCCATCCCGCTGGCACTGGCCATGATCGGTGCGGCGGTCGTCTGGCGTGAGGCCGACGAGTCGCAGCGCAGGCGCTGGCGTCTCAGCGGGAAGGGCAGTGTCGCCGGGGCGTTCCTCGGCGGCGGGGGCTGGTCGGCCGCGATCCGCGTCGTCGCGGGTGTCGCGCTGGTGATGACCGGGATCGGCGTCGTCGTCCTGCAGAGCGGCAGCATCGACCAGGTCAAGTTCGCGCTGGTCGCGGTGATCGCGACGCTGTTCGGGGTGGCCGTGCTGACCGTCCCGTTCTGGTTGCGCCTGGTCCGTGATCTCTCCGACGAGCGCACCGCCCGCGTCCGCACCGACGAACGCGCCGAGATCGCCGCGCACCTGCACGACTCGGTCCTGCAGACCCTCGCGCTGATCCAGAAGCAGGCGGAATCGCCGCGTGAGGTCGCCAGGCTCGCGCGCGGTCAGGAACGCGAACTGCGTGGCTGGCTGTACGGGCCGACGGGATACGGCAAGAGCCAGAAGACCGAAGAGGAAGCTGTCAGCGGGCAGCTGTCCGAGGTGCTCGCGGCCGCGTGCGGCGAGGTCGAGGACGCGTTCGCGATTTCGGTGCAGCAGGTGGTCGTGGGGGAGGCCACGCTGAACGAGCCGCTGACCGCGCTGGTCCAGGCGGCCCGCGAAGCGATCGTCAACGCCGCCAAGCACGCGGGTGTCGACGAAGTCAGCGTGTACGCCGAGGTCGAGCCGACAGCGGTGACGGTTTTCGTGCGCGACAGGGGCAAGGGGTTCGACCCAGACGTCGTGCCGAGCGACCGCCACGGTCTCGCGGATTCGATCCGCGCCCGGATGGAGCGGCACGGCGGGAAGCTCAAACTGCGTACCGCACCGGGTGAAGGAACCGAGGTCCAGCTGGAGATGCCGGTCAAGGCGGGGAAGGGCGCGGCGTGAGGTCGCTATGCTCACGGGACAGGGCGAGTGAGGGAGCATCGTGACGGAGAACCAGCAGACGCGAGAACCGGTCAAGGTCTTCCTCGTCGACGACCACGCGCTTTTCCGGGCGGGCGTGCGCACCGAGCTGGACTCGATCACCGACGACGTGCGTGTGGTCGGTGAGGCGGGCTCGGTGGCCGAGGCGGTCGCGGGGATCGCCCGGACCAAGCCGCAGGTCGTGCTGCTCGACGTGCACATGCCGGACGGCGGCGGCGCCGAGGTGCTGCGCCGGATCCGCCCGGAACTGCCGGACGTCGTGTTCCTCGCGCTGTCGGTTTCCGACGCCGCGGAGGACGTGATCGCCGTGATCCGGGCCGGGGCCCGGGGTTACGTCACGAAGACGATCTCGTCGAAGGAACTCGTGCGCGCGGTCGTGCGGGTGTCCGACGGTGACGCGGTGTTCTCGCCGCGGCTGGCCGGGTTCGTGCTCGACGCCTTCGCCGACAGGCCGGGTTCCGCGCCGATCAGCGACCCGGACCTGGACCTGCTGACGCCGCGGGAACGCGACGTGCTGCGGCTGCTCGCGCGCGGGTACGCCTACAAGGAGATCGCGTCCGAGCTGTTCATCTCGGTGAAGACCGTCGAGACGCACGTTTCGAGCGTTCTGCGGAAGACGCAGCTTTCGAACCGGTACGAGCTTTCGCGCTGGGCTTCCGACCGGCGCCTCGTCTAGATGGCGCCTGTTCTCATCGGCCTGGTGGCCGTGTTCTTCCTGGGGATGGGGCTGCTCGGGCTCGCCGCGCCAGGGCGGTTGATCCGGCCGTTCGGCATCAAACTGGACTCCGCGACCGCGCGGACCGAGGTGCGGGCGGTCTACGGCGGCTTCGGGGTGGCGATCGCCGTGCTGCTCGGTTTCGCGGCGTTCGACGTCGGCGGGATCCAGCGGGGCGCCGCGATCGCGGTGGCCGTCGCGCTCGCCGGGATGGCCTTCGGGCGGCTGGTCGCCCGGTTCGCGGAGCGGCCCGAGCGGTTCTACCCGAGCTGGCTCTACTTCTGGGTCGAGCTGGTCATGGCCGCCCTGCTCGTCGTCTCGGTCCTCTGACGACGCGTCGCGTTTAGCGGGCTAAACGCGATCCGCCGAGCCCCAGGCCTCACCGCATCGCGATTAGCCCGCTAAACGCAGGTCAGACGGGCCGCCTGAATTCGTGGGTCACTTCGATCTTCCCCACGATGTGCGTGTTGAACTCGGCCAGTTCCTCGGCCGGGACCCAGAGCTCCAGGATGGTCTTCCCGCCGGCCTGCTGGACGGGGTACCGCTGGACGAAGTCCGTCTCGACCTCGAACCGTGTCACGAAGCCCGCGCCGTCGTACCGCACGTTCCAGTCGCGGGCGATCTTGATGGCGTAGTCCTCGTTCAGCACCGGGTAGAAGATCGGCTGCTCCGGCAGGCGCGGCGGCCACTCCCGCCAGCCCGACTCGCGGACGAGGTCGAGCTCGACCGGACCGGTCGGGCGCCACAAGGTCGTGGTCGTCGTCATGGCGCCGTCTCCCCGGCGATCGCCATCGGCCGCTCCACCACCGGGGCGGCAGCAAAGGTCCCCCGCTCCTTCGGGCGGAGCCGGGTCAGCGCGACGCCGCCCAGCACGACGACCATCCCGGCGATCACCCGGAAGTTCAGCGGCTCGGCCAGGAACACCGCCCCCAGCAGCACCGAAACCACCGGCAGCAGGTACCCGACGATCGACGCCGCGACGGCGCCCTCACTCGCGAGGAGCTGGTAGTTCAGCGCGAACGCGATCCCGGTCGACCCGATCCCCAGGATCACCACCGCGACGATCGCGCCGGTGCTCAGGTGCACCGGCGAGAAACCGCCCATCGGCATCGCCAGCAGCAGGAACCCGGTCGCGACCAGCATCTGCCCGCCGGCCAGCGACAGCGGCGAGTCTCCGGTGCCGGTCAGGTACTTGCCCTCGTAGACGAACGCGAATCCGTAGCTCGCGGCCGCCGCGAGGCAGGCCAGCGCGCCCCAGCTGAGCAGCCCGGAGGCCTCCCACGGCGCGAAGATCAGCAGGATCCCGGCGAGCCCGACGACCAGTCCGGCGACGCGGAGCGCGGTCATCTTCGTGCGCGTGCCCAGCATCGGCGCGGCCAGCAGCACCCAGAGCGGCGTCGTCGAGTTCAGCACCCCGGTGATCCCGGAGTCGACGGTCAGCTCACCCCACGCGAACAGCAGGAACGGCAGCGCGTTGTGGAAGAACGCCGCGACGGTCAGATGTCCCCAGATCCGCCGCCCCGACGGCAGCCTGTCGCGCCCGAGGTAGCAGAGCCCGATCAGCACCGCCGCGCCGAGCGCCACCCGCGCCAGCACCAGCTGCACCGGCGAGAACGCGCCCAGCCCCAGTTTGATCCAGAAGAAACTCGATCCCCACATGAGCGCCAGCGCGCCGATCCGCAGCAGGGTCTTCGTCTCGCCCACCCGGTCCTCCTTAAGTGCCTGGCTCAGCTTCACCGCGCCGACGCGTAAGGACAAGCGAAAATAACTGCAGGGAGCCTTAAGAAGAACTGTAAGATCGGACCATGCTGGACGTCCGCCGCATGCAGGTCCTCCGAGCCGTGATCAGCAGCGGTTCGATCACCGCCGCCGCCAGGAACCTTGGCTACACACCTTCCGCGATCAGCCAGCAATTGTCCACCCTGGAAAGGGAAGCCGGCGTCGAACTGCTCGAACGCGTCGGGCGCGGCGTGCGCCCGACGCCCGCCGGTTCGCTGCTGTCCGAGCACGCGGAAACGCTGAGCACCCAGCTCGCGAAGGCCGAGGCCGCGCTCACCGAACTCAAGGAAGGCCGCACCGGCAGGCTCGCGATCCGCTACTTCGCCACGGCCGGCGCCTCCCTGGTGCCCTTGGCCGTCGCCGCGCTGCGCCGGGACTTCCCGGGTGTCCGCCTCGACCTCAAACTGGTCGAGCCCGACGATTCGATGCCCGACATCGAGTCCGGCAAGGCCGACGTCGCGATGATCGTGCTCCCCACCAGCACTCCCCGCGTCAAGGGCGTCGAGTACATCCACCTCCTCGACGACCCGTACCGCGCGATCCTGCCGAAGAACCACCGGCTCGCCCGCAAGCGCGTCCTCGACCTCGGCGAGCTCGCGGAGGATCCGTGGGTCGGTGTCGACGGTCTTCCCGGCGCTTGCCGCGACATCCTGCTCGATGCCTGTGGCGCGGCGGGATTCGCTCCGAACCATGTCGTCGAATCCGAGGATTACCAGACGGCACAAGGGTTCGTGGCCGCCGGGCTCGGGGTCGCGCTGATCCCGGAACTCGGTCTCGGCGCCCCGCATCCCGGTGTCGCCATCCGCAAGGTCCGCCGCCCCGATCCGGTGCGCTCCATCCACGCGGCCGTCGCCGCGCACGCCAGGGAACATCCCGCGGTGCAAAGGTTCCTCAGCGCGATCCGCGAAGCGGCGAAAGCCGCCTGACCGGATAGACAACCGGGATCAGATGGGCACGAAAACCGGCTGAGCTTGAACAGCCGGGCCGGCGGTCGACAGCCTGGCAAGGAAGTCACGAACTCCGCCGGCGAAAGGACCCCCGTGCGTCCCCTGATCATCCTGCACGGCTCTTGGCACCAGCCCGCCCATTTCGACGACGTCGCCGAGCGTCTGCGACAGGAAGGCGCCGAGGTCACCGTCCCCGACATCGGCGCGCGCCCGGTCGCCGAATCCACCCGGATCGTCCAGGAAATCGTCGACAAGGCGGCCGAACCGCCGGTGGTGCTCGGGCACTCCTACGGTGGAGTGATCGCCAGCGGGCTCCAGGGGATCGCCCACCTGATCCTCCTGGCCGCGATCGTCAGCGAACCGGGTGAGACCGCTCAGTACTGGATCGAGCGGGTCAAAGAGGAAACCGGCCGCGAACCGGAGTCACTGCCCCTGACCTTCGACGACGCGGGGATGACCCACCTCGATCTCGACGCCGTCCGTGAGGCGCTGTACGCCGACTGCTCGGACGCCGTCGCCGAGCGGGCCACGGCCCTGCTGCGCCCGGAGCCCGTCTCGATCTTCACCGAATCGCCGATCGGGGCGGCCTGGAAGAACACTCCGAACACCTACATCACCTGTTCCGAAGACCGGGCGCTGGCACCGGAAATGGTCGCCCACTTCGCCGCCCGGTGCGAAACGCAGGTGACCTGGCGGGCGAGCCACAGCCCGTTCCTCAGCCGTCCCGTCGAACTGGTGACGCTGGTTCTCGAGCGGCTCTAGCTTAAATCAGGAACAGTTCCGCGAACAGCACACCGAGGAGGATCGCCGCCACGACGGCACCCGCCGTGATCAGCCACTTGCGGGTGTCGGGCGATTTCGCCGCGGCCGGCGCCGCCGCGGGAGCGTACTGCTGCGGCGGCGGTGCCGGTGGCACGTACTGCTGCGGCTGTTGCGGCGGCTGATACTGCTGCGGCTGGTGCTGGGGGAACTGCGGAACCGGCGGCGGCTGCTGCTGAGGTGCCTGCTGTTGAGGTGCCTGGTGCATCGGGAACGGCATCGAGGCGGGCATCGTCGGCATGGCGGGCGCCGTCGGCGGGATGAACGCCGTCTGCCGCCCCTCGGTGATCGCGCCCAGCGAGCGGACGGTGTCGGCCATCGTCGGCCGCACGTCCGGCTCGGCCCGCAACATCTTGCGCAGCGCACCGGCCAGCGGACCGGCGGTCTGCGGCGGCCGTTCCGAAGACTCGCCGTCCTCGCCGAACGGCGGCACACCCTCGACGGCCGTGTACAGCGTCGCACCCAGCGAGAACACGTCGGACGCCGAAGTCGCCGGTTCGCCGCGCGCCACCTCGGGCGCCCGGTACGCGGGACTCGCGCCGCCACCGGTGATGCCGATGTCGGTGAGCTTCACGCCGCCGTCGTCGGCCAGCAGGATCGTGCCCGGCTCGACGGTCCGGTGCACCACCCCGGCCTCGTGCATCGCGGCCAGCGCGCGGCCGAGCATGATGCCCAACGCGGCGGCCTGCTCCGCGGTCAGCCTGCCGTGCTCGGCCAGGAAGGTCGACATCCCGCGCGACGGGATGTACTCCATCACCAGCCACACGTCCGGACCGTCGGGCAGCACGTCGTACACCTTGATCGCGGTGGCGTGCTCGAACTTGGCCGCGTCCTTGCCCTCTTGGACGACGACGGCTTTGGCCTGTTCCGCCCGGTCCGTCGGAAGGCCGACGGGCAGGTACATGCGCTTCATCGCGACCGTGCGAAGCAGGCGTGTGTCGAACGCCAGCCACACGATGCCCGCCCGGCCACGCCCGATGGGCTGGTCCAGGCGGTATCGGCCGCCGACGATGGAACCTTCAGAACTCAATTGCTGCCTCGGATCATGCTCCGCCGGGGTCGCCCGTTTGGCTGGTCGGGGTCGTCGGCGTAGTCGGCGTGGTCGGTGTCGTCGGAGTCGGCGTCTTTGTCGGAGTCCTCGAAGGAGTCTTCGTCTGGGACGGAGGGTCTGGCTCCTGCGGCTGGGTCGCCTTGGTCGAAGTCTTCTTCGACGAGCTCGCCGTCTCCTTGGGCGGCTCGGCCGACTGCGTCTCCGACGGCGATTCCGTCGTCTCGGGAGCCGAGGACGTCGCCGACGGGGTCGGCTTCGTCGAGGAGTTCCCCACCTGCGCGGGCGTCTCCGGGTTGTTCGGGCTCAGCAGCCAGAAGCCCAGCGCGGCCAGCGCCACGACCACGACACCGCCGATGATCGCGGGCTTCTTCCACGCGCCCGGCTTCTCGTCGTCGTCCTCGTCCACCGGGCTGGTCTTCGCCCGGGTGGGAGGCGGCGGCGGAGGCGGAGGCGGGCTGTCGTAGTCGTCGTCGTAGGGATCGTCGACGTAGTCACCCGCGGGGATCGGGACGGCGCGCGTGGGCGTCGGGCCGCCGGGGTGACCGCGTTCGGACAGCAGAGCCGTCTCGTCGTAGTTGTCGTACCCGTCGTAGTCGTCTTCCGGGTATCTCGACGCGGCAGGCTGGTGGTAGTCGTCTTCGTCGTAGTACGAACCCGCCGCGGCCTGTTCGTCGAGGAGCGAGCCCGAGTGCCCGGCCGATTCGCTGTCGAGCGCCTGGGTCACGCCCGCGCCCGCGAGCGCGCCCGCGACCGGGGCGGCGAGCAGGGTCTCGTCCGCGGGACCGCCCAGCGGCGTTTCACCCCGCGCGACAGCGGCGAGGAGCTCCTCGCACTCTTCGGCGGTGGGACGGTGCCGGATCTCCGGGTGCAGCAGCACGGCCAGCACGCTCGCGAGCGGGCCGGACTGGCGCGGCGGGATGATCTGCCCGGCCGCGACCGCGTGCAGCAGGCTCAGCGTGTTCTCGCTGAGGCCGAACGGCGGCTGGCCCTCGCAGGCCGCGTAGAGCGTCGAGCCGAGCGAGAAGACATCGGACTCCGGGCCGGGGTCGCCACCGATGGCCACCTCGGGCGCCAGGTAGGCGGGGGTTCCGGCGATCATCCCGGTCTTCGTGACCGTGACGTCGTCCTTGGCCCGCGAGATGCCGAAGTCGGTGATCTTCACGGTGCCGTTGGGTGCCAGCAGGATGTTGCCGGGCTTGATGTCCCGGTGCACGATGCCGACCGCGTGCGCCTCGGTCAGCGCCGCCGCGACCTGCGCGCCGATCCTGGCCACCTCGATCGGTGGCAGCGTCCGGTGCTCCTGCAGCTCCTGGGCGAGGCTGGTGGAGTTCAGGTATTCCATGATCAGGCACGGCTGACCGTTGTCGTCGGTGACCACGTCGAACACCGAGATGGCGTTCGGATGGTGCAGCCTGGCGGCGATCCGGCCCTCGCGCATCGTGCGCTGGCGGGCGTCTTCGGCGTCGTGAGCCTCGAGGCCGGGTTGCAGCAGCAACTGCTTGATCGCCACCGTGCGGCCGAGTACCTCGTCGTGCGCTTGCCAGACGGCACCCATCGCGCCCGTGCCGATCCGCCCGGCGATGCGATATCGACCGGCGACCAGGCGACCCTCGTCGCTCACGCGACCTCCCTTTGGGCTCCGTCTTCACGTCGCGGAGTGGTCCGCGCACGCGGTGCGGCCTTCAGCACGCCACAGCGTTGGAGCGTATGCACATGTAGTGGTCTGTGTGCCGGCTTTTCCGAGACCGACTCGTGACAAGGCTAGGCGCTCACTCTGCGCACACACACGCGGTACGCTCTGATCGCCCTGGGTAGAGGGCTGTTCAACGCCGGGTATTCGTCACATGTGCTGCGCGGACAGCAGCCGGGCGTCGGTGATCAGGCCCGTCGTCTCGTCGGCGAATTCGAGCACCTGGGTGACCCGCAACAGGCCGCCGTCCGGATTGCGCATGGTCACCACGGCGAGGATCGTGCCGTCGGCCTGTTCACGGAGATCCTGGATCTGGATGGCGTCCATCGCGCTCCACCCCTGGATCAGCCTGCCCGCTTCGGACTCGGCCAGCACCGGCGTGAGCAGCGACATCGCGCCGTAGGGATCCGCGTCGATGGTCTGGTAGAACTTCCGGACCGCGTCGAGCTTGCCCTCGGCCGTGCTGACCGCGGCCGGCTTGGCGGCAGGCTGCGAACTGGTGCTGCTGGACGCCGAACCTCGCCGAGGGACCGAACCCTGGCCGGTGCCCGAGGACGGCTGGGCCGTCGTGCTGGTGCCCGCGGGAGTCGGTGTCTCCTGCTTGCGCTGCGATTCGGAAGCGTCCGGGACGGCGAGCCCGCCGAGCGCGGCGGCTCCGCTCATCACCTCGGGTGCGGCGGCGCCCGGTGCCGGGTTCTGCCGCTGGGTGCCCGCGAGGACTCCCGCGGTGACGACGGCGCCCGCGACCAGCAGCCCGGCGGCGACCAGGCCGGCCAGCTTGGCCCGCCGGGCCGTGCGGCTTTCCGGCTCTTCTTCGGGCTCGGGTCGCGGAGACGGCTCTTCGCGAGAGCGGGAAGGAACGAACTTCTGCGGCTCCCGGAAGACCTGCTCGAGGTACTCGCGGTCGACGCGGGTGTCGTTCAGGATCTCTTCCGGGATGACGTCCTCGACACGTACGGCGTCCTCACGCCGTATGCGCTGTCGATCAAGCACGAAATTCCTCGCTCTGGGTCCGGGGCAGGCGCTAGGCCGTTCGGCCGACGCCTTTGGTCCGCGCGGCCGTCTTCTGAACGGTGCGGACCCTGCAGTCGCCAGGTAACCCTGTCGAGACGGTCCGCGGCCAGGCTCTATCGCCGGAATGCCGTCGCGATACGACGAACGGCAGCTTAGGTCACCCACCCGGACCAGGGACAACCGCTCGCCGCACCGCACGTGCAGAGGAACAGGACACTTGCACGTGCGTGGCACCTACATGCCGTCGTCGACGATCTTGTCGTCGTCACCGAAGGTCAGCGTGCGCTGCTCCATGGTCTTCGTGCCGTCTTTGTGAGTGACTTCGACGGTGTTGACCGTGACCCCGCGGCGCTGGTCGATGCTGACCTTCTTCACCTCGAAGTAGGCGACGTCGGCGTAGCGCTCACGGAGGCCCTGCGCACCTTCTTCGCGCAGGCCGCCGGAGGTCACCGCGGCGGCTTCGTTCGGGTTCGTGGTGACGGAGTTGAGGAAGACCTCGGTGTTGTCGCCCATTGCCTGCGCGTCCGGCTGCGACGCATACCAGGGGGAGGTCGTGGTGGTGCGGTCGGCGGGCATGATCGGCGGCTTCTGCGGCCGGTCGCTCGACGACGGCGCGGGCCGCCCGGTCGTGGCCGGTCCGCCCGCGTCGGGCCGCGACCCGCCGTCGCCGGTGGCGTCGTCGTCCGTGGAGGTGCCGGAGTTGGCGGAACTGCGGTCGTCCTGGGAGGAGGAGTCGGTCGCGGAACCGGACGGGTTGCCCGCCGCGCCACCCTGCGGCGGCGTGGCAGGGTCGCCGTTGCCGGCGAGACCTTCGTTGGTCAGCGGGCTGCCGCCGCGGTAGCCGGGCCAGCCGCCTTGGCTCTGCTGTTCCGGGGCGGGCTTGCCGACCAGGAACGAACCGGCGAAGAGGAGGCCGACGACGACCAGCGCGGACGCGGCCGCGGCGAACCAGGCGGCCTTGCGCCAGGTCTTCGGCGGGGTCACCGAAGCGGGCACCGATCCGAGGTCGAAGGTGCTCAGGCCGTCGAGGGGAGGGGCTACATAGACGCGGACGTCGTCGTCACCTTCGTCGATCTCCACCGGTTCGGGACGGCGGGGAGCGGGCGCGGTCAGTGTCACCTTCGTGCGCTGGGCCGCCTTCACGCGCCGTTCTTCGGCGGGGGACAGCACGGGTTCGGTGAACGAGACCTCGACGCGGGCCGGGCGTTCCACGGGCACCTCGCGAGCGGGCTGGGGGAGCGGCAGCAGGCCGCTCGTTGGGGCATAGCCGGGGCTCGGTGCCCTCCTGTTCCGCGGTGGCGGCAGGGGCAGGGAACCGGTGGAGGGCGGGGCGAACTCGCTGTGCGCGTGATGCCCGTGCCCGGTCGGGCGCTGCCGCCGGGGCGGCACGGGTGGTGTCCAGCTTTCAGTGCCGCCCGCCCGGTGACGACCCGCGTGCGCGGCGCCGTCCCGTTCCTGGTGTCCCACCCTGCCGTTCATGTCCGAGCGACCCCCTCATGGGCCACCCCTGACGGCGATGTGACACCGATTAAGCCGAACGGAGCAGCGGTTTCACGGGATCCCTCGCTTGCAGACTCCCGGGCACTCTCGTGAGCAAATGCACGCGCATGCGACTGTGGACGCGCGGGGCCGATGCCCCCGCGCGCCATTCGGGCATCGCCCGACCCAGACGCAAGGGTCCTCACGGGATCCACACTAAAAGCTCGACACCCGCAAGTCTTCACCCGCTCTGCAAGTTGCAGATGTTTCACTCGGTCGGGCGCGGCCGAACGGGCCTCGGTGACGTTACGCAGTGCTATCCGTGCTGGTGAAGCCGTTCAGTTGCCGCTGCGGTACTTCTGCTGGGTCGATTGCAAGGCTTTGGTGGCGGTGATTCCGCTACCCGCTGCAAGCAAAATGGCGATGATGTCGAGCGGCGTTCCCCCACTAGTGAGCAACCACGCGAACAAAGAGGCCGCGGTGGTACCCGCTGCGATCGGCCAGCGCGATTTGACGTACTGGGCGATAGGGGTGCCGCCCGCGCGCTTACCCGCCGCGTTGTTCAGCATGGCGAGGTAACCGAGATGGCCCAATGCCGCGAGGACACCGGCGATCGCGATGATCACGGCGATGAGGTTAATCATGTGTCCAGTTTGCCTGGTCCCGAGCCGTCATGGCTCGGGGAACACCCTGAGTTTCGCCTCACTGCACGCAATCGTGACGCGGGCGCGGGGTGGCCGTTCGCGTTTAGCGGGCTAAACGCGAACCGGCGGCGGGGAGAGCAGGGGACCTTTGCTGTCGCCTACCGCCCGAGCCTGCCCCGCGCGACCGAGCCGGTACGTCCGTGTGACTGGGCCCCTGGCCCGAAACGCCACTCACGACCGACCTGACCCCATTCGGTACCGGCGCCGTGGTCGCCCTGAAGTACGTGAAGGCCCTTCACCGCGTCGAGCGCCAGGGTTGTGGCGAAGTTGGCCGGGGGCTGGGGGTCGTGAGCGGTAAAGGTCGTTCTAACGCTCTTTATCACTCACGACCCCCGTGCGGACTCTGGTGCGGGTGGGGCGAAAGCGGGGATCGCAAAGTGGTGAAGGCCCCCTTCACTACCGTCAAGGTAGGCAAGGGGCCCTTCGCGGTCCGGCCCCATGGCGCCAACCCGAAACGCGACCTGGTGACCACCACGAGCCCCGAAGCCTGCTGTCGCCTACCGTCCGAGCCTGCCCCGGCCCAGGTTCAACAGGGCCATCGCCAGCTGGCGTCCTTCCGGCCCGAGCTCGCGGTAGCGCGCCAGCACGTCCATCTCGCGGTTGTAGACGATCTTGGTGCCCCCCGCGGCCATCCTGGTCGCGCCGATCGTCTTGGAGACCTCGACGCGGCGCTTGACCAGCCGCAGGATCTCGCCGTCGAGCCAGTCGATCTCCTTGCGGAGCTCACCGATCTCCTCGGCCGACGCGATCGGGCCTTCGGCGTCCGGCTTCTGTGTGGTGTTCATCGGGACCTCTCTTCGGTCCGGATTCCCTGCTGGCCCCCGGAACAGCGAAAGCCCCGAGGTCCGAGGACTCCGGGGCTTCGGGTGATGGCAATCAGGCACTATGCGATCACGGGAGCCGGAGTCCGGGTCCCGTAAAAAAATCGCGTCGCGTGCCGCATACCGATCATTATGCCACAGCGACGCCGTCACCCCGGCCGAAATCACATCGCGCTCCGCGGACGCGGGCGTGTACCAGGACGCTCATGGCCAGCCAGAACATCGGCATCGCGGGCCAGAAGAACGGCACCCCCGAAACCGTCCAGCGGACGATCAGCAGCACCGAGAGCGCGACGGCGACCGCGAGGTGGATCCGCACCGCCCGATGCCCGAAGACGACCGCGCGCCGCTTCGGCACGGGTTTCGGCAGATCCGAGGTGAGCGCGGCCAGTTCGTCCGTGTACTTGGTGGAATACACAGTGCCTAGCCGGTCTTCTACTTCTTCGAGGCTGAGACGGCCTTCGCCGCCGGCGGCCTGGATGAGCGAGGCGACCCGCTCGCGGTCGGCGTCGGCGGCCCGGAGCCGGGAGGGAATTCCGTTGGTGTCCATGGCATCCGATCCTCCGCCGCGAACACCGCCCGCGCGTCGGACGGCAGGCGGCAACGGCGCCTACGCCCGGCGCTGTAGCGTGGACCGGCGATGAACACCCTCTTCGATCTCCCAGCGGACGGCCCGGCCAAGTCCCGGCACTCCGACCTGCTCGACGACCTGAACCCGGCGCAGCGCGAGGCCGTGACCCACGCGGGCTCACCGCTGCTGGTCGTGGCGGGCGCGGGTTCGGGCAAGACCCGGGTGCTGACCAGGCGGATCGCGTATCTGCTGGCCGAGCGGCACGTGCACCCCGGCCAGATCATGGCGATCACGTTCACCAACAAGGCGGCCGCGGAGATGCGGGAGCGGGTGAGCGACCTCGTCGGCCGCCGCGCGAACGCGATGTGGGTGTCGACGTTCCACTCCATGTGCGTGCGGATCCTGCGCCGTGAGGCCAAAACGCTGGAGATGTCGTCGAGTTTCTCCATCTACGACTCGGACGACACGAAGCGGCTCATCACGCTCGTCGCCCGCGATCTCGACATCGATCCGAAGAAGTACGCGGCGCGCACGCTGGCCGTGAACATCTCGAACCTCAAGAACGAACTGATCGACCCGGACACGGCGGTCGCCGACGCGGGCAACGACCTCGAGCGCCGCGTCGCCGAGGTCTACGTCGAGTACCAGCGACGGCTCAACCAGGCCAACGCGTTCGACTTCGACGACCTCATCATGCGGACGGTCGAACTCCTGCAGACCTTCCCGGACGTCGCCGAGTACTACCGGCGGCGGTTCCGGCACGTGCTGGTCGACGAGTACCAGGACACGAACCACGCGCAGTACACGCTGATCCGCGAACTGGTCGGCACCGAGGAGAACGAGGCCGGGCTCGAGCCCGCCGAACTGTGCGTCGTGGGTGACGCGGACCAGTCGATCTACGCCTTCCGCGGCGCGACCATCCGCAACATCGAGGAATTCGAACGCGACTTCCCGAACGCGCGGACCGTGTTGCTGGAACAGAACTACCGCTCGACCCAGACGATCCTGAACGCGGCGAACGCGGTCATCGCGCGCAACCCGAACAGGCGCGCGAAGCGGCTGTGGACCGATTCCGGCGACGGCGAGAAGATCGTCGGCTACGTCGCGGACAACGAGCACGACGAAGCGGCGTTCGTCGCGGGCGAGATCGACGCGCTGGCGGACAAGGGCGAGGCGGACTACTCCGACGTCGCGGTCTTCTACCGCACCAACAACCAGTCGCGGGTCTTCGAGGAGATCTTCATCCGCCTCGGCCTGCCTTACAAGGTCGTCGGCGGCGTGCGGTTCTACGAACGGCGCGAGGTCCGGGACATGCTCGCGTATCTGCGGGTGCTGGCGAACCCGGAGGACACGGTGAGCCTGCGCCGCGTCCTCAACGTCCCCAAACGCGGCATCGGCGACCGCGCCGAAGCGGTCATCGCGACGTACGCCGAGCGGGAGCGCATCTCGTTCGCGCAGGCGTTGCGCGGTGCCGTCAACGGCGAGGTGCCGCTGCTGAACCCGCGCTCCGCCAAGGCGATCACCGGTTTCGTCGAGCTGCTGGACGAACTGGGCGAGGTCGCCGAGAGCGGCGCCGAGGTCGCCGACATCCTCGAAGCGGTCCTGGAACGCACTGGCTACCGCGCGGAACTCGAGGAGTCCGAAGACCCGCAGGACGCGTCGCGGGTGGAGAACCTGACGGAACTCGTCACCGTCGCGCGGGAGTTCACCGAATTCACCGCCGAGGTCGCCGGTCCGGACGGCGAACTGCCCGAGGCGGACCCCGGAGTGCCGGAACCGGGCTCGCTGCCCGCGTTCCTGGAGCGGGTTTCGCTGGTGGCGGACGCGGACTCGATTCCCGCGGCCGACGGCGGCGAGGACGGCGACGGGCACGACGCGGGCGTGGTCACGCTGATGACCGTGCACACCGCGAAGGGCCTCGAGTACCCGGTCGTCTTCGGCACGGGCTGGGAAGACGGGATCTTCCCGCACATGCGCGCGCTCGGTGACCCGACCGAATTGGCCGAGGAACGACGGCTCGCCTACGTCGCGATCACGCGCGCCAGGAAGCGGCTGTACGTCTCCCGTTCGATGGTGCGCTCCGCCTGGGGCCAGCCGCAGATGAACCCGGCTTCGCGGTTCCTCGACGAGCTTCCCGCCGACCTGGTCGATTGGCGCAGGCTCGCACCGTCGTCGTCCTCCGGCGGTTTCGGTTCGTCGGGTGGCTCGCCGCGCGCCGCGACGACGTGGGGAAGCCGTGGCGGCGGCTCCGCGTCGCCGTCGAGGTCGGCGGGCACGAGCCCGTTCGGCAAGGGCTGGAAGGACACCGTCGCGCTCAAGCTCGACGTCGGCGACAGGGTCAGCCACGACAAGTACGGCCTCGGGACCGTCATCGCCTGCGACGGCGCCGGACCCCGGGCCACCGCGACGATCGACTTCGGTGCCGCCGGCAAGGTCCGGCTGATGCTCATCGGCAGCGTCCCGATGGTCAAACTGTAGCGCTGACCTGCGGTTTCTTCGCCGCGCCCGAAAACTGTCGGACCCTTCCCGTATACCTGTGCCATCGAACACGAGTTCGATGCGCTGGGGTATGCTGGGCAAGCCGGTGTGCCCCCCGGAACGGGGAGGGGGCACACGATGTGGTCGGGGTCTTGTTTGGTTTTTTCTCCAGTGGGGTACTGGAGTACTTGCGGGGTGTTGAAAAAGGGGCGGGGCCGGATCGGGGTCCGGAACCGCCGGAAGTGCTCAGGCTGGTCGCGGCCTGGCGCGCGTTACCGCGGACGCACGAACCGGTCGGGGCCGGACGGTGTGTCGGATCCGGGCACGCGCGGCGATGGTCGTTCGGGCCGCGATCAGCCGGGTACCGGCCTTCTTCCCACGGGTTCTTCGCTGGATGGCGGCCGATCGAACGGCGCCCGGCGGGACTCTGCGCGGGGTGGCAGGTCGCCGTGGGGCACTTCGCCCGAAAACTGTCCGATGGCGTCACATGGGCCCGTTGAGGGCCCGGAAAGCCGGACGTGCTCCGAACCAGAGAACCTGCGACGCTCCCTTGTGCCCGAAACGGGGGGAGCGGAGGTCCTGAAGGCGCGCCAGGGCTTCGTTGCCCGGCGCGCCGGTGCTTCCGGCGGTACTGGCCGGGATGCGAAAAGCGGGAAAGAGGCTCGGTCAGCCGACGCTGACGCCACGGGCGGCGAGCCACGGGCGCGGGTCGATCTTCTTGGAGCCGTTCTGCCACACCTCGAAGTGCAGGTGCGGGCCGGTGCTCTGGCCACGGTTGCCGACCTCGGCGATCTCCTCGCCGCACTTGACCTTCTGGCCTTCGCGGACGGAGAAGGAGTTCATGTGGCCGTAGACGTGAACGGTGCCGTCGGAGAGCTGGACCTTGACCCAGAGGCCGAAACCGCTGGCCGGGCCGGCCTCGATGACCGTGCCGTCGGAGGCCGCGACGATCGGGGTGCCGATCGGGGCCGCGAGGTCGATGCCGAGGTGGCTCGTGCCCCACCGGGCGCCGAAGCCCGAGGTGAAGGTGCCCTTGGTCGGCATGCAGGTCTTGGGGCGCTTGGCCTCTTCTTCGGCCTTGCGGGCCGCTTCGGCCTCACGCTTCACGCGGGCCTGGGTGATGCTGTTGTTGTCCGAGAGCTTCTGGGCCTCGGCGGAGGCGTTCGCCGACTGGCTGGTCGGCAGCAGCTCGGGGGCGCCGCCACCGGCTCCACCGCCGAGGGCGAACGAGGCGCTCGCGTCCTGCGCGCTGGCCAGCGGCGTGACGGCGGCGTCGGAGGATTCCGAAACGGACTTCAGGGTCTGCCCGGCAGCGGCGGCCGCGAAGGCGCCGGCAGCGACGGCTGCGACCACGACACGGCCGCGAAGGGCCGAGGACGGGGGCGACAGTCGGTGCGAGCCCCGGACGCGAACGACCGCACCATCGAGTGCGTTCTCGAGCGCCGGGGAAGGAGCTTGGCCGCCGGGGGAGCGGTGTGAAGCCAAGACGGGGCCTTCCATGTTCGGGGAGTCGGATCAAGAGCCCGGGCGGGGGAACCCGGTGAACGACCTCGGGGGTGGTTCGTTCGGTGCTCTCATTCGTGATCTGACTGTAATGGGGACCTGGGGACAGTAACGAAGCGGCACCCCGATCAGCAAGATTTGACCGCCCTCTCGGCCGATCGGGCGACGATGATCTGGCCGTTATCCAGTGAAGATTACCCAAAGTTAGATGAGGTTTACTCGTAACCTTGTGATCTGCGTTACAAGATCAAGCGGCCATTCGGGGGTACCGGAGGGCCGGAAAGGAGGCAAACGAGGGAAATAACCGGTTGCCCGGTGATGTTGAAGGACGTTTGCCGCGATCCAGGCCTTCGGTGAGTGCACCGAGCGGTCCGGGGAGGTCCGGCCGAGTGCCGGTGAGGCCCGCGATCCCCCTGCTGGCGGGCCTGGGCGGGCCCGGCTTGCTAGCGTCGCCGTCGATGACTTCGCGCTCACGGCACCCCGATGACAACTCCGCCGGGCAGGCCGTCCCCGGGACCGCGTCCGCCGAACTTCTCCGGAGCGAACCGGGCGCCCGCCCGCGAGCGCTCGTGCTGTCGGCGGGACTGGTGTCGGCCGGAGCGGTCGCACTGGCCGCCGGCGCGCTGATGCCCGTCGTCCGGGGCGGTTCACCCGGGTTCACCGCCGCGCCGTTGCTGGTCGTGCTGGCCCTCGCGCCCGCGGTGGCCGTGCTCTACGCGGTGTCGACGGGACGTCCGGGACTCACGGCGGGACTGGTGCTCGGCCTGACCGCGCTCGCACCCGGACGGCTGCTGCTGGACCTGCAGTTGCTCGCGGACGGATCCCTCGCCGCACGGCCGGAACTGTTCCTCGCCGATCGCCTGCTCGCGTTGCCCCCGGCGGGGCCGGGGCTGTGGCCGCTGGTGGCCGGCCACCTCCTCACCCTCGCCGCCGGGGCGTTCGCCGCGGGGACCGCCCGCGACGAGGCCGAACTGGCGGGCGAGCTCGACGGATATCGCCGCTGGCGGCTGCTCGGGCCCGTGCTCGGCGTGGCGGGCGGGATCGGCCTGCTGCTCGCGCCCCTGGGTTCGGGCAACGCGTACCTCCTGGCCAAGAACGCCTTCGAGGGACCGACGGTCGCGATGGCCGGGTACCTGCTGCTCGCGGCCCTGCTGCCGCTGACCGTGCTCGTGGCGGTGAGTTCGCCCTCGGCCGGGGTCGGCAAGGGCGGGTTCGCGGGCGCGGGCTTGGCGGCGCTCGCGGTCGGGGTGCCGCCGGTGGTCGCGGGGCTGGTCGTGGACCGGCTCTCGGTCGCGCCGGGTTCGGTGCTGGTGATCGTCGCGGGCCTCGGGCTGTTCGGCCTGGCCTTCACCAGATTCGACGTCGCGGAAGCCGGTGAGGCGGTCACCGGTGACCTGGCAGGCGAGGCCAGGCTGCCAGGACTGTTCTGGTGGCGGCTGGCCACCGGCGGGCTGGCGCTGCTCGCCGCCGCGGCCGCGGTCGCGGCGGCGTTGACCCCGGTACTGGCGGCCAACGGTGAGACGCCCGTCCCGGAGACACCGTCGCGCTGGCTGCTGCTCGGCGCGGCCGTCGTGCTCGCCGTGCCCGCCCTGTTCGTGTTCGTGCCGCGGCTCTCGGCGTTCGCCAGGGGAGTCGTCGCGGCCACATGGGCCGGGGTCGTGCTCGCGGGGGCGGCCGTGCTGAGCGCGGCCTTGTCCGTGACCGAGGACAAGGCCGTCGATCCGGCACTGTTCGGCGTCGATCTGCCGCTGCCGTCGCCCGACAAGGTCGGCTACTCGGCGGGCCCGGGCGTCACCTGGACCTTCGTCGCGCTCGCGCTGGCGGCCGTCGCGGCGCTCGCCGCCGTGATCACCGGTGTGGTGGAGCGCGACGACTCGGACGACGGTGGAATGGACGAACCGCGAGCGAACGGCGCCGTGCTCACCCCGGTCGTCGCGGCGGCGGTGCTGGCGATCGCCGCGTTCGGCACGCCCGTGTTCACCGCGCCCGGCTACACCGCCCCGGGTCTGTGGTCGGACTTCGGCGCGGCGTCGTGGGGCCTGCTCGGCGCCCTCGCGGTCGTGCTCGGGCTGTACGCGCTCGTCGTGCGTTCGAGGCCGATCGCGGCCGCGGCCGCGTTGGCCGGTGCCGCGCTGGTGCTCGGCCTGCGCGCGGCGGAACTGCCGCTCGTCGGCTCGGAGTACGACGGCTCTTCGGCGGGGATCGGGTTCTGGCTCGCGCTGGGCGCCGCCGTCGTCTCCCTCGTCGCGGCCGGGATGGCCGTCGCGGGATCGCGGCGGTCCGAGTGACGCGCCGTCTCCTTCGCGTGGTGCTGGCCGAGTTCGGCGTCGAGGAAGGTTCGGCCGCCGTGCTCGGGCGACTGCTGCGCGACGACGGGGTCGAGGTCGTCTACGCCGGACGTCTCGACACCCTCGAGCACTTGGTCCGGACGGCCGAACAGGAGGATCCGGACATCCTCGGCGTCGTGCGAGGCGCGAGTGAGCCGGAGGGGCTCGCCGAAGCGCTCCCGGACGTCCTCCTCTTCGCGGTCGGTAACGGGCCGGGCCGGTTCGAGAACGCCTTCGAAAGCCTGGAAGAGGCGGCGAACTGGGTCTCCGGTGTGCGGTCTCACACCGTGGAAACACCGTCTGACCGCGTACGGTGACCGACTTCACCAGGTGCGGAGTCCCCTGCTTCTGCGCAGGTCGCTAACCTCGACTGGTCCGACAGCGCGGTCCGGCAACGGACCACCACAGTGGCGTGTCGTCAGGAGACTGGAGTAGTGGACCTCTACGAATACCAGGCGAGGGATCTCTTCGCCGCCCACGGAGTACCGGTTCTGCCGGGTGCCGTGGCAAACACCCCCGAAGAAGCCAAGGCCACCGCCGAGAAGATCGGCAACCAGGTCGTCATCAAGGCGCAGGTCAAGACCGGCGGCCGCGGCAAGGCCGGCGGCGTCAAGCTGGCCCAGACGCCGGACGAGGCCGCGGAAAAGGCCGAGGCGATCCTCGGTCTCGACATCAAGGGCCACATCACGCGTCGCGTGCTCGTGGCCGAAGCCTCGGACATCGCCGAGGAGTACTACTTCTCCTTCCTGCTGGACCGTGCGAACCGCACCTTCCTCGCGATGGCTTCGGCCGAAGGCGGCGTGGAGATCGAGCAGCTGGCCGTCGAGCGTCCCGAAGCGCTCGCGAAGATCCCGGTCGACGCGATCATCGGTGTCGACAAGGCGAAGGCCGTCGAGATCCTGACCGCGGGCAAGTTCCCGGAGAACGTGGTCGACGAGGCCGCCGACGTCGTCGTGAAGCTCTGGGAGACCTTCGTCTCCGAGGACGCGACGCTGGTCGAGGTCAACCCGCTGGTCCGTGACCCGCAGGACAAGATCATCGCCCTCGACGGCAAGGTCACCCTCGACGAGAACGCCTCGTTCCGTCAGCCGGGCCACGAGGCCCTGGTCGACAAGGACGCGGAGAACCCGCTCGAGGCGAAGGCCAAGGCCAAGGACCTCAACTACGTCAAGCTCGACGGCGAGGTCGGCATCATCGGCAACGGCGCGGGCCTCGTGATGTCCACTTTGGACGTCGTGGCCTACGCGGGCGAGAAGCACGGCGGCGTCAAGCCCGCCAACTTCCTCGACATCGGCGGCGGCGCTTCGGCCGAGGTCATGGCGGCCGGTCTGGACGTCATCCTCAACGACACCGACGTGAAGAGCGTGTTCGTCAACGTCTTCGGTGGCATCACCGCTTGCGACGCGGTCGCGAACGGTATCGTCGAGGCGCTGAAGATCCTGGGCGACGAGGCCACCAAGCCGCTCGTCGTGCGGCTGGACGGCAACAACGTCATCGAGGGTCGTCAGATCCTGGCCGACGCGAACCACCCGCTGGTCACCGTGGTGGACACAATGGACAACGCGGCCGACAAGGCCGCCGAGCTCGCCGCGGCAGGTGCGTGAGATGTCGATCTTCATCAACGAGAACAGCAAGGTCATCGTCCAGGGGCTCACCGGCTCCGAGGGCATGAAGCACGCGACGAAGATGCTGAAGTCCGGCACGAACATCGTGGGTGGCGTCAACGCCCGCAAGGCCGGCCAGACCGTCTCCGTCGAGGGCAAGGACCTCACCGTGTTCGGCACGGTCGAGGAGGCCATCAAGGAGACCGGCGCCGACGTTTCGGTCATCTTCGTGCCGCCGAAGTTCGCCAAGGACGCGGTCATCGAGGCGATCGACGCCGAGATCCCGCTCGCCGTGGTGATCACCGAGGGCATCCCGGTGCACGACTCGGCCTACTTCTGGGCGCACGCGGTCGCGACGGGCAACAAGACCCGCATCATCGGGCCGAACTGCCCCGGCGTGATCAGCCCCGGCAAGTCGAACGCGGGCATCATCCCGGCCGACATCACCGGTGCCGGCCCGATCGGTCTCGTGTCGAAGTCGGGCACGCTGACCTACCAGATGATGTACGAGCTGCGTGACATCGGTTTCTCGACCGGTGTCGGCATCGGCGGCGACCCGATCATCGGCACCACGCACATCGACGCCCTCGAGGCGTTCGAGGCGGACCCCGAGACCAAGGTCATCGTGATGATCGGCGAGATCGGTGGCGACGCCGAAGAGCGCGCCGCGGCCTACATCAAGGACAACGTGACGAAGCCGGTCGTCGGCTACGTCGCGGGCTTCACCGCGCCCGAGGGCAAGACGATGGGCCACGCCGGCGCCATCGTCTCCGGCTCCTCCGGCACGGCCGCCGCCAAGAAGGAGGCCCTCGAGGCCGCCGGTGTCAAGGTCGGGAAGACCCCGAGCGAGACCGCCGTCCTGGCGCGCGAGCTGTACAACAGCCTCTGATCCTTCGGAGACTGACGCATTCCCCGGCGGGCCGGGCGCCTCACCAGGTGCCCGGCCCGCCGACTTGCGTTTAGCCCCCTAATCGCGATCCGGCCACCGGAGCACGTTTAGCGGGCTAAACGCGAAATGGGCGTCGCCGAGGGGGTTCCGCGTGGAACCCGATCGGGTGTACAGACGTCTCAGAGCCCGAGGCGTGGGGTGACCGTGCGTGCGCTAGCGTTCGAGCATCACAGCCGCCTCGTTTGTCCCGGGAGTCCCGCGCGCCCCGGGGTGCCGGTCCAACGACAGGAGAGCATTCGGATGTCCTATCCCAGCGGTGGGCCCGGCTACCCCCAGCAGGGTGGCGGCCAGCAACCCCCTCAGCCCCACCCAGGCTCGGGAGCCTTCCCGCAGCAGCAGGCGCCGTCGTCACCGGCGAGCCCGCTGAACCTGGCGCTGCTGCTCGCGCTCGCCGTCACCGTCCTCGGCCTGGTGCAGTTCTTCATCGGCTTCTCCGACGAGGCCGACGCGGCCAAGGAGGTGTCGGTCTTCCTCCTGGTCTCCGGTCTGCTCGCGGCGCTGCACGCGTTGCCGCGCGGCCCGAAGACGCTGCCGTTCGCCGCGTTGTTCAGCGTTCTCGGCGCGTTCGGCGCGCTGGACCTGGTCATCGGCTACCCGACCGTCGACGGCGGGGAGGGCCGCCCGGAGGTCTCGCTTCCCGGCATCCTCACCGTGGTCCTGATCCTCGGCATCCTTCAGATGCTGGTCGCGGTCGCGGCGCTGCTGTTCGAGCACGACGTCCTCAAGCTGCCGGCCGCGAAGCCGCAGCAGCAGGCGCCGCAGGCCCCCTACAGCCAGCAGTTCCCGCAGCAGGGCCCGCAGGGTCCGTTCGGCCAGCCGGGTCAGCAGGGCCCGGCCGCCACCCAGGTCCAGCCGTTCCCCGGGGCGGGGCAGCAGCAGGGCCAGCCGCAGGGTGAGCCCTCCGGCCCGTTCGCGCAGCCGGGCGGGTTCCAGCCGCCGGTCACGCAGCCGCCGGGCCAGCAGGCCACGACGTACGCGCCGCAGCAGGGCCAGTTCTTCCAGCAGCCGCCGTCCTCGGAGCAGGGCCAGAACCCGGGCACGCCGCCGGGCGGGTTCGACCGGCAGAGCTGACCTCTCGCACGCAAAAGCACCCGCTGTGACTCTCCGTGTCACAGCGGGTGCTTTCGTTTCCGGGGTTACCCGACCGGGTGGGTTGGGCCACGCGCGCCACCCGATGGCGGCGTGCCTCACCCGGACGGCTCAGTCCGGATGTCATGGTGCGGATCATGAAGCTGCTCACCCGCGACGAACGCCCGCCGGGCGAAGAGCCGGTGAGCGACCTCGTCCCCGAGCCGGAGGTGTCCAGGGCCAAGCGGGTTCGGGTGTTGCTCGCCGCGGCCTGCGCGCCTTTGCTCTTCTCCTACACCGCCGTCGCGGCCGTACTCGCGGTGGTCGCGTTCACGGCCGACCGGTCCCGGTTCTCCGCCACCGGCGCGCTGCTCGCCGCCGGGCCGGGCTGGCTCGCCTCCTGGCAGGTGGAACTCGAACTCGCCGGTCATCCGCTCGGCGTGCTGCCGCTGCTGCCGACGCTCGTCGTCGGGTGGCTCGCGGCGAGGGCGGCCGCGCGGGCCACGCGCCGGATCGGCGGCCGGACCCCGGCGGACGCCGTCCCGGTGGTGACGGTGATAGCCGGGGCGCACGCGCTGTTCGGCGTGCTCATCGCCCTGCTGGCCGGCGGATCGCCGATCGGGGTCAACCCGCTGACCGCCTTCTGTGTGCCGGGACTCATCGCCGGGCTGGCCGCCGTCGCGGGAGTCGCCAAACGCTGCGGGCTTCCGGCCGCGGTGCGGGACCGGTTCGACCCGGTGGCCGTCCGAGGCCTGCGGGCGGGCGCGCTCGGTCTCGCCGCGATGATCGCCGGTGGCGCCGTGGTGTTCACCGCGGCCACCGCGCTCTCGTGGTCCACTGTGGACAGTCTGTTCGAGCCCGGTTTCGGTGCGAGCTTCGGTCTGTTCGCGCTTTCCGTGGCGTACCTGCCGAACGCGGTCGTCGCCGCGCTGTCCTTCACCACCGGGCCGGGGTTCTCGGTCGGTTCGCTGACCGTCGGCATGTTCGGCTACCGGGAGGGACAGCTGCCGGGGGTGCCGGTGCTGGCGGGGATCCCGTCGCACCACGCTGTCTGGTGGCCCGTGTTGCTGCTCCTGCCCGCGCTGGCCGGCGCGCTGGTCGGCTGGAAGATCCGCACGATCGACGAAGATCCGATGCTGCGGATGCGGGCGGTCGCCGTCGCGGGCGCGCTCGTCGCGTTCGGCTGCGTCGTCCTCGGGACCGTCGCCGGCGGCAGGCTCGGCGACGGGCCGTTCGACCCGGTCAGCGTGCCGGTCGGGGTCGCGTCGGTGATCGCCTTCTGCTGGATCGTCGTCCCCGGTGGTTTCGTCGCGTTCTTCGCCGGAGCACACGAGGCTCCCGAGCCGCCAGGGGAACCCGGCGCCGAAGACCTCGCCGAAGTCGAGGAGGAAGCCGTCGAGTCCGAAGAAGACGAAGCGGCTGACGAAACCGAAACCGACGTCGACGACGAATTCGATGACGAGGCCGAAGCGGAACTCGCCCGCGAGCTGGGTGAGGACGAAGACGAGCCCCCGGCGGAACCAGAGCCCGAAACCGAGCCCGAGCAGGACGGTGTCGTTGACGACGCTGTGACCGAGTCCACCGACGGGTCCGGCGACGAAAGCGCGCCCGGCGGCGACCGTTAGGGTTGTCGCGACCAGGTGAAGCGCCGTACGCCCGAGTGCGTACCGCCGTGGCAAGGAGCCCGTTCTGGCTAGTCGGTTGGATCTGCCCACTCCGGTGAAGCTCGTCGTCCTCGCGTCCGGTTCCGGCACGCTGTTGCAAGCCGTGCTCGACGCCGTCGAAAAGCCGAACTTCCCGGCGAAGGTGGTCGCCGTCGGAGCCGACCGCACCGGGATCGAGGCGCTCACGCGGGCCGAACGCGCCGACGTGCCGTCGTTCACCGTGCGGATGGCCGACCATCCGGACCGCGAGGCCTGGGACAAGGCGATCACCGAAGCCGTCGCCGCCTACCAGCCCGACCTGGTCGTCTCGGCGGGGTTCATGAAGATCCTCGGCGCCGAATTCCTCGCGCGGTTCCCCGGCCGCGTGATCAACACGCATCCGGCGTTGCTGCCGTCGTTCCCCGGCGCGCACGCCGTGGCCGACGCGCTGGCGATGGCCGTCAAGATCACCGGGTCGACGGTCCATTTCGTCGACGCCGGAGTCGACACCGGGCCGATCATCGCGCAGGAGCCGGTGATCGTGGAATCCGATGACGACGAACACGTCCTGCACGAGCGGATCAAGGCCGTGGAACGCAGGCTCCTGGTGGAAACGATCGAAAAGCTCGGCCGGAGCGGGTGCGCGGTCGAGGGACGAAAGGTGAGGTTTTCGTGAGTACCGCACAGGGACAGCGTCCCGTCCGGCGCGCGCTGATCGGCGTCTCGGACAAGGCCGGCCTGCTCGAACTCGCCACCGGGCTGCACGCGGCGGGTGTCGAGATCGTGTCGACCGGCGGCACGGCGAAGGTCATCGCGAACGCCGGGGTGCCGGTGACGCCGGTCGAAGAGGTCACCGGGTTCCCCGAGTCCCTCGACGGCCGGGTCAAGACGCTGCACCCGCGCGTGCACGCGGGCCTGCTCGCCGACCGTGACCGCCCGGAGCACGTCGAACAGCTCAAGCAGCTCGACATCGCGCCGTTCGACCTGCTCGTGGTCAACCTGTACCCGTTCACGCAGACCGTCGCCTCGGGCGCGAGCCCGGAGGACTGCGTCGAGAACATCGACATCGGCGGCCCGGCGATGGTGCGCGCGGCGGCGAAGAACCACAGCAGCGTCGCCGTCGTGGTCGACCCGTCCCGCTACGGCTGGGTGCTGGAGCGCGTCGCCGCCGGTGGTTTCGAGCTGGCCGACCGCAAGCGGCTCGCCGCCCAGGCCTACGCGCACACCGCGGCGTACGACACCGCCGTCGCCGCGTGGTTCGCCAACGTCTACGCGCCCGCGGACGACTCCGGTTTCCCGGACTTCACCGGCGCGACCTGGGAACGCGGCGACGTGCTGCGCTACGGCGAGAACCCGCACCAGAAGGCCGCGCTGTACAAGCACTGGCGTCCTGGCCTCGCGCACGCGGAACAGCTGCACGGCAAGGCCATGTCGTACAACAACTACGTCGACACCGACGCCGCGCGCCGCGCCGCCTACGACTTCGAGGCTCCGGCCGTCGCGATCATCAAGCACGCCAACCCGTGCGGGATCGCCGTCGGCGAGGACATCGCCGAGGCGCACCGGAAGGCACACGCCTGCGATCCGGTTTCGGCCTACGGCGGGGTGATCGCGACCAACCGGCCGGTGAGCCGCGAGGCCGCCGAGCAGATCTCCGAGGTGTTCACCGAGGTCGTCCTGGCCCCGGACTTCGACGCCGAGGCACTGGAGATTCTGCAGCGCAAGAAGAACGTGCGGCTGCTGAAGCTGCCCGCGATCACGGCGCCGGATCCGATCGAGTTCCGGCCGATCTCCGGCGGCGTGCTGGTGCAGACCGTCGACACGATCGCCGCCGAGGGCGACGACCCGGCGAACTGGACGCTGGCCACCGGCGCGGCCGCCGACGAGCGGACGCTGGCCGACCTCGAGTTCGCGTGGCGTTCGCTGCGCGCGGTGAAGTCGAACGCGATCCTGCTGGCGAACGACGGCGCGACCGTCGGCGTCGGCATGGGCCAGGTCAACCGGGTCGACTCCTCGCGGCTCGCGGTCTCGCGGGCGGGAGACCGGGCGAAGGGCGCCGTCGCCGCTTCGGACGCCTTCTTCCCGTTCCCGGACGGGCTCGAGGTCCTGCTGGAGGCCGGTGTCCGCGCCGTCGTCCAGCCGGGCGGCTCGATCCGTGACGCCGAGGTCATCGCCGCCGCCGAGGCCGCCGGGGTCACCCTGTACCTCACCGGTACGCGCCACTTCGCTCACTGACGTCAAAGCGCCTTTAGCGGGCTAATCGCGATCCGACCGATCGCGTTTAGCCCGCTAAACGCGTTCCGGGGGCAAGCCGGTCGCCTTCGATTCGGTGGGCTGACCTCATCGGCCACCCGCGCCCCGGGCCGCCGTGCCATGCTGGCCGCGTGTCGCCTTTAGCGGGCTAATCGCGACGCGCGCGTACGCGAGGATCGCTAGGAGGATCGGTGCACCAGCCGCCGCAGGGGTACGGCCAGGGACCGGGTCAGGGTCCGCCACCTGGGCAAGGAGGCCAGCCGGGCTACGGGCAGCAGCCGGGTTACGGCCCGCCTCCGGGGTACGGCGCACCCGGTGGTCCGGGATACGGTCCGCCGCCCGGGTACGGCCCGCCGATGCCGGGTTACGAGCAGCCGCCCAAGAAGAAAAAGACCGGGCTGATCGTCGGCCTGATCGTGGGCGGCGTGGTGCTGCTCGGACTGGGCATCCCCGGCGGCATCTTCGCGTCGGAGTACTACTCGTCGGTCGGCAAGGCGCCGGTCTCCGAGCAGCCGCCCACCGAGTGCAAGGTCTCCCCGGAGGCCCTGAACAAGACGGTCACCAACAGCTTCCAAGGCACCCGCGAGAACGAGATCAAGGCCGGTGACATCGTCACCAAGCAGGTCGGCTGCTCCTGGTCGGCGCCGGACGGCGACAACGTCCACGACCGCACCCTCCAGGTCATGGTCTACCGCCACGAAGGAACGGACGCCCAGGAGCGGGCGGCGAAGTCCTCCGTCGGGTCGGCCGCGCCGTCCGAGCGCCAGCAGCAGGTGCAGGGGATCGGGGAGAAGGCGGTTCTCGTCTCCCTGGACACCGACAGTGCCTTCAGTGGCGCCGAGCTGCGGTTCACCCAGGGCGTGTACGTCGTCCTCGTCACCTACAAGGGCTGGGACAAGGGGTTCTTCACGAACTCGCCGATCCCGCCCGCGGAGTCCGCCGAAGCGGCGAAGTCCGTCGGCGCCGAGCTCGCGAAGAACCTGCCCCGCTAGGCGTACAGGCCGGCCAGCCAGGCCGTCCACGCCTTCTCGGCCTTGTCCGCGTCAGCGTCTTCGGCGAACAGGTGATGGCCGATGCCGACAGGCCAGCCCCAGGCGTTCCGGCCGTAGAAGCGGTACAGCGCGTCCTCGGTCCGGACGCCGATGAATTCCGGCGTCAGGTAGTCGACGACGCCTTCGACGGTGCCGGCGCCCGGCACCTCGAAGCGCACCTGATCGCCCGCGACCGTCGCGCCGATCGCTACCCGCACGGCCTCGAACGCCTCCGGTGCCGTCGACGCTTCGAGCGCGTCGGCCTTGAAGTACTTCGCCTGACGCCGGTTGAAGTGCGTCAGGTATTCGCTCAGCGAGTGGTAGTAGAACGCCGTGTGCCGCTCGCACGCGTCGTAGTCGACGTCCCAGTCGTCGAAGACGGTGGTGTGCTCGTAGCGCAGGTACGTGCCGCCGTCCTTCGGCTCGAGGACGTACTCGAGGGTGTTGAACCAGCCCTTCTCGTCTTCGGCATAGGTGACGAAGCGTTTCGACGGTTTCCAGACGGTCACCATGCCGCCGTTCGGGGTGAGGCCGGATTCGGTGCCGCCGTCGCGCGGCTCGTACCGGATCGGCCAGAGCCATCCGCCGCTGCCCGTGGTGATCGCGGCCCAGGTGTCGGCGGGTGTGGTGGGCATCAAGCCCTCGAAGCGGACCTCGGATTCCTTCGCCATGACTGTCCTCTCTCGTGTGCCTTCATAGAGGCGACGCCTGGCCAGGGGCGCTTTCGACAACGGATCGCGTTTAGCCCGCTAAAGGCGATGTGACGCGGGTCACATTCTGGGGTGTCGAAGTGCGGAGGACGGCGGCGTCCCTGGGGCGTCCGCGAAGACAGCGACCCGAGGAGAGCGACATGCAGCAGAACACGATCGACGAGATCCTGAACCGCCCGCTCAGCCAGGAGCTCCTGGCCCGGGACCTGGCCCGGCTGGCCTACACCGCGCTCGACGGCACGCCGCGGTCGATCCCGATCGGCATCCACTGGAACGGCAAGGAGATCGTCATGTGCACCCCGACGAACGCGCCGAAACTGCCGTCGCTGCGCCGCAACCCCGCCGTCGCCCTGACCATCGACACCGAATCGCACCCGCCGAAGATCCTGCTCCTCCGCGGCACCGTCGAGCTGGACTACGTCGACGGCATCCCCGACGAGTACATGCAGTGGAGCGGCACCTACGAGATGACGCCCGAGCAGCGGGTCGAGTGGGAGAAGCAGGTGCAGTCGCTCTACGACGGCATGGTCCGGATCGTGGTGACCCCGACCTGGGTCAAGCTCATCGACTTCGAAACGACCTTGCCCACCGCCGTCGAAGAGCTCATGCGCCGTCAGAGCGCCTGAAAGGAACTGTCATGGCACTCAAGAAACTGGAACACGTCGGTGTCGTCGTCCACGACCTCGAAGCGGCCAAGGGGTTCTTCGTCGCACTCGGTCTCGAACTGGAAGGCGAGGCGTCGCTCGAGGGTGACACGGTCGATCGCCTCACCGGGTTGAAAGGGGTCTTGACGAACATCGCGGTGCTGCGGCCACCGGACGGCCAGGGCGGTGTGGAGCTCATCAAGTACCGGACGCCGTCCGGTCGGGCAGACGATTCGCGCGCTCCGATGAACACTCCCGGCATCCGTCACTTCGTGTTCTCCGTGGAGGACATCGAGGACGCCCTCGAGCGGTTGCGGCCGCACGGCGCCGAACTCGTCGGTGAACTGGTCCAGTACGAGGACAGCTACCGGCTCTGCTACGTCCGCAGCCCGGAGGGGATCGTCGTCGAATTGGCGGAAGAGCTCGTACGTCGGGAGGCGTAGGCGAGAAGCCGCGTCTCGACGGATTCCCGCGAAGCTTTGCGCTGCCAGCATTTCCGGCATGACGTTGACAGGAATCCTGGCCGCCGCGCTGATCGTCACCGGCGCGCCAGCCCTCACCGCGGACGACGTCCGTGTCCACACCGGAGCGATCGACGGCGCCCAGTACCGGGTCGAGGTGCCGTCGAACTGGAACGGCAAGCTCCTGCTGTACAACCACGGGATCTACCCGCCGGGCTACGTTCCCGAAGAGATCGAGCTCGCCAACCGGCCGGAGGCCAAGCCCGTCCTCCTCGGCGAGGGGTACGCGCTGGCCGCGTCGCTCTACAGCAAGCCGAACGGCTTCTCCGCCCGGGAAGCCGTTCACGATCAGACGGCGTTGCTGTCCTGGTTCGACCGCAACGTCGGACGCCCGGCGCAGGTACTCACCTGGGGAGCTTCCGGTGGCGGGCTCAACGCGGTACTGCTGTCCGAGCGGCTCCCGCACCGGATCGACGGCGCGCTGGCGATGTGCGGTCCGGTCGCCGGTGGCTCCGCGTTGTTCGGTCAGGCGCTGGACCTCGGGTTCGCGGTCCGGACGCTGCTGGCGCCCGAACTCGAGATCGTCCGTATCGCCGACCCGCGGGCGAACCTCGCGAAAGCCCATCAGGTGATCGCGGAGGCGCTGGAATCACCCGGTGGACGGGCGCGGCTCGCCCTCGCCAACGCGTTCGCCGACGCCCCCGGCTGGTCGACGGCGCACCATCCCCGCTCCACGGACGTCACCGAGCAGATCCGCCAGCAGACGAAGTTCGTCCAAGCGGTCTACGACCAGCTTTCCTGGGGCGATCACCGCGCCGATCTGGAGAAGCAGGCCGGCGGCAACCCGACCGGGAACACCGGAGTGGATTACCGCGGCCTGCTCGCTCGGTCGAGCGAACGTGACCTCGTGAAGCAGGCCTACCGCGCCGCGAGCCTGGACCTCGGCGCCGATCTGGCCAAGCTCGCCGCCGCGCCCCGCGTCAAGGCCGACCACGCCGCCGCCCGGCTGCTCGACCGCATCGGGACGCCGACGGGACGCGGCCACCAGCCGATCGTCACGCTGCACCCGATCGGTGACGGCGTCGCCCCCGAACACGAGCGGACCTATGGCGACCGCGTCGATCCCGCCCGGATCCGGCAGGTTTTCGTGAACCGGGGCGGTCACTGTCAGCACACCGCGGCCGAGGAGCTGACGGCGTTGCGCTTGCTGCGGGATCGCGTCGAGACCGGTCGCTGGCCGTCCACGTCACCGGAGCGGTTGAACGCCGAGGCGAGCCGGTTCGGGCCGGAGTTCCACTTCCTCTACGACTGGCTGCACGGCGAGCCGGGCACTTCCGCGCCCGCTTTCCGGCGCCATCACCCGGCCCCGCTGCCTCGCGTGGCCTGACCGATCAGCCGTCGACGGGGTGGCGCGCCTGGAAGGCGAGCCTCCCGTCGGCGTCCGCCGCGATCCGGTCGAGCAGGTCGTCCAGCGCCATGAAGACCTCCCACGGCGACTGTCCACTCGCGACGGTCAGGCGGTCGACCAGCAGCTGTTCGAGATCCTCGACCCGCTTCGCCTTCCATATCTTGTCCGCGATGCTGACGAGCAGATCCTCGACGCCGACGTCTTCGCCCCAGGCGGCGTGCGTTCGCGCGAATCGAGCCCGCTCTTCGCTGATTCCTTGGGTCAGAAGGAGTTCGTGGCCCGCCTGCTCATGTGCGGAGCCGGGGCCGGACAACTCCCCGGGGTGGACGGTCTTGCCGATGTCGTGGACGGCGGCGCCGAAAAGGGCCGCTTCGCGGTCGAGGTCCACCGCCGGAAACTCCTTCTCCAGCCAGTCGGCCAGCGTGCGGGCCACGTCGTGGACCGCCCGCAGATGGGCGGCGAGCCGAGGGGGAGCGGCCAACTGCTCCAGCAGGGCGGCGACCTCGTCCGGCAGCGGACGCAGCGGTGGTTCGCCGGGGTCGGACAGCGCGCGGCGCAAGGCTTCCGAGGACATGGCGTCCAGGATGACAGGTCCGGTGACGGTTCCCTCATCGCTTGACAACCGCTGCGCCGACCGGTGTACTGGAGACATCGAACAGGCGTTCGATGTGCCGCCTTCCCCGTGGCACCCTCAAACCGTCCACAAAGGACGGTTCAGGTGTCGTGGGGAGGCGAGGTCCGGTGACAGCGGAGGTGGTCGAAGCACGGGCCTTGCCGTTGGCGAGGCTGGCGGCTTTGCCAGGAGTGAGCACGGCCAGTGGCGTGGCTTCCGCGGCCGAACACGCGAGGACGACGGGAAGGGTGCTCCCGGTGTCCGCGGCGTTGTCCGGTCTGCTGCCCGCCGCGGGGCTCCGGCGCGGGAGCACCGTTTCGGTGCTGGGGTCCACGTCATTGATGCTCACCCTGCTCGCCGCCGCCACCGCCGGCGGTGCGTGGGCGGTCGCGGTCGGCCTGCCCGCGCTCGGGGTGGTCGCCGCCGCGGAACTCGGGGTCGAGGTGGGCAGGCTCGCGCTGGTCCCCCGTCCCGGTGCCGAGTTCCCGGCGGTGACCGCGGCCTTGCTCGACGGCTTCGATCTCGTGGTCGTCGGTCCGGGGCTCACCCGGCCCGACGTGGCGAGACGGCTGTCCGCCCGCGCGCGCAACCGTGGTTCGGTGCTGCTTTCGCTGGGTTCCTGGCCCGGTGCGGAGGTCGAGCTGAGCTGCCGTCGCGCGCGCTGGACGGGCTTCACCGGCGGCGGCTCGGGCTACCTGCGGACCCGTGAGGTCGAGGTGCGGGCCGGTGGCCGGGGTGCGGCCGCCCGGCCGATGTCGGCGCTGCTGCGGTTCCCCGGCGAGGGCGAAGTCGAGAAGGCCGACTTCCCCACCGCGACCGCGGCGAGGTGGGGGACGGCGTGAACCCACCTGTACGCATGCTGGTGCTGTGGTGCCCGGACTGGCCCGCGGTCGCCGCCGCGGCCGTCGCGGGCGAGCCCGTCGGCCGTCCGGCCGCGGTCTTCTCGGCGAACCGCGTGGTCGCCTGCACTGCGGTGGCCAGGGGATTCGGCGTCCGTCGCGGGATGCGGCGGCGCGAGGCCCAGTCGTCTTGCCCGGATCTGGCGGTCTTCGGTGAGGACGACGGCCGTGACGCCCGGCTCTTCGAGTCCGTCGCGCAGGCGGTGGAGGAGCTGGCGGTCGGCGTCGAGGTCGTCCGCCCGGGGATCGTCGCCGTCCCGGTCGACGGCGCGGCCGGTTACTTCGGCGGCGAGCACGGTCTCCTCGAAAGGCTGGTCGACGAGGTGTCCGTGGCGGCGGGGGTGGAATCTCAGGTCGGCGTCGCCGACGGCCTGTTCGCCGCGACGCTCGCCGCCCGCCGCTCGACACTGGTCGAGCCGGGTGAGACCGCGGATTTCCTCGCCCCGTTGCCCATTCGAGAGCTCGATCAGCCCGAAGCGGGGCGAACCGAGCTGGTCACCTTGCTCCGGCAGCTGGGACTTCGCACGCTGGGTGCTTTCGCGGCGCTCGGCGAAAGCGACGTCTCCGCGCGTTTCGGGACGGAGGGCGTCCTCGCTCACCGGCTGGCACGAGGGCGGTCCGAACGTCCACCGCTGCGCCGCCGTCCACCACCGGAACTCTCGCTCGCGAAGGCGTTCGACCCGCCGATCGACAGGGTCGACGCCGCCGCGTTCGTGGCGAAAGGGCTCGGTGAGCGCTTCCATGCCGGGCTCGCCGCGCACGGGCTGGCCTGCACTCGCCTCGGCATCTACGCCACCACCGAGACCGGCGAACAACTGGGCAGAGTGTGGCGCTGCGCCGAACCGCTGACCCCGTCCGGCGTCGCGGACAGGGTGCGCTGGCAGTTCGAAGGCTGGCTGAAGGTCCGGGACACCTCGGCGCGGCCCCGATCCGGCGTCGTGCGGCTGCGGCTGGAGCCGGAGGAGACCGTCGAGGGCCGGTCGCTGCAGCTCGGGTTGTGGCAGGCAGGTGCGGCAGGCGCGCTGCGTCCGTCCACAGAGGACGAAGGCCTGTCCGGCGAGCGCGCCGCCCGCGCCCTGGTGCGGGTGCAGGGGTTGCTCGGCCCGGAGAGCGTCTTCACCGCGGTGCTCGACGGCGGCCGCGATCCCGCCGAGCGTGTCCGGCTGGTGCCGTGGGGCGACAGACGGGAGCGGTCCGCGCAAGCGGACGCGAACTGGGCCGGACGGCTCCCGTCGCCCTCCCCGGCGACGGTGTTCCCCCGGCCGGTGCCCGCCCAGGTACTGGACGAACACGGGAGCGTCGTGGAGATCACCGCGCGGCGCCGGGTCACCGCCACACCGTTCCTCGTGAGCTTCGAGGGCGGTGAGCCGCGCCAGGTCCTCGCCTGGGCGGGGCCGTGGCTGGTCGGCGTCCGGGCCGGGGCGGGCCATGCGCGGTCGGGGACCCGGATCCGGTTGCAGGTGCTGCTGGCCGACGGGCCGGACGCGGAGGAGGCGGTGCTGCTCCGCTTCGAACACCACGAAAACCCGATGTGGACGCTGGAAGGGAAGTACGACTGACCATGGACGAGGAGTACACGCGGCTGGTGCGGCGGTGGCTGGAGGAACCGGCCATCCCGGTACAGCGTGCCGAGCAGTGTCAAAGCGCTCTCGGCGGTAAAGAGTGCCTCGAACGAAACACGGCTTGGGCGGCGTGCGTCCCGCGAGCGGAAGTGTTCGTCCCCCCGCCTAGACGCTCGATCGAGAATCGGTGACCGATGGGCTGGAACAACCCTCCGAAGCCGTGGAAGGATCTCGCCCGCGAACTCGCGGGCGAGGTCCAGCCCGGCGACGGCGGTGACAGCCCCGCCTGGAGCGCCAAGCGGGAGGGCTACGAGCGTCCCCCCGACTTGACGGGGCAGATCGGCGAAGACGACGGGGCCACCGCGCGCCGGGTGCCGTACGCCGAACTGCACTGCCATTCGAACTTCAGCTTCCTCGACGGGGCGAGCCATCCCGAGGAACTGGTGGAGGAGGCCGCGCGGCTGGGCCTGGACGCGATCGCCCTCACCGATCACGACGGCATGTACGGCGTGGTGCGCTTCGCCGAAGCGGCGAGAGAACTGGGCGTGCACACCGTCTTCGGCACGGAGCTCAGCTTCGGCCTGTCCGGACCGCAGAACGGGTTCGCCGATCCCGAAGGCGAACACCTTCTCTTGCTGGCCAAGAAACAGGACGGCTACCTGAGCCTGAACCGCGCGATCACCGCCGGACAGCTGTACGGCTTCGACAGGGAATACTTGTCGCCCAAGGAAAGAGCCGAGAAAGGCAGGCCGGTCTACGACCTGCGCGCGGTCGCCGAAGAGGTCAGCGGGAAGTGCGTCGTGCTCACCGGCTGCCGCAAGGGCGCGGTGCGCAAGGCCCTCGTCGCCGGAGGTCCCGTCGCGGCGGTGGAGAAACTGAAGGAACTCATCGACTGCTTCGGCCGGGAGAACGTCTACGTCGAACTCATCGACCACAGCCTCCCCTTGGACAGCACGCACAACGACCTGCTGAGCGAGATGGCCGCGGAGTTCGGGCTGCCGACGGTGGCGACCACGGCGGCGCATTACGCGCGGCCGGAGCGGGCCCCGCTCGCCGACGCGCTCAGCGCGATCCGCGCCCGGCGGGGCCTGGAGGACATGGAGGGCTGGCTGCCCGCCGCGGGGACGGCGTTCCTGCGGTCGGGGGAGGAGATGGCCGAGATCTTCGCGCGGTATCCGGGCGCGGTGCAGCGCGCGGCGCTGCTCGGCCGGGAATGCGCGTTCGAACTGCATCACATCGAACCGAAGCTGCCGCCGTTCGACGTTCCGGCGGGGTACACCGAAGCGTCCTACTTGAAGGAACTCACTCTCAAGGGCGCGAAGGACCACGAGAAGAACAAGACCGCCGAGTACCGCCGAAAAGCCCGGAAGCTGATCGCGCACGAACTGGAGATCATCGAAAAGCTGGGCTTCCCCGGCTACTTCCTGATCGTCTGGGACATCGTGCGGTTCTGCCGGGAGAACGACATCCTCTGCCAGGGCCGGGGTTCGGCCGCGAATTCCGCGGTCTGTTACGCGCTCGGCATCACCAAGGTCGACGCCGTGCGCTACGGACTGCTCTTCGAACGGTTCCTCGCCCCCGACCGCGACGGTTATCCGGACATCGATCTCGACATCGAATCCGACCGCCGCGAAGAGGCGATCCAGTACGTCTACGAAAAATACGGGCGGCTGAACACCGCGCAGGTGGCGAACGTGATCACCTATCGGGCGCGGTCCGCGGTCCGGGACGCGGCGCGGGCACTGGGGTATTCACCCGGCCAGCAGGACGCGTGGAGCAAGCAGATCGACCGCTGGGGTGCGTTGCGGTCGACGGAGAAGGATCACGATCACGACATTCCCGGCGAAGTCGTCGAACTCGCTTGCGCGCTCGAAGACTTCCCCCGGCATCTCGGCATTCATTCCGGCGGCATGGTGATCTGCCAACAGCCGGTGAGCGAGGTGGTGCCGATCGAATGGGCCAGGATGGAGAACCGCAGTGTCGTGCAGTGGGAGAAGGACGACTGCGCCGCCGCGGGACTGGTCAAATTCGATCTGCTCGGACTCGGGATGTTGTCGGCCCTGCACTATATGATAGATCTGGTTCACGACCACAAAGGGGAAGAGGTCGACATCTCCGAATTGGATCTCAAGGATCAGAACGTCTACGAAATGCTCTGCCGTGCCGACGCGATCGGCGTTTTCCAAGTGGAGAGCCGCGCGCAGCTGGCCACCCTGCCTCGCTTGCGCCCCAAGAAGTTCTACGACCTCGCGGTCGAGGTCGCGCTCATCCGGCCCGGTCCGATCCAGGGCGGTTCGGTGCATCCCTACATCCGGCGAAAGAACGATCAGGAGAAATGGGATTTCGACCATCCGAAACTGGAGAACGCGCTGAAGAAGACCCTCGGCGTCCCGTTGTTCCAGGAGCAGATGATGCAGATCGCCCTCGACGTCGCCGATTTCACCCCGGCGGAGGCCGATCAGTTACGGCACGCCATGGGTGCGAAGCGTTCCGAGCAGAAGATGGAACGGCTCAAACGCCGATTCCTCGAAGGTGCGGCGAAGCACGACATCGGTGAGGAGCTCGCGGAGAAGATCTTCGGCAAGCTCAAGGCGTTCGCGAATTTCGGTTTCCCGGAGAGTCACGCGCTGAGTTTCGCCCTGCTGGTGTTCGCGAGCGCGTACTTCAAGTACTACCACCCGGACGCGTTCCTGGCCGGTTTGCTGCGCGCGCAGCCGATGGGGTTCTACTCGCCGCAGTCGCTGGTCGCCGACGCGCGGCGGCACGGGGTGAAGGTGCTCGGCCCCGACATCAACGCGAGCCTCCCGCACGCGACGCTGGAACCCTTGCCGGAAGGGGGAGAACTGCTCGCCGTGCGGGGTGGCCTGTCCACCGTGCGGATGATCGGCGAGAACCTGGCGAAGGAGATCGTCGAAGAGCGAGAGCGCGGCGGCCCGTTCGCGGATCTGCCCGAGGTCGCCCGGCGGGTGCGGCTGACCAAACCTCAGGTCGAGGCGCTGGCCACGGCAGGCGCGTTCGGTTGTTTCGGCGAGAGCAGGCGGAGCGCGCTCTGGGCGGCGGGCGCGGTCGCCGACGAAAGCCTGGAGAAACTCCCCGGTCTCGCCACCGGGGTCAAGGCACCGATGTTGCCGGGGATGGACGAAATCGACGTCGCGGCCGCGGATGTCTGGGCGACCGGGGTGTCGCCGGACAGCTTCCCGACCCAGTTCATCCGGGAGAGCCTCGACGAACTCGGCGTCGTCACGGCGGCGGGCCTGCGCGAGGTCCCACACGGCACGCGGGTGCTGACCGGTGGCGCGGTGACCCATCGCCAGCGGCCGGCGACCGCGGGCGGCGTCACCTTCATGAACCTCGAGGACGAGACGGGGATGATCAACATCATCTGCACGATGGGGGTGTGGCAGCGCTATCACCGGGTCGCGCGCGGCAGTCCGGCGCTGCTGATCCGGGGTGTGGTCGAGCGCACCGGGGAGGTGGTGAACGTCCTCGCCGAACAGATCCGGCACCTGCCGCTGCGGATCACCGCCAAGTCCCGTGACTTCCACTGACCTCACTTGACGGCCCGGCGGTGGCCGTGCTGTAGTTCGATCAACGTCGCAGTGCACCCGGCAAAGAGACCGTCGTGGGCGCGGAGGCGTCGGACCATGGGAAATCATGGAAACCCCTTCTTCATCGAACGGCCGGTTGACGGCGTTCGGAAATCAACTCGTTCAGGTTCACAACTGGCTGCGTAAAGAGCTGGCCAGGCTGCACGACGACCTCGGCTCGGTCGCGGACGGGCGTGCCGAGCGGCTGCGCGATCTCCGCGCGCATTGCCTCACCTTCTGCTCGGCGCTGACCAGGCATCACACCGGGGAGGACGGCGGCGCTTTCCTTGTGCTGGCGGAGAAATTCCCCGAGTTGCGGCCGACGCTCGAAGAGCTCGCACACGACCACGACGTCATGTCCGGGATCATCGAGCGGCTCGAAGAACTGGTCGGCGGCGTCGGCCCGGCGTCGAGCCCGGCCGAGATCCTGCACGTCCAGCGGGAACTCGACGGCCTCACGGCGATCATGGAGACGCATTTCCGGTACGAGGAGAAGCGCATCGTCGAGGCGCTCGACTCCCTGGACATGCCGGAGTGGCGGGACGCGAAGCCGTCGTTTCTGCTGAAATCTCATTAGGACAAGATCTGTCCTATACGCCCTTTAGCGTTCTTCTCAACGCACCACGACGACTGAGGAGACCCCTGATGAGCAACCCGATCCCCGCCGGCTACCACTCGGTCACCCCGTGGATCATCTCGCGCGACACCGCGGGCATGATCGACTTTCTCAAGCGGGTCTTCGACGCCGAGCCGATGGGCGAACCGGTGTACGTCGAGGGCGGCAAGATCGGGCACGCCGAGGTTCGCGTCGGCGACTCGGTCGTCATGCTGTTCGACGCGCAGGACGACTGGGTCGAGACCCCGGCGTACCTGCGGCTCTACGTCGAGGACAGCGTGGAGACACAGCGCCGGGCCGTCGAGGCGGGCGCCGAAGAGGTCACGAAGCAGACCGAGCTCTTCTTCGGCGACCGCGTCGGCCGGGTCCGTGACCCGTTCGGCAACCTGTGGTGGATCCAGACCCGGCTGGTCGACCTCGACTTCCCCGAGATGGAACGCCGCATGAACGACCCGAAGTTCGTCGAGGCCATGCGGTACGTCTCGGGTTCGAAGATCATTCCGAGTCGCTGAAGTCGGTAGGGTGGTGACAGCGACGCGGAGGTGAGCCGGTGGATCACCACCCACTCCGGGGCAACCCCGGGGAGCACGACGACAGCGAGACACGGCGCCCCGCGCGAGCTCGGCATGCTTCGCGTACGGGTCCGCGCGGATGACAGGAGAAAAAGTCACCTCCGCGTCGCTCCTCGGGCCGATGCCGGTCTGGCGGTGGCAGGTGGCCCGCTGGGCGACCTTCGACGACTGCGCCGCCGCGCTCGACCTGACGACCGGTGAACTCTCGTGGTTCGCCGACACGAAGGGCTGGAACCGGCGCGCGGTCGATCCGGTCCGGCACTACGGCCACCGGTGGATCCCGACCGCTTCGGGCGGGGTGCGGCTCATCGAGCGGCCGAAGCCGCGGCTCGCCGAACTGCAGCGGCGGATCCTGCGGCACGTCGTCGAGGCGCTGCCGGTGCACGAGGCCGCACACGGGTTCCGGCGCGGACGTTCGGGGATGTCGTGTGCCACCCCGCACGCCGGCCGGGAGACCGTGGTCAGGATGGATCTCGAAGGGTTCTTCCCGGCGGTGTCCGCGCGCCGGATCTCGGCCCTGCTCGCGCTCGCCGGGTACCCGCCCGCCGTGGCGGAAGCCCTCGCGGGCGTCCTCACCACGGCCTCCCCGCCCGACGTTCTCGCCGCCGTGCCCGAGGGGCGGCGGGATCCCGCGCGGGTGCGGTTGCTGAGGAACCTGGCGGCCACGCATCTGCCGCAAGGCGCGCCGTCCTCGCCCGCGGTGGCGAACGCGGTCACGCATCATCTGGACCGGCGGCTGGACGGTCTCGCACGGTCACTGGGCGCGGCCTACACGCGGTACGCCGACGATCTGGCGTTCTCCGGGGATTCCCTGCCGTTGCACCGGTTGCTGCCCGGCGTCCGGCGGATCGTGACCGACGAGGGCTTCCGGCTGCGGGACGACAAGACGTCGATCGCGGGCGCACACCAGCGGCAACGGGTCGCGGGCCTGGTGGTCAACAGCGCGCCCGCCGCGACGCGCGCCGACTACGACGCCCTGCGCGCGCTGCTCCACAACTGCGTCCGGACCGGGCCGGAGGCGCAGAACCGGGCCGCGCATCCGGACTTCCGCGCCCATCTGCTCGGCCGCATCGGCTGGATCGCTACGTCGTCGGGGGCGCGGGCGGCGAAGCTGCGCGCGTTGTTCGACGGGATCACCTGGGCTTGAGCGGGTATGCGATCCTGAACGGGTGATCGAGACCGCGGAAGACTACCGAGAAGCCGTCCTTTCCCAGCAATGGTGGGAAAAACGCAGTTTCGTCGGCTGTGACTTCACCGAGGCCGACCTGCGCGGGCTGCGCACCCAGGGCTGCACCTTCGACCAATGCGACTTCACCAAGGTCGACTTCGAGGGCTCGCGCCACGAGGCGTCGGCGTTCCGGTCCTGCACCTTCGACCGCAGTGTGCTCGCCGGTACCAGGTGGAGCTCCTGTTCGATGCTCGGATCGTCCTTTGTAGACTGCCGATTTCAGAAGGTCGCGTTCACCGAATGCGATCTCTCGCTGGTCTCGCTGAGCCGCAACCGACTGTCCAAAGTGGATCTCTCCGGGCTGCGGCTGCGCGAGGCCAACCTGACCGAGGCGGACCTCACCGGCGCAGATCTGCGCGGCGCCGACCTCACCGGTGCCCGGCTGGCCGGAGCGAAACTCGAAGGTGCCGACCTGCGCGGAGCGCGGATCGACGCCAACGGCCTGGTGCAGGCGAATCTCGCGGGCGTCCACGTCGACACCGAGACCGCGGTGGCCTACGCCGCCGCACACGGCCTCGTCATCCACTGACCCCCTGAACGCTATGAAAGGCCCGTTACTTGCAAATTTTGCAAGTAACGGGCCTTTCATAGCACGAGAGGTGACTAGTCGATCGGCGGTTCGCCCGGGTCCAGCTCGATGAGGTCGCCCTCGGCGAGCAGCTCCTCGATGGACGCCGGCAGCAGGTACGCCGACCCGCCACCGGGCTGGTTGAACCACGGGATCGCGACACCGGCCAGCGCTTCGAGCGGACGTTGCACGCGGTACACGTGATACGGCCGGTTCACCCACTCCGGCACGAGCGAGCGCTCCTCGAACGGTGTCCCGGCCGCATAGGTCAGGTTGCCGTTCGGGCCACCGAAGCGGTCCAGCTCGCTGCCCGCGGGCAGCTCACGCAGTTCCTTGCCGCGGAACAGCGTCAGTGGCGGCTCACCGTTGAGCGGCGAGATCGGCCAGTTCTGCTTGGCGTCGGGAGGTCCGGCCGCCGAGACCTGCGGGCGGGCCGGCTCCTCGCGCCGCATCGGCGGCGGCGGCGGAGGCGGCGTCACCGGCGGTTCGCGCCGGGGCGGGGCGGGCGGCGGGCTCGCCAGCGCCGGGTTCGGCGGCCGCACCGGAGGCGCGGGCGGGACCGGTGCGGGGGCGGGCTCGTCGTCCAGATCGTCCCCGAGCAGCTCCTCTGCCGTCGTGAACGCCGTCTGCTCCTGTGCCGGGATCGACTCCCGCGGCGGCACCGGATGCGAACCGGTCGCGATCTCGGGGGAGAGCGTCGTCAGCACGGGCCGGGCCGGAGCCGGAGCCGGAGGCGGCTCCTCGACCGGCTGCTCCTCGACAGCGGCAGGCTCGTCGAAGTGCGGCTCGTCGGCGGGCGGAGCACCGTTCGGGTTCAGCAGGACCTTGCCGAGCATGAACGCGGCCGCATCCTCGGCGTCGCCGAACACCGCCGGGTTGGTCAGCTTCCCGTCGTACCAGCCGACCCGCCAGCCGCCGCCGTCCACCTGCTCGACGCTCCAGCCGTGCTCCGCGGGGCCGCCGATGCGGTAGACGTCTTCGGGTACGTCGAGGTCGTCGAACTTCGACTGCAGCTCGTTCAGCACCGGCACCGGGTGCTCGTCGCGGCGAGGCCGCTCCGGCGCGGCGCGGCGCGGGGCTTCTTCACGCTGCGGTTCGGGCTCAGGGCGGGACACGGGGGCGGTAGCAAAGGTCCCCCGCTCCTGCTGTGGGCCGTCGACCTGCGTGACCTCGGAGTCCGAGAGCGGAGGAACGTCGGGCTCCGCGTCGTGCGTCAGGAGGGGCAGCTCAGGACCGGCGTCGGCCTGCTCGACGGGCGTGTAGCCGGTGGTCGCCTCCAGCTCGGGGGGCGTGTACGGCTGGTTCTCCTCCTGCGGGGGGTACGCGTCCTGAGCTTCCTCGCGAGGCTGCTCGTAGGCGTCGACCTGCGGGGCCCGCGCGTACGTGGTGGCCTCCGGGTCGGCGACCTGAGGCTCCGGCTCGGGCTCCGCGTGCTGATGCGGCGCGTCGTCCTGCCGGGCCTCGTCGGTGTACGCGTCCTGTTCGGACTCGCGGAACGGCGCCTCTTCGTGCGCGTACTGGTCCTCGTAGCCGGCTTCGTACTGCTGCTCGGCGGCGGCTTCGTGGAAGTCCTGCGCCTGGTAGTCCTGGGTGTCGTAGTCCTCTTCGTACCGCTGGGCCTGCTCGGCCTGGTCCGGAACGCTCGCCTCGGCCGCGGGAACGGCCGCCGCGGCGGCGACCGGTGCCGCTGCCGCGGCCGCCACCACCGCGGGGTCCGGGCCCGGCTGATGCGGCGGCGGGACGGGCGGCTGAGCGGCCTGGATCGGGCCGGGACCCGCGGGACCGTTGGGTCCCGGCTGACCGGGACCGCCCTGGTTGACCGCGGGCTGCTGCTGCGGCACGGGCCCGTTCGGTCCTGGGCCGTTCTGCGAGAGGCCGTTCTGGGGCGGGCCCTGCGGAGGCGGGCCCCCGGGCCCACCCGGGCCGCCGTTGGGGCCACCCGGGCCGTTGGGGCGCTGCTGCGGGGGCGGATTCCCCCGGGTGAGGTACCCCGCGGCGGCCTGCAGTGTCGGGTCGTCGACCTCCGGCAGCGTGAAGCCGTTCTGCCGGACGTGGTCGATCAGGTCGAGTTCCGGCGAAACGCCGTACTCGCGCAGGTAGAAGTTGACGGCGGCGGGCCAGATCCACTGTCCGTCGCTGTGGAAGGCGACCGGGACGGTGGCCTCGGGGGTCTGCGCGAGCCTGTCGATGTCGTAGCCGCGCTCGGTGACCACCAGCGGCGCGTGGTCGAGGTATTCGAGCAGCCTGTCCTGCTCCTCGATCTCCAGGTCGGGCCGGTTGATCACCGGACGCCCGGCCGGGCCGATGGTGTCGAAGATGCGGGCGATGCGGAAATGCGGCCCGGGCTGCTCGGGGCTGAGGCCGGACATGCGCCGGATCAGCCATTCGGGCACGTTCTCTTCGGAGCGGGGGAACATGCGCAGTTCGTCGGAGAGTGCCTGCGGAGGCGGCGCGAGGCGCCACTGGGGCTCGTCTCGGTTGTACTCGAGGTTGTAGCTGGACGGGTGATCGAGCTGGTACCGGGCGTTGAACCAGGTGCCGCGGCCGTCGCGGTACATCCCGGCACGCAGCCTGCCGAACAGCGTCGCGATGTCGTGGGTCGCGACCCACTCGTGCGCGGTGCCGTCCTCGGTGATGATCTCGCCGGTCATCTCGTGGTACCTGCCGACGGCTCGGTACTCGGCGGTCACCTTCCGCCAATCACGAGGCGCGGCCCGCAGCAGGGCGAGGCCGATCTGCTTGACCAGGGTGTCCTGCTCGGTCGCGTTCAGCTGAGTCGTCGGTTGTGCCACGGTCACATTTTGACCGTATCCGCGCTCGTGTGCACCCCGCATGTGGGTTTTGCCGCTCTTGACAATGTGGAAGACGCCCTGACCTGCTGCCGGATGACTCACCCGGGATACTGACGGCGTGACCCGATTTGCCCGCGAGGCCGTGAAGGACGAGGACTGATGACGTTGGCCGGACAGCGGCGTGACCGTGGGGCACTGCTCCATCACCTGCCGTTCCTGCTGGTGATGCTGGTGGTGGCCGTCGCCGCCCTGCGGATCGGGCAGTACCACTGGCGTCAGGGGGCCGCGCTGATCGGCGGGGCGCTGATGCTCGCGGGGCTGCTGAGGGCGGTCCTGCCGAACGCGAAGGCCGGGCTGCTGGCGATCCGGGGCAAGCCGGTCGACGTCCTGACTTATGGCGCGCTTTCTGTCTTGATCCTTTTCATCGCCTTCACGATCACCGGCGGCCCTCTGTCCTGAGAGGACCGCCGGTGGTCGATCAGGAGGCCATGGCGGGCGTGAGCCGGGCTTCGCGGCGGTCGAGGCCGCCGGAGACGACGGCCAGCGAGAGCCCCAGCACGGCCAGCGAGGCGCCGACCCAGTTGGGGGCGACCAGGCCGAGCCCGCCCGCGATCACCAGGCCGCCGAGGTAGGCGCCGATCGAGTTCGCGATGTTGAACGCCGACTGCACGGCCGCGGAGACCAGCGACGGCGTCCCACCGGCCTTCTCCATGATCCGGGCCTGCATCATCGGGCCGATCATGAAACCGGCGAGGCCGACGAAGAAGATCGTCACCGCCGCGCCGACCTTCCCGTTCGCGGTGAAGGTGAAGATCGCCAGCACCGTGGCGAGTCCGGACAGCGAGACGTAGAGGCTCGGCATCAGCGCCTTGTCGGCGAGCCTGCCGCCGAGGTAGTTGCCGATCGTCATGCCGACCCCGGCCAGCGAGAGCAGCAGAGTGACGTCCGACGGCGAGTAGCCGGTGACGTCGGTCAGCATCGGCGCGATGTAGGACAGGCAGGCGAACACGCCGCCCAGGCCGAAGGTGACGATCGCGAGCGCGAGCCACACCTGCGGACGGCGGAAGGCGCCGAGTTCGCCGCGCAGCGACGGCTCGACCGGTTTGCCCTGGTGGGGGACCAGTTTCGCGATCGCGGCCATGGCGACCAGGCCGATCACCGCGACGACGCCGAAGGTCGCGCGCCAGCCGACCTTCTGGCCGAGCAGCGTCCCCAGCGGGACGCCGACGACGTTGGCCAGGGTCAGGCCCATGAACATCATCGAGACGGCCTTGGCGCGTTCGCCCGGCTTGGCCAGGCTGGACGCGACGACCGCGCCGGCGCCGAAGAACGCGCCGTGCGGCAGGCCGGCGAGGAAACGGAAGGCGACGCCGAACTCCTGGTTCGGCGACAGTGCGAAGAGGACGTTGCCGAGCGTGAACAGCCCCATCATCGCCAGCAGCATGGTCTTGCGCGGCAGCCGGACGGCGACCGCGGTGAGCAGCGGGGCGCCGACCACGACGCCGAGGGCGTAACCGGAGATCAGGTAGCCGGCGGACGGGATCGACACGCCGAAATCGGCGGCGGCTTCGGGCAGCACGCCCATCATGACGAATTCGGTGGTCCCGATGCCGAAGGCACCGATGGCGAGCGCGAGCAGCGCGACGGGCACGGCTCTCCCTTCGAGGGTCGTACGTGAGTAAACGATTACTCGCCCACCGTCGCGGATGGGCAACTGAATCGATTTAGGTCTCGGACACAAAAGAAGACAGCGCGTTCGGCCCCGACGTCGACGAGCTGTCCTGCGTCCAGTTCAACGGATCACGGGGGCTTTTGTCATCCCGGTTTCGGGTGAGGCTGCCCACCCTCAGCGGCGGGCGGCGAGCACTCCCTGGAGGAGGCCGGGGAAGAGCTCGTCGAGATCGTTGTGGCGCAAGGAGTTGTAGCGCGCGGTGCCCTGCTGGCGGCCCATGATGATGCCCGCTTCGCGCAGGGTGCGCAGGTGATGGGTGAGTGTGGACTTGGTCACGGCGACGTCGAAACCGCTGCACGAGATCTCGGTGCCGGGTTCGGCCAGCTGGCGGACCATGTCGAGCCGCACCGGGTCGGCGAGTGCGGAGAGGACCGCCTCGATCCGGATCTCGTCCTGCCCGGGGTAGACGTACTGCGGGGTCGTGGTCGCGGCCATCCGTCCATAGTACGACGCCCCTCGAACTTCCCGCGAGTTCGTAGTACGGTCTCCATCGAACTACGACAACCATCGAACAACGACCCCCACGCGCCTTTAGCGGGCTAAACGCGATCCGGCGCCGGCCGGGTGTCCCGCGACCCAGGTCGACTTTCGCGGGCTAATCGCGATCCGGGCGGCACCTGGGCGACCGGGGCCCGGAGCGACTTCCGCCCCCTAATCGCGATCTCGGCCGGGAGCGGGACCGGGCGCAAAAGGGGGTCTGGAGCTGGGGAGTCATGACTTTCGCACCACCCAGGACCGCGGTGCTGGCGCTCGGCACCTTCGCGGTCGGCACCAGTGGCTACGTCGTCGCCGGGCTGCTGCCCGCGCTGACCGGTGAGCTCGGGGTCTCCGAGACCGCCGCCGCACAGCTGGTCACCGCCTTCGCCATCGCGTACGCCGTCGGCTCACCGCTGTTCGCCGCGGTCACGGGCCGCTGGGAACGGCGGACGCTCCTGGTCGCCGCCCTCGTCGTCACCGCCATCGGCAACGCCCTCGCCGCCCTCGCGCCCGGCTACGTGACCCTGCTCCTCGCGCGGGTCGTCACCGCCATCGGCGCGGCGGTCTTCACCCCGGCCGCGAGCGCCGTCGCCGCCGAACTCACCTCGCCGGAACGCCGGGGCCGCGCGGTCGCGCTCGTCTTCGGCGGCCTGACCATCGCGACGATCCTGGGCGTCCCGCTCGGCAGCGTGCTTTCGCAGAGCGTCGGCTACCAGGCCGTCTTCGGGCTCGTCGCGGCCTTCTCGCTTCTCGGCGCCTTCGCGGTCCGGATGGTCTTGCCCGCCGTCCCGGCGCCGCCTCCGGTTCGCCTGGCCGAACGGTTCACCGTCGCCAAGGACCCGCGCGTCCTCGCCATGCTCGGCGCGACCGTGCTCGGCTGCCTCGCCGCGTTCTCCGTCTACACCTTCATCTCGCCGGTCCTGTCCGCCACGGCGGGCGTCCACGGCACGACGGTCAGCCTGCTGCTGTTCGTCTACGGCGCCGGCGGCGCGCTCGGCAACGTCCTCGGCGGCCGCGCGACCGACCGCTGGGGCGCCAGGGGCCCGCTGCTGGTCGTGTTTGCCGGGATCACCGTGGTCCTCGCGCTGTTGCCGCTGGTGGCGACCAGCATCGCGGGCGCGGCCGTCGTGCTGTTCCTCTGGGGACTGGCCACCTGGTCGATCAACCCGCCGATCCAGCACCGCCTGATCGAACTCTCCAGCCAGAACGCCGGTCTCGTCCTCTCCCTCAACGCGTCCGCCATCTATCTCGGCGTCGGCCTCTCCGGCCTGGTCGGGGGAGCGGTGCTCAGCGGCGGCGGACCGCTCCTGCTGCCCGAGATCGCGGCGGTACTGACCGCGATCGCCGCTCTCGTGGTCGTGGCGGGCTGGCGAAGCCGCGTGAGGCAGCCCGCTTTGGCCGAGTGACGCCTAATCGCCGCGGGACTGGACCACGCAATCAGGACCGGGGAAGACCAGTCCTTCGTGCCCGTCGGTGAACCGGACGAGATACGGCGGGCCACCGTGTTCGCCGCGTACTTCGAGGATTTCGCCGCGCTGTCCAACGGATCCCACCGTGCGCCCGTGCACGTGGATCTCGTCTCCGACGGTCGCCTGCATGACTACCACCTCCGAGGCTTCAAGGTTAGGAGTGCCGGAGGTGATCCCGCTACAGTGTGGGCATGATCCTCGAAATCCTTGGAGGCGCGACGCCTCACGGCCGGTGAGCCCGTCGATCCGGGTCCGCACACCGTCGGAACTGCGTGCGGCCAGAAGAAGGAAAACCCACTCCTGCTGGGGACATCTCGTCGCGGCACCGCTGTGGCCGCTGCACGGCGCGAATCTCGGCACCCTTTTGCGAACCTGTGACGCGGTGGGCGCCTGCCTCGCCGTGCCGAGGTTTCCGTGGGTGCCGGAGGCACTGCGCCGCGGGAACACGTTGCGGCGCCCGGCTTGTGTGCACTGGGTCCACGACCCGCCGGGCTGGCTGACGCGGGAGCGGGCGGCGGGCACGGCGATCGTCGGTGTCGAACTGGCCGACGAAGCCGTGCGCCTCGCCGATCTCCCGTCCGCACGGGGCCGGACGATCGTCGTGCTGGGCCACGAGCAACAGGGCATTCCGCCGGAAGCGCTCGATCTGCTCGACACCGTCGTCGAAATCCCGATGGTGGGCATCGGGGCGAGCCTCAACGTCGCCGTCGCGGGCAGTCTCGTGTTGTACAAAATGGCGGGCCTGCTGTGACCGTCGCCGATAAGCTGCCCGGATGACCGACGTGCTCGACACAGTGGCGGGGAAGAGCGGCGAATTGGTGCTTCGCCGGGCCGGGAACGATTTCGAGGTCATCGCCAACGGCGTCTTCCTGATGGACACCCGGAACGGGGAATCCGAACGGCTGCTCGTCTCGGTGGCGGCCGATCTGGTGCCGGGCAAGGCGCGCATGCTAATCGGCGGCCTCGGCGTCGGCTATTCGCTGCGCGCCGCGCTGGATCACCCCGGCGTCGGCGAGATCGTGGTCGTCGAGCGCGAAGCCGCGGTGATCGGCTGGAACCGCGAGGGCCCGCTCAAGGACGTCCACGACGACGCCCTTTCCGACGAGCGGGTCACCGTCGTCGAGGCCGATCTGGTGAAGTGGTTGCGCCGGACGGAGGAGCGGTTCGACGCGCTGTGCCTGGACATCGACAACGGTCCTGAGTGGACGGTCACCGACGGCAACGCGAAGCTGTACCGGAGCGACGGGCTCGACATGCTCGCCGCGCGGCTGCGGCCCGGCGGCGTGCTCGCGGTGTGGAGCGCCGAGTCGGCGCCGTCGTTCGCGAGGCGGCTGCGAGCGCGGTTCAGTGAAGTGCGGGAGCTGAAGATCCCGGTGCCGCAAGGCGAACCGGACGTCCTGTGGTTCGCGCGGGCGTAGCGGACGCCGCGCGCGTCAACGCCCGCTGGTGTGACACGGTCTGCCGGGCACACGGATTCGCGGGGACCTTCACCCCTCACGTCTGGAAGTCGGCGCGCCGGACGCCACCGCTGTACCCGGACGCGGTGACCCTGACGCCGGACGCGACGGCGCCGGAAGTGCTGGAAGGGATCGACACTTCGCCGGGCTGTTCGGTGAAGGACAGCCTCGGCTGCCTCGATCTTTCGCAAGCGGGTTTCGCGGTGCTCTTCGAAGCCACGTGGATCGCCTGTCCGGCTCAGGCGCCCCTCGAACCGGGCTGGTCGCGGGACGATGACCGGTTCGGCGATCCGTCCGTCGCGGTGTGGTCCGACGGTGTCTCGGAGGTGACGGCCAACCGTGACGGCGACTTCGCCGGACTGTCCAATTTGTACACTCGCGGCGCTCTCGACGACGCCTGGCGTGGCGCGACCTCGGCCGTCGCGGCGAGTTTCCCCGGTTCGCCGATCACCGGCTACGAACGCGGCGACGATCTCGACGCGGCCCTGCGGAACGGCTACACGGCACTCGGGCCGCTGCGGGTGTGGCTGAAATGATGCCCGGATGGAGATCACGACCTGGCACCTCGAACAGACCTCGCCGGACGACCTGAGCGCGGCGAAACCGCCCGCCGTCCCGGTGACGGTCACCCGCGCCGAGCTGGTCAGCCCCGAGCTGAACCGCTACCTCTACTCCGCCGTCGGCGGCGACTGGTTCTGGATCGACAGGCTCGGCTGGACGTGGTCGCAGTGGATCGAGTGGCTGGACAGGCCGGGCGTCGAGACCTGGGTCGCGTATGCGCAGGGAACGCCGTGCGGTTACTTCGAACTCGACGGCAGCGGCGACGGTGACGTCGAACTGGCGTACTTCGGCCTGATGTCGTCCTTCGTCGGGAAGGGCATCGGAGGGCACCTGCTCACCGTCGCGCTCCGGGAGGCATGGGCGCTCGCGGAGCGCTGGCCAGGCAAGACGCCGACGCGTCGCGTGACCGTCCACACCTGCACCACCGACGGCCCCGCCGCGCTCAAGAACTACCAGGCTCGCGGCTTCCGGCTGTTCCGCACCGAAACCGAGCAGGCCGAACTGCCTGCGGAGACGCCGGGGCCGTGGCCGGGAGCCGCGAAGAAGTAGCTACTTCGCGGGCGCCCTGGCAGCGGCCTTCGCCGCCTTCTTGAACGCCCGCACCTCGCCGAGGGTCTTCGTGTCGACGACGTCGGCGATCGAACGCCGGGAGCCGCGGTCGCCGTAGGAGCCGGTGGCCGCGCGCCAGCCCTTCGGCTGCACGCCGAGCTGTTTGCCGAGCAGCGCGAGGAAGATCGCGGCCTTCTGATCGCCGTAGCCGGGCAGCGCCTTGAGCCGCTTGAGGACCTCGGGGCCGTCCGGCTTGGGGCGTCCGGCGGTCCAGATCCCGGCGGCGTCGCCGTCGTAGTGTTCGACGACGTGCTCCGCGAGATCCTTCACCCGCCGGGCCATCGAACCGCCGTAGCGGTGGATCGCGGGCGGGACCACGCAGAGCTCGACGAAGGTCTCGGTGTCCATCGCGTGGATCTTCTTGATGTCGAAACCGTCCATCCGGTCCGCGATCTTCTGCGGGCCGCGGAACGCGTGTTCCATCGGGAACTGCTGGTCGAGAAGCATCCCGACGAGCAGCGCGAACGGGTCTTCGGTCAGCAGCCGGTCCGCTTCCTCGTCCCCGACCAGGTGCAATGCGCGCGTCATGCGCCCAGGATCTCACGAACGCGCCGCCGCGCGCGTCCTCATCCGTGTGGGTCGACGAGCAGGTCCGCGGCCGCGGCGGTGACGGCGGCCGACACCGCCGCCAGCGCGGGGGAGTCGAGTTTCCACCGCTGCCAGAACAGCGGTACGTCGATCGGGTGGTCCGGGTCCAGGCAGACGAAGGTGCCGTCGCGCAGGCGGTCGCCGATCTGCGTGAGCGGCACCATGCCCCAGCCCATCCCGGCGGCGACAGCGTCGTAGAACCCTTCGGACGATGGGACACAGTGCCGCAGCGAGCTCGCGATCGTGCCCCGCTCGCGCGCGAAGCGGTCTTGGAGGTCGTCTCGGCGGCCGAAGACGACGACGGGGGCTTCGGCGAGGTCGAGGTCCGTGCCGAGCGCCGGGCTCGCCACGGCCAGGTAGCGCATGTGCCCGAGCCGGTGCACCGAACACCCCGCGACCGGATCGGGTGACGACGTCACGGCCGCCATCACCTGGCCTTCCCGCAACAGGGTGGTGGTGTGGTCCTGATCCTCGCGATGCAGCTCGAAGCAGATCTTCTGGTCGAACGACACGCGCGTGAGCGCCGACAGAAACCACGTCGCGAGCGAGTCGGCGTTCACCGCGATCGGCATCCGGACCGGTTCGTCGTCGGCGGTCAGGCCGAGTTCGGCCCGGGTGTCGGCCTCCAGCAGGGCCAGCTGACGGCCGAAGCGCACGACCGCCTGCCCGGATTCGGTCAGGCGCACCGGTTTCGTGCGGATCAGCAGTACCCGGCCGGTGCGTTGTTCGAGCGCTTTCACGCGTTGGCTGATCGCCGACGGGGTCACGTGCAGGGCCGAGGCCGCCGCGTCGAACGTGCCTTCGTCGGCGACCGCCAGCAGCGTGCGGACGAGGTCCAGCGGCAATTCTTTCATCACGAACGCTAATGTTACGTAAGAATCTTTAGCTGTACTGTTGACTATCCGCTTCCTAGTGTCCTTCGTATGGGAAACGTTCTGCTCAGCGCGGTCGCCGGGTTCGGCGCCACCATGGCCCTCATCGTCGCGATCGGCGCGCAGAACGCGTTCGTGCTGCGCCAGGGCATCCGCCGCGAAGCGGTTCCCGTGGTGGTCCTGATCTGCATAGTCTCGGACGTCATCCTGGTCAGCCTGGGTGTCGGAGGAGTCGGCGCGCTGGTGGGGGCGTCGCCCGAAGCCCTGACCATCGTCGCCCTGATCGGCGGCGCCTTCCTGCTTTGCTACGGCGCTCTCGCGGCCCGTCGCGCGTTCAAGCCGTCGGCACTGGAAACCGGTGGCCCGGAGACCGGCGGATCGCTGCGCCGCATCGTGCTGACCACGCTGGCGCTCACCTGGCTGAACCCCCACGTGTACCTCGACACCCTCCTCCTGCTCGGCGCGATCGCGGCGGGGCACGGCGGCGGCCGGTGGGCGTTCGGCGTCGGGGCGGTGTCCGCCAGCGTGCTCTGGTTCCTCGCGCTCGGCTTCGGCGCGAGGCTGCTCAGCGGGTTCTTCCGCAAGCCGTCGTCGTGGCGGATGCTGGACGGCCTGGTCGCCGCGATGATGATCGCCATGGGTGTGACGCTGGTGGCCAGTGCCTGATCACGGCAGGCGAGCCAGGTCGCCGGCGGTGAGCACGAGGTCGGCGGCGGCCGCCGAATCGCGGATCGTCGCGGGCCTCGTCGAACCGGGGATCGCGATCATCGACGGCGACTTCGCGAGCAGCCAAGCCAGGCACACCCGCTGCGGGCTGACGCCGTGTTCCTCCGCCACGGCAAGGAATTCCCCGCCGATCCCGCCGAGCGGACCCCACGGCAGGTAGGCGAGGCCGAGTTCGGTGCACAGCGCCAGCTCGGGTTCGTGCGTCAGATTCGCGGGCGAGTGCTCGTTCTGCACCGAAACCAGCTTTTCGCCGAGGATCTCCCGCGCTTCGAGAATCTGCGCACTGGACACATTGGACACTCCGGCGAGCCGGATCTTGCCTTCGTCGGCCAGCTCCTTGATCGCGCCGACGGATTCCGCCCACGGCACGTTCTCGTCGGGCTTGTGCAACTGGTAGAGCCCGATCGCGTCGACGCCGAGCCGTTTCAGCGAGCCTTCGCAGGCGTCCTTGAGATGCGCGGGCGTCCCGGTGACGGTCCACGAGCCGTCACCGGGCCTGCCGCGACCGCCCTTGGTCGCGACGAGCACCGCGTCCGGGTCGCCGCCGTAGCCCGCCAGCGCCTCGGCGATCAGCACCTCGTTGTGCCCGGTTTCCCCCGCGTGCCAGTGATAGGAGTCGGCCGTGTCGATCAGCGTGACCCCGGCGTCGAGCGCGGCGTGGATCGTGGCGATCGCGCGGCCGGCGTCCGGGCGGCCCTCGATCGACAACGGCATCGCGCCGAGGCCGATCGCGCTCACTTCGACGTCTCCGATGCTGCGGTAGTGCATTCGCTCAAGCCTTTCTGAGGTTTTCGATGGCTTCGCCGAGCCAATCGGTGGTGGTGGAGAACGAAAAGCCGAGATCTGTCGCGCGCGAGGTGTCCAGGACGGCGTACCGGTCGAAGGAGAACGGCGAAGCGTCCCGCTCGACGATCTTGAACCGGGGCTCGGCGGTGACGGCGGCGGCGAGATCCAGCGCGGACAGCTCGCCGTGCGAACCGGCGTTGACCGGGCCCGCGAAGTCCGCGTGTGTCGCCCAGGCCAGGAAGTCCGCGATCTCATCCGCGTGGATGAACGTCGACGGCCGTGGTTCCGCGTGGATCTCGACGACGTCCCCCGCGTCCAGCCGTTCGACGTAATGGCGCAGCCGTCCGGTGAAATCGTCGCCGCCGAGGACGTGCGCGACCCGTACCGAGGCGAACTCCACGTCACCGTCGGCGAAAATGGCCTCCGCCTGGCGCTTGCCTTCGCCGTAGTGCGCTTCGAGGAAATCCGCGTCGTGCCAAGGAAGTCTGACGTCGACAGGAGACCGGGAGACCAGCGATTCGCCCATCGGGGTGTCCGCCCGGAGCTGGTCGTAGACGTCGATCGTCGAGGTCATCACGTACCGGTTCGCCCGGATGACGCGGCGCGCGATGCCCGCTTGGACCGGGGTGTAGCAGACCTGGTCGAGCACGACGTCGAAGGAACGGGAACCCAGCACAGCCTTCAGTCCGGCCTCGTCGTCGCGGTCGGCGATCAGGTGGGCGACGCCGGTCGGCGCGGGAGAGGAGCCGCGGTTGAGGACGGTGACGTCCAGTCCGGCGTCGCGCAGCCGCTCGACCACCCCGCGGCCGAAGTACCGGCTTCCGCCCAGAACGAGCACTTTCTTCATGCTGACCAGTGTTACGTTGGTGATCCAGTGGCTTGAAGGGGAGAACATGGGCGAATCAGCAGAATCACTGAAAGAATCTCGGTCGAATCGCGATTTCACTGAAAGCTCACTAGATGTGATCGACCGGCGACTCCTCGAACTCCTTCAGGAGGAAGGGCGCATCACCCTGAGCGAGCTCGGGCGCCGCGTTTCCCTGAGCCCGGCCGCCGTCGGCGAACGCGTCAAACGCCTCGAAGCCGATGGCACGATCACCGGCTACGCGGCGCTCGTCTCGCCGTCCCGGGTCGGTCTCGGGCTGCGGGCGTTCGTGCGGATGGCGCCGCACAGCGGGTTCACCGTCCGGCATCCCCGCACGCGGAAGCTCATGGACCGCCCCGAAATCCTCGAGCTGCACCACGTGGTGGGGGAGGACTGCTGGATCCTCAAGATCGCCGTCCGCGACACCACGCATCTGGAGGACCTGCTCGAAGACCTGTCCACGCTGGGGGCGACGACGACTTCGATCATCATGTCCAGTCCGATCGAACGACGAGCGCTGCTGCCCTTGTGATCTGTCACAAGTCGTTGCGGGTAAGTCTGGTCGTTCTCCCGGTTCCGGTCGCCGGTTTGTGACGCATGATGACTCGCATCACATACTGACGAGTAACCGGAGGCAGGGATGCGGGCTCGGGTCACCAACGGCGGTGCCACGAAGACCAGAAGGATCCTCACCACGCTTGTCGCGGCTTTGACGTTCACGATCGCCGCCCCGGCCGTCGCGAGCGCGGCCCCGTCGAGCGGCTGGAACGACTGGTCGTGCAAGCCGAGCGCGAAGCACCCCGAGCCCGTCGTGCTGGTGCACGGCCTCGGCGGCAACGCGACGACCAACTGGTTCTACCACGCGCCGAAGCTCAAGAGCGCCGGCTACTGCGTCTACTCGCTGACCTACGGCGCGACTGTCCTGGGTGGACAGTTGTTCGGCGGGCTCGGCTCCATGCGGAAGAGCGCCGTCGAACTCGGCGCGTTCGTGGACCGCGTGCGATCGAGCACCGGCGCGGACAAAGTCGACATCGTCGGCCACTCCGAGGGCACGACGATGCCCGCGTACTACCTCAAGTTCGAGGGTGGCGCGGAGAAGGTGAAGCATTTCGTCGGCTTCGGCTCGAACTTCAAGGGCACGTCGCTCAACGGCCTTTCCGGGCTGGCCAGGGCCGTGCTTTCGCTGCCCGGCCTCGATCTGCTCGCCGACGGCGTGTGCGGGGCGTGCCGCGAATACCTCGCGCCGTCGGACTTCCTCGACGACCTCGCCCGTGGTGGCGTGAGCGTGCCGGGGCCGACCTACACGAGCATCGTGAGCCGCCACGATCGAGTGGTCACGCCGTACACCAGCGGGGTGCTGGGCGAACCGGGGACGACCGACATCGTGCTGCAGGACCGCTGCGGAGTGGACGTGTCCGGGCATCTGAGCCAGGCGATCGACCCGAACGTGACGAGCCTGATCCTCAAGGCCCTCGATCCGGCGGGCGCGCCCGCGCCCAAGTGCGTGCCGTTCTTCGCGCCGCTGTAGGTCCGCTCAGGGTTTGGTCGCGTGCACCACGAACACCGACCGGACCCTGTCGCCTGACTCGACGTCGAGGCGCTTCACGGTCACCTCGGTGAAGCCCGCTTCGGAGGCCAGTTCCGCCGCGTCGTCCTCGGTTTCCGGCAGTTTCAGGTCGGTGGGGACGATCGCGGCGAACGCCTCCGACGGCCGGAACGTCGATGCCAGCGGCAGGCTGAAGCCCACGCGGCCGCCGGGGCGCAGTGCCCGCAGCCAGTCGCGGAGCGCGGCCGCGCCGAGGAAATGCAGCGAAGACGCGCACAGCACGGCGTCCGCGCCGTCGTCCTCCACCGGCGACGGGACCGCCGAGGCGACCTGCCAGGTGATGAGCCTGCCGGGATCGCGCGTCGCGGCCTTCGTCTCGGCTCGGGCGATCATGCCCGGCGAGATGTCGATCGCGAGTACTTCGCCCGGCTCCAGGCGCAGCGCGGCGAACGCGGCCGCGCCGGTCCCGGTCGCGACGTCGAGAACGCGTTCGGGAGCCGTGCGGCCGAGGCCGTTGACGAGCGCGTCGGCCACGAGGCCGTGAAAGGTGTCTTCGTCGTAATGCGCGGCGACGCCGTCGAAGAGGCCTGCCGCGGTCTCCTCGGTCACGACGGCGACCCTGGCCGGGAGGCGGCGCCTGCCGGCGAAACCCAGGTCGGCGCGGTGGTACCAGCACAGTTCCTGGTCGCCCTCGAGCCAGCAGAGCAGGACGTCGACGCCGTCGAGCTCGGCGGGGAAGTCGATCAGGAGCGGGGCGAACCCCTTCAGCTCCGCACCCGTCCGCTGGACCGTGGTCATCAAGTCGTCCAACCGAGCCTGCGCGGCCTTCCACTCCGGCATCCCGCCGAGCGCGGTCTCCCGGCCGCCAGGGCGTAGCGCCGCGGCGAGTTCGGCCGCGTCGGCGCGAAGGCGGACGAGCTCGTCGAGCACGGGGCGTAGCCGGGCGAGTTCGGCGCGGGCTTCAGGAACGGTGAACAAACCCATGCGCCGATGGTCCCAGCCCGGTCAGCGGCGCCGCCGGGCGAGTCTCGACGCGAGGCCCGCGCCGACGAGGAGGAATCCCGTGCCGAGCAGCCCGCCGATGAACAGCCAGCTCGTGACGCCGTAGGTGACGTCGTTCTGCGGCAGGTACTTCACCAGGCGGAAGCCCCATTCCGGGACCGCGGCGGTGGCCACGCCGGGCGCGATGCCCCAGACGAGGCCGCCGAGGATCGGGCCGGTCGCCGAGAGCGCGCCGAGCAGCCCGACCGCGAGCAGCAGGATCCCGCCGCCGACGAGCAGGCCGATGCTGAAGACGTCACGCTGGGTGCTGAGCGTCGCCTGGACGAGCATCTGCTGCCGCAGGCCGCCCCAGGCCAGCAGGCCGAGGGCGACCGGCGTCAGGATCAGGCCGCCCGCGCCGCTGAGCACCCGGCGCACGCCACGGCCGGCACGGCTGTCTTCGACGCCCAGGTCGTCGTCGAAAGGCGGCTCGTACGGTTCGTACGACTCGACGTCCTCGTAGGGCCTTCGCGGGTCTTTCGGTTGCTGCTCGTACTCGCCGTACTCCTGGTAGTCCTCGTCGTCGTACTCCGCGACGTACCGGTGCGATGACATGGGCGGGCCACCTCCCTGATCCGGACTACGGATCCGAGGCCCACCCGGTTCACTTCGATCTCCGCGGATCGCGTTTAGCCCGCTAAACGCGATCCGTGCGGCGCCGGGTGAGGGTGCCGACCAGGCCTGCCCCCGCCAAGAGGAAGCCGCTCCCGAACAGGGCACCCATGACCAGCCAGGTCACCAGGCCCACGCCGAGTTCGCGGCCGCCGATGTCGTACATGGTGCTCATGACGCTCTGCCCGCCCAGGAGCGTGGTCAGCCCCGGCACCACGCCCCAGATCAACCCGCCGAGCACCGGCCCGAGTCCGGACAGCACGCCGAGGAGCGCGACGCCGAGCAGGAGAAGGCCGCCGACGATCATCAGGATCAAGCCCAGCGGGTCTTCGCCGACGGTGTAGGCCTGCGCGTACATCCGCTGCAGCCGCGAGCCGCCGTAGATCACCAGCCCGAGCGCGACCGGGGTGAGCAGGACCCCGCCGAGGGCGCTGATCACGCGAGGCACGGCGCGGCTGCTTTGCCTAGGCTGGAGGTACGGCTCCGGCGCGGGCGGCTGCTCGTGCGGTGGCACCGCGTAGGGGTTGGTGGACATGGGGACCGCCCTTTCCGGTGGCCGGCTGAGGAGTGCGGTTCGATGATGTCGCGGTTCCCCGGTGTCCCGTGACGGCCGGATGGCCGTCGTCCGACCGGGTGACGTCGGCCACATCGGCCTCGTGGAGACTTGATACCCACCACTACTGGAACCATCCAGCGCGGTTAAGCAGTACGCTTGTACCGCTACCGGAGACTTAAGAAGAACGCGAAGATCCGCGGAAGGAGCACCGCTGCTCATGGCCAAGATCAAGGTCCAGGGCACCGTCGTCGAGCTCGACGGCGATGAGATGACCCGCATCATTTGGCAGTTCATCAAGGACAGGCTGATCCACCCGTACCTGGACGTGGACCTGGAGTACTACGACCTGGGCATCGAGGAGCGGGACCGCACCGACGACCAGGTCACCATCGATTCGGCCAACGCGATCAAGAAGCACGGCGTCGGCGTCAAGTGCGCCACGATCACGCCGGATGAGGCGCGAGTCGAAGAGTTCGGCCTGAAGAAGATGTGGCTCTCGCCGAACGGCACGATCCGCAACATCCTCGGCGGCGTGATCTTCCGCGAGCCGATCGTCATCCAGAACATCCCGCGCCTGGTGCCGGGCTGGACCAAGCCGATCATCATCGGCCGTCACGCGCACGGCGACCAGTACAAGGCGACCAACTTCAAGGTCCCCGGTCCCGGCACGCTGACCATCAGCTACACCCCGGACGACGGCTCCGAGCCGATGGAGTTCGAGGTCGCGAAGTTCCCCGAGGGCGGCGGCGTCGCCATGGGGATGTACAACTACCGCAAGTCCATCGAGGACTTCGCGCGCGCCTCGCTGCAGTACGGCCTCGACCGTGAGTACCCGGTCTACATGTCGACCAAGAACACCATCCTGAAGGCCTACGACGGCATGTTCAAGGACGTGTTCGAGGAGATCTACCAGGCCGAGTTCAAGGCCGACTTCGACGCCAAGGGCATCTCCTACGAGCACCGCCTGATCGACGACATGGTCGCCGCGGCGATGAAGTGGGAAGGCGGCTACGTCTGGGCCTGCAAGAACTACGACGGTGACGTCCAGTCCGACACGGTCGCGCAGGGCTTCGGCTCGCTGGGCCTGATGACGTCGGTGCTGCGCACCCCGGACGGCCGGACCGTCGAGGCCGAGGCCGCGCACGGCACGGTGACCCGGCACTACCGCCAGCACCAGCAGGGCAAGCCGACCTCGACCAACCCGATCGCGTCCATCTACGCGTGGACCCGGGGCCTCGAGCACCGCGGCAAGCTGGACTCGAACCAGGAGCTGATCGGGTTCGCGAACAAGCTGGAGAAGGTCGTCGTCGAGACCGTCGAGAGCGGCAAGATGACCAAGGACCTCGCGCTGCTGATCAGCAAGGACCAGGCGTTCCAGACCACCGAGGAGTTCCTCGCGACGCTGGACGACAACCTGGCCAAGAAGATCGCCCAGGGCTGAGCTTCGCGGTAAGTACCTGAAGGCCCCCTTCCTCACGGGAGGGGGCCTTCACGTATCCGGGGCAGCGTTGTGACGGTGGGTAGCGCGAACGCCGTCCGGTTGGCGCCTCCGGGTGGTTGGCAATCAGGGAACTGGGCGACCGCCCCGGCTTCTGCCACTCTGGTCGAGGCAGAAAACGATTCCCTTGTTCGAGGAGTGACCATCATGGCCATCTCGAAACCGGTCTTGTTCCTCGGCGCCGGTGCGGCGCTGATCGTCGTCGTCGCCATTTCGGGACAAGACAGGGAGTCGAGCGCATCGAGCCCGACCGGTTGCCAGGTCGTGGTGACGGCCGACGTGCTCAACGCGCGCGACACCCCCGGCGGTCAGAAGATCGTCGGCAAGTACGTCAAGGACGCGAAGATCGACGCGCAGCCGGTGGTCGAGAACGGCTTCCGCAAGATCGCCGAGGGCAAGTGGGTCTCCGCCCAGTTCGCGCCCCCGGTCGAAGGCTCCAAATGCGGCCCTTGACCTGCCGGATCGCGTTTAGCCCGCTAAACGCGACCGGCGAGACGCGTCGCGATTAGCCCGCTAAACGCGAGTGGGCGCTGACCTGCGGGATCGCGTTTAGCCCGCTAAACGCAAGTGGGTGCCTTCCTCGGCCGCCAGTACCTCGCCGCTGAACTCCTCCCGAGCCTCCGCCACCGAGACTTCGCGGTCGGAACCGGGCCAGAAGTGGGTCAGCAGCAGCCGCCGGGCACCCCCGCGTTCGGCCCAGTACCCGGCCTCGCCCGCCGTCGACACCAGCCGCGGCGTCTCGTCGGGAGACGGGCCCTGCAGCGTGGCGTCGGCGATGAGCAGGTCGGCGTCGCGCGCGAGCTCCGCCAGGACCGGGCTGGGCCCGCTGTCGCCCGTGTACGCGACGGTGAGCCCGGGCGCGGTCAGTCGGACCCCGTAGTTCGGCACATGGTGCGGCAGCAGGAACGTCGTCATCCGGAACGGCCCGACCTCTCGCGGCGGGCCGAGGCCGGACACGTCGAAAATCGTCGTCGGATGCGGCCGCGGCTCCAGCGCTTCGAGCCGCCGGACCGTCCCCGGCGTGCAATGCAGCGGGATCCTCGGCTCGCCCGGCAGCCCGTAGGCGCGGGCACGGCCGAGCGCGCTCACATCGGCACAGTGATCAGGGTGTTCGTGCGTGACCACCACCGCGTCGACCCGCCCGCCCGGGCAGTGTTCGAACAGCCGCGACGCGGCGCCGTAGCCGAGGTCGAGCACGATCTTGAAACCCTCGTGGACCAGGAGGAATCCGGCGCAGGCCCGGCCGGGTTCCGGCCAAGCGCCGCAGCTGCCCAGCACGGTCAGCTCGCTCATGCGCGCAGTCTCGCAGAACCCGCGCGGTAACGGCGCGCGCTTTCCGGCGACTTCGTGACCGGAGGTCCGTCATGAAGCAGGTCCAGAGCCGGGTCGTCACCCCGAAGCCGATCGACGAGGTCTACGCCTATCTCGCCGACTTCACCAACCAGCCGGAATGGCGCTTCGACGTCGTGTCGTGCTCGCTCGCGTCCGGAGAGGGCGGCGCGCCGGGGGCGAAGTACCACCAGCGGGTGAAACCGCGAGGCAAGGAAATCGACAGCGAAGTCGAGTTGACCCGCGCCGACAAGCCTGCCGAGGTCGCGTTCCGCACGCTGGATCCGGGCCCGGTCACCGTGTCGGGCGCCTGGCATCTCAAGAGCACCGGCACCGGGACCGAGGTGATCTGCGACGTCGTCATCGAGACGCACGGATTCCTGCGGTTGCTGGAGTTCACCATGGGCCCGTCGCTGCGGAAGATCTCGGACCGCTACGAACGGGATCTCTCCGCGCGGCTCAACCCCTGACGAATCTGTCGGACCCTCCGAGTAGCGTGCGGAGGGTGCTGACCGTCTCCACTGTGAATGTCAACGGCCTCCGCGCCGCCGCGAAAAAGGGCTTCATCGAGTGGCTCGGCTCCACCAAGGCCGACGTCGTCGCCTGCCAGGAGGTCCGGGCCGAGCTCAAGGAGCTCCCGGCCGGTGCCGCCGCGCCCGAAGGCTGGCACGTGGTGCACGCGCCCTCGGCGCAGAAGGGGCGCAACGGCGTCATGCTCTTCAGCCGGGCCGAGCCGGACGAGGTCCGCATCGGTTTCGGCGAGCCCGAATTCGAGGACAGCGGCCGCTACGCCGAGATCCACCTGCCGAACGTCGTGGTCGCGAGCCTGTACCTGCCCAGCGGCGATGTCGGTACTCCGCGCCAGGACGAGAAGGAACGCTTCATGGCGGCGTTCCTGCCGTATCTCGTCGACCTGCGCGCCAAGGCGGCGGCCGGCGGCCGTGAGGTGGTCGTCGTTGGTGACTGGAACATCGCCTACGAGAACATCGACCTGAAGAACTGGCGAGGGAACCAGAAGAGCTCGGGCTTCCTGCCGGAGGAGCGGGAGTGGCTCGGCCGCGTGTTCACCGAGGCCGGTTACGTCGACGTGCAGCGCAAACTCGATCCGGAAGGCCCCGGCCCGTACACCTGGTGGTCGTACCGCGGGAAGGCGTTCGACAACGACTCGGGCTGGCGCATCGACTGCCAGATCGCCACCCCCGGCCTCGCCGAGCGGTGCACCTCCGTCGTGGTCGAGCGCGCCGAGTCCTACGACCAGCGCTGGTCGGATCACGCGCCGGTGACCGCGACCTACAGGGACTGAGCGTTCGCCGTGACCTGAGAGATCAGGTCAGGCACAATCAGGCTCAGGAGGTGGAGGTCGTGCACGAGTCGATCGAACTCAAGAAGCGCGAAATCGAGGAGCTTTGCCGGACACACTCGGTGAGCCGCCTCGATTTGTTCGGCTCCGCCGTGAGTGACAGGTTCGACTCGGTGTCAAGCGATGTCGACGTGCTCGTCGAGTTCGACGCGGGGCCGGGGTTCGACTACTTCGGTACGTATTTCGATCTGAAGGAAGGCCTCGAGCGGATATTGGACCGGCCGGTCGACCTCGTCAGTGTGACCAGCATCCGCAATCCTTACTTCAAGCAACAGGTACTGGAGACCCGGGAGCTTCTCTATGCGGCGTGACGCTCGCGCTTACCTTTGGGACGCATCCAGGGCAGCGGAACTGCTGAGAGAGTTCAGCGAGGGCGAGGACTTCGACAGCTATCGATCGAACGCCATGCTGCGCTCGGCGGTTGAGCGTCAGTTCGAGATCATCGGTGAGGCGCTGAACCAGCTGTCCAAGTTGGATAGCGGTCTTGCGGCGCAAGTGCCCGACCTCGGGCGTATCGTCGCATTTCGCAATATCCTCATCCATGGATACGCGACGGTTGACGACGCCTTGGTGTGGCAGGTACTCACTGAGAGGCTTCCTGGCTTGATCGACGTTCTGCGGCGGTTGCAGGATGCGTAGGTCCGAACGATGCACCGCCCCCTCGTGACGGCGGCCTGCTCCGGCTGACACACGAAGAAATCGGGGGCTGTGTTGGAAACGAACGAAGCCAAGCGGATCGAGGCGACGAACGCCGAGCGCTACGCGATGTCCGGTCAGTACGGGTGGGAGTTCAGCCCGGACGCGCCGAACCTCCTGGAACGCTGGACGGTGCTGCCGTTCAACCAGCGCGGGGACAAGCGGATCGCGTTCGGCGCGCTGAGCGGTGCCTACCAAGGGCTGCGGTTCAACGTTTTCGACTACCACCGCCGCCCGACGGTCACGAGCGTGCACACCCGGTGGACGAACAAGAAGGTCAACGAACTCGACACGCTCTCGATCGACTCGGTCTGGGTGATCACCCTGCCCGCGCCGATGCCGAACTTCCAGATCGTGTCGAGTATCGAATCCGCTTGGGACGTCGAGCAGTACCCCGAGCCCGCCACGGCGGACCGGAAGTTCAACCGCTGGTACAAGCTGATCGACACGGATCCGAATGTCGCGGTCCAGGTGCTCACGCCGCAGGTCGCCGGCCTGATGCGGTCGTCGAAGCTGCACACGTGGTCGCTGGTGGGGGCGGAACTGGTCTATGTCGAGAATCCGACGTTCGGCCGGACCAAACCGGATGAGGTGCTCGCGACGCTGGGCAGGCTCGCGCAGCTGGTTTCGGTGCTGCCGTTCCACCTCGGTGGCGGGCAGCCCGCCGCGCCACCTCCGCAGCAGCCCCAGTATCCGCAGCAGCCGTATCCACCGCAGAATCCCGGTCACCCGCAGCAATATCCGCCTCCGCCGCAGTACGGCCAGCAGCCGTACCAGCCCGGATATCCGCCGCCCCAGTACCCACAGCCGCAGTACCCGCCGCCCCACTATCCGCAACCGCAGTACCCGCAGCCCGGGTATCCACCGCAGCAGTATCCGCCGCCCGGGCCGTACGGACCGCCGCCGGGATACCCGCCGCGCGGCTACTGACGGGCCTTCGCGCTTTCCGTCCACACTGGACTCTCGGTGAAGTGGTTGTCGAATTTTTCCTGGCTGTCCAAGAGATCTTGGACGGTCGCCTCGCCGTGTCCGACCTTCTCCAGAAGCCGGAAGTAGTCGAACCGTTCCACGCCGGGGACGAACACGATCAGCACGTCCGCCGAGGAGTCCACAGCCGCGCGGAAAGCGTGCGTGGTCAGCGGTGGGACGACGAGCATGTCGCCCTCGGAAACAGTGACGATCTCTTCTCCCACAAGGACTTCCAGCTTTCCGCCGAGCATGAAGAACATCTCGGACGAGCCGGTGTGGTAGTGCGGCGCCGCTCCATCTGCGCCGACGCCTAGTTGTGTTCTCGCACTGCTCATCACTCCGCCTGTGGTCGAGACGTCGGCGAGCAGCGTGACGAGTGTGGGGGCCGCGCCGACGGTCTCGGCTTCGCCGGCGCGGACGAGGACGGGTTCGCGGGTTTCGATGCGCTGAGTCATCCCTGGATAGTTCCACTGCTGATAGTTCGCTGTCAAACTATCTCCCGTCGAATAGACTGCGCCCGTGAACGAAGAGCGAAACGCCGACGCGATCGACGCGGTGGTCGGCGCCTGGCGGCGCGAGCGACCGGAACTGGACTTGACCGCGATCGGGGTCGCCGGGCGGCTCGGCCGCGCGGTACTGCTGACCACGCCGATGGTGGAGGCCGTGTTCGCGAAACACGGCTTGAAGCAGGGGGAGTTCGACGTGCTCGCGGCGCTCAGGCGGTCGGGGAAGCCGTACACGCTCATCCCGTCCGAGCTGTCCGCGACGCTGATGATGTCCAGGGCCGGGATGACCAGCCGGATCGACCGGCTCGAGTCGGCGGGGCTGGTCGAGCGCGCGCTCGACCCCGAGGACCGGCGCAGTTTCCGGGTCACGCTGACCGAGCGCGGGTTCGAGGTCGTCGACGCCGCGATGACCGAGCACACCGCGAACGTCGCGAAGCTGCTTTCGCCGCTGGGCGAGGATCTCGACGTCCTGGATGCCTCGTTGCGGCGGCTGCTGAACTCCCTTGAGTGACGAAGGGGCCCTTCGCCGCATCGCATGCGGTGAAGGGCCCCTTCAGCTCTTCGGGTGGGTCAGCAGGACAGGTTGCCACCGGGGTTGACGCCGAGGATCCCGGTGAACTGCTGGTACTTGCTCACGCGACTCTGGACCTGGCCGGGGTTACCGCCGTTGCACTCGAGGCTCCCGTTGATGCTGCGGATGGTCTCGCCGAAGCCGCGGCTGTTGACCATCGCGTCGTGCGGGGTCATCGTGCCGGGTCCGTTCTGCGTCATCCAGTACCAGATGCCGGTCTTCCAGGCGACCGCCGCGTCGTTCTGCACCAGCCACGGGTTGGTCAACAGCGGCAGGCCCAGCGCGTCGCCGGCGGCCTTGTAGTTGAAGTTCCAGCTCAGCTGGATCGGGCCGCGGCCGTAGTACGCGGCGTTGCCCGCCGGGCAGCCGTAGGACTGGCTCGTGTCGCAGTAGTGCGGGTAGTTGGCCTGGTTCTGCTCGACGACGTGGACCAGGCCGCCGGTCTCGTGGCTGACGTTCGCCAGGAAGGCCGCCGCCTCCTGCTTCTTGACGGTATCGCTGCCGGTGCCCGCGAAGGCCGGGTACGCGCTGAGGGCGGTGACCAGGCCGTTGTAGGTGTAGAAGGAGTTCCGGCTCGGGAACATCTGGTTGAACTGGGCTTCGCTGACCACGAAACCGGACGGGTGCTGCCCGCCGCCGCCACAGGTGCCCTGATCGGCCCATACCTGCGCCGTACCTGGGGTTTCGTTCTGCGTCCACCACTTCGCGGACCAGTTGTGCCCGTTGTGGGAGGCGGTGTTGCCACCCCAGTAGACCGAGCTCGCGTTCCACGGTGCCACGCAGTCCGCGGCGGAGGCGGACTGGGCCGGGACGACCACGGCGACCGTGGTGGCGGCGAAGGTGGCGGCGACCGCCGCGAGAATGCGTCGAAGAGACATCGGTGGCTCCTTCGTACGAGGGGACCATGCAGGGAGATTGGTCTATACCTTTTAAGGGGTATGGCCAACAGGTATAGACCATTGCGGACAAGAAACCAACCGATGAAAGTCGGATAGTCCCTGTTCGGCCCTGTGGCGACATCCGAACGGCCTAACCCTGTCCGGTTTTGTCAGAAACCGTTTCGGGGCATGGCAACTCTGAGACGAGGGGTGCTCGAAAGATCCCCCCTGTGAGGGGCTAGTCTCGTGCCCCGAGTTGATCAGAACCCACAGGTCTTGACACGCTCGGTAGTTTTTTGACCAGCAACCTGGAAATGCTCACTCTTTCGGGTTAGCGTTCCGGTTCAGCAAAGTCACGTCACGGGAGGCACTCCGGTGCGGAACCCAGTTCATCTCCTGATGCGGTCGGCCCTGGCCTCGGCCAGGGTGGCGGCGGTCATCGCGGTCCCGGCCGCGCTGCTCGTCGCGGGCGCTGTGCCAGCGTCGGCCGCTGAGTCGACGTCGCGCTCGGAGATGGCGTTCGGTCTCTTGGGCCCGGTCGGCCTGATCGCCGTCGCGCTCGGCATCGTCGGCATGGCGTTCGGGGTGTTCCGGCAGCGCCGGAAGGCTCGCGCCGCGGCCAATGCCGCCCCCGTTCCCGTCCAGCCCACCGGCCCGGGTGTCGCCGCGATGGCCGAGGCCGTCCTCGCCGAGCGCGATGCCCTCGCCCGCCCGCAGCGTCCCTGACCTGCTTCTTCTCGTTTGCGGATCGCGTTTAGCCCGCTAAAGGCGAGTCCGCCCGCGGGTGCGCCACCGGCTCCCGGATCGCGTTTAACCCGCTAAACGCAGGTCGGCGCGGAGCCCGGTAGATCGCGTTTAGCCCGCTAAAGGCGACGCGTTGGATTTGTTGAGTAGGGGCACCTAGTCCGGCCCGGATTGTTTAGGCGCTCGCTGATCGCCACGCTCGGGTGCATGACGGTGACGCGGCGTCGCAGCCGGCCCGGTGACCCCTTTCCGCGTGCCTTGGACCGGGCGATCACCGACAGCGGCCTTGGACTCGACCGGATCCGGCACCGGCTCGCCCAGCAGGGCGTCAAGGTCAGTGTCGCGACCCTGAGCTACTGGCGGACAGGAAGAAGCCGCCCCGAGCGGTGCGACTCCCTGAAGGCGGTCGCGCTGCTGGAGCGGCTTTTCGAACTTCCGCACGGTTCTTTGCTGAACCGGCTGGGACCGCGTCGCCCCAGGGGGCGGTGGGGCGACGCGGGGGCCGGGTCAGACTCCGGAGTTGGTGCGGATCCAGCTGCGGAAGTAGGGGACGTCCACGTAGATCGACGGCCCGGTCGCGCAGGTGCTGCTGTTGTTCCCGGCGCGGCTCGTGGCGCCGACCAGCTGCCAGACACCGTTGACCTGCTTCACCTGCGGGCCGCCAGAGTCGCCGTAGCAGGCGCCCTTGTTCCCGCCGGGGTTGTTGGTGCAGATCTCGCTCGCGCCGCTGATCCCGAGACAACGGTTGTCGGCGACGATCGAGGTGTCCAGCTGCTGCAGGGTGACCGGGGCACCACAGCCGCCCTGCGGGGCGCAGGTCTGGCCCCAGCCGATGATCCGCGTCGCGGTGCCGACGGCCCCGGACGCGTCAGCGATCGTGACCGGCGCCTGCGAAACCGCCGTCGAGAGACGCAGCAGCGCCAGGTCGGCGCTCGGGTGGGCGATCCGCTGGGCCACGCGGGCCACGGTGCCGCCGCTGGTGCGGTTCGTGGTTCCGACCCGCACCTGGTACGGCGTTCCGCAGTGCTTCGCGGTGACCACCCAGGTCGAGCTGATCAATGACCCACCACACTGATGCCCGCCGCCGCTCGACTGCTGGGACACCATGAACGAATAGACCTGCGTCGCGTTGCCGCCGCCGACGATGTTCGGCTGGACGCCGCCGGTGGGCTCGGCCGCCGTCGCGACGCCGGGGAGGGTGAACACGGCCGCAGCCGCGATGGCCAAGCCCATCAGCAGGGATCGTGCCTTCATCTGGGTTCTCCTTCGGTGTGGCCGGAAGATCCGGTGCCATGAACGCTAGGAATCGGACACCGCGCCCAGAACCGTCGGAAGTATGTGGCGTTTAACCGTTTAGACCTTTCGGCCGGGGCGAGGCCGGATGACCCGCCGCGGCGTGGCCTGAGAGAATCCGGGCGTGTCCGACGAACTGAAGCGCCCGCGGGTGCTCTCCGGGATCCAGCCGACCGCCGACTCGTTCCACCTGGGCAACTACCTGGGTGCGCTGCGGCAATGGGTGCGGCTGCAGGACACCCACGACACCTTCTACATGGTCGTCGACCTGCACGCGATCACCGTCGAGCAGGACCCGAAGGTGCTGCGGGACCGCACGCGCCGCTCGGCCGCGCAGCTGCTCGCGCTCGGCGTCGATCCGGCCCGCAGCGCGCTGTTCGTCCAGAGCCAGGTGCCCGAGCACGCCCAGCTGAGCTGGGTGCTGGAGTGCCAGACCGGGTTCGGCGAGGCGAGCCGGATGACGCAGTTCAAGGACAAGGCCGCGAAACAGGGCACGGATCGCGCCAGCGTCGGCCTGTTCACCTACCCGGTCCTGCAGGCCGCGGACATCCTGCTGTACCAGGCGAACGAGGTCCCCGTCGGCGAGGACCAGCGGCAGCACCTGGAGCTGACGCGCAACCTCGCGCAGCGGTTCAACAACCGCTACGGCAAGACGTTCACCGTGCCGGAGCCGCATATCGTCAAGGACACGGCGAAGATCTACGACCTGCAGGAGCCGACCGCGAAGATGAGCAAGTCCTCGTCGACCGGCAACGGCCTCATCGAGCTGCTCGAAGACCCGAAGAAGTCGGCGAAGAAGGTCCGCTCGGCGGTCACCGACACCGGCCGCGAGATCGTCTTCGACACCGAGAACAAGCCGGGCGTCTCCAACCTGCTGACGATCCTCTCCGCGCTGACCGAACAGCCGGTCGCCGAACTCGAAACCGCCTTCGAGGGCAAGGGCTACGGCGACCTGAAGAAGGGCGTCGCCGAGGCGTTCGTCGACTGGGTCACTCCGGTCCAGGAACGCGTCCAGTCCTACATGGACGACGTCGCCGAGCTCGACAAGGCGCTGGCCCTCGGAGCACAGCGGGCACGGGAAGTCGCGTCGGTGACTTTGCGGAACGTCTACGAGAACATCGGTTTCCTTCCCCCGGCAGGCTGATTCGCGCTGCGCGCCGCGGTGGGCGTGGTTAGCGTCAACAGGTGGCGAAAGATGACGGCGCGAAGCCGGACGAGGACAAGCTGCTACCGCGCTTGAGGCGGAAGTACGGCTGGCTCGATCACCTCATCCGGGCGAACGACGCCTTCACCGAGCGCTACGGCAACCACTATGCCGCGGCCATCACCTACTTCAGCGTGCTTTCGGTGATCCCGATCCTGATGGTCGCCTTCGCGGTCATCGGGCTCGTGGTCGCCGGCGATCAGACGGTGCTCAACCAGATCACCGACGGCATCAACAAATCGGTGCCCGACGGTCTGCGCGATCTGGTCGGCGGCATCGTCGGCGCGGCGCTGAAGTCCGGCGGCGGCATCGGGATCTTCGGTCTGGTGCTCGCGCTGTACTCCGGCGTCGGCTGGATGACGAACCTGCGTGACGCGCTGACCGCCCAATGGGGTCAGGAAAAGAAGCAGCTGCCGCTGGTTTCGACGACGATCAAGGATCTTCTGTCGCTGGTCGGGCTCGGTGTCGCGCTGGTGGTCTCGTTCGGTCTCACCGCGGCGGGCAGCGGCATCGGGCGGTTCCTGCTCGAACTGGTCGGCCTGCAGGACCAGGGTTGGGCCGTGTTCCTGCTGAAGGTCGCGACGATCCTGCTCGGTCTGCTCGCGAACACGCTGGTGTTCCTGTGGGTCATCGCGAGGCTTCCGCGCGAGCACGTCGCGCTGCGCAGCGCGGTCAAGGGCGCGATCTTCGCCGCCGTGGGGTTCATCGTGCTCCAGCAGGGCGCGACCCTCTACCTCGGCAGCGTCACGAAGTCACCGGCGTTCACCTTGTTCGGCCCGGTGATCGGCCTGCTGGTTTTCGCGAACCTGGTTTCGCGGTTCCTGCTGTTCGTCACCGCGTGGACGGCGACGGCGAAGGAGAACATGTCGACGGTCATCGAGCCGCCGGCCCCCGTGTCCATTCACCCGAGGGTGACCGTCCAGCAGGGGCCGGGGCTCGGTGCCGTCGGCGGGGCTTTCGCGACCGGAGCGCTTTTGGGCTGGCTCGGCCGCCGGAAGTCCTGACCGGCTACTGGCCGGGCTGCTGCGGAACCTGCTGGGCGACGGGCGCCGGCTCGGCCTGCGCTGCCTTGTTCTTGCGGACGAGGCCCGCGACGAGCAGGGCGATGCCGAGAACGCCGACGACGATGCCGAGCACCGGCTGGTAGTCCTCGGCCCACATCAGCAGGACGAACTGACGGTCGGTGTAGGTCAGCGCGACCGAGCCGAAACCGAGCAGGATGAACAGGAACGCGAGTCTCTGCATGGAGAAAACACCTCGGAAATGAGTACGTGAAATCGGGGACACCCATGGCCGTCCCCCGAACGGCTCGCAGGTGGAGACCGAAAGGTTAGCGGCCGGAGCCGTCGCTGTCCGCCGATTTCACGTTCCGGGCCGTTCAGTTCCCGGACAACGCCTTTTTGCGCTGGTGACCGATGACGAACGAAGCCACGATGATCAGGAAGACGACCAGGGTGATGATCCAGCCCGTCACTCCGAACGGGTCTTCCGCCGCGGCGGCGGCGCCGCTGTTCGACGTGCCGTCACCGTTCGGAGCGGGTTTGGCCACTTCCGGGTTCACGGCTTCCGCCGGTTTGTAGTCGATCCGCCCGACCGATTCGGCTTTGGCCTCGCGCAGCGCGATGCCGTAGTCGAGAAGTTTCGCGGCCTGTTCGGTGACCCGCGTCGGACGCTGCTCGGCGCGGAGCATCACGACCGCGACCCGGTGGCCGTTCTGGAGAGCGCCGCCGACGTAGGTGTGGCGCGAGTCGTCGGTGAAACCGGTCTTTCCGCCGAGGAATCCGGGATAAACGCCGAGGAGCTTGTTGTCGTTGTAGACCGTGATGACCGGCTTTCCCGCGGTGGGCGGGATTTCGAAGCTCTTGGTCTTGACCACCTTCGCGAATTCCGGCTGTTTCATCGCGTGGTGGAAGATCAGGCTCATGTCGTAGGCCGAGGTCGACATGCCGGGGCCGTCGAGCCCGGACGGCGTCGCGGCCCGCGTGTCCGTGGCACCGATGCGGAGCGCCAACGCGTTCATCTTCGCGAGGGTGGCGTCGACACCGCCGAGCACGGTGGAGAGCGCGTGCGCCGCGTCGTTGCCGGAATGCATCAGCAGCCCGTGCAGCAGTTGGTCCACTGTGTACTGACCGCCGGCGGCGATGCCGACACAGGTGCACTCCTGCTCGGCGTCCTCCTTGGTCGGGGTGATGACCTTGTTCGGCGGAAGTTCGGTGACCACGACCAGCCCGAGCAGGGTTTTGATCAGCGACGCCGGCCGCTGCCGGGCGTGCGGATCCTTCGCCGCGATGATGTCGCCGGTTTCGAGGTCCTGCAGCACCCAGGACGCGGCGGTGGATCCCTCGGGCGGGTTCAGCGCGCGCTTCGGGAGCACGAGCCCGCATTCGGCCATCCGGTCGCCACCCACCGGGACCGGCGGAACCGGCAACGGCTCCGGCACGACCTCGCCGGGGCGCGGCTTCTCGGAGGTGTCGATGGGCGCGGGAGGCGTCGTCTTGTTCGCGCACGGCTGCGCCTGGGCTGGTGGCTTCGGCGCGGCTGTGGCCACCGGCGTCACCGCGAGGGCGAGCACACCGGAAACGAGGACCATGAGCGACCGGGAGATAGCGCTGTGCACCCGAGCAATGTAGCGTCGCCGGGCCCGGTTCATACTCAGGGGCATGCGCATTTCGCGAGGTACTTCGATGTTCCTGCTGGGTTTCGGCGTGTGGTCGTGGATCATCTGGATCACGTTCGCCAAGAACCTCTGGGACAGCGACCGCGCCTGGGCCGCCGATGGCTCGCCCACCGCGTACTTCATCGTGCACGCGGTGTTGACGGTCGTCTCGTTCGTGCTCGGCACCATCATCGGTTTGATCGGTCTGCGCACGCTTCGTGGCGCCAAGTCACGGGACGCGGAAAAGGCTGACGCCTGATCGGGTTTGTCGTCCTTTTGACGGTGGTGGGCCCGGCGTCGGCTCCCTAACGTTCACCTCACCGAATCATGGAGGTGGAATGTCCCGGATCAGACGCCTGCTCGTCCCCGCGCTCGTCGCGGCGGCGGCGGGAAGTGTCTTCGCGGCCCCGTCGGCGAGTGCCGCGCCCGCACCGCAGTGCGACACCGCGAGCGCGCCGTTCAACTACGTGGTGCTCTACAACCCGCGTACCCCGGAGCGCAAGGTCGACACCGAGCTGCGCGCCAAGTGTGGCGAGAAGGTGGCGTACTACCCGGAGATCGGGGTCGCGGTGGCGACCTCGCGCAACGCCGACTTCCAGGCGAAGATCGGCGTTTTCCGCGCCTACTCGGGCGGCCGTGACGTGGCGTTCCCGCCGGCGGCCTCGGCCAGGTCGACCCGCTCCGCCGTGGTCGACACCAAGGAGAACGAAGAGACCACCAGTGTCGCCGCCGAAGAGGACCTGTCGGCGCAGCAGTGGGACATGCGGGCGATCCAGGCTCCCGAGGCCAACAAGGTCTCCGGTGGCAGCCGCTCGGTGACCGTCGGCGTGCTGGACTCGGGCATCGAGCCCACCCACCCCGCGCTGAAGGCGGCCCTGGACCCGAAGACGTCCGCGGGCTGCAACACGGGCGCCCCCGACACCACGCCCGCCGCCTGGGCGCCGACGACCTCCGACCACGGCACGCACGTCGCGGGCACGATCGCGGGCAAGGACACCGCGCGCGGCTTCACCGGCATCGCGCCCGGCGTCAAGCTGGCCTCGGTGAAGGTCGTGAACGACGACGGCCTGATCCTCCCCGAAGCCGCCGTCTGCGGGTTCATGTGGGCCGCGAAGCACCGCTTCCCGGTGACGAACAACAGCTACTACATCGACCCGGGCATGTTCTACTGCTCGAAGGAGCCGGGCGACGCGGCCGCGTTCGAGGCCGTCCGCCGCGCGGTGACCTACTCGACCGGCCGTGGTGTCCTGAACGTCGCCGCCGCCGGCAACAGCGGCTTCGACCCGGACAAGCAGACCGTGGACCCGAACCGGCCGCACCCGGTCGACAAGAGCTGCGGCATCCTGCCGAAGGCCATCGACGGTGTCGTCAACGTCTCGGCCATCGGCTACGCGGGCTCGAAGTCGTCGTACAGCAACTACGGCAACGACGTTTCGGTCACCGCTCCCGGTGGCGACCGCGCCCAGCTGCCGCCCACCGGCCAGGGTGCCGGTTGCCCGCTGTCGACGATCTTCAACGGCGCCTACGGCACCAAGTGCGGCACCTCGATGGCGTCCCCGCACGCCGCCGGTGTCGCCGCGCTGCTCGCGTCCCGCTACCGCCACGCTCCGCCCGTCGCGCTGAGGTGGCTGCTGGAGCACCAGGCCGACACGATCGCTTGCGGCACCGCCGCGCCGGTCTGTGAAGGCCCGGCGAAGGACAACTCGTACTACGGCCACGGCCGCGTCAACGCTCTGGACGCGGTGAAGTAGTTCGGCTGTCACGGGGCCGGTCCACGTTCGTGGGCCGGCCCCGTTTCGTTTCCCTGGCCCTTTCGACTGCGTCCTCGCTACGTTGTGAACACCTTCGACAGTGGGGAGTTCACGATGTCGGTGTTCGGTCGGTTGGTTCCCGTGATGGTGGGCCTGGCGGTGCTCCCGCTCGTCAGCGTGCCCGCCGCGGTGGCGGCGCCCGCCCAGGCTTGCAGTGAGGAACCGCGGGAGCTGCCCATCAACGAGTTCACCGACTATCGCGAGATGGTGCGGGAACTCGGCAGGCTCGAGCGCGTGAGCAAGGGGCGGGTGGCGGTCAAGGAGGTCGGGCGCTCCACTCGCGGGCGGGTGATCCACCAGGCGAGCGTCGGGACCGGGCCGAAGGTCTTCGTGGTCTCCAGCGAGATCCACGGGAACGAGAAGACCGGCACCGACGCGCTGCTGCGCATCCTCGACTACCTCGGCACGTCGGAATCGCGGGACGCCGAGCGGCTGCGGAAGACCATCACGTTCGTCGCGGTGCCGAAACTGAACCCGGACGGCGCCGAACTCGACCGGCGCGGCAACGACCTGTCGTGGACCGAGGTCCAGCAGCGGTTCCCGCAACTCAAGGACCGGCCGCCCGCCTGGAACTACCTCAGCGACGTCCTCCAGGGTGACGACTACCGGAAGCGTCCCGGGTTCGACGTCAACCGCGACTTCAACCCGGACCTGAACTACGTCCCGCGCGCGGAGGACTTCCCCGGTGCGCCGGACGAGCCGGGCTGGTTCATCACGCCCGAGGCGCGGGCGCTGCGTTCGGTGTACGTCGAGTTGACCGCGCGGCGAGGGAAGGTGCCTGACGTGTATGTCGATCTGCACCATCAAGGCGCGTGCGTCCGGCAGGAAGGCAGCAACCGGTTCCTCGACGTCGGCATCGACTACCCGCCGCTGCCCGACAAGTTCTTCGAGCCCGGCCAGAAATACGCGAAGTACCGCGATGTGTACACAAAGGACGAATCGCGGCAACTGGCGATCAGCGGATTCAACGGGATGACGTCGCGCGGGTTCGTCGGGGCGCGCTATCCGCATGCGCCGGATCGCGATCTGCCGGGGCAGGCGCGGTGTTCGTTCGCCTTGAACGGGACGGGGACGGTGCTGTTCGAGGTGCGCGGCCAGACGCAGACGCTCGGGCAACAGCACCGGGAGCACTTCACGCGCGCGGTGATGGCGGGGCTGTACAACATGCTGCGGGACGTGAGCACGGGCGCTGTCGAGTACATCGATCCGGAGGCCTTCGACCGGCTGCCCGGTACCGCCGACTCCTCCGCACTCGCACCCGCACCGGCACGCGTGCTGGAGTAGGGGTTTCTGGCTGGATTGAAGTACATGAAGGCCCCCTTCCTTGCGTTAGGCGCAAGGAAGGGGGCCTTCATGTACTTCAGGCGGCAGTGGACAGGTGAATGTCTGGTCGGGGCCGGGCCGTCGCCACACCGTGTGCGGCGTTGAGGTCGGAGAGAACTCCCTCCGGGTCGTCTCGCAGACGCGAGGGCAGAGTCTGCACGACGACGAGGCCTGCCGCGGCATACCGTGTGTTTCGCTCGATGGTTCGTGCGTAGTCCGCCTTGCGGAAATGGAACTCGAACGAGTCGATTTCCCAAACGAGACCTATGTCCTCCCACAGAGCGTCGGGACGCCCGAGGTAGCGACCAGTGCTGTCGTAGATCGCCGCGTTCCAATGACTCGGTGGCGAGGGAAGACCTTGGGCGAGCAATTTGGCCCGCGATTCCGCCATGGAGCGGATGTCCACCCAGCCGGTCAGCATGCGTCTCGGCACCGCGGTTCCTCGTTGTGTGCCATGGTCGAGTTCGCGCAGCAGAGCCTTCGGATGGCATCCGCCGTTTTGAATCGCTTCGATCAAGAGCGCGTCGACCTGCTCCGAGTGCTTGAGCCGGCGTGCCGTGTCGGTGGTGGCCCGGATCAAAGGCGCGAGTGGCACGCCATGGCGAAGGACCGGAGCCGGCATCCGGATCGTGCGTTCCATCGTCACGAAGCCGGTACTGCGGACCTTCCGCTCATGCGGGATGAGCAGATGCAGGCCCGGATCCGAAGGCATCGCAGCCCGACGCAGGCCGTGCCGCACACAGGCTTCGGTCCCGGTGACCACCGTGTCCGCTCCGCCGTGCAGGAGGCCGGCCGTCACGAGTTGCTCGGTCGTCGGTTCATTGCTGTGCAGCAAAATTATGCCCGGCAACAAGCGCTGCCATGGGCCGCCGGGCAGGCATCGGGTGTAGATCGTCCTGCTGCTCATCTCCAGGCATTCCAAGTCGGCTGCCCGGACGACACCGTTGCGACTTCTCTCCAGCAGCAGTTCGGGATGCTGAGCCCATCTCCCCCTTTTGGACATAAGGCCAGCATGAGTGCGGGACCGAGCACTTCACCAGAGCTGATTTGTCGACCTGTGGATAACTGCCCTGTTGTGGATAACTCCCTGCCAAGTACATGAAGGCCCCCTTCCTTGCGCCTAACGCAAGGAAGGGGGCCTTCATGTACTTGGAGCCAAGCGTTAGACGCGCTTGAAGAGCAGCGCGCGCTTGACTTCCTGGATCGCCTTCGTCACCTGGATGCCACGCGGGCACGCGTCGGTGCAGTTGAACGTCGTCCGGCAGCGCCAAACGCCTTCGGAGTCGTTCAGGATGTCGAGCCGCTCTTCGGCGCCTTCGTCACGCGAGTCGAAGATGAACCGGTGCGCGTTGACGATCGCGGCCGGGCCGAAGTACGAGCCGTCGTTCCAGTACACCGGGCACGAGGAAGTGCAGCAGGCGCACAGGATGCACTTGGTCGTGTCGTCGAACCGGTCGCGGTCGGCCTGCGACTGGATCCGCTCGCGCGTGGGCTCGTTCCCGTAGGCGATCAGGTACGGCTTCACCGCACGGTACGCCTCGAAGAACGGGTCCATGTCGACGTAAAGGTCCTTGAGCGTCGTCAGGCCCTTGATCGGCGCGATGGTGATGGTGGTCTTCTTGCCGTTGGTCTCCAGCAGGTCCTTCATCAGGACCTTGCACGCCAAGCGGTTGATGCCGTTGATCTGCATCGCGTCGGAACCACAGACGCCGTGCGCGCACGACCGGCGGAACGAGAACGTCCCGTCGATGTAGTCCTTCACGTAGAAGAGCAGGTTCAGCAGCCTGTCGGTGCGCTGCGCCGGGACGTCGTAGGACTCCCAGTGCGGCTCGTTGTCGATCTCGGGGTTGAACCGCAGGATCTTCAGCGTGACGGTGATCGGCGTGTGGTCGGAGGACACGGCCTCCGACTTCTCGGGGGTGGCCGTGGTCATCAGTACTTCCGCTCCATCGGTTCGTAGCGGGTGAAGGTCACCGGCTTGTAGTCCAGTCGGATATCGGAGGCAAGACCAGAACCCTGCTTGTAGGCCATGGTGTGCCGCATGAAGTTCGTGTCGTCGCGGTTCGGGTAGTCCTCGCGCGCGTGACCGCCGCGGGACTCCTTGCGCGCCAGGGCGCCGACGACGAGAACCTCGGCGAGTTCGAGCAGGAAGCCCAGTTCGACGGCTTCGAGGACGTCGGTGTTGTACCGCTTCCCCTTGTCCGACACAGTGATCCGCTCGTACCGGTCCTTCAGTGCCTGCACGTCGGTCAGCGCCTGCTTCAGCGTGTCCTCGGTGCGGTACACGGAAGCGTGCGAGTCCATCGTCCGCTGCAGTTCGGTGCGGATGTCGGCGACGCGCTCGTCACCGTGCTCCGAAAGCAGGCCCGAGAGCTGGTCTTCGACGATGGTGGTCGGGTTCTCCGGCAGTTCGACGAAGTCGTGTGCCAGCGCGTACTCGGCGGCCGCGATGCCCGCGCGACGCCCGAAGACGTTGATGTCGAGCAGCGAGTTGGTGCCGAGGCGGTTCGAGCCGTGCACGGACACGCACGCCACCTCACCCGCGGCGTACAGGCCGGGGATGACGTTCTCGTTGTCCCGCAACGCTTCGCCGTGGATGTTCGTCGGGATTCCGCCCATCACGTAGTGACAGGTCGGGAACACCGGCACCGGCTCGGTCACCGGGTCGACGCCCAGGTACGTCCGGGAGAACTCCATGATGTCCGGGAGCTTCGCGTTCAGCGTCTCTTCCGGGATGTGCGTGACGTCGAGGACGACGTAGTCCTTGTTCGGACCGCAACCGCGGCCCTGCAGCACTTCCTGCACCATCGACCGGGCGACGATGTCGCGCGGCGCGAGGTCCTTGATCGTCGGGGCGTAGCGCTCCATGAACCGCTCGCCGTCGGCGTTGCGGAGGATGCCGCCTTCACCGCGCACGGCCTCGGAGATGAGGATGCCGAGCCCGGCGAGACCTGTCGGGTGGAACTGGAAGAACTCCATGTCCTCCAGCGGCAGGCCCTTGCGGAAGATGATGCCGAGGCCGTCACCGGTGAGGGTGTGCGCGTTCGACGTCGTCTTGAAGATCTTGCCCGCGCCGCCGGTGGCGAACACGATCGACTTCGCCTGGAAGACGTGCAGCTCGCCGGTGGCCAGCTCGTAGGCGACGACGCCGGAGGCGACCGGGTTGCCGTTCTCGTCCGGGGTCAGCACCAGGTCGAGCACGTAGAACTCGTTGTAGAACTCCGTGCCGTGCTTGACGCAGTTTTGGTACAGCGTCTGCAGGATCATGTGCCCGGTGCGGTCCGCGGCGTAGCAGGCGCGGCGCACCGCGGCCTTGCCGTGGTCACGGGTGTGCCCGCCGAAGCGGCGCTGGTCGATCTTGCCCTCGGGCGTCCGGTTGAACGGCAGGCCCATCTTCTCGAGGTCGAGGACCGCGTCGATGGCTTCCTTCGCCATGATCTCGGCGGCGTCCTGGTCGACCAGGTAGTCGCCGCCCTTGATCGTGTCGAAGGTGTGCCACTCCCAGTTGTCCTCTTCGACGTTCGCCAGCGCGGCGCACATGCCGCCCTGCGCGGCGCCGGTGTGCGAACGCGTCGGGTAGAGCTTGGTGAGGACCGCGGTGCGCGTGCGCTGGCCGGACTCGATGGCCGCGCGCATGCCGGCGCCTCCGGCGCCGACGATCACCACGTCGTACTTGTGGAACTGCATTGAGGACTCCGCTTAACGTGTGGTGGGCGTCAGTTGGCCGAGATACCTGGGTCGAAGGTGAAGATCACCATCGTGCCGACGGCCAGGATGAGCACCATCGAGACGTAGAGCACGATCTTCAGCCAGAACCGGGTGCTGTCCTTGCGGGCGTAGTCGTCGATGATCGTGCGCAGCCCGTTGCCGCCGTGGATTTCGGCGAGCCACAGCATCGACAGGTCCCAGAACTGCCAGAACGGCGAAGCCCAGCGGCCGGCGACGAAGCCCCAGTTGATGCGGTGCACGCCGCCGTCGAGGATGTTCATGATGAACAGGTGGCCGAGCACCAGCACGATCAGGGCGAGGCCCGAGATGCGCATGAACAGCCAGCTGTAGAGCTCGAAATTGCTGCGGCGGGCGGCGGCGCGCTTCGGTGCGCGCGGGCGCTCGAGTGCGAGTTCAGCCATGGTCAGTGCCCCCCGAACATAACCTCGACGGTGCGCTTCATCATGAAGAAGGCACCGGGAATCATCACCACGACCCAGATGGCCAGGATGGTCCAGAGCATCGGCTTCTGGAACTTCGGTCCCTTCTCCCAGAAGTCGACCAGCATGACCCGGATGCCGTTGAGCGCGTGGAACAGCACCGCGCCGACCAGGCCGACCTCGAGGAGGTTGACCAGCGGGGTTTTGTAGGTCTCGATGACCTCGTTGTACGTGTCCGGCGACACGCGCACGAGCGCGGTGTCGAGGACGTGCACGAAGAGGAAGAAGAATGTCAGCACGCCGGTGATGCGGTGCAGCACCCAGGACCACATACCGGGGTCGCCCCGGTAGAAGGTCCCCTGCCGGCGTGAGGCACCCGCCCGATCGCTCGCGGCCGCCTCAGAGGCGGTGCTAGCCGTGGTGGACATCGGTGAACGGCCTCCAACGTCATGGCTTGGGCCCGCTGACCGCTGGTTTCCGCGCCTGCCGCCGGGTCGCCCACCTGGGGACGGCTCCGGCGACGGTGCCGAGATCATGGTCATCGAGCGTGGATAAAAGGGATGCTAGACCCGCTCCTCACGGTGGGCTCACCTCCGGGTTCGTCTGTGTGATGGACCAGACATCGAGGCCATCGCACGATCGAGTGACGGGGACCGCGTAACTCACCAGTTCGTCCACTGTGGACGCGACGGTCGTCACAGGTCACCCGCCGGATGGCCCTGAACGGTGCGTGACGATCTTCGGGCCTTCACGCGGCCAGGGGGCCGAGTACTGCCAGCAATGATCACCGTAAGTACTCCCTCCGTCGCGCTTACGACTCATGAGTAAACGTTTGTGTTACGTAGCGTGCCTTTCCTATGGCGGCTAAGCAGCCGTTAGGTACCGTCTCTCGGTCGAACCCGGCAGTGTCGCCGGGTCGTTTCTTCGGACCATCCGCTGGATCAGCGGGGAGGGAGACACACGTTGCGTCGCATGCGTGGAACCGCGCTGGCCGCCGTCACCATGGCCGGTGCACTCGCACTGACCGGGTGCGCGAAGGATTCCGGAGCGGGGAACAACAACAACGCGAGCACGGGGGACCAGTCCGCCAGCTGCGTGACCGCGCCGAAGCCGCCCGCCGCGGCCGCCGCCTCGAGCAGCACCCAGAGCGGTGAGAAGGTCGACGGCAGCAAGCTCAAGGTCGCACTGGCCTTCGACGTCGGCGGTCGTGGCGACGCGTCGTTCAACGACTCCGCAGCCGCCGGCACCGACAAGGCCAAGGCCGAACTCGGCGTGACCGCGGTCAGTGAGAGCACCGCGGCGACGTCCGAAGACGAGGCCGCGAAGTCGCAGCGTCTCGACCAGCTCGCCACTCAGGGCTTCAGCCCGATCATCGCGGTCGGCTTCGCCTACGCCAAGGCCGTCGGCGCCATCGCGCCGAAGTACCCGAACACCCAGTTCGCGATCGTCGACGACGACTCCGTCAAGGCCCCGAACGTCACCCCGCTGGTCTTCGCCGAGGAGCAGGGCTCGTTCCTGGCCGGTGTCGCCGCCGTCTACAAGTCGAAGAAGTGCCACGTCGGCTTCGTCGGTGGCGTGAACACGCCGCTGATCCAGAAGTTCGAGGCCGGCTTCCTGCAGGGCGTGAAGGCCGCTTCGTCCAAGGCCGTCATCGAGGACGAGTACCTCACCCCGGCCGGCGACTTCTCCGGGTTCCAGGACCCGGCGAAGGGCAACGTCAAGGCCGCCGCGCAGATCGCCAAGGGCGCGGACGTCGTCTACCACGCCGCCGGAGCCTCCGGTAAGGGCGTTTTCGAGGCCGCGAAGACCAACAACGCGCTCGCCATCGGCGTCGACTCCGACCAGTTCAACCAGAAGACGGTCGAGGCGTCGAAGGACGTCATCATCACCTCGATGCTCAAGCGTGTCGACGTGGCGGTGTTCGACTACCTGCGCGCGCTGGCCAAGGGTGACCTGACGTCGCTGCCGAAGCGCTTCGACCTCAAGGTCGACGGCGTCGGCTACGCCACCTCCGGCGGCAAGATCGACGACATCAAGGACGTGCTCGACGGCTACAAGGCGCAGATCGTCTCCGGGGCGATCACCGTCTCGGACAAGCCGCAGAAGTAAGCTCCACCAGACAGCGGGGCTCGGGAGGGTAACCCTTCCGAGCCCCCACCTGTTTTGTCTCCCAGAACTGGATGGCTTTTCATGAGCGCTCCCCAGGCCGAGGTCACCGACGCCCCCGACCGGGGTGAACCGGCCGTGCAGCTGACCGGGATCACCAAACGATTCCCGGGTGTGGTGGCCAACTCCGACGTCAACCTCACCGTCACCAAGGGCGAGGTGCACGCCGTCTGCGGCGAGAACGGCGCCGGCAAGTCCACCCTGATGAAGATCCTCTACGGCATGCAGCAGCCGGACGAGGGCAGCATCGCGATCAACGGTTCACCGGTGAAACTGCGCAACCCGCAGGACGCCATGCGAGCCGGTATCGGGATGGTCCACCAGCACTTCATGCTGGCCGACAACCTGACCGTCGGGGAGAACGTCTTCCTCGGCGCCGAGGGCCTGCACGGCATCGGCCGCGCGGCCAAGGCGAAGCTCGGGAAGCTGGCCGAGCAGGTCGGCCTGCACGTCCGCCCGGACACGCTGCTCGAAGAACTCGGCGTCGCCGATCGCCAGCGCGTGGAGATCGTGAAGGTGCTCTACCGCGGCGCGCGGATCATCATCCTCGACGAGCCGACGGCGGTGCTCGTGCCGCAGGAGGTCGACGCGCTGTTCGAGACGGTCCGCGGCATGCAGGCGGAGGGTTTCACCTTCCTCTTCATCTCGCACAAGCTCGACGAGGTGCGCGCGATCGCCGACACGGTCACCGTGATCCGCCGCGGCACCACCGTCGGCACGGCCGATCCGAAGGCGATCACCTCGCGTCAGCTGGCCGAGATGATGGTCGGTTCGGAACTGCCCAGCCCGGAAACCCGCGAGTCCACCGTGACCGACCGGCCCGTGCTGCGCCTGGACGACGTCTGCCTGAGCGTCGAGGGTTCCGAGCGGAACGTCCTCGACCACATCTCCTTCACCGTGCACGCCGGTGAGGTGCTCGGTATCGCCGGTGTCGAAGGCAACGGCCAGACCGAACTCGTCGAAACGATCATGGGCATGCGCAAGGGCGGCGGCCGGATCGAACTCGTCGACACCGACGGCAAGGCCGTCGAACTGCACAAACTGGGGACGCTCGCCCGCCGCGAGGCAGGCATCGGCTACATCGCCGAAGACCGCACGCGGCACAGCCTCCTGCTCACCCAGCCGTTGTGGGTCAACCGGATCCTCGGCTACCAGACCCGGAAGCCGGTCGCGAAAGGCCAGCTTCTCGACATCCTCGGCGCACGCCAGGACACCCGCCGCATCGTCGAGCAGTACGACGTCCGCACGCCGGGCATCGACGTCCCGGCCGCCGCGCTTTCCGGCGGTAACCAGCAGAAGCTGATCGTCGGCCGCGAGCTCTCCGGGAACCCGGTGCTGCTGATCGCTTCGCATCCGACGCGCGGTGTCGACGTCGGCGCGCAGGCGTTGATCTGGGAACAGATCCGGCAGGCGCGCGCGGCCGGGCTGGCCGTGCTTCTGGTGTCGGCCGACCTCGACGAGCTGATCGGGCTGTCCGACACCATCCAGGTCATGCTCCGCGGGCGGCTGGTCGGCGAGGCCGACCCCGCGACCGTGACGCCGCAGCAACTGGGCTCCGCGATGACCGGGGCTTCCGAAGATTCCGATGAAGAAGGTGTGTCGTGAGTTCCTGGCGTACGAGGCTGCTGCCGCCTCTGCTCGCGATCGTTTTCGCCGTCATCCTGACCGCGATCGCGCTGATCATCTCGGGCGCGAATCCGCTCGAGGCCTACGGCACCATGATCGGCCAGCTGTTCAAGGGCTCGACGGCGATCGACACGGTCAACCTCGCGACCGTGTACTACCTGTCCGGTCTCGCGGTGGCCATCGGCTTCCAGATGAACCTCTTCAACATCGGGGTCGAGGGCCAGTACCGGTTCGCCGCCATCGTCACCGCCATCATCGGCGGGGCGCTGAAGCTGCCGCCGGTGATCCACGTGCTGGCGATCCTCGTCGTCGCGGTGGCCAGCGGCATGCTCTACGCGGCCATCCCGGCCGTGCTGAAGGTGACCCGCGGTGTTTCCGAGGTCATCTCGACGATCATGCTGAACGCGATCGTCGGTGGCATCGTGGCGTTCCTGGTCAACGCCGACCAGTTCGGCGTGCAGACCGGCAACAACATCGCCACCCGCGAGATCGCCGAAACCGGCCGGATCCCGGGTATCCCGATCGGCTCCGGTGAGCTGTTCGGGTTCGTGTTCATCGCGATCCTGATCGGCGCCGCCTACTGGTTCATGCTCAACCGGACCCGGTTCGGCTTCGAACTGAAGGCCTCCGGCGAATCGACGACGGCGGCCGCCGCGGGCGGCGTGAACGCCAAGAAGATGACGCTGATCGCGATGCTGCTTTCCGGCGGTGTCGCCGGTCTGATCGCGATGCCGGAACTGCTCGGCCGCGACTTCACCTACGGCATCACCTCGACCCAGATGTACGGCTTCACCGGCATCGCGGTCGCCCTGCTCGGGCGCAACCACCCGGCGGGGATCGCGCTGGGCGCCCTGCTGTGGGCGTTCCTCGACCGGTCCGCCGTTTCGCTGGAGCAGATCAACGTGTCCAAAGAGATCGCAGTGATCATGCAGGGCGTGATCGTGCTGTCGGTCGTCATCGCGTACGAGATCGTGCGCCGCGCGGACCTGGCCGCCGAACAGCGACGCGTCGGTCGCGCGCTGGCGGGTAAGGGTTCCAGCGTGTCCGAGGGAGGTGCGGTGTGACCACCGCGGACGTTCTTTCGCCCAACTCGGGCGGGACCACCATGCCGGTGAAACGGCAGAAGCGCCGTCTTCCCGGCTGGGCCAAGGGCGCCATCTGGGGTCTGCTCGCGATCGGTGTGCTTTCGGCCGCTTCGTACGCCACCGGCGTCAACACGCTGACCTCGACCAACACCGCGCACACCGCGCTGCGGCTGGCGTTGCCGATCCTGCTGTGCGCGCTCGGCGGCCTCTGGGCCGAACGCGCGGGCGTGATCAACATCGGCCTCGAAGGCATGATGATCCTCGGCACCTGGGGTGCCGCTTGGGGCGCGTACTACGGCGGTGTCTGGTGGGGCCTGGTCGCGGCGATCGTGTTCGGCGCGCTCGGCGGTCTGCTGCACGCCGTCGCGACGGTGACCTTCAACGTCAACCACATCGTCTCCGGTGTGGCGATCAACCTGCTCGGTCTCGGCGTCGCGAAGTACCTCGCGAACTTGGTGTTCACCCCGCTTTCGGGGAACCCGCGCCAGTCGCCGCCGGTCCCGAAGTTCGACACCTACTCGGCGACGTTCCTCTCGGACTGGCTTTCGGACCTGGAGAAGATGCAGCGTGTCTTCCTGTCCGACCTCGCCGGGGTCGTCAACGGCCTGATCACCGAGGTGGCGCCGCTGACGATGATCGCGATCGCGCTCGTCCCGATCAGCTACCTCGTGCTGTGGCGGACGCGGTTCGGCCTGCGGCTGCGGTCGTGCGGTGAGAACCCGGTGGCGGCCGAGTCCCTCGGTGTCAACGTGTACGCGCACAAGTACGTCGCCATGATCATCTCCGGCGGGCTGGCGGGGATGGGTGGCGCGTCGCTCGTGCTGCTCGCCGGCGGGGCGGACTATCTGGAGAACCAGACCAACAACCGCGGTTACATCGGTCTCGCGGCGATGATCTTCGGCAACTGGCGGCCGGGTGGCCTGCTCGGTGGCGCGGCGCTGTTCGGCTACGCGGACGGGCTCCAGCTTTCCGGTGGCGGGACCGCGGTGCTCGCGCTGCTGTACGGCGCGGTGATCCTGCTCGCCGTGATCGTGGTCGTGCAGTTGTTCCGCCGTCAGTGGATCGCTTCCGCGCTCGGTGTCGCCGGCGCCGGTCTGCTGTACGCGATCTACTGGACCAACGACGACCTGTCGGGCGACCTCATCCCGTACACCGCGCACTTCGTGACGCTGATCGTGCTGGCCGTCGCTTCGCAGCGGCTACGGCCGCCCAAGGCGGACGGCGCACTGTACCGGCGAGGTGAGGACTGACATGGCGGAGTACGACTGGGAAGCCCTGCGGGCTCAAGCCGTCGAGGCGGCGAAGTCGGCGTACGCGCCCTACTCGGGTCTGCACGTCGGTGTCGCGGGTGTGGTGGACGACGGTCGGATCGTCGTCGGCTGCAACGTCGAAAACGCTTCGTACGGCTTGGGAATGTGCGCGGAATGCACGATGGCGGGGCAGTTGCGGCTGACCGGCGGCGGCAAGCTCGTCGCCGTCGCGTGCCGCAGCGGCGAAGGCGATCTGCTGATGCCGTGCGGGCGCTGCCGTCAGATCCTGTTCGAGCACGGCGGCGCGGACTGCCTGGTGGACACCCCGAGCGGCATCCTGCCGATGTCGTCGGTGCTGCCGGACGCTTTCGGGCCCGACGATCTGCCGGAGAACAAGTGAGCGCGTTCGCCGCCGTCGACGTCATCCGGGCGAAGCGGGACGGCGGGCGGCTCAGCGACGAGCAGATCGACTGGACCATCGACGCGTACACGCGCGGGGACATCGCCGAGGAGCAGATGGCCGCGCTCGCGATGGCCATCTTCCTGCGGGGGATGGACTCGGGCGAGATCGCGCGCTGGACGGGGGCGATGATCGAGTCGGGGGAGCGGCTGGACCTGAAGGTCAGCCGCCCGACGATCGACAAGCATTCGACGGGCGGTGTCGGCGACAAGATCACGCTTCCGCTGGCGCCGCTCGTGGCGGCGTGCGGGGCGGCCGTGCCGCAGCTGTCCGGGCGCGGGCTCGGGCACACGGGCGGGACGCTGGACAAACTGGAGTCGATTCCGGGCTGGCGTGCAGCTTTGTCGACGTCGGAGATCATCCGGCAGCTGGACGAGGTCGGCGCGGTGGTCTGCGCGGCGACGTCCGGGCTGGCTCCCGCGGACAAGAAGCTGTACGCGCTGCGGGACGTGACTTCGACGGTGGAGTCGATCCCGCTGATCGCGAGTTCGATCATGAGCAAGAAGATCGCGGAAGGTTCGGCCGGTCTCGTGCTCGACGTGAAGACCGGGTCGGGCGCGTTCATGAAGACGCTGCCGCAGGCCCGTGAACTCGCGCGGACGCTGGTGGAGATCGGGACCGCGCACGGCGTCGCGACGACGGCGCTGATCACGGACATGAACGTGCCGTTGGGATACGCCGTCGGCAACGCGATCGAGGTCGCGGAGTCGGTCGAGGTCCTGCGCGGCGGTGGTCCTGCCGACGTCGTCGAGCTGACGGTGGCTTTGGCCAGGGAGATGCTGGCGCTGGCGGGTCTGTCCGATGTGGACCCGGCCGCGGTGCTCGCGTCCGGGCAGGCGTACGAGACCTGGTGCCGGATGATCTCCGCTCAGGGCGGGGATCCCGAAGCCGCTCTGCCGCGGCCTCGGCACGTCCATGTCGTGGAGGCGCCCGCGGATGGTGTCTTGTCTTCCCTGGACGCCTATTCGGTCGGGGTCGCCGCTTGGCGGCTCGGGGCCGGGCGGGCGCGCAAGGAGGATCCGGTGCAGGCCGCGGCGGGCGTGCTGTGCCTGGCGAAGCCGGGCGACGAGGTGGCGGCCGGGCAGCCGCTGCTGGAGCTGCACACCGACACGCCTGATGCGGTTCCTTCGGCTCTCGCTGCGCTCGCTGACGCCTACGCGGTCAGCTCCGAGGCCCCGGCCTCCGCTCCGCTCGTCCTGGAGACCGTGCGCCCCTCCTGACCGAGCTTCGTCCTCTAGTTGCGGTAGTTGGTATTACGCACTACCGCAACTAGAGGACTACTTGCGGCGGGCACTGATCGCGAGGCGGTCGCGGGCGCGGAGTGCCCACCCGCTCGGTCGGATCGCGTTTAGCCCGCTAAACGCGACGTGCCGGGCTAGGGCACCGGATCGCGATTAGGGGGCTAAACGCAGGTGGGCGGAGGGGGCGCGAGGGACGGGAAGCGTGAAGGCCCCCTTCCCGTGGCTGAGCCGTGGGAAGGGGGCCTTCATGCGCTAAGGGGGAGAGTCGCGTCTCGTCCTCTGGTTGCGGAAGTGCGCAGTACGAACGACCGCAACTAGAGGACCAAACGCGGGAGGGGCGAGACGTCAGTCGGTGGTCTCGTCGGTGCCGTCGGCCTTGGCCTTGGCGTCGGCCGCCTTGGGCGCCCGGCCGTTGCGCGAGCTGCGGCGCGGCTGACGCGGGGCGGGCGGCGGCGGGGAGATCTGCTGCACGGCCGGGCCACCGCCGAGCATCAGCTCCGCGAAGGTCGCCATGGCCTCGTCCAGCTGACCGCCGATGCGGCGCACGGACTCGTCGTTGCTCTTGCGCACCAGGGTGTCGACCGAGTCGGTGTCCGGCTGCTTCTGCAGCGTGCTCTCGACCTTCGACAGACCGCTGCGGATCGAGCCGTCGAGGTCGCCGAGGCGCCCGGTGAAGCCGTCCTCGACCTTGTCGAGCCGCTCGGCCAGGTCGTCGAGCCGCGAGGTGACCTTCTCGAGGCGGTCGCCGAGGCCGTCGAGGCGCTCCGAGGCGTCGATCATCTCGCCGGTCTCGGTCAGCGCGGTCTTCAGTGCCTCGGTGTTCGCGGTGAGGCTTTCCTTGGTGGCCTTGTCGAGGTTCTCGACGCGGGTGCGCAGCTCGCGGTCGACGGTGTCGACGCGGTCGCGCAGGACCGACTCGGCCTGCTCGACGCGCTCGCGCACCGGGCCGATCACCGACTGGGGCAGCGAGTCGGTCTTCACGTCCTGCTTGTCCAGGTGCGAGCCGAGCTCGTCGAGACGACGGTGGATGTTCTGGAGCTTGTCTTCGAGCCCGTCCATCCGGCCCGCGACGCCTTCGAACTTCGCGGCCATGCCGTCGAGGCGGCCGTCGAGCTGGGCGAAGGGCTTGGCGAGCTTGTCGACGATGCTTTCGACGGCGCGGGTCAGCGCGGCGATCGCGGTGTCCTGCGCTTCGAGCCGCGACATGGTCTCGTCGAGGCGCTCGGCGAGCACGCTGGTCTCGGTGCGGTCGGGCATCTCCGAGAGGCGCTTGCGGACCGCGCCGAGGGAGTCGACCGGCGCCAGACGTGCGTAGATGTCGTCGAGCGCGTCGAAGATCTGCTGCTGTTCGCTCTCACGCACTTCGGCCGCGCGCACCAGCATGTTGCGCATCCGGTCGAAGGACGGGGCTGCAATGTGGTTGTCAGTGGTCACTGCGGTGTCCTTCGTGGGCGGGGAAATGGGAGGGACGTGACGTGAAGCTTATCCATTGCGAAATTGCTGTGCGTATGGCCCCCGGGTATCGGACAATGCCGAGCTCTGCCCTGATGGCCGATTCAGCCCGTGATCGACAAAGCTGAGGGTTAACCGGCGCCGGAGAGTTACCTCCATGTAGGGGAATGACAGCCTGGTTACCGTTACGTATGTCCTCTGAAAGCACCAGTTCCCGCATCCCGGAGGCGGTACTGACCCGCGCTCCCAAGGTCCTCCTGCACGACCACCTGGACGGCGGCTTGCGTCCCGCGACGGTCGCCGAACTCGCCGACCTGACCGGGTACACCGCCTTGCCCACCAGTGATCCCGTCGACCTCGGCCGATGGTTCCGCGACGCCGCTGATTCCGGCTCTCTCGTCTCGTACCTTGAGACGTTCGCGCATACCTGCGGCGTGATGCAGACCGAGGAAGCGCTGGTCAGAGTGGCCGCCGAAGCGGTCGAAGACCTCGCCGCCGACGGGGTCGTGTACGCCGAGGTGCGCTATGCCCCCGAACTCTTCGTCGAACGCGGGCTGTCACTCGATGCGGTGGTCGAGGCTATTCAGGCCGGGTTCGCGGAAGGTGAACGGAGAGTGGCGGCCGCGGGCGGCCGGATCCGGGTCGGGACGTTGCTCTGCGCGATGCGCCAGCACGCCCGTGCGCTCGAGATCGCCGGTCTCGCCGTCCGCTACCGCGACGCCGGCGTCGTCGGGTTCGACATCGCCGGACCGGAAGACGGATTTCCGCCTACCAGAAATCTCGACGCATTCGAGTTTTTGCGGACGAATAATGCGCATTTCACCATTCATGCCGGGGAGGCGTTCGGGCTCGCGTCCATTTGGGAGGCGATTCAGCATTGCGGCGCGGAGCGGCTCGGCCACGGTGTGCGCATCGTCGACGACATCAAGACCGACAGTGACGGCACGGTCCATTTGGGACGGTTGGCCGCCTACGTCCGCGACCGCCGGATCCCGCTGGAGATCTGCCCCACGTCCAATGTCCAGACGGGAGCGGCGCGCTCGCTCGGCGAGCATCCCATCGGCCTGCTCGCCCGGCTGCGCTTCCGGGTCACCGTCAACACCGACAACCGGCTGATGAGCGGCTGCTCGATGACCAGCGAATTCGCCGCGCTGGCCGAGGCCTTCGGCTTCGGGCTGGCCGATCTCGAGTGGTTCACCATCAATGCGATGAAATCCGCGTTCCTCGATTTCGACCAGCGGCTCGACATCATCAACACGGTCATCAAGCCCGGGTACGCCGCGCTGCGCTGACGCCCGAGGGGCGGTTGCGTTCGTTAGCATAGCCAACTATATTTCACTATATAGGAGAACTTTCCCAAATAGTGGAACGGTGGCGACGATGGCGCAGGTCGTGGACGTGGGGATCGGCGGAAAACGACGCTGGCTCATCCTCGCGCTCGGCCTCGCCGCGCAGACCGCGAGCTGTTCGTTCCTCTACGGGATCCCGTTCCTGGTGCCGTCCATGCAGCGTGCGGAGGGTCTCAGCCTCGCCGAAGCGGGAACGGTGGTCGCGGCGCCGAGTCTTGGCCTGTTGTTCACCTTGATCCTGTGGGGTGCGGCCGCGGACCGTTACGGAGAGCGTTTGGTAATGGCGCTCGGACTGGGCGTCTCGGGGTTACTCCTCGTGTACGCGGCCGTCGGTGACCACTCGCTCGGGATCCTCTTTGGAGTGTTCCTGCTCGCCGGTGCGAGCACCGCGTCAGTGAACGCCGCGAGCGGCCGGGCCGTCCTCGGCTGGTTCGGCCCGGCCGAACGGGGCTTCGCGATGGGCATCCGCCAGATGGCCCAGCCGCTCGGGGTGGGCGTCGCCGCGTTCGGCCTCCCGCCGCTCGCGGATCGCTGGGGTTTCCAGGTCTCGCTCATGCTGCCCGCGCTGGCCGCGATCGTCGTCGCGCTGCTCGTCGCCTGGCTGCTGGTCGACCCGCCGCGTCCGGAGACCGGAGCGGGCACGGGGGAGAAGCCGCCGTCGCCGTACCGGAAGCCGGCGTTGTGGCGGGTCCACGGCGCGAGCGCGTTGCTCGTCGTCCCGCAGTTCACCGTCTCCGCGTTCACGCCGGTGTACCTGGTGACCATGCATCACTGGACGGCCGCGTCGGCGGGCTGGTTCGTCGGGGCCGTGCAGATCCTCGGCGCGCTGGGCAGGCTCGTTTCGGGCCGCTGGTCCGACCGCGTCGGCAGCCGGTTGCGGCCGATGCGGCAACTCGCGATCGCGAGCGCCGCGGTGATGCTGTTGGTCGCGCTCGGGGACGCGACGGGCCCGTGGCTGGTGCTGCTCGCGCTCGTCCTGGCCGCGGTGATCACCGTGTCCGACAACGGACTCGGCTTCACCGCGTCGGCGGAGATGGCCGGGCTCGCGTGGGCGGGCCGGGCGATGGGCGCGCAGAACACCGGCCAGAACATCGCCGCCGCCCTGACCCCGCCGATGCTGGGCCTCGTGATCGGCGACTCGCGTTACGCCCTGGCCTTCTGCGTGGCCGCGGTCTTTCCCGTCCTGGCCATCGCGCTGGTGCCCGTCAAAGACGAAAAGAGCCCCTCAGGACGAACCTGAGGGGCCCTTTCGCGGGTGGATCAGACGACCGTGAGGCGGTTCTCGAAGGTCTCGACGAGCTTGCGCCACTCGGACTGCTCGGCGTCGAACGGGGCACTCGGCTCGAGGCGAGTGGGGTCCGGCCGCAGCACGAACGACACCAGCCAGCCGAGGCTTTCGTTGGCGGCCAGCGCGGTTTCGACGCTGTCGTCCTCGGCCCACTCGGCGGCGTCGGTGATCAGCTCGACGGCCAGCTCCAGCTGGGTCGGGTCGATCGATTCGGGGCCTTCGGCGATGTCGTCGGCGATCCCGGTCAGCACGTAGGTGTTCTCGGTGTCGACCTCGATCTCGAGCTCGCCCGCGGTGGCCTTCGTGGTCACCTCGTCCCAAGTGGACACTTGGGCGAGATCGTTGTCCGCCAGCTCCTTGCCGTCCGCGATCGCGCGGATCAGGGCCTTCTCGGAGGAGAAGACGTCGATCTCGCCTTCACTGCCGAGGAAGATCGGCTTGTCGTCGAGATAGCAGCGCAGGGTGTAGTACTCGGCGCCGGAGGTGATGATCTTGATCGGGTCGATGCCGACCTCGCCCCAGAAGCCGACGGGCTCGTCGTCTTCCTCGTCATCGTCCGCGTCGACGTCTTCGAGGTCCTCGTCGTCAGCGGCGGCGGCCTCGGCTTCGGCGGACTCCGCGAGGAAGGTCGCGAGCTCCTCCGCCGTCTGCTCCAGCAGCTTCTCGTCGACGTCGGGCGCGGTCACGAGACCGTCGATCGCGTCGAGCACGATGTCCCACTTCTCGGAGACGGCCTGCGAGAGGTCGGCCCAGAGGCGCTCGCCGTCGCGGCCGGAGAAGGGCAGCGTGCCCTGATCCAGCAGCGAGAAGCTCTCGTGCGCGTCCAGGACCTCGTGGACGTCTTCGAGCTCGCACACGTCCGCGAGCGAACGCACGATGCCGATGATCTCGGCCAGCTCGCCCAGCGTCCACTGGTCCGGCTTCTCGGCGACGAGCTCGGGGACACCCACCAGGTCGTAGGTGTGGTCGTCGTCCGGGATCAGCTCGGGGACGTTCAGCGCCGGTACGACCTCCCACGCGGGGTGGTCGAGCAGGTCGTGCTGCTCCGAAGTCCGCACGAACGCGGCGAGATGCGCGGCGTCGGGGAAGGCGTACAGGTCTTCCTCGTCGCCGAGGAAGGCTTCCCACTCCTCGCCGTCTTCCCGCCAGCGCGGCGCCCAGAGAGTGACGACGTCACCCTGTGGCAGGCCGAGTTCGATCGGGATGATGTCCTGTGCCATTCCTTAGCCCTCTCGGATTACCGCCCGTGTACGCGCGGCCGGATGATGTCATGCCCGGTGGGTGCGCGGTACCGCGAAGCCTACGGGTTTCCACCGATGGGCGCGATCACCCCTGGGCAAGAAGCGACCAACGGATGGCACGATAGGTCCTCTGATGACTCTTACAGACCTCCTGCCTGCGGATCCCGACCCCGACTCGCTGTTCGAAGCCTTCTCCACCTGGACGGCCGAGCGCGGGTTAGAGCTGTACCCCGCGCAGGAGGAGGCCATCATCGAAGTGGTCTCCGGCGCGAACCTGATCCTGTCGACGCCGACGGGGTCCGGGAAGAGCCTGGTCGCCGTCGGGGCCCACTTCACCGCGCTCGCGTACGGCCGCCGCAGCTACTACACGGCCCCGATCAAGGCTCTCGTCTCGGAGAAGTTCTTCCAGCTCATCGAGATCTTCGGCCCGGAGAACGTCGGCATGATGACCGGCGACTCCGCGGTGAACGCCGACGCGCCGATCATCTGCTGCACGGCGGAAATCCTGGCGAACATGGCGTTGCGGTTCGGTGCCGACGCGCCGGTCGGCCAGGTCATCGCGGACGAGTTCCACTTCTACTCCGAGCCCGACCGCGGCTGGGCGTGGCAGGTGCCGCTGCTGGAACTGCCGAAGGCGCAGTTCGTGCTGATGTCGGCGACACTCGGCGACGTCTCGTTCTTCGAGAAGGACCTCACCCGCCGGACCGGGCGGCCGACCGCGGTGGTCACTTCGGCGGAGCGGCCCGTGCCGCTCACCTTCCGCTACGCGCTGACGCCGTTGCACGAGACGATGTCCGAGCTGCTCAACGGCGGTCAGTCGCCGGTCTACGTCGTGCACTTCTCGCAGGCGGCGGCGATCGAGCGCGCGCAGACGCTGATGAGCATCAACGTCACCACCAAGGCGGAAAAGGAGGCCATCGCCGAGCTGCTCGGTGATTTCCGCTTCGCCGCCGGGTTCGGGAAGACGCTGTCGCGGCTGGTCCGGCACGGTATCGGCGTGCACCACGCCGGGATGCTGCCGAAGTACCGGCGCCTGGTCGAACAGCTCGCGCAAGCCGGGCTGCTGAAGGTGATCTGCGGAACCGACACGCTCGGCGTCGGCATCAACGTACCTATCCGCACAGTGGTCTTCTCCGCGCTGACGAAGTACGACGGAGTGCGGCAGCGGCACCTCAAGGCGCGTGAGTTCCACCAGATCGCCGGACGTGCGGGCCGGGCAGGCTACGACACCGACGGGTACGTCGTCGTGCAGGCACCGGACCACGTCGTCGAAAACGCCAAGGCGCTGGAGAAGGCGGGCGACGATCCCAAGAAGAAAAAGAAGATCGTCCGCAAGAAGGCGCCCGAAGGGTTCGTCAACTGGACGGAGAGCACCTTCGACCGGCTGATCGCGGCCGAACCGGAACCGCTCACTTCGAGCTTCCACGTCAGCCACTCGATGCTGCTGAACGTCGTCTCCCGGCCGGGCAACGCGTTCGATTCGATGCGGCATCTGCTGGAGGACAACCATTCCGACCGTCCCGCTCAGCGGAAACTGATCCTGCGCGCGATCGCGATCTACCGCGCGCTGCTCGCGGCCGGTGTCGTGGAACGGCTCGACGAACCCGACGAGCAGGGCCGGATCGTCCGGCTCACCGTGGACCTGCAGTTCGACTTCGCGCTGAACCAGCCGCTTTCGCCGTTCGCGCTGGCCGCGATCGAACTGCTCGACGTCGAATCGCCGTCCTATCCGCTCGACGTCGTGTCCATTGTGGAATCCACAGTGGACAATCCTCGTCCGGTCCTTTCGCAGCAGCAGTTCAAGGCGCGCGGCGAGGCCGTGCAGGCGATGAAGGCCGAAGGCATCGAGTACGACGAGCGGATGGAACTGCTCGAGAACGTCACGTACCCGAAGCCGCTGGAGGAACTGCTGGAAGCGGCGTATTCCCGCTACCGGCAAGGACATCCGTGGGTCGACGACTACGAGCTCAAGCCGAAGTCCGTCGTGCGCGACATGTACGAGCGCGCGATGAACTTCGTCGAGTACATCGGGTTCTACCAGCTCGCACGCTCGGAAGGGCTGGTGCTGCGGTACCTCACCGACACCTACGACTCGCTCCGGCACACGGTTCCCGACGAGGCCAAGACCGAGGGGCTGCAGGACCTCATCGAATGGCTGGGTGAACTGGTGCGCCAGGTCGACTCGAGCCTGCTGGACGAATGGGAAGCCTTGCGGCATCCCGAAGAAGAGGGTCCGGTTTCGGTCCGGCCGCCGTCCGAACCGCCCGCGGTCACGCGGAACGAGCGGGCCTTCCGGGTGCTCGTGCGGAACGAGCTGTTCCGGCGGGTCGAGCTGGCGTCGCGGCGGTCCTTCTGGGCGCTCGGTGAACTGGACGCGGCGTCGGGCTGGGACGCGGACGCGTGGGAAGACGCCATCGAGGACTACTTCGACGAGCACGAAACGCTCGGCATCGGGCCGGACGCCCGCGGGCCGCAGCTGCTGATCATCGAGAAGGAGGCGGAGGTCTGGCGGCTGCGGCAGATCTTCGACGATCCGGCGGGCGATCACGACTGGGGCATCAGCGCGGAGGTCGACTTGGCCGCTTCGGACGAAGCCGGTGCGGCGGTCATCCGGATCACGGCGGTGGACCGGCTCGGGGGCTGAAGGGGACTTTCCCCGCATGTCATGTGGGGAAAGCGCCCTTCACCGCGTGGGATGAGGGGAAGGCGTCCTTCAGCTCCCGGCGGCGCTGGACCAGCCGCACGATCAGCACGATCAGCGAGAGCGCCGGCAACGGGTACCCGAGCATCAGGCCCACCGTGATGTCGGCGAGCGGCGCGGCGACGGCGGCGACGAACATCCACGTCGGCGCCGTCGGCAGTTTCGGTCCGGTCCGGGCCTTGCCCCACGGCTTCGCCACCGAAAGCCACGCCTGGAACGCCAGCGCGCTCGCCATCAGCGCGGTGCCCGCCACCAGCGCCACCGACGCGGGCGCCGGATCACCGGCCCTCGCCGCCACGACGGAGTCCCGCAAAGCGCCCGACAGCAGGAAGATCCCGGCGTAGAGCTGCACGAGCGTGATCACGAACTTCGCCAGCACCCACCAGTGCCGGGTGAAACCCCACGCCGTCGTCGCGGCGAGCATGAAGCCGGTGAAGGCCGACGCGTTGGCGAGCGGTGCCAGGAGAAGCGAGTCGATCTCGTGCGCCATGGACGTCGCCGCGACGCGGATCGCGCCGTCGTCGGTGGTGCGCCCGATCGCCAGGAGGGTGAACAGCGCCAAGGCCTGTCCCATCCAGCCCACCGAAGAGACGACGTGCAGCCAAACGGTCAGCTGTCGCCAGGTTTTCTTCGCCATGCCGTACACATTCGCGTGCGCACCCGGCCCGGCACATCCGGGGCGACCCTGAGATCAGGCCGGAAGGGGAGGGAAACAGGCCTGGGCGTCGTGGCCGTCGAACCACAGCCCGACCATGAACGCCATGGTCGCCTCCATCAGCCGCGCCCGGTCGAGCCCGCCGGCGTTCAGTGGCGTGCACCCGATGTCGCGGACCAGGGAGCTCACCACCCCGACTGCCTCCGGCGGGCCGCAGAGCGGGACCGCGAGCGGGCGGCCGCCGAACGCCGGGGGAGTCATCCGCCAGACGTCGACGTGACACAGGTTGAACGCCTTGACCACGTGCGCGTCTCCTGCCGCGAGAGCGATGCGCGCGGCCTGGTCGGGGATCGTGAGCACGGCGCCGGGGCCGACCGCGTTGGTGCAGTCGATCAGCACCTTCCCGGCGAGATTCCCCGCGGCGGCAACGACTTCCGTCACCGCGTCGGCGGGAACGGCGAGCAGGATCACCTCGCTCGCGGCGGCGGCTTCCGCCCAGGTGCCCACTCGGGCGGAGATCGCGGCGGCCTTGGCCCGGTCGCGCGCGGCGACCATCACCTCGTGCCCCGCCGCCGTCCACTGGCCCCCGAGCGCTTCCGCCATCCCACCCGCGCCGAAAATACCGATACGCATTGTGCCGCTCCCTAAGATCGAGTTACAGCACGACGGTAGAAAGCCGCGCGGGTACCAAGTGGTTACCGGAGGTCCCATGAACGACGTCTTCCTCGCCGATTGCCGTGCCCGGCTGGCCTTCGACCTGATGGCGAACACGTGGAATCCCGTCGTCCTCTGGGCCCTGCGGGACGGCGCGCTCCGCCCGGCCGAGCTGCGGCGACGGCTCGGCGGGATCAGTACGAAGGTGCTCACGGAGACTGTCCGGCGGCTGGAGTTCAACGGCCTGGTCAGCAGGCGTGACTGTGGCCGGACGGCGAAGGTCGAGTACGCGCTGACGGACCTCGGGACCACCTTGCTGGCGCCCATCGAGGCCTTCGGGGAGTGGGCCTTCCGTCACGGTGACGAGGTGATGGCGGCGCAGGACGAGGCGGCTAAGCGGGTGGGCGAGCCTCGGCCAGCTTGAGGAGCGGGACGGCCGCGGCGGCGTCGGTGATCAGCGTCGAGACCATGCCGGAGCGCAGGACGGCGTCTATCGCTTCGGCCTTCGGCTCCGTGTAGCCCAGCGCGATCACCTCGGGGACCGCCAGGAGTTCTTCGGCGCTTATTGCCAGCACGTGGTGGGCCAGCCCGGTCGACATCGGTGTCCCGTCGGCGTCGAACAGGCGCGCGGAAACCTCCGCTTTGGCACCTCGTTTCGCTATGGCGCTCCGCTCCGTTTCGTCGAGCGCGTCGTAAACCGTCGATTCCTCGGGCTTCCACGCGCCGATGCTGACGACGGCCTTGGTCAGGTTCTTGAACTGCCCGAAGGTTTCCGCGATCCCCGGCTGCCTGCGCAGCGTCTCGGTGGTGCGGCGGTCGGGGAGGACGAGCGGTCCGAAGATCGGGTACGCCTGCCCGCCGGAGACCGACGCGACCCGGCTGACCGTCTCCACCGAACGGTCCCGCATGTCCATTCCCGCCTGCACCCCGCACAGTTGCACGACCGGGCATTTCGGCAGCGACTGGATCGCTTCGGTCATCGCGTTCACGGAACGTGCCCACGACAGGCCGAGAACGTCGCCGGGAGTGATGATCTCGGTCAGGAGCCGGGCCGCGAGCGTGCCGATCTTCCGCCGGGCCACTTCGCGCGATTCCGGTTCCGGTGCTCGTTCGAGCACGAGCACCCGGTCCAGCCGGTACGCGGCGCGAATCTCTTCGGACAGCACGAGATCGACCGGCGCCGGCAACCGGAACTCGACCTTGACGATGCCGCTCTCCCTGGCCGTGTCGAGCATCCGGGCGACTTTGAACCGGCTGATGCCGAACTCGTCGGCGATCTCGAGTTTCGAGGCGCCCTGCTCGTAGAACCGCCGCGCCACCGCGGCCAGGCGCAGTGACTCCACCAGGCCGGGCCTCTGCTTCTTACCGCTCATTTGAGCACTATAGCGCGAAATCCACCCGAAAGGTTGACGTAACAACTGGGAAAAGTTCACCATGCTGGTGCATTAACAGCGCTGACATGCAGTCCGAAGCATGGGCCCACCCCGCTCAAATGAGCGGAGAGAAGAGGAACTGGCATGCGTGCCGCGATCGTGGACAAGCCCGGTGAGATCAGGGTCGGCGAGGTACCCGATCCCAAACCGGGGGATCGCCAGGTCGTCGTCAAGGTCGGCGCCTGCGGGATCTGCGGGACCGATCTCCACATCGCCGACGGGCATTTCCCGCCGACGCCCTATCCGATCGTCCCCGGCCACGAGTTCGCCGGCGAGATCGTCGAACTCGGCGCCGACGTGCCGGGTGGCTGGAAGGTCGGCGACCGGGTGGCCGTCGACCCGTCCTTGTTCTGCGGCTACTGCAAACCCTGCCGGTCCGGCCGCGGCAACCTCTGCGAGAACTGGAATGCGACCGGCGACACCGTGAACGGCGCTTTCGCCGAGTACGTCGCCGTTCCGTCGGCGAACTGCTATCGCATGCCGGACACGATGACCTGGGAACAGGGCGCGCTCGTCGAGCCGGTTTCCTGCGCGGTCCACGGCGTGCGCCGGATCGGTGTCGAGGCGGGGGAGCGGTTCCTCGTCGTCGGCGCGGGCACGATGGGCCTGATCATGCAGCAGTTGCTGCAGCGTGCGGGCGCCCACGTGACGGTGGTCGACCGCAACACCTCCCGCCTCGGCCGTGCCAAGGACCTCGGCGCTGTCGCGGTCGCCGGTGACGTGAAGGATCTGGACGACGAGAAGTTCGACGCCGCCGCGGACTGCACCGGCGCCGCGCCCGCCATCGAAGCCGCCTTCGACTCCCTCCAGCGCGGTGGCCGCTTGCTGGTCTTCGGGGTCGCGCCCGCCGAAGCACGCGTCGCGCTTTCGCCGTTCCGGATCTACAACGACGAAATCACCGTCGTCGGCTCGATGGCCGTCATGAACAGCTTCGGCACCGCGCTCGATCTGGTCGCCGACGGCGCCGTCGACACCGGCGCGCTGCTCACCGACACGCTGCCGCTGGAGCAGTACCCCGACGCGCTCGCCCTCATGCGCAGCGGCGCCGGCCTGAAGGTGCAGGTCTTACCGGGAGGCGAAAGTGCGTAAAGCAGTCGCTCTGCTCGCTGTTCTCTCGCTGGCCCTCACCGGTTGCGCCGGTGCGGGCGCGCTCGGGACCGGTGACCGGACGCTCGTGGTCGGGATCGTCGCGAACCCGCAGATGAAGGACGCCATCGAGCTTTCCGGCGAGTTCGAGAAGGCGAATCCCGGCGTCACCCTCAAGTTCGTGTCGCTGCCCGAAAACCAGGCACGCGCGAAGATCACCGCGTCGACGGCCACCGAGGGCGGCGAATTCGACGTCGTCATGATCAGCAACTACGAAGCCCCGCAGTGGGCGGCGAACGGCTGGCTCGAAAACCTCGAGCCGCATATCGCGGCGAACCCCGCCTACGACTCGGCCGACTTCATCCCGAGCATCAAGGAATCCTTGTCGCACAACGGATCGATGTACGCCGTGCCGTTCTACGGCGAGTCGTCGTTCCTGGCCTACCGGAAGGACCTGTTCGAGCAGGCCGGGATCACCATGCCCGCCAAGCCGACGTGGTCGCAGATCGCCGAGTACGCCGCGAAACTCGACGACAAGTCGAAGGGGCTCGCCGGGATCTGCCTGCGTGGCAAGCCGGGCTGGGGCGAGAGCCTCGCGCCGTTCACCACGGTCGCCAACACCTTCGGCGCGCAGTGGTTCGACGAGGACTGGAACGCCAAGCTGACCAGCCCCGAGTTCAAGGCGGCCGCCGAGTTCTACGTGAACCTCGTGCGGAACCACGGCGAGGTCGGCGCGTCGAGCGCGGGCTTCTCCGAATGCGGCACGCGGTACACCCAGGGCCAGGCCGCGATGTGGTACGACGCCACGGTCATGGCGGGCACGAACGAGGACCCGTCGGCGAGCAAGGTCGTCGGGAAGTCCGGGTACGCCCCGGCGCCGGTGGAGAAGACGCAGGCGAGCGGCTGGCTCTACACGTGGGCGCTGGCGATCCCGAAGGTCGCCAAGGACAAGGACGCCGCCTTCAAGTTCATGGCCTGGATGACCGACAAGGCCTACGTGCAGCGGGTCGCCAAGGAGTTCGGCGACTGGAACCGCGTCCCGCCGGGCGTGCGGAAGTCGACCTACGACATCCCGCAGTATCGCGAGGCCGCCAAGGCCTACGCGCAGCCGACGCTGGACGGGATCGCGGACGCGAACCAGCAGAAGGCGATGGCGAATCCGGTGCCCTACCCCGGGATCCAGTTCGTCGGCATCCCCGAGTTCCAGGATCTCGGCACTCGCGTCAGTCAGCAGCTTTCGGCGGCGATCGCGGGCCAGATCACCGTGGACGAGGCGCTGAAGCAGTCCCAGGAATACGCGCAGACCGTCGGCAAGTCGTATCAGGAGGCGCAGTGATGTCCACGATCTCCGCTCCTGCCCGCACCGAACCCGCCCACACCAAGAAGGCGCCGCCGAAACGCGGCACCGATACGCCGTTCAAACGACGGCTTCCGTTGTTGCCCGCTCTGCTGTTCGTCGTCGCGGTGACGCAGTTGCCGTTCGTGCTGACGGTGTTCTACTCGTTCCAGTCGTGGAACCTGGTGCGGCCGGGTTCGCGGCATTTCGTCGGCCTGCAGAACTACATCGACGTCTTCGCGGACTCGACGTTCCTCGGGGCGCTGCTGAACACCGTCGTGCTGACGGTCGTCTGCGTCTTCTTCTCCCTGTTGCTCGGACTGGGGCTCGCGATCCTGCTGGACCGCAAGTTCCTCGGCCGCGGCGTGGTCCGGACGCTGCTGATCACGCCGTTCCTGATCCTGCCCGCGGCGGGCGCGCTGCTGTGGAAGACGACGATGTTCGACCCGACCTACGGGTTGCTGCACTTCGTGTTCGGCACGGACGTCGACTGGCTTTCGGAGTTCCCGCTCGCGGCGGTGATGGCCCAGGTCGTCTGGCAGTGGACGCCGTTCATGATGCTGCTGATCCTGGCCGGGCTGCAGAGCCAGCCGAAGGACGTCCTGGAGGCCGCGTCGGTCGACGGCGCCGGCCGCTGGCGGACGTTCACCGCGATCACGTTGCCGCATCTGAGCAGGTTCCTGCAGCTGGCGACGTTGCTGGGCGCGATCTACATCGTGAACAGCTTCGACGCGATCTTCCTGATGACGCAGGGCGGTCCGGGTACGGCGAGCACGAACCTGCCCTTCTACATCTACCAACGGGCGTTCCAAGGTTTCGACATCGGGCAGTCGTCCGCGATGGGCGTGATCGTCGTGATCCTGACGATGATCGTCGCGACCTTCGCGCTGCGGCTGATGTTCCGCACGTTCTCGGTGCAGGGAGGCGCGAAATGAAAGGCCGGTTCGGCGCGGGCGCGCTGACGGTCGCGACCTGGGTGATCGCGATCCTGTTCGTGTTCCCGCTGCTGTGGATGATCCTGACGGCCTTCAAACAGGAGGCCGACGCCTACACCGATCCGCCGCGGCTGTTCTTCACGCCGACGCTCGACCAGTTCGCCGGGGTGCTCGAACGAGGATTCCTGCCGTACCTGTCGAATTCGGCGTTCGTCACCGTCGTTTCGACGATTTTCGTACTTCTACTGGGAATCCCGGCGGCGTACGCGCTGTCGCTGGCGCCGGTGAAGGGGACGAGCAACGCGCTCGGTTTCTTCCTGTCGACGAAGATGCTGCCGATCGTGGCGGCGATCATCCCGCTGTACGTGATCTCGCAGAACACCCAGCTGCTGGACAACGTGTGGGCGCTGATCATCCTGTACACGTCGATGAACCTGCCGCTGGCCATCTGGATGATGCGGTCGTTCTTCCTCGAAGTGCCGCACGAGATGATCGAAGCGGGCCGGATCGACGGCGCGACCCTGCCGGTGCTGTTGCGGAAGATCATCATGCCGGTCGTCGCGCCCGGGGTGGCCGCGACCGCGCTGATCTGCGTGATCTTCTCGTGGACCGAGTTCTTCTACTCGGTCAACCTCACCGCCGCGCGGGCCGGGACCGTGCCGGTGTTCCTGGTCGGGTTCATCACCAGCGAGGGGTTGTACTGGGCGCAGCTGTCCGCGGCCGCCCTGCTCGCGTCACTGCCGGTGATGATCGTCGGCTGGATCGCGCAGAACCACCTCGTCCGCGGCCTTTCGATGGGCGCGGTCAAGTAACGCCTCGTGAGTTGTTCTGGCTGCCGATGTGGGCGAGTGGGGAAGATTTGGGACGTTCAACGTCCCAAATCTTCCCCACTCGACGGGCGAGGGGATGGTCTGGGCTTGGTCAACGGAGGATCGGGGACGTTGAGTGTCCCCAATCCTCCGTTGACCAAGCTCCGAGACCGGAACACCCCTCGACGATGAAGGAATTGGGACACTCAACGCCCCGAATCCTTCACGCTCGCCCTGGTCAGGGCTAGCTAAGCGAATGCCGGTCCGGTCTAGCCGTCCTTACCACTCACGAGACCCTCGTCTTACGCGAGTGACAATGCCTGACCGGGGCAGATGTGCACGGCCGTGCGTGCGTTCTCTTCCGCCTCGTCCCCTTCAGGCTCCGGGGTCAGCACGATGACCGTCCCGTCGTCCTCGCTCTGGTCGAACAGGTCGGGGTCGGTGAGCACGCACTGGCCCGCGCCCACGCACTTGCCCGTGTCCGCGATGATCTTCATGGCTCCTCCTACCAGGTGACCGGAAGGGCGTGGAGGCCGTAGATCGTCGAATCGTGCTTGAACTGCAGTTCGTCGACCGGAACGGCGATCCGGATGCCCGGAATACGCTTGAACAGCGTATCGAAAACAATCTGGAGTTCCATCCGCGCGAGGTTCTGGCCGAGGCACTGGTGCACGCCGAACCCGAACGCGACGTGGTGCCGCGCGCCGCGTTCGATGTCGAAGGCGTCGGGGTTCTCGAACCCGTCCGGGTCGTGGTTGCCCGCGTTGCTCAAGCCGACGACGCCTTCACCTGCGCGGATGAGCGTGCCGCCGATCTCGACGTCCGCCGTGGCGAAGCGTGAGGTCGCCGTCTCGGCGATGGTGAAGACCCTCAGGAGCTCCTCGATCGCGGGGAGGGTCTTGTCCGGGTCCGCCTTGACCTTCGCCAGCTGTTCGGGGTTCTCCAGCAGGGTCACCGTGCCGAGCGAAATCATGTTCGCCGTCGTCTCGTGACCGGCGATGAGCAGCAGGAACGCCAGGCTGACGAGTTCGTCGTGGTCGCCTTCACCTGCTTCCCGCTGCTTCAGGATCTGGCGGCCGAGAAGGTCGTCCTCGGTGGCGTTCGCTTCTTTCCTGGTGACGAGTTCGTCGAGATAGTTCTCGAGTTGCTCGAACGCCGCCTGCCGGTCTTCCGGGCTGACCTCCCGGCTGAGCATCTTGGAACTGCGGGCCTGGAAGAACTCGTGGTCCGAATAGGGGACACCGAGCAGTTCGCAGATGACCAGCGACGGAACCGGAAGCGAAAGCGCCTGGACCAGATCGGCGGGTTTGGGGCCCGCGAGCAGGGCGTCGAGGTGTTCGTCGACGATCTGCTGGATTCGCGGCTGCAGTGCCTTCATCCGCTTGACCGTGAATTCCCCGACGACGTCGCGCCGGGCCCGGCTGTGCTCCGGCGGGTCCATCGAGATGAGGGACGGGCGGAACGGCTTGTCCTCGCGCCGGATCTGGCGCGCGACCATCATCGGGAACGCCGGATCCAGCCGGTCGGAACTGAAGTGCGGGCTGCTCAGCATTTCGCGGATGTCTTCGAGCCGGGTGAGCGCCCACGCCGTTTGGCCTGACGGCAGACCGACTCGGGAAACCGGATTTTCCGTGCGAAGCGCCTCGTATTCCGGAGGCGGCGAAAACGGGCATTTACGTACTAGCGGCAAGGTCGCGGTGGTTTCCTCGACGTCAGTCATCGGGTGTCCTTCCCCAGGGTGTCGGGTGGGTTCGGGCGATATCGGACAGGAGGCCCCAAAACGTATGCGGATGGTTTCATTCCGCTTATGACTCCAAGGTACTCAAGTGGAGACAAGTCGTCCACTCGCGAAGGGGTGGTTTCCCGGGAAGCGTGAAGGGCACGCCCTTACGTGCGAGAATCACGGCCCTGAAGGACCTTCGAGAGGCGAGGACCATGACTGCCGACCCCGAGACCCGCTTGCGCGCCGACGCGCGCCGGAACCGGGATCAGATCCTGGCCGCCGCGAGAACGATCTTCGCCGCCCAGGGCGCCGAGGTCCCGATGGAGGAGATCGCGCGCTCGGCGGGTGTCGGCGTCGGCACTCTTTACCGGCGTTTCCCGGACCGGGACGCGCTGATCCGCGCGGTCGCCGTCGACAACTTCGATCGGGTGCTCAGGGACGCGAAGGCCGCGAAGGACCAGGAGTCCTCTGACTGGGACGCCCTGATCCGGCTGCTGCACCAGTCGATGGAACTGCAGTTGAGCATTCAGCTCGCGATGGTGTCGCCCCGCGCGCTGGTGATCCTCACGAGCGACCCCGCGATCAAGGCCCTGCGTGACGAGTTGCTCCTGGTGATGGAGGCCTTCGTGCGGGGAGCGCAGGCGGAGGGACGGCTCCGGCCGGACGTCGCGACCGGCGACGTGGCGATCCTGTTCGCGACCGTGCTGCGGCAGATGCCGGGCAAGGGCGAGGAAATCGCGCGGATGGCGACCCGGCGCTGCATCGGGATCATGATCGACGGGCTGCGGGCCGACGGCTCGAACGAGCCGCTTCCGGGCCGGGTGCTGACCGGCGCCGACCTGGACCCCTAGATCGCGTTTAGCCCGCTAACCGCGCCACGCCGGAGGGCGCGACCCCGCGTGTCTGGGGACCGAACTCGCGTGAGATCCGGCTGGACGCTGGGTGACCCACCGCAACTAGAGGACCAATTGCGGTGGGTACAGGGGTCAGACGCCCAGCGGATGCCAGACGGTCTTCGCCTCCAGGTACCGGCGCAGCCGCGCCATGTCGGCGTCGGCCGTCCAGTCCGGTTCGGTGTCCGGCACGGTCAGGACGCGCTTGACGGTGCCCGCGGCGTCGCGCGCCAGGTCCGCCCGCGCGGACGGCTCCGCGCCGGTCGGGTCGAGGGCGTTGACGTCGCCGTGCGAGGCGAGCCACGAACCCAGCTCCGACGCCCGTCCGGTCAGAATGTTCGCGACCCCGCCGGGCAGGTCGGACGTCGCCAGGACCTCCGAAAGCGTGATCGCGGGCAGCGGCCGGTCCGCGCTGGAGACGACCACCGCGGTCGAGCCGGTGGCCAGCACCGGGGCCAGCACGCTCACCAGGCCCAGCAGCGACGACTGCTGCGGCGCGAGCACGCCGACGACGCCGGTCGGCTCGGGCACGGTGAAGGAGAAGTAAGGGCCCGCGACGGGGTTGGCCGCGCCGAGTACGGTCGCGATCTTGTCCGTCCAGCCCGCGTACCAGACCCAGCGGTCGATCGAGGCGTCCACAAGGGACTGAGCCTTCTTCGCCGCCACGCCCTCGGACGCGGAAACCTCCGCGACGAACTGTTCGCGACGGCCTTCCAGCATCTCCGCCACCCGGTACAGCACCTGGCCGCGGTTGTACGCCGTCGCCGACGACCAGCCGCCGAAAGCCTTGCGGGCGGCCGAAACCGCGTCACGGACGTCCTTGCGGGACGCGTGCGAGGCGTTCGCCAGGAACTTGCCCTTGCTGTCGGTGACCGGGTACACCCGGCCCGACTCCGAACGCGGGAACTTGCCGCCGATGTAGAGCTTGTAGGTCTTCGCCACCGAAATACGGTCAGACATCGAGGTAGGCCTCCAGTCCGGCGCGTCCGCCTTCGCGGCCGAAACCCGACTCCTGGTAGCCGCCGAACGGCGCGGCGGGATCGAAGCGGTTGAACGTGTTGGCCCAGACGACGCCGGCGCGGAGCTGGTTCGCCATCCACAGGATGCGCGAGCCCTTCTCGGTCCAGATACCGGCGGAGAGCCCGTACGGCGTGTTGTTCGCCTTCGTCACGGCCTCGTCCGGCGTGCGGAAGGTCAGCACCGAAAGCACCGGCCCGAAGATCTCTTCACGGGCGATGCGCATCGACTGCTGGACATCCGAGAACACCGTGGGAGCGAAGAAGAAACCGCGTTCCGGCACCGGGCACGGGCTGGTCCAGCGCTGCGCGCCCTCGGCGTCGCCGGATTCCACCAGGCCCTTGATCTTCGCGAGCTGTTCGGCGGAGTTGATCGCGCCGATGTCGGTGTTCTTGTCCAGCGGGTCGCCCAGCCGCAGCGTCGAGACGCGGTAGCGGAGCTTTTCGAGCAGCTCCTCGGCGATGGACTCCTGCACCAGCAGACGTGAGCCCGCGCAGCAGACGTGGCCCTGGTTGAAGAAGATCCCGTTGACGATCCCCTCGACGGCCTGGTCGAGCGCGGCGTCGTCGAAGACGATGTTCGCGGCCTTGCCGCCCAGTTCCAGCGTGAGCTTCTTCGACGTGCCCGCGACCTGGCGCTGAATGGCCTTGCCGACGTCGGTGGATCCGGTGAAGGCGACCTTGTTGACGTCGCCGTGGCCCACCAGCGCGGCACCGATGTCCCCGGCGCCGGGCAGGATGTTGACCACGCCGGGCGGGAGTTCGGCCTGCTGGCAGATCTCGGCGAACACGAGCGCGGTCAGCGGCGTGGTCTCCGCGGGCTTGAGCACCACGGTGTTGCCGGTGGCCAGCGCGGGCGCGATCTTCCACGCCAGCATCAGCAGCGGGAAGTTCCACGGGATGACCTGGCCCGCGACGCCGAGCGGCCGCGGGTTCGGGCCGTAGCCCGCGTAGTCGAGCTTGTCGGCCCAGCCCGCGTGGTAGAAGAAGTGCGCGGCGGCCGTCGGCACGTCGGAATCGCGCGATTCCTTGATCGGCTTGCCGTTGTCGAGACTCTCCAGCACCGCCAGCTCCCGCGAGCGCTCCTGGATCAGGCGCGCGATGCGGAACAGGTACTTGGCGCGTTCGGAGCCCGGCATCTTGGACCAGACGCCTGTGTACGCCTTGCGCGCGGCCTTGACCGCGGTGTCCACATCGGACACCGACGCGGTGCCGACCTCGGCGAGCACCTCTTCGGTGGCCGGGTTGATCGTCTTGAGCGGCTCACCGGAGCCGTCGACGAACTCGCCGTTGACGAACGGCCGGTAGTGCGGTTTGAGGTTCGCGAGGTCGCGCGATTCGGGCGCGGGCGCGTACTCGAAGATGCCCATGGATCAGTCCACCGTGACGTAGTCGGGGCCGCTGTAGTGGCCGTCGGCCTGGGTGCGGCGCTGCAGCAGGAGGTCGTTGAGCAGGCTGGACGCGCCGAACCGGAACAGATCCGGGGTCAGCCACTGCTCGCCGGCGACCTCGTGCACCGCGACCAGGTACTTGATCGCGTCCTTGGTCGTCCGGATGCCACCGGCGGGTTTGACGCCGCGCAGTTCACCGGTCTGGGCGAACCAGTCGTGGACGGCCTGCAGCATCACGTGGGTGACCGGCAGCGTCGCGGCGGGCGAGACCTTGCCGGTGGAGGTCTTGATGAAGTCGCCGCCCGCCAGCAGCGCGAGCCAGGAGGCGCGGCGGACGTTGTCGTAGGTGGCCAGCTCGCCCGTCTCGAGGATGACCTTGAGGTGCGCGCTGCCACAGGCGGCCTTGATCGCCTGGATCTCCTCGAAGACCGCCAGGTAGCGGCCCTGAAGGAACGCGCCCCTGTCGATCACCATGTCGATCTCGGCGGCACCGGCGTCGACGGCGATCTTGGTGTCGGCCAGCTTGATCTCACGGCTCGTGCGGCCCGCCGGGAACCCGGTGGCCACACTCGCGACGTGGATGCCGGTACCGCGCAGGGCCTCGACAGCCGTCTCGACCATGTCCGGGTACACGCAGACGGCCGCGACCTGCGGCGTGTCCGGCCGTTCCGGGTCCGGCCGCTTGGCCTTCGCGGCGAGCGCGCGGACCTTCCCCTGCGTGTCGGCGCCTTCGAGGGTCGTCAAGTCGACCATCGAGATGGCGGTGTCGATCGCCCAGAGCTTGGCGGCCTTCTTGATGCTGCGCGTGCCGAGGCCCGCTGCCCGTTGCTCGACGCCGACCTGGTCGACGCCGGGCAGCCCGTGCAGGAACCGGCGCAGGCTCGCCTCGTCGCGAGTCGCGTCCGTCAGCGGCGCCGGGGTAGCCGTCGCCGCTGACGAGCTGGTCGTAGCTGTCATACGGGTGAGTGTAGGCGGCCTACAAGCTGGGCACCGGGGCCTGGGCGGCGGCCTTGACCGGGATCACCGGCGTGCAGAACTCGTTGACCATCGGCAGCTGACGCTTGAGCGAGGCGTCCGGCGACGCGGTGAGGTCCACGGTGGCCAGCGTGGAGATGTTCTTGCCGGATTCGTCGTGGAAGCTGAGGGTGTTGAAGCCCGGCAGGTCGCCGCCGTGGCCCCAGATGGTGATGTCCTCCGCGCAGGCGCCGAGTTCCTTGAGGTTCAGCTTCATCAGGCCGAGGCCGTATTCCATGCCGGCCGCCGGGACTGTCTTCTTCATCTGCGCGAGCAGGTCGGCGGGCAGCAGACGGCCGCCCAGCAGGGCCTCGAAGAAGCGGTTGAGGTCGGCGCCCGAAGACACCATGCCTCCCGCGCCGTAGTAGCGCGAGTAGTTGTAGGTGGTGACGTCGGTGAGGCCGCGCGGCGCGTCGTACAGCTGCTCGTAGCCGCGGGCGGCCGCGCCGATCAGGAACGGGAAGTCGCGGGGGAGCGAGGTGTCGCGCAGGTGCAGCGGCCCGGTGATGCGCTCGGCCAGCACTCGTTCGAGAGGCTTCCGGGTGGTCTTCTCGACCAGCAGGGCGAGGACGTTGTAGCCGGTGTTGGAGTACGCCCAGCTCGTTCCGGGCTTGAACTGCAGTGGCTGCTTCGACGTGCTCAGGCGGATCTCGTCGTCGCTGTCGAAATGCTCGAAGCGCTCGGTGTCGATCTCCGGCCCCGTCGCCCAGGAGTCCTCGGGGAGCAGGTCACGCGGGAGGCCGCTGGTGTGCTGGAGCACCTGGCGGACGGTGATCGGTTCCGGGTACGGCAGCAGCCCCGGCAGGTAGCGCTGCACGGGCTCGTCCAGCCCGACGCGCTTTTCGGCCACGAGCTGCAGGACCAGGGTGGCGACGAACACCTTGGAAACACTGGCGATCCGCCAGCGTCCCGACGCGGTGGGCTTACCGGGCCGGGTGATGTCCGCGACGCCGCTGACCCCGCGGAAACCGTCGGCGACGGCGACCATGCCCGGGATGCCCGCGGCGACCGCCGTGTCCATCGCGGCCTGGCGCGGGTCGGTCTTCCCGGCGGCCGCCGCGGGCAAGGCGGTGACGGAAAGCAGTGCGGCACAAGCGATCGCTACGAAACTTCGGCGCATCAGACGGTCCCCCTGGTTCGGCTCAGCCTTCGAGTTCAGGTGTGTCCTTCTTACGTGACTTCCGTACGACGGTGACGGCGCCCCAGAACGCCAGTCCGGTGATCTTCACCGTCGGGGCGGTCGGCGGCGCGGCGGGCGTCCCCGCGCGGTCCTCCAGCTCGAAAGCCCCCATGAAGCCGATTCCGGTGACGTCCACGTTGATGTCGTCGGGCACGACGATGTCGATCCCGCCCATGATCGCGACCGCGGTGATCGTCGTGTTCTTCTCGGCGAAGCGCGCGTGCCGCAGGTCGATGTCGGTCCCGCCCCAGAACGCGAAACTGTTGTGCTGCGGCGGCACGACCCAGCTGCCCTTGCGCGACGCGCCGGACATGATGGCGATCGAGGCACCGGAGCCCGGATGCCCGCCGATGCGGTCGTCGGGCAGGCCGAGCGCGCGCGACGTCGCCGGCTGGATCGCCGAGCGGGTCTGCGGCAGGTCCGCGGTGACCGGTTTGAGGTCGCCGACGGTCTTGGCCGCGTAGACGATGGTGAGCCGTTCTTCCAGCTCGTTGATGGTGATGCGCCCCTCGGACATTGCCGCGTGCAGCACCTGCGCGACCTGTTCACGGTCGGCGTCGGAGATGCGCATCTGTTCGGGTCCTGGCAGGGCCGGCTCTTCGCTCACGCGCAGGAGCCTAGCGCCGGTGGGAGGGCCGGGCGTCCATCTTATGGCCGACAGTGGGATTCTGCCGTGATGGGGAACTCACTACTTGGTGCGATCGAACTGCCGGACGGTGTCAAGGTACGAGGGCGGGGACTGGGTCGTCCCTGGCCCGAGGGGCCTTCGCCGGACTTCGGCCTGTATCTGGGCGGCGCGAAGCTGCGCCGGAAGCACGACCACAAAATGGACTGGGAGCGGGAATGGATCCGCTGGCCCGATTTCCTGCTGCCGACGGACTGGGCGGACGCGCGGCGGCGGATCGTGACGCTGCACGAGCGGGCCGCGGCCGGGGAAGGCGTCGAGGTCGCCTGTTACGGCGGAGTCGGCCGGACCGGCACGGTCATGTCGTGCTTGGCCACCCTTTCGGGGCTCTCCGCCGAGGAGGCCGTGGCGTGGGCGCGGGCGAATCACCACGCGCGTTCGGTGGAGACACCGTGGCAGCGCCGCTGGGTCGGCTGGTTCGCGCGACAGGCCTGACGAGCTAAATTGACCGGCATGGATGTGCACGTCGTTGATCACCCACTGGCCAAGGCCAGGCTTTCCACCATGCGCGACGCGCGCACCGACAGCGCCGCATTCCGCGCGGCGCTGCACGAACTGACCGTCATGCTGGTCTACGAAGCCACGCGGGACATGCCCGTGCGCATCGACCGGATCCACACGCCGGTGGCACGCACCGACGGCTACGCGCTGGCGAGCCCGCCGCTGCTGGTGCCGGTCTTGCGGGCCGGGCTGGGGATGGCGGACCAGGCGCACAAGCTGATCCCCGACGCCCAGATGGGCTTCGTCGGGCTCGCCCGCGACGAGGAGACGCTCAAGCCGACGCCGTACCTGGAGTCGCTGCCCGAATCGCTCGCCGACCGGCCGGTGCTGGTGCTCGACCCGATGCTGGCGACCGGCGGGTCGATGGAGTACACCATCCGGCTGCTCACCGACCGGGGCGCCACCGACGTCACCGCGATCTGCGCGCTGGCGGCGCCCGAGGGGATCGCGCATCTGGAGAAGACCGGACTGCCGCTGCGGGTGGTGACCGCGAGCATCGACGAGCGGCTGAACGACTCCGGCTTCATCGTGCCGGGTCTCGGGGACGCGGGTGACCGGCAGTACGGGGCGGTCTGAGCGCGTCACCGCGTCGCGTTTAGCCCGCTAAACGCGACGCGGTGATGCGGGTTCGCAACATCTTCGCCGTCGCCGGTCACTGATGGATGTGACCAGAACAGTGACCGGAACGGCGGGGGTGCCGGTGGACTCGTGCGGATCGCCTCCCGACAGGAGCGACACGGAGCTTTGGCGGGCGGCCGCGGGCGGTGATCACGGGGCGTTCACCGAGCTCTTCGAACGGCACGCCCAGTCGGTGTGGAACCACGCCTACCGGCTGACGGGGTCTTGGGCGTCGGCCGAAGACCTGACATCGACGACCTTTCTCACCGCCTGGCGGCGCAAGGCGGACATCACGCTCGTCCGTGACAGCGCGCTGCCGTGGCTGTACGCCGTCGCGGGAAATTTCGCGCGCACCGAACACCGCAGCACCGGGCGGCGGCTCCGGCTCGTCCGGCGGCTGCCGGAACCCCGGACGGTGTCCGACCACGCAGACACCGTCGTCGACCAGCTCGACGGTGAAGACCGTCTCCGGCAAGTGCTCGCCTTGGTCGCGAAACTGCCGAAGTCGCAGCGCCAGGCCGTCGAACTCTGCCTGCTCGGCGATCTCTCCCTTCCGGACGCCGCCGAACTGCTCGGCGTCGCCGAGGTGACCGTCCGCGCCCACATCTCGCGGGCCCGCGCGCAGCTGCGGGCCGCCCTGGAGGAGAAATGACCGACGACCTCGGCCTGCCCGGCAGGCGTGAACTCCCTCCGGAAGTGCTCGACAACCTGCGGATGTCCCTGCGAGAGGGGATGGGAAAACCCGTGCGGCGGCGATGGCCGATCGTCGCCGCGGCGGCCGCCGTCGTCCTGGTCCTCGCGGGCGCCCTGGTGACGACCGTGATCATCCGGGACCCGGACGGCACGGGACCCGACGTCGCGAACCCTGACTTCTCCCTCGACCGGCCGAAGGCGATGGAGGCCATGAACCGGTGCTGGGCCGTCGTCCAGTCCGAGGGCAGGGCGGCCTCCTTCCCGGCGAGGGACGACTGGGAGCCGCGCTTCACCGTCACTTCGCCGTCGGTCACCGTCGTCGCGGTGACGGTGGACGACAAGCCGTTCTTCTGCGAGACGACGCTCATGACGGCGACGGTGTCCGACCCCGGCGCCGCCCCGGCCTACACAGAAGGCGCGCGGACCGCGGCGCTGCTGATGACTCCGGCCGGGACGGTCGCGGGCATCGCCGATCCCGAATGGCCGAAAGTGGAACTGACGGGCCAAAACGAAGCGTCGTTGTCCGCGAGGGACATCCCGATCTTCCGGCCCGGGAACCTGTTCGTGCACATCGCGCCGATGAAGCCGTCGCGGACCACCTACGACGTCGGGCCGACGCCCGGGGAACAATCCCGTCCTCGCGAGTATCGCGCGCCCTTCCCCCTGCGACCCGCGCCGGAGCCGGCCGCGTCGAGGATCGACCGGCCGGTGTCCCCGGTGCCCGACCGGGCCACGCCGGCGGGTGAATTCTTCGACACCTGCACGAGGGGGGCGTCCGAGACGCTGCCGGACGAGGACGCCTATCGGGTCGGCGCGTACCTCGAGAATGATGATGTCGGAGTGGTCGTCGCCCGCCTGGGGGACCAGGTCATCACGTGCCAGGGCGGGCTCGGGTACCAGGAGGGGAAGGCCGAGTACTACCGGGTCTTCGCGGATCAGCCGAGGTCTCCGGCGGTTCGTACGTTGCGGGGCGAATCGGTCGGCATGGCGAAGCGGGAGGGGGAGGCCGACCGGCCGCGGAACCCGTACGTGGGCGTCGTGCCCGAGGTCGCGGCCGAGGTGAAGCTCGACTTCGGACCCGGCGGGAAGGTCGACGCGACCGTCGCCGAGGGGACTTTCGCGGCGTGGCATCCGGACGGTGTCAGCAGGGACGTCGAGAACGCGAAGGTGGGGATCACCGTCCTGGACGCGGCGGGAAACATCCTGCACCAGGGCACCCTTTGGCTCTGGCGGTGAGCGCGGATCGCGTTTAGCGGGCTAAACGCGACGCGCGGGGTGGGGGAGGGAGTGGGCTCGTCATCCGTGGCCTGACACGCTCCTCGAATGTCCACAGAGGATGCCTCCGGCGCATTTTTGCCCGATTTGGGTGTTTTGCGAGGAGGTCGTGAGTGGTAAAGGTCGTTCTAACGCTCTTTATCACTCACGACCCCCACGCAAAACCGCGTAAAACACTCGAATCGGGCACCGGGACCCGTTCTGCAGTCCTTTGTAGACAGTCGCACCCCGCTGGGCGACAACCAGCCCGCTGGAAGCCTTCGAAACCTGACACGTGTGGATGCCGACTTTGCCGAGACCCTGGCGTCTAGCGCGGCGAAGGGGGCCTTCACGTACTTGAGCTGGGGTGACTGGCGACCGGATCGCGTTTAGCCCGCTAAACGCGACCCGGCCGGACCCGAGCGCGGCCGGACCGGAGCGCGTTTAGCCCGCTAAACGCGATCCGTCACCGGCGCAGCCAGCCGGTGGCGTTCGCCCGCAGCGCGACCTCGTAAGCCGGGCTCACGGTGTACGCCTCCGGCAGGTTCCCGTTCAGCTCCAGTGACACGAGGCCGTGCACGGTGCCCCAGCAGCTCACGACGATGACCTCGGGCGGCGCGCCGATGAAGACGCCGTCCGCGACGGCCTTGCGGATCGTCTCCTCCAGTGGCGCCATCGTGGCGCGAGCCTGCTCGGACGTCTCCTCCGCCGGTTCGAAACCCGGCACCGACTTCGTGAACATGATCGCGTAGAGATGCGGGTCGGCCAGCGCGCTTTCCCGGTACGCGACGCCGAGCCGCACCAGGTCCTCGACCGGGTCGCCGCTCAGCGAGACCCCGGACATCCGCTGGCCGAAGCGGCGGAAGCCTTCGGAGAACAGGGCGCTGACCAGGTCCGTCTTCCCGCCGAAGAGTGAATAGACCGCCGTGGTGGACGTGCCGACGTCGGAGGCGAGCTTGCGGAGGCTGAGGGCCTTCGGGCCGTCGGCCGAGATGAGCTCACCGGCGCGGTCCAGCAGTTTCAGCCGGAGGTTCTCGTCGTGCGTCCTGGGGCGGGGCATGAGCAGAGCGTAACGCAACGCTGTTATCAATCGCGGGAATTCGGAGTTGACCTGGAGCGCACTCCAGGTCGTACTGTCGTTCACATGAGCTACTCGATAGCGGAAGCCGCGCGACGTAGCGGGTTGTCCATCGACACTCTCCGGTACTACGAGCGCATCAAACTCGTCGAGCCCCCGGCACGGGACGCCGCGGGGCGCCGCGCCTACACCGACGACGACCTCGGGTGGCTGGGGTTCCTGACCAAGCTGCGCCTGACCGGCATGCCCATCAAGCGCATGCGGGAGTACGCCTCCCTCCGTCACCACGGCGCGTCGAGCGCGGGACGGCGCAAGGCGATCCTCGTCGACCAGCGCACGTCGGTCGCCGACCGGATCACCGAGTTGCAGGCCTGCCTCGACATCCTCGACTACAAGATCGACCACTACGACCAGGTGGAACGCAAGGTGCTCGGCATCGGCACCACCGTGGAGGGAATTTCAGCGTGATCAGCACCAGGAGGCTCGGCGGGCTGGAAGTCGGGGCGCAGGGGCTCGGCTGCATGGGGATGAGCCAGGCCTACGGCGTCCGGGACGACGACACGGAGTCGATCGCCACCGTCCACCGCGCGCTCGAACTCGGCGTGACGATGCTCGACACCGCGAACGTCTACGGCGCCGGAGCGAACGAAGAGCTGGTCGGCCGCGCGATCGCGGGCAAGCGGGACCAGGTCGTGCTGGCGACCAAGTTCGGCATCATCTGGACCGAAGACGGCGGGATGGCCGCTCGCGGCGACGCGGCGTACGTCAAGCAGAGCTGCGAAGAGTCGCTGCGCCGGCTGAACGTCGATCACATCGACCTCTACTACCAGCACCGCGTCGATCCGAACACGCCGGTGGAAGAGACCTGGGGTGCGCTCGCGGAGCTGGTGGACGAGGGCAAGATCCGGTTCGCCGGGATCTCCGAAGCCGGCGCCGAGACGATCCGCCGCGCCCACGCCGTGCACCCGGTGGCCGCGCTGCAGAGCGAATGGTCGCTGTGGACCCGCGGCATCGAAGGCGAGATCCTTGCGACGACTCGCGAGCTGGGGATCGGTGTCGTGCCGTTCTCGCCGCTCGGCCGTGGTTTCCTCACCGGCAGCGTGACCTCGATGAAGGACCTGCCGGCGGACGACATGCGCCGCGGGCTGCCCCGGTTCGCCGAGGGCAACTTCGAGCGCAACATGGCGATCGTCGAAGCCCTGCGCGCGTTGGCGGCGGAGAAGGGCGTCACCGCCGGACAGCTGGCGCTCGCGTGGGTGCAGTCGCGGGGCGACGACGTCGTGCCGATCCCGGGCACCAAGCGTCGCAAGTACCTCGAAGAGAACGCCGCAGCGGCGGAACTGGAACTGTCCGAAGTGGACATCGAGGCCATCGAAAAGGCCGCGCCCGCCGAGGCGATCGCCGGTGAGCGTTACCCGGAGCGGCTCGCCCGCGCCGCCGGCAAGTAAACCGAAAGAATTGCGAGAGAAATCATGACGGGTTCCACCCTGCCCACCCGCAGGCTCGGCACGCTGGAAGTCGGCGCGCAAGGGCTCGGCTGCATGGGCATGAGCGAGTTCTACGGCCAGGGCGACGACACCGAATCGATCGCGACCGTCCACCGTGCCATCGAGCTGGGCGTGACGCTGATCGACACGGCCGACATGTACGGCTTCGGCCGCAACGAGGAACTGGTCGGCCGCGCGCTGGCGGGCAAACGGGACCAGGTCGTGCTGGCCACCAAGTTCGGCATCGTGCGCGACGAGGCCGACCCCGGCAAGCGCGGGATCCGCGGCGACGAATTCTATGTGCGGCAACAGGTCGAGGCCTCGCTGCGACGCCTGAACGTCGATCACATCGACCTCTACTACCAGCACCGCGTCGACCCGGACGTGCCGATCGAGGAGACCGCGGGCACGCTGTCCTCCCTGGTCGAGCAGGGGAAGATCCGGCACATCGGGTTGTCCGAGGCCGGTCCGGAGACGATCCGGCGGGCGCACGCCGTCCACCCGGTGACGGCGGTGCAGACGGAATGGTCGCTGTGGTCGCGCGACATCGAGGACGAGGTCGTCCCGGTCTGCCGTGAGCTCGGTATCGGGCTGGTGCCGTATTCCCCGCTGGGGCGCGGTTTCCTCACCGGCCGCTTCAAGTCCAAAGAGGACTTCGCGGACGGCGACTTCCGTCAGACGACCCAGCCGCGCTTCGCCGACGGCAACCTGGAACGGAACCTGGCGATGGTCGAAGCGCTTCGCGCGTTGGCCGGGCAGAAGGGAGTGACCGCGGGGCAGCTGGCGCTGGCGTGGGTGCAGGCCCAAGGCGAGGACGTCGTGCCGATCCCGGGTACGAAGCGGCGCAAGTACCTCGAAGAGAACGTCGCGTCCGTCGGCTTGAAGCTGACCGCCGAGGACGTGGCCGCGATCGAGGCCGCGGTTCCGGCCGACGCGGTCGCGGGGGAGCGATACCCCGAAGCGTCCATGAAGACCCTGTCGCGCTGAAAACGAAAAGCCGGCGCCCCACTCAAGGGCGCCGGCTTTTCGTTGTCAGAGCAGTGAGTTGACCGTCGGAACCACGGCGTCGACGGCGACCGTCTGCTGCTCGCGGGTCTCGAGGCTGCGAACCGTCACGTTCCCGGCGTCCCAGTCCTCCTGGCCGACGATCACCACGGCCCGCGCCCCGGCCTTGTCGGCCCGGGTGAGCTCCTTGCCCAGCTTGCGGAGCTCGACGGGCGTGAGCGTGCGCAGACCGGCCTTCCGCAGCCGTCCCGCGACCTCGCGAGCGGCGTCGGTGAGCTCTTCGACCACCGGGATCACCACGACATCGGCCTCGCTGCGCGGCTTCGGCGTCAGTTCGTGGGTGTCGAGGAAGTCGATCAGCGTGACGTCGCCCATGCCGAAGCCGATCCCGGGGATCTGCTGCGACGTGAACAACGACGCCAGGTCGCTGTACCGGCCGCCGCCGAAGAGGGCGCGGCGGTTCTCCGGAGAGGTGTCGAAGACCTCGAACACGGTCGACGTGTAGTACGCGAGCCCGCGCACGATCATCGGGTCGAACGTGATCAGGTCCGCGGCGCCGCTGTTCAGCACCTTGACCAGGTTCGAGTTTTCCTTGACCTGCTCGGGCAGCTCGTCGAGCAGGGCCGCGCCGGACGACAGGGTCTCGGTCAGCTTCTCGAACTGCTTGTCGGTCAGGCCGATCTCGGCCGCGGTGTCGCTCAGCTTCGTGCGGTCCGACTTCTCCCAGCGGTCCACCAGGGTGAACACCTGCGGCAGCTGCTCCGCGGTCACGCCGACGATGTCGGTGAGCGCCGAGGAGAGCAGGTTCCGGTCGTTGGCGCGCACCTGGAACATGTCCGGCGTCGCCCCGAGCGCGCTCATCATGTCGTGGACGAGCTCGAAGATCTCGATCTCGCAGTTCGCGCTGTCCGAACCGAAGATGTCCGCGTTGATCTGCCAGTGTTCGCGGACCCGGCCACGCTGCGGCCGCTCGTAGCGGTGGCAGTTCGGGTGGCTGTACCAGCGCACCGGGAACTGCAGCGACTTCGCGTTGCCCGCGATCATCCTGGCGACCGAAGGGGTCATCTCCGGGCGCAGCGCCAGCCGCTCGCCGCCCTTGGTGGTCAGCGTGTACAGCTGCTGGTCCGCGATCTCCTGGCCGGACTTGCGCTCGTAGATCTCGGCGGGTTCGAGGATCGGCCCGTCGTAGCGGAGGAAGCCGCGCAGTTCGAGGACGTCGTAGAGATGGCCGAACACCTGCGTCCGGACGGACATCTCGGCGGGCAGGAAGTCGCGGGTCCCCTTGGCGGGGGCTGTCGGCAGGTATTCAGGCACGTCAGCAAGCTTAACGAGCCGTCGCCAGCGCTTTTGTCAGGGGAAGGCCACGCCGTACGCGGTGGTCAGCATCGCCGCCCCGAGCATGACGGCTCCGGCGCTGGTGACCCGTCCGCCGAGCTTGCCCTTGCCCGGTGCCAGGTGCAGGAAGAAGCCACCGGACTGGGCGAGCACGCCGAACAGGAGCAGGGAGCACACGATCCACAACGCTACGTCCGAGAGTCCGGTCTGCCCGAGGATCTGCAGCGCGACGAGCGCCAAAACCAGCAGGACACCGGCGTGGGCGTGACCCGCGCGGAACATGTTCCGCTGGTGTTCGGTCAGCTTCCGGTCGCGCAGGACACCCATCAGCGCGTACCCGCCGTACATCACCGTCGGCAGTGAGACGAGCGCGATGACCGTGAACAGTCTGAGCGGGCCTTCCATGTGATCTTCCCTTCGTGGTGGGGAAGGCAAAGATAACACTGTTTTAAAACGCTGTCACCAAATTTGCCGTCCCACTTTCGGGAGTCAGACCCTGGCGCCGCGCGAAAGGACCAGGCGGAGGTTCCGGAGGGCGGAAAGATCGGCGAGCGGGTCGCCGTCGACCACCAGGACGTCGGCGCTCAGGCCGGGGGCGAGACGTCCGGTGACGTCGCCGAGGCCGAGTCCGGTGGCGCTGTCCTCGGTGGCGATCTCGAGGATCCGGCGACGGCCGAAGCCCAGCCATTCGTAGAGTTCGAGGGCGCCGACCGGATCGTCGAAAACGGAACCGGGCAACCCGGCGTCGGTCCCCGACAGGAGCGGCACGCCGAGTTCCTCCAGCCAGGAAAGCCTGCCGTAGACGGTCTTCGCGAGCTCCTCGCCCATGCGCTCGGCCATCATCCGCCAGTTGCGGCTGCTGGTCGAGCAGGCCGCGATGCCCTCGTCGGCCATCCGTTTGGCGACGCCGTCGCGCCGGTCCTGCCGCTGCGGGCCGGTCATCCAGGTGCAGTGCTCGATCGTGCGGACGCCCGCCTCGACCGACGCCTCGATCGCGTCGGCGCCGTGGGCGTGCGCCGCGACCGGCAGCCCGTGGCTCGCCGCGTGCTCGACGATCAGGTGGAGTTCCCGGACGCCGAACTGGGATTCCCACATGTCCGCGCCGCCCTCGGTGATCTGGCCGCCGCTGGCCATCACCTTGACGACGTCCGCCCCGGCGGCCGCGTTGGCGTCGACCATGGCCCGGATGGCGCCGTCGTCGGCGACCTCTCCGCCGAAGAAGTGGCAATGTCCATTAGGGACTGTCAGTGGTGCGCCCGCGGTCAGCAACCGCGGCGCGGCAACGCCTTCGGCTGCCAGCTCAGCCCGGACTCGCGCGCCCAGAGCGTCACGATCGCCGAGATCCCGTACCGTCGTGACGCCGCTGCGCAGCAGTTGTCCCAGGCGGTCCTTGGCGCCGGCGCGGAGAGCGGTGTCGTCGCTCGCCAGGAAGTTCGGCAGCATCTCGCGGGTGGCGTCGAACGCCAGATGCACATGCGCGTTGAACAGGCCGGGCATCAGCGTGGCACCGGGGAAGTCGAGCCTTTCGGCGTCCGGCGACGCCTGTGCCTCGACCTCGGCGCGGGGGCCTGCCGCGACGATCCGGTCGCCCTCGACGAGCACGGCGCCGTCCTCGACGGGTGTGCTCGGACGCGGCAGGATCCGTTCCGCGGTAAGGAGAAGCTGCAAGGTCATGCCTCGTTCCGGGATACCGCGGCCGAGAGCGCGAGCAACGGCCGCACGTCGGATTCGATGTCGGCGCCGCCGCCGGGCAGCACGAGTTTCGCGCGCCCGTCGTTCTCCTCGCCCGCGGCCTGCCGGGCGATCGCCGTCTTCAGCGCCTCCGCCGCCGCCCGCGGATCGTCGACGGCGAGCGCGGTGAGATCGGTTTCCAGATAGGGGCTCAGCTGCACGAGCCCGTCCCGGATCTCGATCACGCGGCGGTAGTAGTGGCGGTGGACCGTGCGCGGGCGCCACCGCTCCCACGGTCCCTGCGGCGTGGTCCGGAGCACGATGTTCGGGTAGATCTCGGCCAACACGGTCCACAACGGCGTCAGCCGCTCGTGGTGGAGCCGGTGCTGGCGACGACGTCGCAGCGCGGCGAACCGCGCGCGTACGCCCGGATAGGTGATCCCCGCGAGGAAGAGCACGATCCCGAGAAGCACCAGGGGGACGGCGACGGTGAGCAGGAGCGGGATCGACGGCCCGAACGCCCAGGCGATCACGATGTAGAGCGCGCGGAAGACACTGCCCACCGAAAGGCAGAGCAGTCCGGCGGCGCTGAGTTTCAAGCCCGTCCTCAGATGGCGGTCCGCGGTGCGGATGTACCGCAGGATCCACCAGGCGCAGGCGGACAGGCCGTAGATCAGGTAGAGCCCGGCTCCCAGGTAGAACAGCGCCACCCCGGGCTCGTGCACGAGTTTCGGGCTCAGCGCGAGCCCGCGTGCCTGCGGCGGGGTGACGGCCATGGCGACCAGCATCAGCGCGATCGCGCCGGTCAGCGGGATCAGCTCGAAGAGGACCCGGCGCGGTCTGCGCGGGCCCAGCGCGGAGCCGAGGAAGACGATCAGCAGCGCGCAGACCCCGATGGCGAGCAGGACGTTGTTGACGAGACGGCCGGTGCCTTTGCCCGTCAGCCCGTCGAGCCAGCCGGAGATGAGCTTCTGCTGGGCGAGGAAGGAACCGGCGACGCAGACGATCGTGATGGTGATCGCCCAGTTCGGCAGGACCCTCGGCGCCCGGTACGTCTGGTAGATCCGCCAGGCGAGCGCCGTCGCGAACAGCACCATCGCCACGACGTTGAGAGGGGAGAACAGCGAGTTCACATCCACCCTTGATGGTCGCCCAGCGCGCCTTGGACACGGCGGACGTCATCGTCGTCGGCGCGACGGGGAATCGTGTAGTTCAAGACCGACGCCCATTCGAGGATGATGGTCGCCACGGTCTCGGCTTCCCATTCGTGCGCCTCATCGTAGGAGGTGCGGCGTAAAGCGCGGTGGACGGCGTCGCCGTCGAGCCCGGGCGCGGGGCCGCGCAGGAAGTCGGCGGGTTCGGCGTCCCCGCCGGGATGGTGATCGGCGAGCATGTGCCCGAGTTCGTGCAGGATGATGTGATCCTGGTGGGACTTCGTGGTCTCCTGCTGGAAGAAGATGTAATCCGCCGACCCGGTGGCGATCCAGCAGCCGAACGGGCCGGGGACCTCCAGCGGATACGGCATCAGCCGGATGGGCCTGCCGCGCTGCTCGCCCAGCCGCTCGCAGAGCACGCCGACGTCGAGCGGTGGTTCGATGTCGAGCTTGTTCAGCATCTTGCGGCAGCGTTTGCGGAGCTCGCGTTCCTTCATCGGCTTTCGCCCGGCTGATCGCGCTCGGCCCGTTCGTACCGTTCGACGAGTTCGAGCAGATCCATGACCTGGCGGCGGCCCTGCGGGGAGAGCTCCTGCGCCCGCATGGCCATGAGCTTCGCCTCGCCGACGGGCTGCGCTTCCTGCTCTTCGAAGAAGTAGGTGATCGGGACCCCGAAAAGCCGCGCCAGTGCCTCGACGTAGTGGATCTTCGGATTGATCCGTTTGCCGGTCGCGAGCTGCTGGAGGTACGCGGGCGACATGGCGGGCCCGCCGGCGCGATCGATCGCCGCCGACAGCTCGCGATAGCTGTGCGGGGCGCCTTCGTCCGCGCGCACGGAGTCGATCAGCGCGCTCAGTTTTTGGGCGAAGGTCTGGTGCGGCGACATGACCCCCCGTTCGTTCATCGTCCCGTTGCGTAGTGGGAGTGTAACGCGATTCGGCCTGTCCGCAGCTGTTGACAGCGTATGTATGCAGTGGTTTACAGTTGTGAGCGGTTTCGTGCCGTGTCCTGGCCTCTCGCTCCGGATTCCGTGCCCTGGGGGTGTACGGACGCCGGAGTGAGAGGCGTTTTCCCAGGCGGGTGCACAAGATCGTGCTCGATGTAGTACGCTTGGGCAGCCAAGGTTGATCGCCATCACGGCGAACCCTTGGCCTAGGCCTGTTGCCGGAGGTCGACCCCCAGGGCTTCCGGTGACAGGCCCCTTTACTTTTCACCCCTCGCATTTAGAGGACACTCTGCACATTTAGAGGACTGAATGCGGCAGAGCGTCAGGCCATGAGCGTGGCCGCGAGAGTGCCGCCCAGTTCGAAACAGGCGGCCAGATCCTTTTTGCCCGGTTCCCCGGTGACGAGAACCGGCGAAGCAGCGCGTTCCCAGCCGAGCCCGGTGGTGATGCTCTCGATTCCGCGCACGGTGCCGGCGGTGTCGTTGTTGCCGTGCACGAAGAACCCGAATGGACGTCCACGCGTAGCGTCCAGGCACGGGTAGTAGACGGTGTCGAAGAAATGCTTCAGCGCGCCGGACATGTAGCCGAGATTCGCCGGGGTGCCGAGCAGGTAGCCGTCCGCGCCGAGGACGTCGGGCACGGTCGCGCCCAGTGCCGGCCGCCGCACGACGTCGACGCCCTCGATGTCCGGATGGTTCGCGCCGGAGAGGACGGCTTCGAACATCGCCTGCGTCGAGGGCGACGGCGTGTGGTGGACGATCAGCAACTGGGCCACGGTCGTCAGGCCAGACGGGACTCGATGTCGGCGCGGAGCGCGGCCAGCCGGGCGTCCGCGGCGGTGCGCGCCTCGGCGAGGTCACCGGTCACCGCCTGCTTCACCTGCAGGTACGCCTTCAGCTTCGGCTCGGTTCCGGAAGGCCTGACGACCACGCGCACGCCATCACCGGTCAGGCGCAGGACGTCGGCGTCGGGCAGGAGGTCCTCCATCGTGACGCCGGTGCCGCCCAGCGACGCCGGGGGATCGGCGCGCAGGCCCGCCATCAGCTTCTCGCGCACCGAAAGATCGGTGACCCGCAACGAAACCTGGTCCGTCACGTGCACTCCGTGCTTCGCGGCCAGTTCGTCGAGGACGTCCAGCGGGCCGCGGCCCGCCGCGCGCAGGGAAGCGGTCAGTCCCGCGGCGAGCACGGCGGCGGAGATGCCGTCCTTGTCGCGGACGAAACCGGGGTTCACGCAGAGGCCGAGCGCCTCTTCGTAGGCGAACACGAGACCGTCACCCGCGCGGACCAGCCATTTGAACCCGGTCAACGTCTCCGCGTAGCGCGCGCCGAACTCCTTCGCCACTTCGCCGAGCATCGACGACGACACGATCGTCGTGGCCACGAGCGGATCCGCGTCGACTGTGTCCACAGTGGACAGAACGTGCCAGCCGAGGAGGACGCCCGTTTCGTCGCCCCGCAGCATTCGCCACGAACCGTCCCGTTCGCGGACACCCAGCGCGCACCGGTCGGCGTCGGGGTCGAGCGCGATCGCCAGGTCGGCGTCCACCTCGGACGCCAGTGCCAGCAGGAGATCCGTCGCGCCCGGTTCCTCCGGGTTCGGGAAGGCGACCGTCGGGAAGTCGGGATCCGGCGTGGCCTGCTCGGCCACCACGTGGAGATCGGTGAAACCGGCGCGGGCGAACGCGGCGCGCAGGGTCTCCGCGCCGACGCCGTGCAACGCCGTCGCGGCGACCTTGACCCCGCGTTCCGGGCCGCGCGGGAGAAGCGCGACCTTGGCGAGGTAGGCGTCCAGGAGTTCGTCGCCCAGCACCTCGGCGCCCGCCTCGCGCGGCACGCTGATCGCCGGGGGAGCGGCTTCGATGGCCTGCTCGATCTGGCCGTCCGACGGCGGGACGATCTGGCCGCCTGTCGCGTCGTAGAGCTTGTAACCGTTGTCGGCGGGGGGATTGTGCGACGCGGTGATCTGGATGCCCGCGACCGCGCCGAGTTCCAGGACGGCGAACGCGAGCACCGGGGTGGGCAGCGGACCGGGCAGCACCTTCACCGCGAAACCCGCGGCCGCCAGCACCTCGGCGGCGGCCTTGGCGAAGGCCTCCGAACCGTGCCGCGCGTCGCGGCCGACCACCACGACTCCGCCGGAATGTCCTTGCGCGGTCAGCCAGGCCGCGACACCGGCCGTCGTGCGGGTCACCACCGCGACGTTCATGCCCTGCGGGCCGGCGCGCACGGGGCCGCGCAGCCCGGCGGTGCCGAACTCGAGCGGGCCGGACATCCGGTCCGCGAGTTCGCCGGCCGCACCGGCCTCGCCGCCCATCGCGCGGGCGAGGATGTTCTGCAGCTCGACACGGGAATCGTCGTCCGGATCGTCGGCGATCCAGCGGAACGCCCGATCCCGCAGTTCCGGGGTCAAGGAAGTCGTCACCGAGTCAGCCTACGGGTACGTTGGAAAGGGTGCGATTGATCTTCACTTCTTTGGTGAGTCATGGTCATCTCTATCCCCTACTACCGCTCGCCGTCGCCGCTCGTGACGCCGGGCACGAAGTCGTGTTCGCCACCGGCGACGACATGCTGACGGTGGTCGAAAAGGCAGGTCTGGCCGTGGAAAGCGCCGGATTCGGGATGCGGGAGGCGTACGAGTCGGTCGTCGGGCCCGACGCTCCCAAACCCAACGCCTCCGATGCCCCGCCCGAATCGTTCCATCCGATCATCGGGGAAGTGTTCGGAAATGTGATGCCCCGGCGGTTCGCCGCCGATCTCACGCCGTTGTTGGAGCGGCACCGGCCGGATCTCGTCGTCTACGAAAGCGGCAACGCCGGGGGCGCCATCGCCGCCCGCCTCGCCGGCATCCCCGCGATCGGACACGGTTTCGGCCGGTTCTCGCCGGATGACGTCATGGACGTCATTTTCGGCCGCCTCGCGGAATTCGCCGCGGAGGTCGGCTTCGAAGGCGTGAACCTGCCGTCCTTCGGCGATCCCGTCATCGACATCTGCCCGGAATCGGTGCAATCACCCGATTTCCTGGCCGGGGCGAACAGGATCCCGCTGCGTCCCGTCGGCTGGGCCGAGCCGGGAGACCTCCCGGCGGGCGTGGCGGGCCGGGACAAGAGCCGCCCGCTGATCTACCTCACCCTCGGCACCGCGTTCGGGGACGAAGTCGTGTTCAAGCGGGCCATCGCCGGCCTGGCGCGGATCGAGGCGGACGTCATCGTCGCGGCGGGTCCGGCGGTGGATCCGGTGCTGCTGGGCGAAGTCCCCGGCAACGTCCGGGTCGAGGCCTGGGTGCCGCAGGTCGATCTGCTGCCGCACGTCGACCTCGTGGTCCACCACGGTGGCAGCGGGACGACGCTCGGTGCCTTCGGTGCGGGGCTGCCGCAGCTGGTGCTGCCGCAGGGGGCGGATCAGTTCACGAACGCCCAAGCCGTCGTCGCGGCGGGGGTGGGCACGCAGCTGATCGGTGCCGAAATCGTCGAGGACGTCATCCACGAGCAGGCACGGAAACTGCTCACCGACGAGGCTGTTCTCGGGGCCGCGCGGGCACTCGCCGCCGAGGTCGCCGCGATGCCGTCACCGGCGGAGGTCGCCCAGCGGCTTCCCGAATTCGCGGGCTGACGTTCTCCAGATGTCAGGAAAGGGGCTTTCAGGACGTTTCTTGTCCTGAAAGCCCCTTTCCTGACACTTCTCAGGCGCGGGCGACGAGCTCCCTGAGCAGGGTGCCCATCCGCGTCGCCGACTGACGGCCCGCTTCGAGGACCTCTTCGTGGTTCAGCGGTTCCCCGGTCATCCCGGCCGCCAGGTTGGTCACCAGCGAAAGCCCGAACACCTCGACCCCGGCGGCGCGGGCGGCGATGGCCTCCAGCACCGTCGACATGCCGACGAGGTCGGCGCCGAGCGTCCGCAGCATGTGGATCTCGGCCGGGGTCTCGAAATGCGGCCCGGTGAGCCCCGCGTAGACGCCCTCTTCCAGCGAAGAATCGATCGTCCGCGCGATGTCGCGCAGCCGCTTCGAGTAGAGATCCGTCAGGTCGACGAAGTTCGCGCCGACGATCGGCGAACGCGCGGTCAGGTTCAGGTGGTCGGAGATCAGCACCGGCTGCCCGACGCGGAATCCCTCGCGCAGGCCACCGGCCGCGTTGGTCAGCAGGACGGTCTGGGCGCCCGCGGCGGCGGCGGTGCGCACGTTGTGCACGACCGGGTCGATGCCCTTGCCCTCGTAGAAATGCGTGCGGCCCAGCATGATCAGCGCGCGCTTCTCGCCGACGCGGACCGACCGGACGGTTCCCCCGTGCCCGACCGCGCCCGGCGCGACGAATCCGGGCAGTTCGCCCAGCGGGATCTCCGCCTCGGGCTCCCCGATGACGTCCGCCGCCGGGCGCCAGCCCGAACCGAGCACGACGGCGATGTCGTGCTTCTCGACGCCGGTGCGTTCGGCGATGGCGGCGGCCGCCGCGACCTCGTTCTCACTCATGCCGACGAGCGTATCCGGACGGTTCGCACGAGCAGGAACGCCACCAGCCCGAACGGGGACAGGAAGATCGTGAGCGCCAGGATCGGGCCCGTCACCAGTGGGTGGATGCGGTGTTCGCGCGATTCGAGGTACATCCACCGCGCGATGAACAGGTCGAAGGCGATCAGATGGGCCCAGATCGTGGCCGCCCCGTACGGCGAACCGGTGAACGCGCTGAGGACGTCCAGATCCGGCTTGCTCACCGCCGTCCAGAGTTCGCCGAGATGCGGGATGGCGAGCGCGAAGTACGGGAGCAGCGGCACGAGCGGCACCCACGGCGAGGCCATGATCCGGCGGGTCCACGACCAGCCAGGCAGGAAGATCATCAGCAGCCAGAACGGCGTCGCCAGCGGAAAGGTCCAGGTGAACAAGGTCTCGACGCTCATCGGACGGAGCCCTCCAGCTCCCGGTCCCTCGACGGCCGCCCGATCGCGATTAGCCCGCTAAAGGCGACGCCGGCGACGAGCAGGGCGAAGGCTGCCAGGGTGAGGCCGTCCGGGGCGACGATCGACTGGCCGCGGAGAGCCTGCCAGGTGAGGAGTGCGAGAAGGCCCGCGTAGCCGACGCCGGCGATCACGACCAGGCGCAGCCGGACGGCGTCGTCGCGAAGCCGCGGGTAACGCGCGGCCAGGACACCGAGGGCGAGCGCGAGCAGCGGAAGCACTTGAAGGCCGTGCAGTCCGAGGAAGTGCGGGATCCGCAGGTCGCCGCCGACCGTGCTCCAGCCGAGGATCGGCAGGCCGGGGCCGCCGTCGGGGAGCCCGACGGTGTGCGCGCCGATCATCGCGGACTGGCCGGTCGCGTCGAGAGTGGCCAGCTGGTCCGGGGTGGGGCTGCTCATCAGCGTCGCCAGCGAGATCCCGATCATGCCGAGGACGGCGCCGATCCTGGCCGCCCACGTCGTCGCGCGGTCAGGGAGCCGGGTGAACATGACGCCGATCGTCAGGACGAGGTTGACCACCCACAGCATGGCGATCATCCCGCCCATGACCTGGAAGATCGTGTTGTCCAGCGGGGTTTCGTTGTTGAAGTGGCTCGCCCGGACGCGGGCGGCCTGGAACACCAGCAGCACGTACTCGGCCGCGAAGATCACGACGAGCGCGTTCGCCAGCCAGTTCGCGGTCCGCCGGAACTTCGGCAGCAGGGAGACGAGCCAGCTCCAGGTGAAGAAGTACAGCGCGCCGGAGACGGCGAATTTGAACGGTTTGGCCCAGAGCGGCGCGCCGCCCAGCGTCCGCTGGTCGATCAGCATGGCCAGCACGCACAGCACGGTGACCACGGCCAAGGCCTGGGCCAGCCGGTACGAACCCCGGTGCCAGGTGCGGGTTCTCTCACGGAGATCGGTCAAGATGGTCATGGGTCCCTCCCGGGATGGATAGTCAAGCTCTCCGTTATGGGAAGCTAAGCTATCCATCCTGAGAAGTCTTCAGGGATGACCCTGGAACCGTCCCCGAGATCGGAGTGACAACGCGTGCGGATGGCGGAGCTGAGCGAAAAAGCCGGGGTCCCGGTCGCCACGATCAAGTACTACCTGCGGGAGGGGCTGGTCCCGCCGGGCGAGCGGACGAGCCCCAATCAGGCCAAGTACGACGACGGGCACGTTCAGCGGATCAAGCTGATCAGGGCACTGATGGACGTCGGAGGCCTTTCGCTCGCGACGGTCGGCGAGGTGCTGGCAGCGGTCGACGAAGGGAAGGCCAGTCCCCATCGCATCCTCGGCTTGGCCCAGGAAGGCATCACGAGCTCCCGCCAGGTCGTCGACGGCGAAAGCCGGGAATGGGCGCTCGCCACGGTCCGGGACCTCGCCGAGCGCCGGAACTGGCCGTGCAAGGACTACGACGACCTGATCATCCAGGCCCTCGTCGGCGTCCTGTGCGCGATCCGGGACGTCGGGCACGGCTGGTACCTCGAGAAACTCGACGACTACGCCGAGATCGCCGACCGGACCGCCGACCTGGACCTCGAAGGCATCGCCGGGGTCGAGTCACTGGAGCGGATCATCGAGATCGCCGTCGTGGAGACCGTTCTCGGCGACAGGCTGCTTTCGGTGTTGCGGAGGCTGGCGCAGCAGCGTGCTTCGAAGGAGCACTTCGCGCGGCTAGCCGTCGACGACGAGTGACCGCGCGATGGGCTCGAAGACCGCGGTCTTCGCGGTCGTCTCCTGCTCGATCGGCGAGGTCACCGAGAGGATCCACAGGTCCGCGCCCCCGCTGAACAGGTCCATGAACGTCGTGCGCCTGATCGTCTCGTTCGTGGCGTCCCTGGTCTCGGTGGAGCGCTCGGTCGTCCGGTAGGTGTACCGCATGCTGTTGTCGCCCCGGCCGGGCACGACGTCGGGCTCGCCGATGGGGTCGATGTCCGGATGCTGGCTCTTCAGCCAGCTGAAATAGGCGGGCGGCGGGCTGTCGGACAGGAAACCGCTCAGCCGCTCGACCCGGACGACCTGGCGGCCGTCGGGCGAGACGTACTGGACCACCGTGCTCGGCACACCCCTGGTGACGTGCGGCGCGACGAACTTCTGCCAGCCTTCCGGGACGCCGATGCTGAACCGGCCGCCCTTGATGCCGTTCACCGTGCTGGCGTCACCCTGCTGAGTGATCAGTTTCGGCGGCGGCTGAGTGACGATCGTGTCGCCCTCCTGCATACCCTCCGGCGGCCGCAGATCCTGCCCGCCGACGGTCCTGGCCAGCACGAACCCGCCTCCCGCGGCCAGCAGGAAGATGACGATCGACGCGAGCGCCAGCAGCACGTTGGCCGCCGGGGACCGTCCCGGCGGGCGAGGCGGCAGCGGGACGACCGTCGGCATCGGCGCGAGTTCGGCCGGAGGTTCCGGAGCCGCGGCCGGCTGGTTCAGGAACGGCAACGGGCCCGGGTCGGCGGCGAGTTCGGAACTCGTGCCCTCACTGGGCTTGTCGGGAACGACCGGCTTGATCACCTGGGTGTCGGTCGCGTCCAGGTGCGCGGTGGTCTTCTTGCCGTCGGGCGTGTGGAACAGCTCGGCGGGGAAGAGATCGATCAGCGTCTTGGCCTGCAGCGGGTACAGGCGGCGCCGCACCTCGCGCAGGGCGATCCGCTTCGACGGCTCCTTCTTCATGAGCGCGCCGATGACGTCGGACAGCGGGCCGGGTCCGGGCTTCGGCACCTTCCCGTTGACGACCTTGCCGACAGTTTCGAGCGGGTCGCCGTCGGCGTCGTAGGGCGGTGAGCCCTCGACGGCCGCGAACAGCGTCGCGCCGAGACCCCACAGGTCGGCGGCGGGGACGACCGCGCCGCCGGAGGCGACTTCGGGCGCGATGTAGGCGGGGGAGCCCAGCATCATCCCGGTGCGGGTCATGGTGGCTTCGGAGACGTTGCGCGCGATGCCGAAGTCGGTGAGCTTGATGCGGCCGTCGCCCGCGACCAGCACGTTCCCCGGTTTGACATCACGGTGGGTGATCCCGGCGGCGTGCGCGGCTTCGAGCGCGGACGCCACCGCGATGCCGACCGCCGCGGCCTGCTCGACCGTCAGCGGCCCGTGGTCGCGCAGGATGTGCGCGAGGCTGCGCGACGGCAGCAGCTCCATGACCACGAAAGGCTCGTCGTTCTCGCGCGCGACGTCGTGCAGGATGATCACGTTCGGGTGACTCAGGACGGCGATCGCGCGGGCTTCGCGCAGGGTCCGTTCGCGCAGTTCGTCGGCCTGCGCCGTCGGGACGCCGGGCGGGAGGCGGACCTCTTTGACCGCGACCGGGCGGTGCAGGAACTCGTCGTAGGCCGACCAGACCGTGCCCATCGACCCCGATCCGATGACCGAGCGCAACCGATATCGCCCGGCGACGACACGCTTCTCGTCGGCGGGGCTCTCGCTGGACTCGGGGGTGTCGGACGGCACGGCCCCAATTGTGTCGTATGCCCCCGTGGCGGGCCTATGCACCGTGCCCTGGCGGAGTGAACGGACCTCTCGTGAGTCTCGCCAAAGTCGGCTATCCGCACGTGTCAGGTTTCGAGGGTTTCCAGCGGGCTGGGCTGCAGGATGAGTTTTGATGTCCGATTCGAGCGCTTTGCGCGGTTTCGTGCGGGGGTCGCGAGTGATAAGGAGCGTTAGAACGACACTTACCGTTCACGACCTCCCCGCGAACCGCCCAAATCGGGCAAAGATGCGCCTGGAGTGTCCTCTGTGGACATTCGAGGAGCGTGTCAGGCCACGGGTGACGAGCCCGCTCCGTCACCCCTGTGACCAGCGGATAGCCGACTTTGCCGGAACCCTGGCGTCTAGCGCAGTGAAGGGGGCTTCACGCGCGGCCGCTGTGACTGGTGCGGGTGAGGTGAAAGTGGCGACCGTGGCGATCACGAAGGTAGTGAAGGCCTCCATCGCTACCTTCAAGGTAGGCAAGGCCCCCTTCACGGACTACGTGGTCCTCAAGGCCACTCAAGACCACTCCTCGGCGCGACTAGCGTCACAGGTAGGTCCTGTTAAGGGCCGTTAACATCGTGGGTTATGACGGAAGTGGCCGAGACGGAGTCAGTGCCGACACCCGACGAGCCGGACGCTCCGGACGAGTTGAAGCTGGCCGCCGAGTTCCCGGAAGTGAGCCGTGAGCAGTGGCGCGAGCTCGTCGCCGGAGTGCTGCGCAAGAGCGGCGCGATCGACGACGGGTTCGACGGCCTGCCCGAAAGCAAGCTCGTCACCCGGACGTACGACGGCCTCGAGATCCAGCCGCTCTACACCGCCGATGACACGGTCGAGGGAACCGGTTTCCCCGGTCTTCCGCCGTTCGTGAGAAGCGCCCGGCCCGAGGGTTCCGTGACGACCGGCTGGGACATCCGCGGCCGGTACGCGCGCCGCGACGCCAAGGTCACCAACACCGCGATCCTCGCCGACCTCGAAGGCGGCGTCAGCTCGATTTGGCTGCGCGCGGGCGGCACCGGGGTTCCCGTCGCCGACCTGGCCGACGCGCTGAACGAGGTCTACGTCGACCTCGCGCCCGTCACCCTCGAAGCGGGCGAAGAGTACGAAGCCGCCGCGAACGAGCTGTTCACGCTTTTCGCCGAACGCGAGATCCCGGCGAGCGCGGTCACCGCGACGCTCGGCGCCGACCCGATCGGCCTGACCGCGTGCACCGGTTCGGCGCATCCGCTCGCCCCCGCCGCGGAACTGGCGGCGCGAGTCGCCGTCAGTCACCCGAAGGTGCGGACGATCGTCGCCGACGGCCTGCCGTTCCACGAGGCGGGCGGTTCGGACTCGCAGGAACTCGGCGCGACCATCGCGGCGGGCGTCGCGTACCTGCGGGCGCTGACCGAGGCAGGGCTGGACGTCGACACCGCGGCGGGTCAGCTCGAGTTCCGGCTCGCCGCCACGGCCGACCAGTTCCTCACGATCGCCAAGTTCCGTGCCGCGCGGCGCCTGTGGGCCCGCGTCACCGAGGTCTCGGGCGGCAAGGGAGCGGGGATGCGGCAGCACGCGGTCACCTCGCCCGCGATGTTCACCCAGCGTGACCCGTGGGTGAACATGCTGCGGACCACGCTCGCCTGTTTCGGCGCCGGGGTCGGCGGCGCGGACGCGATCACCGTGCTCCCGTTCGACGCCGCGATCGGCCAGCCGGACGCGTTCTCCGCGCGGATCGCGCGCAACACGCACGCCGTCCTGCTGGAGGAGTCCAAACTCGCCGGGGTCATCGATCCCGCGGGCGGATCCTGGTACGTCGAGAAGCTCACCGAAGACCTGGCCCAGGCCGCGTGGCGCGAGTTCACCGCGATCGAAGCGGCGGGCGGGATCGAGGCCGAGCTGGCGTCCGGCGCGCTCGCCGGACGGCTCGCCGAAACCTGGGAAAAGCGGTCGAAACGGCTCGCGACCCGTCGCGACCCGATCACCGGCGTCAGCGAATTCCCCAATCTGACGGAGAAAGCGGTCGTTCGCGATCCCGTCGAGGACCTGCCGGAGGGCGGCCTGCCCCGGCATCGGTACGCCGAGGCGTTCGAGGCCCTGCGGGACCGGGCGGACGCGCACCCCAGCCGTCCCCGCGTCTTCCTCGCCACGCTCGGCCCGGTCGCGGCGCACACCGGACGGGCGAGTTTCGCGGCGAACCTCTTCCAGGCGGGCGGGATCGAGGCCGTGAACCCGGGCGCCCCCGAAGACGTCGTCGCGGAATTCCGGGCCAGCGGAACGAAGGTCGCTTGTCTCTGCGGAAGCAACACTTCCTACGCGGAAGAGGCGGACAGCGTCGCGAAGGCGTTGAAGGAAGCAGGCGCCACGTCAGTGCTTCTCGCCGGAAAACCCGGCGACCACGCGGACGTCTCGGGCTACCTCTTCACGGGCTGTGACGCCCTCGAAGTCCTGACCGGCACGTTGACCGAGCTCGGAGTGCAGTGATGACCATCCCGAACTTCGCAGGCGTCGACCTCGGCGCCCCGGACCCGGTCGACCGTCCTCAATGGACCGAGGCGCTGCACGCCGCGACCGGCAAAGGCCCCGACGCGCTCGCCTGGGAGACGCCGGAGGGCATCGGCGTCAAACCGGTCTACACCGCCGACGATCTGTCCGGAGTGGACTTCCTTGGCACGTATCCCGGTGTCGCGCCGTACCTTCGCGGCCCGTACCCGACGATGTACGTCAACCAGCCGTGGACCATCCGCCAGTACGCGGGCTTCTCCACCGCCGAGGAGTCGAACGCCTTCTACCGCCGCAACCTCGCCGCCGGGCAGAAGGGCCTTTCGGTCGCCTTCGACCTCGCGACGCACCGCGGTTACGACTCCGATCACCCGCGCGTCGCCGGTGACGTCGGCATGGCGGGCGTCGCGATCGACTCGATCTACGACATGCGCCAGCTCTTCGACGGCATCCCGCTCGACAAGATGAGCGTTTCGATGACGATGAACGGCGCCGTCCTGCCGGTGCTCGCGCTCTACGTCGTCGCGGCCGAGGAACAGGGTGTCACGCCGGACAAGCTGGCCGGGACCATCCAGAACGACATCCTCAAGGAGTTCATGGTCCGCAACACCTACATCTACCCGCCGCAGCCGTCGATGCGGATCATTTCGGACATCTTCTCGTTCACCTCGCAGAACATGCCGAAGTACAACTCGATCTCCATCTCCGGCTATCACATGCAGGAAGCCGGGGCGACCGCCGACCTGGAGCTGGCGTACACGCTCGCGGACGGCGTCGAGTACATCCGCGCGGGTACCGAGGCCGGGCTGGACGTCGACAAGTTCGCACCGCGCCTGTCCTTCTTCTGGGCGATCGGGATGAACTTCTTCATGGAGGTCGCGAAGCTGCGCGCGGCGCGTCTGCTGTGGGCGAAGCTGGTGAAGGGCTTCGAGCCCAAGAGCTCCAAATCGTTGAGCTTGCGGACGCACTCGCAGACCTCGGGCTGGTCGCTGACCGCGCAGGACGTCTACAACAACGTCGTCCGCACCTGTGTCGAGGCGATGGCGGCGACCCAGGGCCACACGCAATCGCTGCACACCAACGCCCTCGACGAGGCCCTCGCGCTGCCGACGGACTTCTCCGCCCGCATCGCGCGGAACACGCAGCTGTTGCTGCAGCAGGAATCCGGCACCACGCGCGTCATCGACCCGTGGGGCGGCAGCGCGTTCGTCGAGAAGCTGACCTACGACCTCGCGCGCAAGGCGTGGGGGCACATCACCGAGGTCGAGCAGGCGGGCGGGATGGCGAAGGCGATCGACGCCGGCATCCCGAAGCTGCGCATCGAAGAGGCCGCCGCGCGGACGCAGGCGCGGATCGACTCCGGCCGCCAGCCGGTGATCGGCGTCAACAAGTACCAGGTCACCGACGACGAGCAGATCGACGTGCTCAAGGTCGACAACGCCGGCGTGCGCACGCAGCAGCTGGAGAAACTGCGGCGACTGCGCGAAGAGCGGGACGAGGACGCGACGCAGGACGCGTTGCGGCGGCTCACGGCGGGCGCGCAGTCCGACGGCAACCTGCTCGCGCTGGCCATCGACGCCGCCAGGGCGAAGGCCACGGTCGGCGAGATCTCCGACTCGCTGGAGAAGATCTGGGGGCGCCACTCCGGCCAGATTCGTACCATCTCCGGTGTGTACCGCGAGGAGGTCGGCAAGGCCGAGAACGTCGAGCAGGCGCGCGAGCTGGTCGAGAAGTTCGCCGAGGAGGAAGGCCGCCGTCCTCGGATCCTGGTCGCGAAGATGGGCCAGGACGGCCACGACCGCGGCCAGAAGGTGATCGCGACGGGCTTCGCCGACATCGGTTTCGACGTCGACGTCGGCCCGCTGTTCTCCACTCCCGGCGAGGTCGCGCGGCAGGCGATCGAGGCGGACGTGCACGTCATCGGCGTTTCGTCGCTGGCCGCCGGGCACCTCTCGCTGGTCCCCGCGCTGCGCGCCGAACTCGCCGACCAGGGCCGCGAGGACATCATCGTCGTGGTCGGCGGCGTCATCCCGCCGCAGGACTACGAGGAGCTGCGCGCGGCGGGCGCGGCGGCGATCTTCGGTCCCGGCACGGTCATCGCCGACGCGGCGATCGACCTGATCGGGCAGCTGACGGCCGTGGAGTCCTGAACCTTGCCGCGCAAGATCGACGTCGGCGAGCTGGCCAAGGGCGTCCTCGCGGGCGACCGCGGGGTGCTGTCGCGCGCGATCACGCTCGTCGAGTCCAACCGGGAAGACCACCGGGCGCAGGCGCAGGAACTGCTCGTCGAGCTGCTTCCGCACGCGGGCGGCGCGCAACGGGTCGGCATCACGGGCGTCCCCGGGGTCGGCAAGTCGACCTTCATCGACCAGCTCGGCACGGATCTGACCGAGGCCGGGCACAAGGTCGCCGTGCTGGCCGTCGACCCGTCGTCGACCAAGACCGGCGGCTCGATCCTGGGCGACAAGACCCGGATGGCCCGGCTCGCGGTGGACCCGAAGGCCTTCATCCGCCCTTCGCCGACTTCGGGGACTCTCGGCGGTGTCGCGCGGGCGACCCGCGAAACGATCGTGCTGATGGAAGCGGCCGGATACGACATCGTGCTGGTGGAGACGGTCGGGGTCGGGCAATCCGAGGTGACCGTGGCCAACATGGTCGACTGCTTCCTGTTCCTGACCCTGGCCCGCACCGGCGACCAGTTGCAGGGGATCAAGAAGGGCGTCCTCGAACTGGCCGACGTCATCGCGGTCAACAAGGCCGACGGCGACCACGAACGCGACGCGAAACGCGCGGCCCGCGAACTCTCCGGCGCGTTGCGGATGATCTACGGGCGTGACGCCGAGTGGACCCCGCCGGTGCTGACGTGCAGCGCGCTCACCGACGTCGGGCTGGACGAGGTGTGGGCCGAGATCGGCCGTCACCGTGACGTTTTGACCGCTTCCGGGGAACTGGACGGACGGCGACGGCGGCAACAGGTGGAGTGGACCTGGTCGATGGTCCGCGAACAGCTTCTCGGGCGGCTCGCCGCCCATCCCGAGGTGCGAGCGGTCGTTCCGGACGTCGAACGGGCGGTCCGGGACGGTGAACTGACCCCGACGCTGGCCGCCCAACGGATCTTGGCGGCGTTCTCCGGTCCTCCGCGTGGCGGCTGACGCCGGAACCCGGCACAGTGCAGAATCGAAAACGCGCGTCGCCGATGAAAGGGAGTCATGGCTACAAGGTCTCGTTTCGGGCAGCTGGCCGGGCTTCTGATCGCCGGGCTGGTCGTCTGCGCGCCGGTCGCGCAGGCCGGTGAGATCCAGGCGCCCGCGCCGGTGATCATGCAGGCAGCGGCGGTGCAGGACGTGCTGTCGCAGGCACCTCCGGGGCCGGTGCTCGACCCCGCCGAGACCGACAAGGCCAACAGCCAGGAGACCAAGAACAAGGTCATCGCGGGCATCGCCGCGGCGATCCTGCTGGGCCTGGTGATCCTCGGCCGTCGCTCCCGTTCCAAGAAAAAGAAGTCCTGAACCGCTACCGGTAAGTAGAGAAACTCTCCGCTTAGCCCGGGCCGAACTCCTCCAAGCCGTTCAACGCAGATCCACTACCGGCCGTCTAGGGCTCGATCACTCGACGAGCGGCTTGTCATCTGCATGGTGCACGATCTATCGCAAATGCGTATCACAGATCGAACGGCACCCAGCGTGTCTTCAGTGACCACTCGTACGGTGGTAGACGAAGGCAACTGTGTTGCGGGAGGAGGTGCGGCGTGACGGTGCTCGATTCACGTCCGGACATTCCAGGCGACCCCGAGGGTCGCGTCATTGCCCCTAAAGAGGCGCCCACCGCGCTGATCTCCGAGGCCGGCGTCAGCATGGCACCTGTGCATGATCTGGGTGCCGGACGCGGCCCTTTTTGGCTCGATGACTGGCTCCGCGCGAACGCCACCGACGTCCTCGCGTGGCGCCGGCACATCCACGCGCACCCGGAGCTCTCCCGCCACGAGTTCGCCACGACCGAAATGGTCATGTCCCTGCTCCGCTCGGTCGGGCTCAAGCCCTGGGTACTGCCGGTCGGCACGGGTGTCGTCTGCGACATCGGCAGCGGCGACCGTTGTGTCGCGCTGCGCGCCGACATGGACGCCCTGCCGCTGACCGAGGCCACCGGGCTCCCGTACGCCTCCAAGACCGACGGCGCCGCGCACATGTGCGGCCACGACGCGCACACCGCGATCCTGCTGGGCGCGGCGCGGGCGCTGGCGGGCGCACCGGAGCTCCCCGGACGGGTACGGCTGATCTTCCAGCCCGCCGAGGAGGTCATGCCCGGCGGCGCGCTGGACATGATCGCGGCGGGCGCGATGGAAGGCGTCGAGCGGATCTACGGGCTGCACTGCGACCCTCGGCTCGAGGTCGGCAAGGTCGGCCTGCGCGAAGGCGCGCTGACGTCCGCCGCCGACCTCATCGAGCTGCGGCTCACCTCGCCCGGCGGGCACACCTCGCGGCCGCATCTGACCGCGGACCTGGTGCACGCGCTCGGCACGGTGATCACGTCGCTGCCCGCGGTGCTCTCGCGGCGCGTCGACCCGCGGTCCGGGACCGTCCTGGTCTGGGGCGCGGTGCACGCCGGCCAGGCGGCCAACGCCGTCCCGCAGGACGGGGTGCTGCGCGGCACGCTCCGCACCGCCGACCACGAGGTCTGGACGATGCTGGAACCGCTCGTCGCGTCTTCGGTCGAGTCGCTGCTCGCGCCGACCGGCGTCGGGTTCTCGCTCGACTACCGCCGCGGGGTCCCGCCGGTCGTCTCCGACCCGGAATCGACCGCGCTGATGCGGGCCGGTGTCGAAGCCGCACTGGGCGAGTCCGCCGTGGCCGGTACCGAGCAGTCGTCCGGTGGCGAGGACTTCGGGTGGTACCTGGAGCACGTCCAGGGTGCCTTCGCGCGGCTCGGCGTGTGGCCGGGTGAAGGCCCGATGGCCGACATCCACCGCCCGACCTTCACCCTCGACGAGCGGTCGCTGCTGTGCGGCGTCCGCACCCTGGTCCACACCGCTCTGGCCACCCTGGCCTGACCGAGTTATCCACAGATCGCAGAGTTGTCCACAGGCCCCCGGAAAAGCTTTCCGGGGGACTGTGCTGCGCACTGATTTCGGGGTGGTAGCAGGCGAAAGTCCGATTTTTCACCAGGTCGGGTGAAAGCTGTGGACGGCCGTAGAGGCCGAAGTATCCACAGGGTGGGTGTTAGCCGCTGATCCCCTGGCAGGGGCGGGTGCGGAGCGCGTCGACGTAGTCCGCGGGCGCGCCCGCGGCTTCGGCGGCGTCGGCGAGAACGCCGAGATACCGCGCCGACGGGAGTCCGCCCTCATAGGCGTCCAGGACGTACAGCCAGGGCAGGACGGAGCCCTCCATGGTCTGCACGCGCAACCGGAGTTTGGTGTGCATGCCGAGCTCGCCGCCTTCCCAGCGGTCGAGGCCGTCCTCGTCCAGCGGGGTGACGTCGTAGAGCACCACGAAGACCCGGGAGCCCGGATCTTCGACGATGGTCGCCAGCGCGCCTTCCCAGCCGATGTCCTCCCCGCCGAAGGTCAGCCTCCAGCCTTCCAACCAGCCGGTGCCGGCCATCGGCGAGTGCGGAGCGCGCTCCAACATCTGGGCGGGCTCCATATTGGATCCATACGCGGCATACAACGGCACGGCGACAGCCTAGCGACCCGGCGGTCACCCGGCTGGACGCACATGCCGTGTCCGGCCACTCAATCCGCCCAACGGTCGCCCGCGTACGGTAAACGCAGTCACAGACACCGCTGCGAGGAGGAGACCAGTGACCAAGATCGTGATCATGGGCGGAGGCCCCGCCGGTTACGAAGCGGCACTGGTCGCGGCCCAGCACGGAGCCGACGTCACCATCGTCGAACGCGACGGTCTCGGCGGCGCCTGCGTGCTCTACGACTGCGTTCCGTCGAAGACCTTCATCGCCTCCTCCGGCGCGCTCGCGAACATGCACGACCTCCGCGAACTCGGGATCAACACCGACATGGCCGACACCAGTGTCGACCTGCCGACCGTCCACGGTCGCGTGAAGGGCCTCGCGCTCGCGCAGTCCGCCGACATCCGCGCCCGTGTCCAGCGCGAGGGCGTCCGCGTCGTCATCGGCCAGGGCCGGTTCGACGACGAAGAGACCGGTCTCGCCACGCACAAGGTCGCCGTCACCGCCCACGACGGCACCGTCGAGACCCTCGACGCCGACGTCGTCCTCATCTCGACCGGCGCCACCCCGCGGGTGCTGCCCGGCGCGGTGCCGGACGGCGAGCGCATCCTCGACTGGCGTCAGCTCTACGACCTGCGCGAACTGCCCGAGCACCTGGCCGTCATCGGCTCGGGTGTCACCGGCGCCGAGTTCGCGTCGGCCTACACCGAGATGGGCGTCAAGGTCACCGTCGTGTCCAGCCGCGACCGCGTCCTCCCGCACGAGGACGCCGACGCCGCCGCCGTGCTCGAAGAGGTCTTCTCGCAGCGCGGCACCACGGTCGCCAAGCAGGCCCGCGCCGACAAGGTCGAGCGCACCGAAAAGGGCGTCGAGATCCACCTCGCCGACGGCCGCGTGATCGAAGCCAGCCACGCGCTGATGACCGTCGGCTCGGTGCCCAACACCGTCGACATCGGCCTGGAGAAGGTCGGCATCGAGCCCGGCCCCGGCGGCTTCATCGGCGTCGACCGGGTTTCCCGCACCAGCGCGCCCGGCATCTACGCCGCCGGAGACTGCACCGGCGTGCTCATGCTCGCCTCGGTGGCGAGCATGCAGGGCCGCATCGCGATGTGGCACGCGCTCGGTGAAGGTGTCGCGCCGATCAAGCTCAAGACCGTCGCCGCCAACGTGTTCACCCACCCCGAGATCGCCACCGTCGGCATCAGCCAGCAGGCGATCGACTCGGGTGAGGTGCCCGCCCGCACCATCATGCTCCCGCTCGCGACGAACGCCCGCGCGAAGATGGAAGGCCTGCGACGCGGTTTCGTGAAGCTGTTCTGCCGCCCCGCCACCGGCGTGGTCGTCGGCGGAGTGGTCGTGGCGCCGAACGCGAGCGAACTCATCCTTCCCATCGCGCTCGCCGTCCAGAACCAGCTCACAGTGGAACACCTGGCACTGACATTTTCGGTGTACCCGTCGCTGTCGGGCTCGATCACCGAAGCGGGCCGCCAGCTGATGCGCCACGACGACTTGGACTGATCTTCTCCGGCGAAGCAACCCTCGCGGGGGTGACCGCGTCTAGCGCGTGTCGGTGTTTCGTTGACAGCTAGGGGTTTTCGTGATTCGCAGGGTTCTCGCCGGAGTGGTGGCGATCGGTGCGGCGGTGCTGGCGGGGCCGGCGACCGGTCTCGCTCAGCAACCCCAGCCCGATCCCGGCGTCACGGTTCAGCTCAACGACAACACCGCTTACGAACTCGGGCTCGTCAACAAATACGTGCACGGAGACTCCAATGTGGCGCTGGCACAGTGCCCCGGAGACGGGCTGAAGGCGCCGACGTCGACGACGTTCTCCTCGCCGGTGCTGAGCGTCGGGAAGTACGACTACGGGCCGCTCATCGGGGTCCCGGCGAACGTCAGCGCGGAGGTCGAGCTCAAGGAGGGCACCGCGCCCGGGAGCTACCCGCTGACCGTGAACTGCAACGGAAAGTCCTACACCGCAACGTTTTCCGTTCCTGCCCGGCAGGTGGGCGCGGTTCCTTCCGGTGGCGCCCGCGCGGGTGACGGCAGTATGGCCTCCTGAGTTACCAAGTACGTGAAGGCCCCCTTCATTGCGTTAGGCGCAGTGAAGGGGGCCTTCACGTACTTATGGCGACCAGGGTGCGAATCGCGTTGGGCCTTGTGAAGGGCGAGTTCCCTCGCCCGGATTTCGCGACCTTTTCGTGATGAAACCGGGCAACCCGGCCCCCGGCCGGGGCGTCATGAGGGTGTCGGAGAAACAGAGAACCGCCACTGGGGGAACAGGGGCGCGGGATTCTTCTTTCCGATTTCCATCCACATTCCTTTTTCAGGGGTAATCCAATGAAGCGCACCATCATGCTCACTGCCGGTACCATTGCCGGATTCCTTCTTCTCGCGCCCGGAGCCGCTTTCGCGACTTCTCCGACGGGTGTTCCGTCGCCTTCCTCTTCGTCGGCTTCGCCTTCTCCGTCTCCCTCTCCGTCGGCGTCCCCGACCGAGGACCCCGACGGCCCCGGCCCGCACGCGTCCCCGGTCGGGATCCTCGAGAACTTGAGCCTCTCGCCCGCCAAGGGCAAGCCCGGGGACAAGGTGAAGCTGCGCTTTCAGTGCGCCAACCGCAACAACGAACTCGGCCCGAAGGTCACTTCGGCTGCTCTCATGGTCGACTCCGCGAACTCGGTCGACTCCAGGAAGTGGTCGGCGACGGTCAAGGACATCAAGCCCGGCAAGTACCCGGTGACACTGACCTGCTGGGGGCAGAAGTCGACGGTGACCTTCGAGGTGCTCCCGCAGAAGAGCCAGGTCGCGAAGGTGCCGGCCGGTGCCCCGCAGACCGGCGGCACCGAGGGGCCCGCCGACCACGTCGGTGTCCTCGCCGCCGTCACGGGTGGTCTCGCGCTGGTGGTGGGCGGGGTCGGCGCGGCCGCGTACCGTCGTCGTGCGGACCGGGCGTAGCGATCGCGATCATTTCGTGACCTGGGCGGGCAACCGTCCGGCCGCGCTTCGCGTCAGGCAGGCGTGGGGGTGAACGACGAGCCGGTTCCGGTCTGGGGGCCGGGGCCGGCTCAGTCACCGCCACGCCGTTTCACTACAGGGGTGAACATGAAGTCGACATGGTGGCGAGGACGACGGGCACCGCTGGTGCTCGCGGTCGTCCTGCTGGCCGTACTGGCGACGCTGGCGTTCGTCCTGTCCGGTCCGGGGGAGACCGGCCAGGCCGCGGCGCCGCAGGCGGTCGCGAGCCAGGCGGAGACGCCGTCGGCCGAGCCGAGCGAACCCGATGCGCCCGTCGCTGACGGCGGGGCCGCCGTCGAGGGGATGCCGAAGGCGGAGCCGGTCTCGATCGACGTGCCGAAGATCGGCGCGAAGTCCACGTTGGTCCCGCTGGGGCTCAACGCGGACAACACCGTCGAGGTGCCGCCGGTGACCCAGCCGATGCAGGCGGGCTGGTACGTGAACGGGCCGACCCCGGGGGAGGTCGGGCCTTCGGTGGTCCTCGGGCACGTCGACGGGAACAAACAGCCGGGCATCTTCTTCCGGCTGAAGGAGCTGGCGCCCGGCGACAAGGTCTCGGTCGCCCGCAAGGACGGCAAGACGGCCGAGTTCGCGGTCACGAAGGTCGAGCGGGTGGCGAAGGACAAATTCCCCACCGACGCGGTCTACGGCGACACCACCGCGCCGGAACTGCGGCTCATCACCTGCGGCGGGGTCTTCGACAAGGCGTCGCACAACTATCTCGACAACATCATCGTCTTCGCTCGGCTGATCCAGAGGTGAGTTCCATGATCAGGTACCGGTCCGCCCTGATGGTGGCGGTCGTGGCGTGCGGGATGGCCCCGGCCGCCGCGTACGCCGAGGACGTCTCGGCCACTCCGACGACGTCTCCCAGTCCGCCGCCGATGCAGTACCCGTTCGTCGCCCTCTCCCCGACGAAGTCGATTCCGGGGGAGGAGATCCTGGTCTCGGTCGGCTGCCCGGTCGCCGACCTCGGCGAGGTGAAGTCCATGGCGCTGGACCGCATCGCGAAGTTCGAGGTGACTTCGGAGGACCCGGTGATCCTCGGTGCCGTCGCGCATATCGGCGACAAGGTGAGACCGGGTTTCTACGCGGTCAAGGCGACCTGCAAGACGACGACGGTGACGATCAATCTCGAAGTGGTCGCGCTGCCGACCTCGTCGAGCAAACCGCCGAAGCCGAAGCCGACGCCGCCGAAAACGAGCTCGGTTTCGCCGGTGAAACCCGCGGCGGGTCGTCAGGTTTCGAAGATTCCGGTGGGGGCTCCGCAAACCGGTGGCGGCGGAACCGCGTTTTGATCTCGTGAGTGGTAAGGACGGTGAGAACCGTCCTTACCACTCACGAGTTTTTTGTCGTGAAAGGCAACCTTTTCCCATTCCCGGAAGTGTTCTTGATGCGAGGGCTCGCACTGAGGGAGAAAGATCATGGGAATGAAGAGAATCGTCGCGGGCGCGGGTTTGCTCGCGATGACGGCGGGAGTGATCCTCGCGCCGCAGGCGTCGGCGACCGCGCCGCCGCCGAAACTGTGGGTCAGCCCGGCAAAGGTCGCGCCCGGGCAGGCGCTGGAGTTCACCGCCAGTTGTTACGGCACGCGCACCGCGGTGACGTCGGCGGGCCTGACCGGTCCGGTCACGCTCCAGGTCCAGCCGGGCTCGGGGAATCAGGCGCCGTACATCGGGCACGGCAACGCCGCGGGGAAGACGGGCAAGTACAAGGCGAGCTTCCACTGCGACGGCGGGCCGAACCTCCCGGCCGCCAGCGGGACGGCGACCGTCGAGTTCGAGATCGTCTGCCTGCCCCCGACGACGACGCCCACCGCGCCGCCGTCCAGCAGTAAGCCGCCATCGAGCAGCCAGCCGCCGTCCAGCAGCCAGCCGCCGTCGAGTTCCAGCGCGCCGCCCGGCAGCAGTTCGCGGGCCGTCGTCCCGGCCGCGTTGACGAAGCCGTGCGGGACGCCGCCGCCTTCCGGCAAGAAGCCGCAGGTGAAGGTCACGCCGATGGGTGCTCCGCAGACCGGCGGCGGCGCTTTCGGCTGAAATACGTGAAGGCCTCCTTCCCTACTCTGACGGTAGGGAAGGAGGCCTTCACGGACTCAAAGGTCAGTCTTCGCCCTCGACCCAGTCGAAGGTCTTCGTGACGGCCTTCTTCCAGTTGCGGTACTCGGACTCGCGGCGGGCCTCGTCCATCGACGGGTCCCACTGCTTGTCCTGCGCCCAGTTGTTGCGGATGTCGTCTTCGCTCTTCCAGAAGCCCACCGCGAGACCGGCCGCGTAGGCCGCGCCGAGCGCGGTGGTCTCGTTGACCACCGGGCGGATCACCGGCACGCCGAGGATGTCGGCCTGGAACTGCATGAGCAGTTCGTTGACGACCATGCCGCCGTCGACCTTCAGCGACTTCAGCGGGACACCGGAGTCGGCGTTCATCGCGTCGATCACCTCGCGCGACTGGAACGCGGTCGCCTCCAGGACCGCCCGCGAAATGTGCCCCTTGTTGACGAACCGGGTGAGGCCGACGATCGCGCCGCGGGCGTCGGAGCGCCAGTACGGCGCGAAGAGGCCCGAGAACGCCGGCACGAAGTACGCGCCACCGTTGTCCTCGACGGTGCGGGCGTGCTGCTCGACCTCGGCTGCGGAGCCGATCAGGCCCAGGTTGTCCCGCAGCCACTGCACGAGCGAGCCGGTGACCGCGATCGATCCTTCGAGCGCGTACACCGTGTCGTTCGAGCCGATCTTGTAGCAGACCGTGGTGAGCAGCCCGTTGTCCGACATGACCTTCTCGGTGCCGGTGTTGAGCAGCATGAAGTTGCCGGTGCCGTAGGTGTTCTTCGCTTCACCCGGCGAGAGGCACGCCTGCCCGAAGGTCGCCGCCTGCTGGTCGCCCAGGATGCCCGAGATCGGGACCCCGGCCAGCGCGCCCTTCTCGCGGACCTTGCCGTACTCCTCCGAGGACGACCGGATCTCCGGGAGCATCGACAGCGGGATCGTCATCTCCTTGGCGATCTCGGCGTCCCACTCCAGCGTGTCGAGGTCCATCAGCATGGTCCGCGAGGCGTTGGTCGGGTCGGTGACGTGCACGCCGCCGTCGACCCCGCCGGTCATGTTCCACAGCACCCAGGTGTCCATGTTGCCGAAGATCAGGTCGCCCGCTTCGGCCCTGGCACGGGCACCGTCAACGTTGTCGAGGATCCACTTGATCTTCGGTCCGGAGAAGTAGGTCGCCAGCGGCAGGCCCACCTTCTCGCGGTAGCGCTCCTGCCCGCCACCGAGCGCGCCCAGGTCGCTGACGATCTTGTCGGTGCGGGTGTCCTGCCACACGATCGCGTTGTAGACCGGCTTGCCGGTGGTGCGGTCCCAGACCAGCGTGGTCTCGCGCTGGTTGGTGATGCCGACCGCGACGATGTCGCTCGCGACCAGGTCCCCCTTGGCGAGCGCGCCCGCCGCGACGGCCCGCGTGTTCTCCCAGATCTCCTCGGCGTTGTGCTCGACCCAGCCCGCCTTCGGGAAGATCTGCTCGTGTTCGCGCTGGTCGACGGCGACGACCCGGCCGGAGTGGTTGAAGATCATGCAGCGGGTCGACGTGGTGCCCTGGTCGATCGCGGCTACGTACGAAGTCATCGAAGCTCCAGTCTCAGGTCAGGTTGTGGACGGCGAGGAACAGCAGGGCGGCCAGGGCACCGCCGATGAGCGGACCGGCGACCGGGATCCAGGAGTAACCCCAGTTCGGGTTGGCCTTGTTCTTGATGGGCAGCAGGAACGCGTACGCGATGCGGGGGCCGAGGTCTCGGGCCGGGTTGATGGCGTAACCGGTCGGGCCACCGAGGGACTGGCCGATGACCAGCACGACGAACGCTACACCCGCGTAGCCGAGCGCGGAGTTGCCGAAGTTCGGCGTTCCGCCTTCACCCGAGGCGTTGGCGTAGACCGGGCTGAGCAGGATCCACGCGACCAGCACGAAGGTGCCGATGATCTCGGTGACGAGGTTCCATGCCTTGTTCGGGATCTGCGGCGCGGTCGAGAAGATGCCGAGCGTCTCGTCCCGCTGGGGGTGGTCGTCGAACTGCAGCTTGTAGGTTGCCCAGCAGAGCACGGCGCCGAGGATCGCGCCGACCATCTGCCCGGCGAAGTAGATCGGGACGTCCGCCCACTTCGTCTTGTCCGCGATGGCGAGACCCAGCGTCACCGCGGGGTTGAGGTGCGCGCCGCTCGGCGCGGCGATGCTGGCACCGGCGAAGACCGCGAACGCCCAGCCGAGGGTGATCATCACGATGCCACCGTTGTGGCCGTTGTTCTTCCGCAACACGTGGTTGGCGACCACGCCGTTACCCAACAGGATCAGGACCGCTGTTCCCAGCAGCTCCCAGACGAAAATGGCTCCCACACTCACCGTTCGACCTCCACATTGGACATTCCGCGCAGGGTCGTACACGGTGTGCTACGGCGCCCTTGCCGACCCACGTCCGACGCACGTTACCGCCGCGTATTTGTTCCTTCCAGGCGTTGAGCGGACGAATTCTTTCAAGATCGACGAGGGTTACGCCACACGTGTCACCCGCACAACGGACCGGTCGCGGCCGATCGTGCGATGCTGGAGCCACAGCGGCCCCAAGGAGGAATGTCACGTGGCAAGCTCTCAGCGCGAAGCCGAAAACAGCCCCGCCAGGCTGGGACCGCTCAAGCGGGAAGAGTCGTGGCAGCGGCTGGGCAAGGACAAGTTCGACCTCGTCGTCATCGGTGGCGGAGTGGTCGGCGCGGGTACCGCCCTCGACGCCGCCACGCGCGGCCTGCGGGTCGCCCTCGTCGAAGCGCGCGACCTCGCTTCGGGCACGTCGAGCCGGTCCAGCAAGCTCTTCCACGGCGGGCTCCGCTACCTCGAACAGCTGGAATTCGGCCTGGTGCGTGAAGCTCTGCGTGAACGCGAGCTGATGCTGACGACGATCGCACCCCACCTGGTGAAGCCGGTCAGCTTCCTGTACCCGCTGACCCACCGGATCTGGGAACGCCCGTACACCGCGGCCGGCCTGCTGATGTACGACACGATGGGCGGCGCGCGGTCGGTCCCCGGCCAGAAACACCTGAGCCGCGCGGGCGCGCTGCGGATGGTCCCGGCGCTGAAGCGGTCCGCGTTGATCGGCGGGATCCGTTACTACGACGCGCAATCCGACGACGCGCGGCATACGATGACCGTCGCCCGCACCGCCGCGCACTACGGCGCCGTGGTGCGCACCTCCACCCAGGTGGTCGGTTTCCTCCGCGAGGCGGACCGCATTTCCGGTGTCCGCGTGCGCGACGTCGAAGACGGCCGTGAAACCGAGATCCACGCCTCCGCGGTGGTCAACTGCACCGGCGTCTGGACCGACGAACTGCAGCGGCTTTCCGGTGGCCGCGGCCGGTTCCGCGTCCGGGCGAGCAAGGGCGTGCACATCGTCGTCCCGCGCGACCGGATCGTCTCGGAAGCGGGCATGATCCTGCGCACCGAGAAGTCCGTGCTGTTCGTCATCCCGTGGCGCAATCACTGGATCGTGGGAACCACCGACACCGACTGGAACCTCGACCTCGCGCACCCCGCCGCGACGAAGCACGACATCGACTACCTCCTCGAACACGTCAACACGGTGCTCGCGACACCGCTGACGCACGACGACATCGAAGGCGTCTACGCGGGTCTTCGGCCTTTGCTCGCCGGGGAAAGCGAAGAGACGTCGAAGCTTTCGCGTGAGCACGCCGTCGCGCGGGTCGCGCCGGGGCTGGTCGCGATCGCGGGCGGCAAATACACCACCTACCGGGTGATGGCGGCCGACGCCGTCGACGCCGCGGCCGTCGACCTTCCCGGCAGGCCGCAGTCGTCCATCACGGACAAGGTGCCGCTGCTGGGTGCCGACGGCTACCACGCGCTGGTGAACCAGGCCGACCACCTGGCCAGCGAGCATGGGCTGCACCCGTACCGCGTCCGCCATCTGCTCGACCGGTACGGCTCGATGGTGCACGAAGTCCTCGCGCTCGGTGAAGGACGGCCGGAACTGCTCAAGCCGCTGGAGCACGCGCCGGACTACCTCGGTGTCGAGGTCGTCTACGCGGCCAGCCACGAGGGCGCGCTGCACCTGGAAGACGTCCTGGCCCGCCGGACGCGGATCTCGATCGAGTACGCGCACCGCGGGGTCGACTGCGCCGCGCAGGTCGCCACGCTGGTGGGCGAGGTGCTCGGCTGGTCGAAGGACGAGGAGAAACGCGAAGTCGAGGTGTACAAGGCGAGGGTCGACGCGGAACGGGAGTCGCAGTCGCAGCCGAGCGACGAGGCCGCGGACGCGTTGCGTTCGGCCGCGCCGGAAGCGCGCTCCGGGATCATCGAACCGGTGAGTTGATCAGTTCTGCCGAGTGGTGTGCCACGCGCGCAAGGATCATTGCCTGATCGGGTGAATCTGGCATAGCGTCGGCCGTCCCAGCCCGCGCGGCCGAAGGTCCCGCTATCGCGGTGGCAGGGGCCTTCGTCCGCGAACGGGAGAAGTTTGATCAGCGCCCTGCCGACGTCGATCGCGGTCGCGGGCTCCCTGATCAGACACTGAGACGGAAGGCGGCCCTGTGGTGTTTCTCGACTCGTCGACGTGGACGGACCGGATCTTCGCCGGTGGCTCGTGGGTGCCCGGCACCGGCGGCACCCGGGACGTCACGGAGCCCGCGACCGGTGCCGTTTTGGGCAGCGTCGGGATGGCCTCGGCCGAAGACGCCGCGAAGGCGGCGGAAACCGCGGCCGAGGCGCAGCGGGCCTGGGCGGCGACACCGCACGTCCAGCGCGCCGCCGTCCTGCGCAAAGCCGCCCGGCTGTGGTCCGAGCACGCCGACGAGATCAGCTGGTGGAACGTGCGCGAGGTCGGCGCGGTGCCGGGCGTGGCCGGCTTCTCGCTGCACGTCGCGGAGCAGGAGTGCTACGAGGCGGCGGCCTTGCCCGGCCGCCCGTACGGCGAACTCCTGCCCAGTGAGGAACCGCGCCTTTCGATGGCGCGCCGGGTGCCCGCCGGCGTCGTCACGGTGATCTCGCCGTTCAACATGCCGATCATCCTGGGCATCCGCTCGGTCGCCCCGGCGCTCGCGCTGGGGAACGCGGTGATCTTGAAGCCGGATCCGCGCACCGCCGTCACCGGCGGCGTCGTCCTCGCGCGGATTTTCGAGGAAGCGGGCCTGCCGCCGGGTGTGCTGCAGATGCTGCCGGGCGGCGCGGACGTCGGCGAGACGCTGGTGACGCATCCGGCGGTCCGGGTCATCTCCTTCACCGGCTCGACCGGCGCCGGGCGCAAGGTCGGCGAACTCGCCGGGAAACACCTGAAGCGGGCCCATCTGGAGCTGGGCGGGAACTCCGCGCTCATCGTGCTCGACGACGCGGATGTCGACGAGGCCGCCGGAGTCGCCGCCTTCGGCTCGTTCTTCCACCAGGGCCAGATCTGCATGACCACCGGGCGGCATCTGGTGCACGAGCGGCTCTACGACGACTTCGTCGAGCGGCTGGCGGCGAAGGCGGCCGCGTTGCGGGTCGGCGATCCGGCGCGGGACGAGGTCGCGCTCGGGCCGATCATCGACGCCGGGCAGCGGGACAAGATCCACGAGCTCGTCACGGCCAGCGTCGCAGCGGGGGCGCGGGTCGCGGCCGGTGCCGAATACGACCGGCTGTTCTACGCCGCGACGGTGCTCGCCGACGTGCCGCCGGACGCGCCCGCCGTCGCCCAGGAGATCTTCGGCCCGGTCGCGCCGGTCGTGCGGTTCTCCGACGCGGAAGAGGCCGTACGGCTCGCCACGGCGAGCGAATACGGGCTGTCGCTGGGGATCATCACCCGCGATGTCCTCAAAGGACTGGAGCTGGCCGACCGCGTCCCGACCGGGATCGTGCACATCAACGACCAGACGGTCAGCGACGAGGCGAACAGCCCCTTCGGCGGCGTCGCCGCTTCGGGCACCGGAAGCCGCTTCGGCGGCGCGGCGGCGAACATCGAGGCCTTCACCGAGACGCGCTGGGTCACCGTCCGGAACCCGCCGCCCGCCTACCCCTTCTGACCACCACAAGTCGTCCTCTGGTTGCGGTAGTCCGCACGACGTACTACCGCGACCAGAGAACGAAACGCGGGGGAGGTCAGGCGGTGCGGCGCCAGCGGATGAGGCGTTCCCCGGTCGGGGCCGGGTCCAGTTCGGGCCCGACCAGGGTGAACCCGCATTTCCGGGCGACCGAGGCCGAAACCTCGTTCGTCTCCTCGTAGCGGTAGCTGACCTCGCGCAGGCCGAGTCCGCCGAAACCGAACCGCAGGGCCGCGTTGAGCGCGGTGCTCGCGACACCCTTGCCCCGGGACGCCGCGCGCACCCAGACCGATGCCTCCGCGTAGCCGACATCGAGATCGAGATCCCGCAGGCCGACCTCGCCCAGCAGATCCCCGGTCGTCGGCTCGGCCACCGCCCAGGAGCAGCGTTCGTCACCGGCCCACTGGGCCGCGCGCAGCGCGACGTACTCGGTCGCCTCGTCGAGGTCCCGCAAGCGGTAGTTCAGCACGTATTTGCGGTGTGTCGGATCGGCGAAGGCCGCGACCAGCGCCGGACGGTCGTCGAGGGCCTTGTCCGCCCGTAGCTGTCGCAGGTAGTACTCGCCCGCGTTGATCTCCACCGGTTCCACTCTTCGAGGGTAACCGGATCTTCAGCGGCGGCGGCTCATGATCAGCGCCACGGCCAGCGGGAGCAGGAACACGATGAACGTCCCGCGGGTGAAGAAGAACAGCGCGATCGCGACCGCCGCGGCGATCGGCACGGCACTGGCCGTCAGCCATTTCGACGGCGGGGCATCGTTCTTCGCGGACGCCTGCGCGACGCCGGGCATCGGAGGCAGGGGCAAAAGGGCGCTGGGCCGGGGTGAGGGCAGGTCCGTGAACAGCGGTTCGAGGTCGCTCGCCATCCTCGCGGCGCTGACCTTGGCCGAGCGGGTGCCGAACTCGTCGAGGTCGAGTCTGCCGGTGCGGACGTGCTCCTCCAGCGCGTCGAGCGCGTCTTGGCGTTCGGCGTCGCTCAGCCGCATGTCCGGTCTCTCGGCACTCACGTTCCGAGTCTACGGGCGGATCAGCCGTCCAGTTCCCGGCGGCGTTGCTTCGTGAGCTTCTTGTGGGCGTTCTCCCAGCCCTTGCCCCAGATGCCCTCGCCGAGGGCGCTGATCCCGATCGGGACGAGGATGAACCACCAGGTCACACCGGTGGTGACGATGAGTGCGATGGAGGCGATGAACAGGATCGGCAGGATCGCGCCCATGACACGCTGAGCAGGAGAGATGCCCGCCAGCGGTGACGCCGGTTTCACCGGTTCGCTCACCGCGGTCTTGGGGGCGTCGAGGAGAGGGTGCGGCTCAGGCAGATCGAGGAAGACCTCGGACAGTTCGCCGCGCGTCTTGGCCGCGGTGATCTTGGCGGACCGTTCACCGAATTCGTCGATGTCGATCCTGCCCACGCTCATGTGCTCGCCGAGCGCGGTCAGGGCGGACTCTCGATCCTGGTCACTGATCCGCAGCTGCGGAGACGGCACTTCGCTCACCCTTGCGATGGTAGGCCGAGCGAGGTGCCGTCAACCACGACATCCGTCAGTCTTTGAGCTCGAACAGCTGGGTTCCCTGCGTCACAGCGGCGCCGACCTCGACCGCAAGGCCGGTCACGGTGCCCGCTTTGTGCGCGGTGACCGGGTTCTCCATCTTCATCGCCTCGAGCACGACGACCAGCTCGCCCGCCTCGACCTGCTGGCCTTCTTCGACGGCGACCTTGACGATGGTGCCCTGCATCGGCGCGGTGACCGCGTCACCGCTCACCGCGGCCTTGGTGCCGCCCGCGCGCTTGCGCGGCTTGGCCTTGACGGCCGTGCCGCCGCCACCGCCGTCGAGCGAGAACCCGCCGGGCAGCGACACTTCGAGACGACGCCCGCCGACCTCGACGACGACGTTCTGGCGGGGCTCTTCTTCCTCGGCCTCGGCGGCTTCCGGGGCGACGAACGGCTCGATCTTGTTCTCGAACTCGGTCTCGATCCAGCGGGTGTGCACGCTGAAACCGTTCTCGTCGCCGATGAAGGCCGGGTCGTCCACGATCACGCGGTGGAACGGCAGGACCGTCGCCATCCCGTCGGCGACCATCTCGGCCAGCGCCCGGCGGCTGCGCTCGAGCGCGTTCTGCCGGTCCGATCCGGTGACGATCAGCTTCGCGAGCATCGAGTCGAACTGGCCGCCGATGACGCTGCCGGACTCGACACCCGAATCGACCCGGACACCCGGGCCGCTCGGCGCGACGAACTTCGTCACGGTGCCGGGCGCGGGCAGGAAGCCGCGGCCGGCGTCCTCGCCGTTGATGCGGAACTCGATCGAGTGGCCCCGCGGTTCCGGGTCCTCGGTGATGCGGAGCTTCTCGCCGCGGGCGATGCGGAACATCTCGCGCACGAGGTCGAGGCCCGTGGTCTCTTCGGACACCGGGTGCTCGACCTGCAGCCGTGTGTTGACCTCGAGGAACGAGATCGTGCCGTCGACGGCCACGAGGTACTCGACAGTCCCGGCGCCGTAGTAGCCGGCTTCCTTGCAGATCGCCTTCGCGGACTCGTGGATGCGCTTGCGCTGCTCGTCGGTCAGGTACGGCGCGGGCGCCTCCTCGACCAGCTTCTGGTGACGGCGCTGCAGCGAGCAGTCGCGGGTGCCGACGACGATGGCGTTGCCGTGCTGGTCGGCGAGGACCTGGGCCTCGACGTGCCGCGGCTTGTCCAGGTAGCGCTCGACGAAGCATTCGCCGCGGCCGAAGGCGGAGATCGCTTCACGGGTCGCGGATTCGAAGAGCTCCGGGATCTCCTCGCGGGTGCGGGCGACCTTGAGGCCGCGGCCGCCACCGCCGAACGCCGCCTTGATCGCGACCGGCAGGCCGTGCTCGTCGGCGAAGGCGACGATCTCGTCCGCGTTCTTGGCGGGGTCCTTCGTGCCGGGCACGAGCGGGGCGCCCGCGCGCAGCGCGATGTGGCGCGCGGTGACCTTGTCGCCGAGGTCGCGGATGGCCTGCGGGCTCGGGCCGATCCAGGTCAGCCCGGCGTCGATCACCGCCTGGGCGAATTCCGCGTTCTCGGAGAGGAAACCGTAGCCGGGGTGGACCGAGTCCGCGCCCGAGCGCTTGGCGGCGTCGAGCAGCTTGTCGAAGACGAGGTAGCTCTCGGCCGCGGTGGTGCCGCCGAGGGCGAAGGCCTCGTCGGCGAGGCGGACATGGGGTGCGTCACGGTCCGGATCGGCGTAGACGGCCACGCTGGTCAGCCCGGCGTCCTTCGCCGCCCTGATCACCCGTACCGCGATTTCGCCGCGGTTCGCGATCAGGATCTTGGTCACCGGACCACCTGTGCCGGCCTGCTCGGTCACGCCGTACCTCCTGCGTTCGCACGTCGGGCCGCCCCGATGCGGCTCCGCAGCAGTTTACGGAAGTTCCCGCCCCGATTGATGAGAGCAAGGCCACCCAGTGACACTGTTTATAGCAGCGTTCCGCGGCGCCGCAGTTCTCCTGGAAAGGCTTACACCAGCGCCTCACGGTGTCGCAGTTCTTCCGGAAGGTCTGAATCGAGCACGATCAGGTCGTACGGCTGGACCTGGTAGACGCGGCCGAGGTGCTCGGCCTTGACCAGTGCCCACGGCTGGTGCTGCCCGCAGCATTCGACCAGGCGCTGCACCGAGCTGAAGGCGATCAGCGCCATCCGGCCGTCGCTGGTCCGGCGGAGCTCGATCTCGGCGCTCGTGAAGTCCTTCGGCTTTTTCGCCGTGGGGAGGAACAGGGCGTTGGGCAATCCGGGGTTCGTCACGGGAACAACATAGACGTGCACTCTGTGCTAGATCACTTACGCTCTCGGATATGCGGACTCAGGAAGCGCGGACGTCGCGATCGGTGCTGCTCACCGCGCTGCTGGCCGTGGTGGTCACGGCTGGGGTGATCGTGACCGTGATCCTGCTCCGCCCGTCCGCCCCGGTCCCCGCCGGTGACCCCGGAGCGGCTCCTTTGCCCGATGGCGCCCCGAGTGCACCGAAGGTCAACTGCGGCCACTCGGCCTGCCGGGAGATCGGCGCGATGACCGTCGGCGGGGTGCCCGTCGTGCTCTTGGCCGACGAAGCGGGGAAGCAGGGCGTGGTCCGGATCGGGGCGGACGCGGTGTTCCCGTTGATCATCAACGACCTGGGGGTCACCCTCAAGGGCGATTCTTTGCGCTGCATCGACGGCGCGACGCCGGTGTGCCTGGTGCGCGGTGAGACCGGTGGCGGTTCGGCCGGCGAGCTGTTCGTCGCGCGCGGCGGGGTCTGGCGGGACCCCGGGAAGCCGTACTACTCCGACGCCGGGACGATCGCCCTGAACGACGTGACCGCCGACGGCGTCGCGGACGTCATCGTCGTGCGGCACGAATGCCCCGGTGCGCAATCCGGCTCGGCCCGGTGCCAGGCGGCGCCGGTGCTCGCGGAGGTCTACGAGGTCGCCAGTGGCTCGGTGGGCTGCACGCGCCGGTACACCTCGCCTTCGGAGCTGAGGGGCTGGCCGGACGTGCGGCTCACGAAGGCGGACCTGCGGGCCTGTCCCTGAGGCGATAGCAAGGGACCTTTGCTCTCGTTATTGAGAAGTAAGGCAAAGGTGGCGTGGTCACGCCTCTCTGCGTCGGAGCCCTGCCGTCACCCTTGCCTGCGGGAAGTACGTGATGGGGTCGTGAGCGGTAAGTGTCGTTCTAACGCTCTTTGTCACTCACGACCCCCCGCAAAACCGCACACAGCGCCCGAATCGCGACCAGAACCTGACGCAGCCTCTTGTGGGCAGCCGCACCCCGCCAGGCGACAACCCGCCCGCTGGACACCCTCGAAACCTGACCCGTGCGAATAGCCGACTTTGCCGAGACCCTGGCGCCTAGCTCGATGAAGGGGTCCTTCACGTAGTGAGGGAAGGTGTGAAGGCCTCCTTGCCTACCCTGAGAGTAGGGAAGGAGGCCTTCACGGACTGGAAAAGCTACTTCGTGCCCGCCGCGACAGGCTCCTTCTCCGACGTAGCCGCTTCTCCATCGTCAGTGGGCGAAGGGTCCGTCAGCGAGTTGAGCACTTCATCGTCCAGCAGGCCTTCGCTGCGGGCGACGATGACCGGCACGACGATCTGGCCGGCGACGTTGGTCGCGGTCCGGATCATGTCCATGATCGGGTTCACCGAGTAGATCAGCGCGATGCCGAGCGCGACCTGCGCCGGGTCGAGCCCGATGAGCGACGCGGTCAAGGTCAGCGCGGCCAGCCAGCCGGTGACGCCCGCGGTCGCCAGCGCGCCGAACACGGCGGCCGCGATGATCCCGAGGTACTGCCAGAAGTTCAGCGAGACACCGGACAGGTTCGCGATGAAGATCGCGCCGATCGCCGGGAACACCGCCGCGCAGCCGTCCATCTTCGTGGCGCTCGCCAGCGGGGTCGCGAAGCCCGCGTAACCGGGCTGGACGCCCAGGTTCACCGCGGCCTGGCGGGTCAGCGGCAGCGTGGCGCCCGAGGACGACGACGCGAACGCGAACTGGATCGCCGTGCCCGCCTTGGAGAAGAACTTCAGCGGGCTGACCTTCGCCACGAACTGCAGCAGGATCGGGTAGACCACCAGCAGCACCAGGAAGCAGCCGACGTACACCGCGAGAGTGGCGGTGAACAGCGGCTTGAACAGCGCGTCACCGTAGGTCGACACGGCCTCGCCGATCAGGCCGATGATGCCGATCGGGGCCAGGCGCACGATCCAGCCGAGGTAGCGCTGGATGATCTCGAAGACGCTGCTCGTGAAGTCGACGAACGGCTTCGCCTTGTCACCGAGGCTGTAGGCGGCCGCGCCGATCAGGACGGCGAGGAACAGCACCTGAAGCGTCTCGCCCTCGGTGAAAGCGGTGAAGAAGTTCTTCGGCAGCAACCCGTTGATGAAGTCGCTCCACGATCCCCAAGTGGCCTTGGCGGCCCTGTCCGTGTTCTTCGCGGTCGCGGCGACGCCTTCGCCGAGGCCGCCGCTGCCCGGGTTGAACAGCTTCGCGACGGCGATGCCGATCAGCGACGCGATGAACGAGGTGATCGCGAACCACAGGACGGTCTTGCCGCCCAGCCGGGCGGCCTTCTTCCCGCCACCGAGATTGCGCAGGCTGCTGATGCCGACCACGATCGCCGTGAAGACCAGCGGGATCACCGCGATCTGCAGCAACGTGGTGAAGATCGTGCCGATCTGGCCGAGCAGTTCGGTCAGCCAGCTCGTTTCGGTGCTCCTGGCGAGGAGGCCGAGAAGGGCACCCACGACGAGCGAGCCGAGAACTGCCACCGCGAAGACTTTTGGCCTGGTGTAGGTCCGAATGAAAGACACGGGGCGACTCCGGTGCGTGAAAGTTTCCTGATTGGCCGAACGTGAAGAACGTTCGTCAAGGCAGGACTCTTCCGGACCACCCGATCGTGTGGGAGCTGTCTCAGGATGCGGGACGCGTCCAGAGATCGATGACACTCACGCCGACCTCGGTCAGCAAACGCCGGGTCAGCGGCAGGCTGATGCCGATGACGCTGGAGAAGTCGCCGTCGATGCCCTCGATGAACCAGCCGCCTAGCCCGTCCAGCGTAAAACCGCCTGCCACCTGAAGCGGTTCGCCGGACGCGATGTAGGCCTCGATCTCCTCCTGCGACGGTGTGCCGAAGCGAACAGTGGTGCCCTCGGTGCCTGAGGTTTCCTTCGTCCGCTCACCGTTCTCGACGCGGATGATGGCGTGGCCGGTCAGAAGTTCACCGGTTTCGCCCGCCATCGACGCCCAGCGCTCGCGCGCGGCTTCCGGGGTGATCGGCTTCCCGACCATTTCGCCCTTGATCGACAGCATCGAATCGCAGCCCACGATGACCATGTCGGCGTGTCCGGCATGGTCACTGTGGGAGCCGGTGAGCGTCTCGAAAACCGCTTCGGCCTTCGCGACGGCGAGCGCGCGGACCAGCTCCGCCGGGGCGGGGTCGGTCAGGGACGCGGCCACCGCGTCCTCGTCGACGCCGGAGACGACGACGCTGGGATCGAAGCCGGCGGAACGCAGGACGCCGAGACGGGCGGGGGACTGGGAAGCGAGGACGAAACGCACCTGGAGGAAGGTACTCGACGGCCCGCCGTTGCCTAATTGTGACCGGGGACACCCGAACGTGGAGCTAGTTTGTTGTGGCGCGCAACATATGGATTGTTCGAGCTACGGAGGAAACAATGTCGTCCCGCCTCCGCGTCAGAAGATCACTTCGCACGACGCAAACCACTCTGCTCGCAGGTCTGCTCCTGGCCGGTTCGGCGCTGGCACCGGCGGCTTCCGCCAGTCCTGGCCCGGTGTACAAGAATCCTCACGCTTCGACGTCCGCGCGGGTGAACGACCTGCTCAAGCGGATGAGCCTCGACGACAAGATCGGCCAGATGACCCAGGCCGAACGCGGCGCGGTCACCCCCGACCAGGCCGCCGCCCTCAAACTGGGGTCCTTGTTGTCCGGCGGTGGCTCCGTCCCCGCCTCCAACACGCCGGCCGGCTGGGCCGACATGGTCGACTCGTACCAGAAGGCGGCGGTTTCGACGCCGCTCGGCATCCCCACGATCTACGGCGTCGACGCCGTGCACGGCCACAACAACGTCTACGGCGCGACGATCTTCCCTCACAACATCGGCCTCGGCGCGGCCAACAACCCGCGTCTGGTCGAGAAGATCGGCCGCGCGACGGCGCTGGAAGTCGCCGGAACGGGACCGCAGTGGAACTTCTCGCCGTGCCTGTGCGTCGCCCGTGACGACCGCTGGGGCCGGACCTACGAGTCCTTCGGCGAAACCCCGCGCGACGCCATCGCCAACGCGTCGGCCATCACCGGTCTCCAGGGGCGCAGGCTCGGCGAGAAGCCGGGCTCGGTGCTCGCGACCGCGAAGCACTACATCGGCGACGGCGGCACCACGAACGGCGTCGACCAGGGCAACACCGAGGTCAGCGAACGCGAACTGCGCCAGATCCACCTGCCGCCGTTCCGCGAGGCGATCGACCGCGGCGTCGGCTCGGTGATGATCTCGTTCTCCAGCTTCCACGGGGTGCGCATGCACGCCCAGAAGTACCTGATCACCGACGTCCTCAAGAAGGAACTGCGCTTCTCCGGCCTGGTGATCTCGGACTACAACGCGATCAACCAGATCGACGGGCAGGAAGGCTTCACGCCCGAAGAAGTGCGGCTTTCGGTCAACGCGGGCATCGACATGTTCATGGTCCCGTGGGACGCGCCGCAGTTCATCTCCTACCTCAAGGCCGAGGTCGAGGCGGGCCGTGTCACGCGTGGCCGGATCGACGACGCGAACCGCCGCATCCTGGCGGAGAAGTTCAAGCTCGGCCTGTTCGAGCACCCGTACACCGACCGTTCGCTCCAGAAGACGTTCGGCAGCAAGGAACACCGCGAACTGGCCCGGCAGGCCGTCCGCGAATCCCAGGTGCTGCTGAAGAACGACGGTGTGCTGCCCCTGGCGAAGAGGAACAACAAGATCTTCGTCGCGGGCAAGAACGCGAACGACATCGGCAACCAGGCGGGCGGCTGGACGCTCACCTGGCAGGGCCAGAGCGGCCCGGTCATCCCGGGCACCACCGTTCTCGACGGGCTGAAGTCGGGCGCGGGGAAGGGAACCACGGTGACGTATGACCGTGCGGGTAACGGAATCGACAACAGCTACCAGGTCGCTGTCGCAGTGGTGGGCGAAACGCCGTACGCCGAAGGGCAGGGAGACCGGCCCGATGGCTTCGGGCTCGACGCCGAAGACCTCGCCACCATCGCCAAACTGAAGAGTTCCGGGGCCCCGGTCGTCGTGGTGACCGTGTCCGGGCGTCCGCTCGACATCGCTTCGCAACTGCCGGGATTCAACGGCTTCGTCGCCGCCTGGCTCCCGGGTAGCGAAGGCGCCGGTGTCGCCGATGTCCTTTACGGCGACTACAACCCGACCGGGAAACTGACGTTCAGCTGGCCGACGAGTGCGGCCCAGGAACCGGTGAACGTCGGTGACGGCAAGAAGGCGCTGTACCCGTACGGCTTCGGCCTGCGGTACCGCCGGTAGGAAGCTTCCGCCCTCCCGCGGATGAAAGGAAAGGCCCGTTCCTTGCAAATTTTGCAAGGAACGGGCCTTTCATTGCACGGGGGAGGGGGGTCAGGCGGCGCTGGTGGCGGGTTCCGGAGCCGGAGCGGGAGGGACACGCGGAGCCGGACGACGCATCGTCAGCGCCGCGAGCACGCCCAGCAGCAGCACGGCCGCCGGAAGCAGCAGCGTCACCCGGGCGGCGTCCGTGAGTCCATTGTGGACGGCGTCGAGAGCGAGCCGCTGAGCCTGCTCCGCCACGTCCGCGGGAAGTCCCGAGAAGCCCGTCTGCCCGGAGGAACCGAACTCCCCGGTCGATTCCGCGGCCTTCGCGACCCCTTCCGCGAACGGCGCGCGGTACTGCTCCGGCAACGCCGTCGCGGCCGATGCCGCCTCGTCGGCGATCGAGGCGCTGATCCGCGCCTGCAGCAGCACGCCGACGGCGGCACTGCCGAGCACGCCGCCGACCTGACGCGCGGTGTTGAAGATGCCCGACGCGGTCCCGGTGAGCCGCGGCTCCACCGAACTCATCGCGATGTTGCCCATCGGCGCGAAGATGAACCCGATCCCGGCGCCCGCCACCAGCAGCGCCGGGGTGAGCGTCCACGCGTTCGCGCCCGCCCGGGCGATCAGGGCCACCAGTCCCATGCCCGCCGCCAGCGCGGTCAGCCCGATGATCAGCAGGACCTTGCCGTTGACCTTGTCCGAAGCCCGGCCGACGAACGGGCCGATCATGCCCGCCAGCAACGACATCGGCGCGAACAGCAGGCCGGACATCGTCGGTGACTCGCCGAGGACGGCCTGGATGTAGATCACCAGCGGCAGGAACATGCCGGTCATCGCGAAGCCGACGGTGACCGCGGCCAGCGTTCCGGCCGAGAAGTTGCGGTTCGAGAAGACACTCAGCGGCAGAAGCGGTTCGTTGCGGTTGAACCGTTGCCACACCACGAAAGCGACCAGCAGGGCGAGACCGGCGCCGATGATCTCGAACACGGTGATCGGGCCCAGGGCACGTCCCCAGTCGTACTGCTGTCCATTTTGGACTCCGTACACCACGAGGAACAGTCCCGCGCCGGAGAGCAGGATCCCGGGAACGTCGAAGGAATGCGAGTGTTTCGGCTGCCAGTCCGGCACCTTGAGCAGCGCCAGTGCGAGCGCGACCACGCCGACCGGCAGGTTGACGAAGAAGATCCATTCCCAGCCGAGATGGTCGACGAGCACGCCGCCGAGCAGCGGGCCGACGATGGCCGCGATCCCGGCGACACCGCTCCAGAGTCCCATGGCGGGGCCGCGTTTCGACGGCGGGAACAGGTGGCTGATGAACGCCAGGGTCTGCGGCGTCATCAAAGCGGCGCCGAGGCCCTGCACCGCGCGGGCCGCGATGAGCATCTCGACCGTGCCGGACAGCCCGCACCAAAGCGAGGCCAGCGTGAAGACCACGAGGCCCGCCAGGTAAACGCGTTTCGGTCCGAAACGGTCGCCGAGGCGGCTGGCGAACAGCATCGGCACCGCGTAGGCCAGCAGGTAGACGCTGATCACCCAGACGATCGCGTTCAGCCCGGCGCCGAGTTCGCGCAGCATCGCGGGGATCGCGGTCGAAACGATCGTGGTGTCCAGCAGGATCATGAAGAAACCGAGGCACAGCGCGGAAAGCGCGGCCCAGGGATTAGCTTGTCTTGCGTTCATCGGTGTCGTCCTTGGTGACCAGGTTCAGATGGGGCTTGCAATGGCCCTGGAAGTCGATGCGGCCGGATTCCAGGTCCTCGACCAGTTTTTGGGTCCACTCGAGCTCGAAGGCCCGCCGCGCGGTGGCGTAGGACCAGTCGAGCCAATAGATCTCGGGGAGTTTGTGCTCTTCGACCAGGCTTTCGAGGACGACCTGGTCGGAGGCGGCGGAGGCCTGCAAGCGCAGGACACGGTGCTTGAGCTGGGTGAGCGACATTTCGGGGCCGAGTTCGTCGATGACGGCGAGGGCACTGAGGTACTCGGGGTACTCCTCGGCAGGCGTGCTCAGCATGTCCTGCGCGCGGTCCACGAATTCGTCGCGGCCGGCGTCCGTCATCGCGTACACGGTGCGCTCGGGGCGCTTCCCGTCGCGCTGTGTTTCGACGATCTCGACGAAACCGTTCTGCTGCAAGCGATCCACCGTGTGGTAGAGCGATCCGGCCTTCACCTTGACGCGCGTGCTGACATAGCGCTCCTTCATCAGCTGCGCCATCTCGTAGGGATGCATGGGCCGCTCGTGGAGGAGCTCCAGCACCGCCATGGCGAGCGGAGTGAGTTTCGCGGCCATGCATGGTCCTCTCGGAAGATTCCGGATCGATTATTCCGCGTGGACTATATGACACGAGTCCGGATTTTTTCAAGGGAGCCCACTGCTTGCGTACGCCGATCGCTTGTGCGTACAGTGTGCGCAAGACGAGAACGACGTACGCAACGAAGGGGAAAGCCATGACGAACACCGCGAACTGGGACGCCGGCCGCTGGCAGGCCAAGCTGGACGAGCTCCGCGCCGCCCACCACGTTCCGGGCGCCGTGCTCGCCGTGCTGGCGGGTGGCGAGATCCACGAACTCGCGAGCGGCGTCCTGCATCGCGGGACCGGCGTCGAGACGACGACCGATTCGGTGTTCCAGCTCGGCTCGATCGCCAAGATCTACACCGCGACCCTGGTCATGCGGCTGGCCGAAACCGGCGAACTGGACCTCGACGCGCCGGTCGTCGAGGTGCTGCCGGAGTTCGAGACGATCGATCCCGAGGCGACCAGGGCGATCACCATCCGGCAGCTGCTGAGCCACACCAGCGGTCTCACCTGCGATTTCCACCTGGACACCGGCCGGGGTGACGAGTGCATCGCCCGCTTCGTCGAGGCGAGCAAGGGCATCGCGATGGACTGCCCGCCGGGGACCGCGGTCTCCTACAGCAGCGTCGGGTACCAGGTGCTCGGCCGCATCGCCGAGGTGGTCACCGGGCTGACCTGGGATCAGGCGCTGAAGGAGTTCATCTTCACGCCGCTCGGGCTGAAGCAGTCGATGACCCTGCCCGAGGAGGCGCTGAGTTTCCGCGCGGCGATGAGCCACCTCGGCGAACCGGGACAGGAGCCGGACCCCGCGCCCGCCTGGGATCTGATGCCGCGGTCGGCGGGACCGGGCGCGCGGGTGATCGCCTCCGCCGGCGACGTCGTCCGGCTCGCGCGGATGCACCTCGACGGCGGCCTGGCGCCCGACGGGACCCGTGTCCTGGCGCCGGAAACGGTCGAGGCGATGCAGCGCCGCGAGACCGACGTCCCCGACAAGTGGACGGTCAGCGCGGACGGCTGGGGACTCGGCTGGACGCTCTACGACTGGGACGGCACGCCCGGCATCGGTCACGACGGCGCGTCCATCGGGCAGTACGCGTACCTGCGCGTGGTGCCGTCGGCGGGAGTGGCCGTCGCGCTGGTGACCAACGGCGGCGGCGCCCGGCAGCTTTACGCGGCCCTGTTCCGTGAACTGCTCGACGAGTTCGCCGGAGTCCGCATTCCCGACGCCTTCGCGCCGCCCGCCGAACCGCCGATCGTGGACCTGGCGCGCTTCGAGGGCGTCTACCGCCGCGAAGGCGTGGTCATCACGGTGACCGGGGATTCGCGGCTGAGGTACGAATTCGTCGACGGCATGAAGGACTTTTCGCCGCCGCTGGACATGGATCTGGTGCCCGTCACCGACACCGTCTTCGCCGCGTCAGGTGCCGGCCCGTCGTTCAGCGAGGACTGGATGCCCGTGGTGTTTTCGACGCTCTCGACCGGCACGGACTGTGTGTACATCGGGATGCGTGCCGCCCCGAAGGTCGCCTAGTTCAGGCGTCTCGGCCCGATTTCGCGTTCGAGGAAGCGGTGGTACTCGATGGCCGCTATCGAATTCTCCAGCTGTTCGAACGTCGGCGCGGGGAGTGCCCCGTTGAAGACGATCGTCAGGCTCTTGCGCGGGATGTTGATGACGTACGGGTCGACATCGAGTTCTTCGCAGTTCTGACGCAGGACGGCGGTCCAGTGCTCCAGGTCCTCGTCTTCGCCGAGGTGTTCCCAGCGCGCGACGATCCAGTTGCCGTTGATCAGCTGGCCCGCCATCTCCCGCGGATCGTGGACCATGTACGGCTCGGCGACGTCGTTCATCGGCCAAGGTGATCGAGGAGCGCGGCGAAGGACTCGGCCGGGAGGACCAGGATCGGGCGGGTCTCGTCCGGCAGCGCCCACTGCTTGGTGTCGCGGATGCCGATCAGGCCGGGCGAACCGCCGACCTCGACGCAGGCGTTCTCTTCCCAGTGCGTGTAAGTCGACTTGTGCCAGTCGGTCATGCGTTCGTGCCAGATGGTCATCGGAGGGCCTTTCCCCAGTGACTGTTTCGGCAAGTAGACGGGTTGCGCGGCAGCAAGGTTGGCGATATCGGGTGATCTGTTCCGATTGGTCGGTGAACGGCTCCGGTGATCGCGTTCGGCGCAGGAAAAGGGACCTTCACCGCAAGCCGCTTTACTCACGATGCACTCTCGGAGTGCATAGCGCCAAGGGTCTTTTGTCACTAAAGCGGTTCGACCGCGAGCTGTCGGTAGTCGGTGGCGATCCGCGTCAAATGGGCACAGGCGACGTCGTCGTAAGTGGCGTAGCGCTCGACTTCGGCGAAGTTCTTCTCGTAGTCGGCGACTTCCCGTTCGTCCGTGACGATCGCCGTCGCCGTCTGCGTCCCGAGAAGGACCGCCCGGGAGTCGTAGATGTCGAAACCGTGGAGGACGGGGACGGAGACCGGAGTGGTCCACGGGATCACGCCCAGCCGCACCCGGCCGCTGCAGGACAGCTCGATGAGGTGGCCGAGCTGGGCCTGCATGGTCGCCGCGCCGCCCATGTTCCAGCGCAGGGCGCCTTCGGTGATCACGAAGTGGAACTCACGGTTCGAATCGAGGATCCGCTGGCGCTCCAGCCGGGCCTCGACGGTCTGGTCGCGTTCGCTGTCCGGCAGGGGGTCGCGGAACAATGCGGTGATGTAGTCGCGGGTCTGGAGCAGGCCGAAAACGATGGTCGGCTGGAAGCTCCGGATCCGGGCGGACGCCGTCTCGATCTTGCCGATGCGCTGCTGCATCCGCCACGCACCGCGCTGCAGCACGACGCGGGCGGACGACGCTTCCTCTCGGAGGTCCCGGGTGATCGCGACCAGCGCCCGCCGGATCTTCGCGGGCGCGCGGTAGGCGCGGCACAGCGCGACGACCTGGTCCTCGGTCGGCATGAACGCGCCGGTTTCGACCCGCGAGACCTTGGACTGGCTGAGGCCGGTGAGAATCGCCGCCTCGGTACCGGACAACCCGGCGGCTTTGCGCAGACGGCGCAACTCGGCGGAGAGATGGTCCTGGTTCGTCACGCACGGCTTTCTGGGGCGATCGCGGATACCTAAGACCTGGCGAACCGGACGAGCCGGACCGCCAGATCTGTCACGATAGCCCGCGGGATCCCGTTCCGCGCTTCTCGCGAGGGAGCCGGTTCAGCGAGGGAGTGCCGAAGCCCGCCAGGCGCCGTCGCCCGGGGCGAGCGGGGCACGCACGAGCGAGGCTTTGTCCGCCCACCACGACTCCCGTTTCGGCGCGGGCTCCGGAGCCCGCGCACTCGCCGCCGCCGCGACGACGGCGGTCAGCGCGGCGAGTTCGACGTCGCTCGGATCTCCTCGGACGACCCGCAGCAGCGGGGTTTCGGGCGCGCTCACAGCGGGATGTTCCCGTGCTTCTTCGGCGGCAGCGTCTCGCGTTTGCCCTGGAGCAGCGAGAGCGCCTTCGCGACGTGGCCGCGGGTGTGCGCGGGCACGATCACCGAGTCGACGTAACCGCGCTCGGCCGCCGCGTACGGGTTCAGGAGCGTGTCTTCGTACTCCTGGATCAGCTCCGCGCGCAACGCGTCGACGTCCTTGCCGTCGGCGGCGGCCGCGGCGAGTGTCTTGCGGTGCACGATGTTCGCCGCGCCCTGCGCGCCCATGACCGCGACCTGTGCCGTCGGCCACGCCAGGTTGATGTCCGCGCCGAGGTGCTTGGACCCCATGACGTCGTACGCGCCGCCGTACGCCTTGCGGGTGATGACGGTGACGAGCGGGACGGTCGCTTCGGCGTAGGCGTAGATCAGCTTCGCGCCGCGCCGGATGATGCCGTTCCACTCCTGGTCGGTGCCGGGCAGGAAACCGGGGACGTCGACGAAGGTCAGGACCGGGATGTTGAACGCGTCGCAGGTGCGCACGAACCGTGCGGCCTTCTCGGACGCGTCGATGTCGAGGCAGCCGGCGAACTGGGTCGGCTGGTTCGCCACGATGCCGACGCTGCGCCCGTCCACCCGGCCGAACCCGACCAGGATGTTGGGCGCGAACAGTTCGTGCACCTCGAGGAAGTCGCCGTCGTCGACCACGCGGTTGATGACCTCGTGCATGTCGTACGGCTGATTCGGCGAGTCCGGGATCAGCGTGTCGAGCTCGCGGTCCGACTCGGTGACGTTCTCGAAGAACCCTCCACCGGGTGCGGAGTCTGTCTCGAACAGCGGCGCCTCCGACAGGTTGTTCGCCGGGAGGAACGAGAGCAGTTCCTTGACGTACGCGATGGCGTCTTCGTCGTCGGAACCGAGGTAGTGCGCGACACCCGAACGGGTGTTGTGCGTGCGCCCGCCGCCGAGTTCCTCGAAGGAGACCTCTTCGCCGGTCACGGTCTTCACGACGTCGGGGCCGGTGATGAACATGTGGGAGGTCTTGTCGACCATCACCACGAAGTCGGTCAGCGCGGGGGAGTAGACGTGCCCGCCCGCGTTGGCGCCCATGATCAGCGAGATCTGGGGGATGACGCCGGACGCCTTGACGTTCCGGTTGAAGATCTCGCCGTACAGCCCGAGCGAGACGACGCCTTCCTGGATCCGCGCGCCGCCGCCCTCGTTGATGCCGACGATCGGGCGGCCGGTCTTGATCGCCAGGTCCATCACCTTGACGATCTTCTCGCCGTACACCTCGCCGAGCGACCCGCCGAAGATGGTGACGTCCTGGCTGAACACGCACACCGGACGGCCGTCAACGGTTCCGTAGCCGGTGACGACGCCGTCGCCGTAGGGCCGGTTCTTCTCCTGGCCGAAGTTGACCGAGCGGTGCTTCGCCAGCTCGTCGAGCTCGACGAACGAGCCTTCGTCGAGCAGTAGCTCGATCCGCTCGCGAGCGGTCTTCTTGCCCTTGGCGTGCTGTTTCTCCACCGCCCTCGCGGAACCCGCGTGCACCGCCTCGTCATACCGGCGGTACAGGTCGGCCAGCTTGCCGGCCGTGGTGTGGATGTCCGGTTCGTCCTCGGGCGGCGTCCCGAGCGGCTCCGTCGCACTGCTCATGAATCCGCAGCCTAGCTACTCAATGGTCACTTCGCGTGTGGCGTAGACAACGTCCGGATCAGAGCGCGGCGCGCACCAGACCGGATTCGTAGGCCGCGATCACCAGCTGCGCGCGGTCCCTCGCCGCGAGTTTGTGCAGGAGACGGCCGATGTGCGTCTTCACCGTCGCCAGCCCGAGATGCAGCGTCCCGGCGATCTCGTCGTTCGACAGGCCGCGCGCGATCAGGCTCAGCACCTCCCGTTCGCGGGTGGTGATGCCGTCGAGCGACGGCGCGACGCGCTGGCCCGCCTCGGGCAGCCGGGCGAATTCGGCGATGAGCCTTCGCGTGATCGACGGGGCGAGCAGTCCTTCACCCGCCGCGACGACCCGGATCGCGGTCAGCAGCTCGGCGGGCGGAGTGTCCTTCAGCAGGAATCCGCTGGCGCCCGCGCGCAGCGCCGAATAGACGTAGGCGTCGAGATCGAACGTCGTCAGCATCAGCACGTGGACGCCTTCGGTGGCGGCCGACGCGCAGATCCGCCTCGTCGCTTCGATCCCGTCCAGCTCCGGCATGCGGACGTCCATCAGCACGACGTCCGGACGTTCCTTCTCGGCCAGTTCCGCCGCCTGGAGGCCGTTGCCCGCCTCGCCGACGACCTCGAGGTCCGGCGCGCTGTCGACGAGCACGCGGAAGCTGCCGCGCAGCAACGCCTGGTCGTCGGCGATCAGTACGCGGATCATCGCGTCCCCACTTCCTTGACGGCGTACGGCAGCCGCGCGAACACCCGGAATCCCCCGGCGGGAAGTGGTCCCGCCTCGAAGTCACCACCGTAGACCGCGACCCGCTCGCGCATGCCGATCAAGCCGTGCCCGCCCGTGGCAGAGGCCGAGCCTTCGCCGCGGCCGTCATCGACGATCTCGACGCTGACCTCACCGGGGCCTTCGGTGATGGTGACCCGGCAGACCGACGGTCCCGCGTGCTTCACGACGTTGGTCACCGCCTCCTGCGTGATGCGGTAGACCGAAAGCGCGACGCCCTCGGGGAGCTCGTCCACCACCTCGCCGGTCAGCTCGACGCGCACCCCGGCCTGCCCGGCGCGTTCGGCCAGGGTCCGCAGATCGGCGAGTTTCGGCGCGGGGCCGAGCGCGGCCTCAGGAGTGCCGTCACCGGAACGGAGGACGCCGAGCATCCGCCGGAGTTCGACGAGGGTTTCGCGGCTGGTGAGTTCGATGACCCGCAACGCTTCGCGCGCTTCCTCGGGCTGTTCCTCGGCGACGTGATTGCCCACCGCGGCTTTGACGGCGATCAGGCTCATGCTGTGGGCGACGACGTCGTGCATCTCGCGGGCGATCCGCAGGCGCTCGTCGGACACCGCCTGATCGGCGTGCGCCTCGGTGAGCAGGGCGAGATTCGCCTGCCGCTGGCGCGCCGTCCAGCCCAGCGCCCACGAACCCGCCACCCCGCCGCCCGCGAACGCGATCGACGCGAACGTGGAGGGCCCGAGCTGCACGACTTCGAGGACCGCGACGACGAGCAGGCCGAGGCCCAGGGCGATCAGCGAGCGGGCTCGCGGGTATTCCAGTGCCAGGGTGTACAGGGCGCACGCCATGGCCAGGATCGCGGCCGGGCCCAGCCCGTTGCCCGCGAGGACGGCCGGGGTCAGGCTGAGCAGGCCGAGGCCGTAGGCCGCCACGGGCCAGTGCCGTCGCACCACGATCGCGATCGCGCACGCGGCGACCGTCGCCCAGGCGAGCCACATCGGGATGGCGACGGTGAACGTCCACGTCTTCGCGGCGAGGTTCCCGCCGACGGACACCACCAGCACCAGCGCGACGATCACGTCGAGGACGTGCGGCACCCGGCCGGGGAGCGCGGACGGCTGTTTCATACGGCGAACCTAGCCGGGCGCGGGGCTTTCGCGCGTCCGTCCGGTGGAGGTCATCCCCAGGGTGGAGATCAGCTCTCGGGAGCGGTGGGGCGTGGGTCGGGCCGGTCGTGAGTGGCGATTCGGTTAGGGCCAACGGTGTCTTAGGTACCTGCTGGATTCTGGGTGCGAGTGATCGCAGGTCCGTGAAGGCCTCCTTCCCTACCCTGAAGGTAGTGAAGGAGGCCTTCACGGACTTCGTGACACCGGAACCGGCTGGTGTGGCCTCACGGTGGACTGGGTCAGCGACGCCCTGACCAGCGCACGTGCGAAGTGGCAGCGGTGGCACGGTCGAGGGTGGAGGAATCGGGACGTTGAGTGTCCCAATTCCTTCATCGTCGCGGGATCGTTCCGGTCTCGGAGCTTGATCAACGGAAGATCGGGGACACTCAACGTCCCCAAACCTCCGTTGATCAAGCCCCGACCATCCCTCTGTCCCCGCTCGCCCACATCGGCAAACAGAACAAGCCCACCGAGACGACATCAGGATCCTGCGGGTAGACAAATACGGGTCCACCAGAACCCGCGGCGCCACTCACGAGACGCCGCGAAGCGCGGCGACGGCGTCCTTCAGCTCAGGGTCGGCTTCCGCCTTGTCGAGAGCGGCCGCCAGCACCTCCTGATAGGTCGGCTCGGTCTCGGCGTGCCGCTTCCTGCCTTCTTTGGTGATGCACGAATACACGCCGCGGCGGTCGGCCTCGCACGGGTCGCGCTCCGTCAGTCCGGCGTCTTCGAGGCGGACGACCATCCGGCTCACGGAACTCTGGTTGAGCCCGATCGCCTCGGCGAGTTCCTGCATGCGCAGGACACCCTTCCCGGTGGCGGCCAGCTTGCCGAGCGCGCGGAACTCGGAAAGACCGAGTCCGTGCCGTCGTTGCAATGCCTTCGCGAGTTCTTGCTCGATGCGCCCGTGCAGCGCGAGGACGCGGCCCCACGCCAGTTCATCGGCGGTCAAGGCGACCTCCCTAGTTTCCTTGACACCAGTTTACATGCAGTGACAGAATCTGCTTGCACATACATGTACTTTGAAATCACTTCGGAGGGGATCGCCATGGCCGACGGTCGAAGCTTTCTGTTCCTGGTCGGGAGTGCCCGTGCCGGTGGCAACACGGAGATCTTGGCGAGGCGGGCGGCCAAAGAGCTTCCTCGTGGCGTCGGGCAGCGGTGGATCCGGACGGCCGAGGTCCCGTTGGCGCCGTTCGTCGACAGGAAGCACGACGGTGAGGACTTCGTGCCACCGGCCGGAAACGAGCGGTTGCTGCTCGACGCGACCTTCGCCGCCACGGATCTGGTGATCGCGTCGCCGGTCTACTGGTACAGCGTTTCGGCGTCGGTGAAGCTGTACTTCGACCACTGGGCGAGTTGGCTGGATCAGCCGGAACTGGAGTTCAAGGCGCGGATGCGCGGCAAGACCCTGTGGGGGGTGAGCGCGCTCGCCGAGCGCCCGGAGCAAGCGGAACCGTTGATCGGGACGTTGCGCAAAACCGCCGAATATCTCGGAATGCGGTGGGGTGGGCAGTTGCTCGGCAACGGAAGTCGTCCCGGTGACGTCCTGCTCGACGAAGGCGCGCTCAAGGCGGCCGAAACCTTCTTCGCCGATGCGGACCTCGTAGGTCTAGAGGAGGTGAACGCCGTTCCCGCTTCGGCCGGGAGCTAACTCCGCGCGGAGCACGAGGTGCTCGTCGTAGTCGCCGCCGTTCTGGGAGCGGAACGGGATCGGGTCGCGAGTGGACAGTGTGCGCAGCCGGCCGTGCAGGGTCGCGACGGCGTCGTCGTACTGCTCGGGGGAAACGCGGTCGGCGCCGCAGATCGTCAGCGGGGGGAGGACGGACATTCCCGCGTACCACAGGGTTCCGTGTTGCAGCGGGAACAGCAGGTCGTCGATCTCGCCGTTCACGCCGCGTGGTCCGACGGTGGCTTCCGGCGCGCCCGCGGTCAGCAGGACCATGGCGCGCTTCCCGGCCAGGGCTCCTTCGCCGTAGCGCGACGTCTTGCCGTCGGGGCGCCGCACACCGTAAGTGAAACCCTTGACGAACACGCGGTCGAACCAGCCCTTGAGGATCGCGGGCATCCCGTACCACCACAGGGGGAACTGGACGATCACGGTGTCCGCCCAGTCCAGTTTCTCGTGCTCCGCGCGGATGTCGTCGCTGAGTTCGCCGGTCTCGAAGGCGTGCTTCGACGTGGAGCCGACGATCAAGCGATCACTCGGTGCCGCTGAACCGAAGTCGTCGGCGTCGACGACGGCCTTCCACTTCATCGCGTACAGGTCGGACTCCCGGACGTTCGCCCCCTGGGCGCGGAGCGTGCGCAAGCCTTCGTCGCGCAGCGCGCCGCCGAGGGAGCGAGGTTCCGGATGGGCGAAGATCCACAACACGTTCATGTCCCCACCGTCCCTCGGCGCTCAGGTCGACGCGAGTGGCCCGATGGCCAACATGTGCAAGAATCGAGCCATGGGCTTTTTCGCGCATCCGGCCCGCCATCGGGTCGCCGTGCTGGTCCGGCACGGAATGCTGGTGATGGAGCTGGGCATCGTCACCCGGCTGTTCGGCACGGCCAAATCCGCCGACGGCGAGCGGCTCTACGACGTCGTCACCTGCACGCCGGAGCCGGGGCAGATCCGGACCGACGCCGACATCACCATCTCCGTCCCGGTCGGACCCGAGGTGCTGGCCGAGGCCGACACCGTGGTCATCCCCGCGTCGTCCACCGAGTACGAGCCGACCGGGCAGGACCTCACCGAACCGCTCGCGCGGGCGCTGGAGCTGATCCGGCCGGACGCCAGGATCGCGTCGATCTGCACGGGTGCCTTCGTGCTCGCCGCCGCCGGCCTGCTCGACGGCCGGAAGGCGACCACGCACTGGCGTTCGGCGCTGGACTTCCAGGCGAAGTTCCCGAAGGTCGCCCTCGATCCCAACGTGCTCTACACCGACGACGGCAATGTGCTGACGGCGGCGGGTGTCGCGTCCGGGATCGACCTCTGCCTGCACATGATCCGCTGTGATCACGGTGCCGCGGTCGCGAACGAGGTCGCGCGCGGGACGGTCGTCTCGCCGCACCGGGAGGGCGGGCAGGCTCAGTTCATCCGCCGCCCGGTTCCGGAACCGCAATCGTCGTCGACGGCGGCGGCGCGGACCTGGGCGCTGGAGAACCTCGGCAGGCCGCTGACGTTGCGCGAGCTCGCGGCGAAGGAGTCGATGAGCACGCGGACGTTCACGCGGCGTTTTCGGGACGAGGTCGGGATTTCGGCCTTGCAGTGGCTCACTCAGCAGCGGGTCGAAAGGGCCCGTCAGCTGCTTGAGGAGACCGATCTGCCGGTGGACAAGGTCGCCACCGAGGCCGGGTTCGGCACCGCCGCTTCGCTGCGCCAGCACCTGCAGGCGGCGCTCGGTGTCTCGCCGAGCGCGTACCGGAACACCTTCCGCGAAGCCGTTTAAGAGACGTCGGCGAGCTGACCTCCTGGTAACTTACCCAGAAATAAGTTCCGGAGGTGGTTCGTGAAGGCCCTCAAGTTCGCCGAGCGGGTGCTGTTCGGCGTCGCCGCGATCGGCACGGTGTATTCCGCCAGGACGGGCAACCGGCGGTTGCAACTGGTGACGAAACCGGCCGCGGTCCCCGTGCTCGCCGCTCGCGTCGCCCGCGCGCAAACGCTTGCACCAGGGGAGAAGGGCCTGCTCATCGCCGGTTTGGTCGCGGCCGGTGCGGGCGACCATTTCATGGGCCGGTCGCACGAGGATCGCGAACTGATCAAGGGCGCGACGTCGTTCGGCGTGATGCAGGTGCTGTACTCCGCGTTCTTGTGGCGTCGCGGTGCCCGTCCGCGTGCCGCGACCGCGTCGCCCCGGCTCGGAGCCTGGGCTGCGGCGGCTGTCGCGATGGCGCTGCCGAAGCCGTCTCCGGTGTCCTCGGTGCTTTCGGTCTACGGAGGGCTGTTGAGCACGACGTCGACCCTCGCGGCCGACCCGGCCTTGGCGCCGAAGGCCAAGGTCTCGGGTGGAATGGTGGTCCCGTCGGGCGACCGCCGGACCTGGATCGCCGCCGGCGCGCTGCTGTTCTCCGCGTCGGATCTGGCGATCCTGATCCGCCGCAACTTCGTCACCAGCGAGCGGGTGCGGGCGAACCTCGAGACCTTCGTGCTGACGTCGTACCTCGCCTCGCAGTGGCTGCTCGTCGAAGGCATGACCGCGGAGAAGTAGAAAGTTAAGCATTTACTTGACTATCGCTCGGCGTGGGCGGATAGTTAAGCATGTGCCTAACCAAAGGATGGATCAGGTGTTCAAGGCGCTTTCCGACGGGACGCGCCGCGAAATGATCGAGCGCCTCACCCGGGGACCTGCCTCGGTGGGGGAGCTCGCGCAGCCGTTGTCGATGTCGTTGCCCGCCGTGATGCAGCACCTCCAGGTGCTCGAAACCTGCGGGCTGGTCCGGACGGAGAAGGCCGGGCGAGTCCGCACCTGTCACCTCGAACCGGACGGCCTGCGCATGGCCGAAGACTGGCTCGGCGGGCAGCGCACCGGCTGGGAACACCGGCTCGATCGCCTTGGTGGCTTTCTGGACTCCGATGAAGGGAAACGGTCATGACCGTCAAACACGCCACTTTCACCCTCGAACGCGTCTACTCCGCTCCGCCCGAACGCGTTTTCGCCGCCTGGTCCGACCCTGCCGCGAAAGCGGGCTGGTTCACCGTGCCGGGCGGCGGCCACTCCTTGGACTTCCGCGTCGGCGGCCGAGAAGTCACCACCGGCCCGCCCGATGACGAGAAACGGATGGCCTTCACGTCGAATTATGCGGACATCGCCGAAAACGAGCGGATCGTCTACGCGTCGACGCTCTCCGCGAACGACGTCCCGGCGACCGTGTCCGTCACGACGATCTTGTTCGAAGCCGAGGCGGGCGGCACCCGGCTGACGCTGATCGAACAGGGCACCTTCCTCGACGGTCACGAAGAACCGAGCTGGCGGGAGCAGGGAACGGGCGACTGGCTCGATGAACTGGGCAAAGCGTTGGCGTAGCAATTTCCGGCAGGATGGGGACATGCTGACCGCTGAGCTGATCGTCGACAGCCGTTTCCCGTCGGTACCCGCGCTCTCCTCCGACGGGAAATGGGTCGCCTACCAGGTTTCGACCATCACGAAAGGTGTCCCCGAGATCTGGCTCGCCGCTGTGGACGGCAGCGAAAAGCCGCGGAAGCTGGCCGAAGGGTCCTCGCCCCAGTGGTCCGCGGACGCCCTCTACTTCCTCCGGGACGGCCGTGTCTGTTCGGGGGACGAGGAACTGTTCGCCTGGCAGAGCGAGATCACCGGGTTCGTTCCGATGCACGACAGGATCGTGTTCATCGCCGAGGACGAGACGCCCGCGCCGGCCATCTGGGTCTGGAGTGAGAGCCTTCGCCCGGCGCGGCTGCGGAGTTTCGATCCGCGGACCGGCGAGATCGCAACGCTGGTCGAAGACCACGTCGTCGCCGTCGCCCGCCGCCCGGACCACAAGGCGCTCGCCGTCGTCACCTGGCCGACGCCGGAGGCCGATCCGGGTGGTCTCGAACCCCGGCTTTCCGTGCTGGACCTGGAAACCGGTGAGCGGCACGATCTCGGCCGGGTCGCGGTCGAAGCCACCGGCCCCGTTTGGTGGCGGGACGAGGACGGCTGGCACATCGCGTATCTCGGGAATCCGGAACCGGTGGGTGGCCGGGCGGTCTTCGACGTTTCCGTGGAAACAGGGGAACAGCGGAACCTGACCGAGGAATCGACCTGCCCGGTCGAGCTCGCGCAGGTCGATTCCGGTGCTCCTCTGGTGCTCGTCGCCGACGGGCTCGACACGGCCCTCCATCGGCTCGGGTCCGGCGAAGTGTCGTTCTGGCGTGGGCAAGCTGACGCGCTGGCCTCGAACGGCGAGATCGTGGTGACCGTGCTGAGCACCGCGCACCGGCCGAAAGATGTCCATTGTGGACCGGTGGGCGGGGCGTCGACGCGGGTCAGCGACACGGCGCCGGAGTTCGCCGGGATTTCGTGGGGCTCCCAGGAACGGTTGTCCTACAAGGCGTCCGATGGCCTCGCGTTGGACGGCCTGCTCGTTCTGCCGCCGGGAAAGACTCGGGCCGACGGGCCTTTCTCGCTGGTCACGCGGGTTCACGGCGGACCTTACGACCGGCACGCGGACCGCTTCATGCTCGGCTGGTTCCCGTCCGCGCAGTGGCTGGCCCTGGCAGGGCACGCCGTCTTCCTGCCGAATCCCCGTGGGGGACAAGGCCATGGGCATGAATTCGCGGCCTCCGTCGCCGGACGGGTCGGCCTGGAGGAATGGGGCGATATCGAGACCGGGATCGATCTCCTCATCGCCGAAGGAGTGGCCGATCCGGAGCGGCTCGGGATCGTGGGCGGGAGCCACGGCGGATACATGACGGCCTGGGCCGTCGGGCAGACCCGCCGGTTCAAGGCGGCGCTGATGGTCGCCGGGATCTGTGACTGGAGCATGCTCGCCGCGACCGGTGAACTCGGTCCGCTGATGGAAGCCGCGCACAGCGGGAGTATCGGCTGGGAAGGGACGGGCCCGCACCGGCACGATCAGCTCAGCCCGATCTCCTTCGCGTCGAAGGTCGAGACCCCCGTCCTGATCGTGCACGGTGCGGAAGACACGAACGTCCCGTTGTCCCAGGCGGAATTCTTCCACCGCGCGCTACGCCACTTCGGCGTCGAACACGACCTCGTCGTGTATCCCGGCGAAGGGCATTCGCTCCGCGGGCGGGAACACCAGGTGGACCTGCTCCGCCGGTCTCGCGAGTGGTTCGCGCGCCTGCTCTAGCTTTCAGCCGTTCTGCGGCTGTCCGGGGATGTGCGTGCCGAAGGTCCACTCGTACCCTTCGAGATCGTCGACCCGGCAGCGGTAGTTGCCCCATTCGGTGTTCGCCGGTTCCCAGACCTGCGTCGCTCCGGCTTCGACAGCGGAGGCGAAGACGGCGTCCACGGCCTCTTGCGTCGCAAGGCTGACGTAGAGGCCGTGGCCGACCGTCTCACCCTTGCGGGTCGCATGGTCGTAGTCCTCCTCCGCGCTGAACACGATGATGGAGGCTCCGCCGAGCCGCAGTTCGGAATGCAGGATCAGACCCTTGTCGTCGGGGAACTCCATGAGGGTCTCGAAGCCGAAGGCGCTTTCGAGCCAGCGAAGCGCCTTCGGAGCGTCGCGGTAGGCGAGGTAGGAGTGGAGGGAAGCGGGGCGTGCCGTGGTTTCGGTCATGGGCAGAGCTTGGCAACCAATGCGGACACCTGCGGTCCTCGATCAGGGAATCTTGCCCGGCAATCCGAACCGGGTCAGATCGGCTGTCAGGAACGACACGACTTCGGCGATCTTCGTGCCGTTCAGCACGACCAGGTCGAGCCCGCCGGGGACGAAGGCGTTCTCCCTTTCGTCCCACAGGTACGTGCCGAACGCGAGCTGCCCGTTCGCGCGCGCCGGGAGGAGCCGCCACTCCCTGGTCAGCGGGCCGTCGAGCAGGAACGCGCGGATGGCGTCGGGGCCCTGATACCACTCGGGCAGCGGCGGCATGCTGTACCTGGCGTCTTCGGTGAGCATCGCGACGATGGCGTCGACGTCCCGGTTTTCCCAAGCCGCGACGTATTTGCCCGCCACTTCCCGGAAGTCGCCGATCGGCCCGGGCTCTCCGTGAAGCCGCACGACCTTGCGGGCGCGCTGCAGGGCGCTGTTGACCGAGGCCACCGTGGTCTCCAGCTGATCGGCGACCTCCTGCGCCGAAAACTGCAGTACCTCACGAAGCACGAGCACCGCCCGTTGCACCGCCGAAAGACGCTGCAACGCCGCGACGAAGGCCAGCTCGATGTTCTCCCGGATCAGGAACCCGGCTTCGGGCCCCTGATCCGGATACGGTTCGAGCCAGAGGCGTTCGGTTTCCGGCGCGTCCGGGCCCAGATCGGCGGGCAGCTCGCGGCGTCCCCGCCGCTCGATCGCCGTCAGGCAGCGGTTCGTGGCGATCTTGTACAGCCACGGCCGGATCGACCCGCGACCGTCGAAGCGATCGAGACTCTTCCAGGCCCGGACGAGGGTTTCCTGCAGCGCGTCGTCCGCGTCGTGCACCGAACCGAGCATGCGGTAACAGTGCGCGTGCAACTCGCCGCGAAACGGGGCGACCAGCCGCCCGAAAGCGGCCGAGTCACCCGCCTGCGCCGTTTCGAGCAGTGTCTCCGCCATCCGTCGCCTCCAGGCTCACCAGAGTAGGCGGATTCCGAGGACGGTGATCAGCGCGCTGGACGCGAGCGCGGTGACCAGCCGTCCACGACGTCCGGTCAGCGCCTTGCCGAGTACCGCGCCGCCGCCCGCGAGGAACAGTTGCCAGCTCGCCGAAGCCACAAACGCGGCGAGCACGAACACCACGTGTTCCGCCCCGGTCGCCGCGGCCATGTCCTCGCTGCCGAGCACGAGCGCCGCGAAGTAGACCACCGTGGTCGGGTTCAGCAGTGTGATCCCGAGCAGGCTCACGTAGGCCTTCAAGGGCCCTATCGCGACAGGCTGCGTCACGTCGGCCTTCGCGGAGTCGCGGAAGTTCCGGACCCCGGTGAATCCGATGTGGACGGCCAGCCCGAGCAGCACCACCACCGAAACCCACCGCAGTGGCCCGGCGATCGGCTGGATGACCGGGATGAGCTTGCTGCCGCCGAGGACCGCGACCAGGGCGTAAAGGCCGTCGGCCGTGGCGACGCCCAGCGCGGCGTATGCGCCGATCTTGAGCCCTGACCGCGCCGTCAGCACCACCAGATAGGTCGCGACCGCGCCCACCGGAATGGCGATGCCATAGCCAGCGAGCAGGCCCGCGACGAGCGCGGTGCTCACGGTCGGACTGGTGTCGGCCTCCGGCAGGCCCCGGCCTGCTGCTGCACCCGCACCCGTCGGAGGACGGAGGGCGTCGGCAGGAAGGCGAGGGTCGAAGTCATGTGCAGAAGGATGCGAACGGACGGCCTCGCGCGCAACACAATTAACGGGACCGAGGCCGGGCTGGTCGTGAGTGGCGATTCGGGTTAGAACCCGAATCGCCACTCACGACCAACCTGACCCACGCGGCCCGCGCTCAGACGCCGGTCGTCTGCAGAACGGCGTCCAGGTCCGCGAGCAGCCGGGCTTTCGGCTTGGCGCCGACGGTCGTCCACACCGGACTCCCGTCACGGAAGAGAATCAGTGTCGGCAAGGACATGACATGATAATCCCTTGCCGTCAAAGGGTTTTCGTCGGAATTCAGCTTACGGATGATCAGCGCGCCGGCGCGCTCCTCGGCGATCTCGGCGAGCACCGGCGCGATCATGTGGCAAGGCGGGCACCATTGCGCCCAGAAGTCCACCAAGACGGGCTTGTCCTGCTCCAGGACGAGTTCTCGGAAGGTCTCATCGGTGACGACAGAAAGGGATGACATTCAGGTCTCCTCGGTTTCCCGGCTGACGACACACGGACCCGGCGGCGTTTTCAACGCACCCGCCAGCTTGGCCAGCAGGCTGTCCCGCGCTTCGTTCAACCTGGCCAGACAGGCGTCCACCTCGGCGAGTTTGCGTTGGTAGACCTCGATCGAATCGGCGCACGAGTCGCCGGTCTCGTGACCCGCGCGCAAGCACTCGACGAACGGCCTGGTGTCCTCGAGGCTGAGCCCGACCGCTTGCAGGGTCAGGATCTCGTTGACCAGCCGGTAATCGTCCTCGTCGTACTCCCGGTATCCGTTCGACGCGCGCCGTGCGTCGAGAAGCCCTTGTGACTCATAGAAACGCAGCGCGCGCGTGGTGGTTCCGGTACGCGCGGCGAGTTCGCCGATCCGCATGGTTCCGAGCGTAAACCTTGACCTTGGCGTCAAGGCAAAATCCGCTCAGCCGTCGAGATCGACCCGGATGGTGAGGAGGTCCGTGCCGATCGCCTGTACGGCGGCGCTGTTGAACCTGGGCAGGGCCTTCAGCCGGGCGCGGGGGTCGTCGTCCGGGAGCAGATGTGCCGTGCCGGTGTGCCACTGGCCCTTGAGCCGGACCCGGACGCGCGGATCGGCCTGGATGTTGCGGACGTACTGCGACTTCTCGCCGAACTCCGAGACGATCCAGAACTCGCGGCCCACCCGGCGGCCACCGATCGGCGTCTGCCGGGGGACCCCGGACTTGCGTCCGGTGGTCTCGAGGATCGGCTGATTCGGCAGCCGGACGAGGAGCGGGTTGCCCACGTGGCGCTGGAAGGTCGTGGCCACCCGGTGCTTGATTTCGTGAAAGCGCGACATGTGGCTCCTGAAGCTCGAAGAGGGAGGTCTAGGTCAAGGTTGACCGACGCACCAGCAGCGTGCACCGCTCGCTGGGGTGCTCGGAGCCGGGGTGCGGCGCGCGATCGAGGCGGGCGACGAGGTCGAAACCCGCGGCGCGCGACGCCGAGATCTCGGCGTCCGGGTCGAGGAACCGGAAATCCAGGTCGACGTCGCGACCCCACCAGGTGCCGAGGGTCTTCACCCCACCGTCGGGGAAGTCGGGATCGCTGACATGGAAGGAGAGCAGGGCGTACGCGCCGGGCCGCAGGACCCGGGCGAACTCGCGGTAGGCCGCCGCCCGCTGGTCGTCGTCGAGATGGATGGTCGCGTAGAGGCAGACAAGCCCGTCCAACGCTGCTGCTCGCAGGGGCAACGCCGTCATGTCCGCGGCACCCGCCGGTAGCGAGGTGCGGCGTCGGACGGCCGCGCACATCGCGGTCGAGAGATCCAGGCCGATGACGCGCGAGCCTCGAGAGGCCAGATGGGCGGCGACCTGTCCCGGGCCGCAGCCGATGTCCGCGACCGTTCCTTCGCGAACGAGTTCGGCGAAGGCGTCGAGCAAGGCGCGATCCAGGGGTTTGTGCCGGAGTTCGTCGCTCAGTTCCTCGGCGTACCTGTCGGCCACGAGGTCGTAGCTCCGGCGCGTCCGGTCGGTCATGGTCGCCGACGGTACAGCGGATTTGTCGTTCCCCGTCAGTACGCTCGGCACATGGTGAACGAGTCCGACGTGGACCTGGGGGACGGGACCACGCTGCACACGTACGACACGGGCGGAACCGGTCCGGTGGTCTTCTGGCATCACGGGACCCCGAACATCGGTGCTCCGCCGTCACCGCTGTTCCCCGCCGCCGAACGACTCGGCGTGAGGTGGGTGTCGTACGACCGGCCCGGCTATGGCGGCTCGACACCGAGGCGGGGAAGGAACGTCGCCTCGGCGGCGGCCGATGTCGCGACGATCGCCGACGCCCTGAACATCGAGCGGTTCGGGGTTTTCGGCCATTCCGGTGGTGGCCCGCACGCGCTCGCCTGCGCGGCCCTGCTGCCGGAACGCGTTTCGGCGGTGGTCGGTGTCGCGAGCATGGCTCCGTACGGCGGCGACGGTCTGGACTGGTTCGCGGGAATGATCTCGGCGGGAGTCGGCTCTCTGACGGCGGCCTTGGCCGGGCGAGCGGAGAAGGAGAACTACGAGGCAACGGCCGAGTACGACGCCGAGATGTTCACCGCGTCGGATCACGCGGCCTTGTCAGGGGACTGGAAGTGGCTCCTCGACGTCGTCGGCCCCGCGGTCGAGGGCGGGCCGGGCGGGCTGATCGACGACGACCTCGCGTACGTCGCGCCGTGGGGGTTCCGGCCGTCCGACGTCGAGGCACCGGTGCTGCTCCTGCACGGTGGCGAGGATCGGATCGCGCCTCTCGGGCACGGGGAGTGGCTCGCCCGGCAGATCGCCACGGCCGAGGCACGCACGTTTCCCGAGGACGGGCACATCTCGGTCCTCCGCCACGGGGAAGCCGCGCTCGAGTGGCTGGCCGAACGCTTGTGACCTGCGGGGCTCGTGAGTGGTGAGGACGGTTCTGGTGGTCCCGTATTTGCCTGCCCGCTGGCTCCTGATGTCGTCTTGGTGAGCTTGTGCTGGAGTGTCCGGGCTTGATCAACGGAGGTTTGGGGGCGTTGAGTGTCTCCGATCTTCCGTTGATCAAGTTTCGAGGCCGGAACACTCCTCGACGATGAAGGATTTGGGACACTCAACGTCCCGATTCCTTCACGCTCGACCGTGCCGCCGCCCGCTCTTACCGTCCTTGCCACTCACGAGGCGCTAGGCCGCGGGCCGTCCGGCGCCGGTGTAGTCGTCGCCCTTCGAGTGATACGTGTGGATCTGGATGGCCTGGCCCTCGGTGGGCGCGTTGATCATCAGGCCGTTTCCGAGGTAGAGCCCGACGTGATGGATCCGCGTCGCCGGGTTCCCGTAGAACACGAGATCGCCGAGCTTCGGTTCCTGACCGCCGGGGACCTGCGGCAGCGCCCGGAACTGGCTGTCCGCGGTCCGCGGCAGCCCGACTCCGGCTTCGTCGTAGGACGCCTTCGTCAGCCCGGAGCAGTCGAAGCCCGCCGCGCCCGCTTCCGGCCCGTTGCCACCCCACACGTACGGGAGGCCCAGCTGGCCGAGGGCGAACCGGGTCGCCTTCACGGCGGGGCTGGAGCCTCGCGCCGGGTCGAGGGACAGGGTCGCGTAGAGCTGGGCGTTGCCGAGAACGCGCTGGCGGAACAGTTCGGCCTCGTTGCCCTTGCCGCCCTGGTAGCCGGCGATCGCCTTCCACCAGCCGTTGCCGCCACCGAGGTCGGCTCCGGAGGCGCACAGCGCGCGGCCGGCGGCGACCGAGGCGGAGTCGGGGTCGGCGAGCGCGGGCTTCGCGATGCCGGGGATCGACGAGCCGTGCTTCTTCCACTGCTGTGCCGACAGGCCGAGGGGGTTGTCGCCGCCGCGTCCGTGGTTCGAACTCGCGGCGCCGACCCCGGCCAGCGTGACCCAGGACAGGTGACAGTTCGGCTGCTCGCCGCGCAGCGCCAGCTCGCCGTTCGCGTAGCCGATCAGCGATTTCGCCGGGATGTCGAGCGGTCCCGCGAGTTTGGCGGCCCACTCTTCGAGCGGCCGGGCGCCCTTCGGCGTCTCCTGGGCCTTGACCGGCGCGCTGACTTCGAGGACCGACGGACCCGCGCCGCCGCCGACGGTGGCCGGATCCCGGTCGGCGGCGGGGACGGGAACCTGACCGATCCCGTCGGCGGGCGCCGGATCGTTGCCGCCCGCGAGCAGCCAGCCCGCCGTCGCGAGCCCCGCGACCAGCGGGAGGGCGACCAGGCTTCGCATCGCCACACCGCGCGCCCAGGACTTCTTCGGGCTGGCGGGGGACGCGCTCGGGGCGGACTCGGGCTCGGTCACGCCGTCCAGGTTATTGGAGACCACCTCTGCGTAACGAGCGAACGCCTTGCACGTTAGGGGGACTCTCATATTCTGGACGAATGAGTGAGACGGGAGCGCTCGACGCCGAGCGTCTGAGTGCCGCGCTGTCCGGCCGGTACGCCGCGATCCAGGTCGTGGCGAGCACCGGGTCCACCAACGCCGACCTGCGGGAAGCCGCCACGAAGGGGGCTGAAGACCGCACCGTGCTGATCGCCGAAGAGCAGACGGCCGGTGTCGGCCGCCGCGCCCGGCAGTGGTCTTCGCCGAAGGGATCAGGCCTCTACGTCAGCGTGCTGCTGCGTCCGCGCGACGTTCCGTTCGCCAATTTGGGTTCACTTTCCGTGGTCGCGGGCCTCGCGGTCCGGGAGGTCGCCGCGAGCCTGGGCGTCGACGCCGTCCTCAAGTGGCCGAACGACGTCCTGGCCGGGCCGGACCGCGCCAAATGCGCGGGCATCCTGGCGGAGGCCGCCGCCGGTGAAGAGACCACCGTGGTCCTCGGCATCGGCCTGAACGTGCTGCCGCTCGGCGAGAACGTCCCGGCCGGGCCAGGCGGCCTGCCTGCGACTTCCCTGGCCGAGCAGGGGGCGGACGAGACCGATCGCGCCGAGATCGCCACGCGGCTGCTCACCGGTTTCGACGACCTCGAACGCCGCTGGCGGCTCGCCGGCGGGTCGCTGGCCGAGGCGGGACTGCTCGGGGACTACCGGCGGCATTGCGCCACGCTGGGGCAGGACGTCGAGGTCCAGTTGCCCGACGGTTCGGCGCTGACCGGCCGGGCCGCCGACATCGATCCCGCCGGCCAGCTCCAGGTCGACGTTCCCGGTGGTGAGCGGTACACGGTGTTCGCCGGAGACGTCGTCCACGTGCGGCCCGCCGCGTCCTGATCGGGTGTGCCGCGAATTGCGGCGTCTCCTCTTCCGCCGGGACCGTTCGCCGGTACGGTGAGCTCACCAGCGCCGAACACACTTTGGGAGCGTCCGTCGTGGCCTATCCGGACGATTTGCTCAGCGAAAACGAGCACGTCGTGGTGCACAGTCACCCGCATTTCAAGATGCTGATCTTCCCCTTCCTCGCGCTGATCGTCACCCTCGGCGTGGGCATCTGGCTGGGCATCCTGGCGAAGGACGCCACGGCCCCGTGGGACCTGATCTCGCTGATCGCGGTCGCCGCGATCGGTCTCGGGCTCGTCGTCTGGCTCTTCCTGGCGCCGTTCGTCCGCTGGCGCACGACGCACTTCATCGTGACCACGGACAGGCTGATCGCCCGTGAGGGCGTGCTCAAGCGGACCGGGATCGACATCCCGCTGTCGCGGATCAACAGCGTGCAGTTCGAGCACGGGCTGCTGGACCGCGTGTTCGGCTGCGGCACGCTGGTGATCGAGTCCGCTTCGGACGAACCGCTGAAGTTCGACGACATCCCCAAGGTCGAGCGCGTGCACACGGTCATCTATCGCGAAGTCAACGACAACCCGTACGACGACTTCGCGCCGCCCGCCGCGGGCGGACCGCAGCAGACCGAACCCCTGCCGCCGCAGGGACCCCCGCCGCGCGGAAACCGGCGCCGTTGATGGGCACGCGAGAGCTGGGGCTGCCCGATCGCGTCCCGTCCGCCGCCGCGTTGCCGGAGCGCGTCACGATCTGGGAGGTCGGCCCCCGGGACGGCCTGCAGAACGAGAAGTCGATCGTTCCGGTCGGGGTGAAGCTCGAGTTCCTGGACAGGCTCGCCGATGCCGGGCTGACCACGCTCGAAGCGACCAGTTTCGTGAGCCCGAAATGGGTTCCGCAGCTGGCCGACGCCGAGCAGCTCCTCGCCGGGCTCGACAAGCGCGAAGGCGTCCGTTACCCGGTGCTCGTCCCGAACGAGCGCGGGCTGGACAGGGCCCTGGAGGCCGGGGTTTCGCATATCGCGATCTTCGCCAGCGCCACCGAGACCTTCGCCAAGAAGAACCTCAATTCGACGGTGGACGACCAGTTCGCGATGTTCGAGCCGGTCGTCACCCGGGCACGGGCCGAAGGTCTCGACGTCCGCGGATACGTGTCGATGTGCTTCGGCGACCCTTGGGAGGGCGCCGTTCCGGCCTCGCAGGTCGCCGGGGTCGGCAAGCGGCTGCTGGACCTGGGCTGTTCGCAGCTCTCGCTCGGCGACACCATCGGCGTCGCCACCGCAGGGCAGGTCGAGGCGCTGATCGGGCAGTTCCCCGACGTCGGCACCCTGGCCGTCCATTTCCATGACACGTACGGCCAGGCGCTCGCGAACACGCTGGCCGCACTCCGCTGCGGTGTGTCCACTGTGGACTCTTCCGCCGGTGGGCTGGGTGGCTGCCCGTACGCCGAATCGGCCACCGGGAACCTCGCGACCGAGGATCTGGTCTGGATGCTCGACGGTCTCGGCGTCGAAACCGGTGTCGATCTCGACGCGCTGGTCTCGACGAGCAAGTGGATGGCCGGGAAGCTCGGCAGGCCGAGTCCGTCCCGGGTGGTCAACGCGCTCGCGGGCTGAGAGCCGCGCTTTCGGGTATCCGCCGACGAGAACGCCGGTCGGCGCTAAGGTCTTAGCGCGTCCTGTCCGCTGCCTCCCCCTTCACCGGTGGGACCGATTCCTTGGGGGAGGTGCGGTGACCGATCCGAGCGAGGCCGGGACGGGCCCGATCCGGCTGCCCGTCCACTACGGCGCGGCCGACGCACCGACGCCTCCTCATGGCGCTCGCGCTCCGTACGCGCCTTCGCCGTGGCCGCCCGCGGTGGCACCGTTGCGCGTCCCCTTCCCGCCGCAGCCCGTCGCTCCGCCGCCCATGGGCGCCCTACGGACCGAGCGGGAGAGCGTGATCGCGCTGTTCCTCGTGCACATGTTCCCCATCGGGCATCTCCCGGTCGCGATGGCGAAACCCGCGCGCCAGCTGCCGCTTCCCGGCGGCGGTTCCGGGCCGCACGACCACCCCGAGGCTGGCGTGCTGGACGATCAGGACGCGTTGTCGCACGTCAGCAGCGGTTTCCGGCGATCGCCGACGACCCCGTCCGTGGTTCCCCCGCCGGAACTGACCCGGGGGCACGACCCTTGGGGCGGAGAGTCCCCAGAGGACTGGCGAGAGCGCTTCGTGGGCGAAACGAGCTATCTGTGGCCGCCCGGCGCGCTCTTTCCCGAGGGGGGGATCGACCCGGCGACACCGGTGATGCTCGAAGCGGGCACCCATCTCGACCGCTTCGGCGATCCGCACGGCCGGGTGTTCGCCGAGGACGCGACCCTGTATTCGATGCGCTCGTTGCCGCCGGACCAGGCCGCCGCGTACCGACGCTACCGGGTCGTCCGGTCGTTGCCGGTCTGGCGTTCGGTGACCGCCGAATGGTTCGGCCAGCCCGGCGGCGGGGTGCGTTTCCGCGCGGTGCTGGGCGCCGATGAACTCGTCACGCTGGGCTTCCTGGCGGACGTCACGGGGGAGGTTCGGTGAACACGGGGACGATCCTGCGGTGGCTGGCGGCGCTGGGCGTGCCGCCCGAGGTGGTCTCGGTCGGCGCGGAGGCGGACAACGCCTGGTGCCTCATGCGCACCGAGGAGGAAGACGCCGAGCCCGCCTGGGAAGTGTTCTGGCGTGAGCAGGGCAACCGGTACGACTGGGCACGGTTCACCAGCGAACAGGTCGCCTGCCACTACCTCTTCGGGCGGCTCGCCTGGTCGCAGGTCGCCCGCGGCGCTGTCGGTCTTCTCCCCGGCGCGCAGTGAGCTTCAGCGCCGCAGGATGGCCAAGACTTCGTCGTGGAGCAGGCCGTTCGTCGACAGGGCCGAGCCGTTGTCGTAGCGCGCTTCCCCGTTCAGGTCGCTGAAACGGCCACCGGCTTCGGTGATCAGCACCTGGGCGGCGGCGACGTCCCACGGGTTCACGATGCATTCCGCGACGATGTCGAGCGCACCTTCGGCCACCAGGCAGTGCTGCCAGAAATCGCCGAAAGCGCGGCTTTCCCAGCAGGCGTCGACGAGGTCGATGTACTTCTCCCGCGAGTGGTACTTCACCCACGAGTTCAGGTCCGTTGTGGACAGATACGCGTCTTCGAGCGAAGCGACCTTCGACACCGCAAGGCGGCGTTCGCCCGCCGAGTCGCTCATCCAGGCGCCGTCCCCGGTGGCCGCCCACCAGCGGCGGCCGAGCAGCGGCGCGCTGATCAGGCCCACCACGGGGGTGCCGTCTTCGACCAGCGCGATCAGCGTCGCCCAGACCGGGACACCGCGCAGGAAGTTCTTGGTCCCGTCGATCGGGTCGAGCACCCAGGCCCGGCCGGTCGCGGCCGAACCGCCGCGCTCTTCGCCGAGTACCTCGTCGTCCGGGCGTTCTGTGGCGAGGATCGCACGGATCGCGTCTTCGACGGCGGTGTCGGCGTCGGTGACCGGAGTCCGGTCCGGTTTGCGTTCCACGGCCAGGTCCAGCGCGCGGAACCGGGAGGTGGTGATGGCGTCGGCGGCGTCGGCCAGCCGGGTGGCGAGTTCCAGATCATTCTCGTAGCCAGGCACGGTCACGATGCTTTCACGCCCGGCAGTCGTAGAGTTGGCCAGGTGAGCATGGTGCTACTCGCCGAGGACGACCCGGCCATCGCCGATCCCCTTTCGCGCGCGCTTCAGCGGGAGGGGTATGAGGTGCGTGTCGTCGGTGACGGCCCGGCCGCGCTCGACGCGACCGAAAGCGATCGCGTCGATCTCCTGGTCCTCGATCTCGGGCTGCCCGGGATGGACGGCCTCGAGGTGTGCCGCCGCCTGCGCGCCAGCGGTACCGAGGTGCCGGTGCTGATGCTGACCGCGCGCACGGACGAGGTCGACTTCGTGGTCGGGCTCGACGCCGGCGCCGACGACTACGTCGCCAAACCGTTCCGGCTCGCCGAACTGCTGGCCCGGATCCGGGCGCTGCTGCGACGGCGGGCGCCCGAGGTGCTCGAAGCCGGGGGAGTGCGGATGGACCTCGGCGCCCGGATGGTCACCGTCGACCTGCACGAGGTGCAGCTGGCGAACAAGGAGTTCGAGCTCCTGCGGGTGCTGATGAACCGCGCGGGCCAGGTGGTCAGCCGCGACGAAATCCTCGCCGAGGTGTGGAACGACCTCGAATCGAAGACTTCGAAGACCCTCGACATGCACATGTCGTGGCTGCGCCGGAAGCTCGCCATCGCCGCCGACGAAGCGGCGGGCAGGGCGGGCAAACCCGGCGGGAACGGCGACGGGGAACGGCGCATCGCGACGGTCCGCGGCGTCGGCTTCCGCTTCAACTCGGAATAGCATGCGCCGTCGCATCCTCCTGGCGATCCTGCTCGCCGTCGCGGTCACCGCGGCGGTGCTGGGCATCCCGCTCGGGATCACCGCCTGGCAGCTGGTCGAGAACCTCAACCGCGAGAACCTGGCTTCCTCGGCCCGCGGGATCGCGGCGACGCTGGACAACGAGATCGCCGTCGGCCAGCCGATCAACCTCGACCTGCTCCGGGTGGGCGTGCCACAGGGCGGGCTGCTGACCGTCCGCGCGCAGGGGCAGATCGAGAAGCGGTACGGCTCCGACCCCGGTCCCGACGTGGTGTCCGAGCGGGCGCCGATCGCGTTGCACGGCGAGGTCGAGCTGTCCATTCCCGCCGGGCCGATGCGCACCCGCCAGACCCAGGTGACGCTGCTCGTGGTGCTGCTGGTCGTGCTGTCGGTGGGTACCGGCACCGTGGTCGCGACCGTGACCGCGCGACGGCTCGCGAAACCGCTGAGACATGTCGCCGACCGCGCGGTCAAACTCGGCGGCGGCGATTTCCGGCCGGATCCGAAGCGCTACGGCGTCGGCGAGCTCGACATGGTCGCCGAGGCGCTCGACGCGTCCGGTTCGGCGCTGGCGCAACTCGTCCAGCGAGAACGTCAGCTGGTGGGCGACGTCTCCCACCAGCTGCGGAGCCGGTTGACCGCGTTGCAGCTGCGGCTCGAACCGCTCACCGTCCACCCCGATCAGGACGTCGTCGACGAGGCGAAGGCCGCGCAGGAACAGGCGGACCGGCTGGCGGAGGCGCTCGACGAGCTGCTGGCCGCCGCGCGGGCGGCGCGCGAGGTCGGCGCGGAACCGGTCAACCTGCCGGAAGTGCTTCCCGCGGTTTCCGAGGAATGGCGACAGCTGCTTCGCGCCGAAGGAAGGCATCTGCGGCTTCGCGTCACCGACGGGCTGAGGGTGCGGGCGACGCCGGGCCGGTTGCGCGAGGTCGTCAACGTCCTGCTCGACAACGCCCTGCGCCACGGCGCGGGAACCGTCACGCTGGCCGCGCGGCGCGGTGACACGGACGGCACCGTGGTCATCGAGGTCGCCGACACCGGGTCGGGGGTGCCCGACGAGCTGGCGCCGCACATCTTCGAACGCGGGTTCTCCGGCGGCGGGTCGACCGGTGTCGGGCTGGCCCTCGCCCGTGCGCTCATCGAGGCCGACGGCGGACGGCTGGAGCTGTCGAGCAAGCAGCCCGCGGTGTTCAGCCTCTTCCTGAAGGTCCCTCGCCCGGGCGATGTGGCCGAAGTGCGCTGGCCCGCCGAACGGGTCCCTCGCTAAGACCTCCCCAAGGACCACCCGTTCGGGCAATGCCGCGGAAGCGCGCCGACTTACCGTCGGAGGGTGCATGCGACGGCGTTCCGGTACCGCCCACCGGTGAGTCCGGTCGCCGCGGCGACCGTGGAGATCGGCAAGGTGGCGATTTCCCTGCGGTTGTCCTTCGACGGTGACCTGTTCGCGTGCCGCCGTCCGCCCGGGGTGGTGGAACGGATGGAGGCCGAGGCCCTGGACCTGCTTTCGAAGGGCCTGTTCGTCAGCGGGATCGACACCCCGGTCGCGGCCGTCTCCGGCGCGGCGGGGCACCGGTTCGTCCAGGATTCCGTCGTGTTCCAGCCCCCGGACCGCTGGATCTACCGGGGCAGGTGCGTGGTCGGCGCGGGCAAGAACGGGCTGACCTTGACCGGCGTGCTCGGCTACCGCCTCGAAGTCTGTGCCGGGTGGGCCCGGCGGGCCGGTGACTGCGGGCCGCCGGCGACGGCGTCCGAATGGTGCGAGTTCTTCGGCGGGCAGCTGGCCTCCATCGGAGGAGTGGTCCTGCGGCGGGCCTCGGTGCTCAGTCTCGGTACTCCGCCGTGACCGTGACGACGAACGCCGCCCGCGCGGGCAGGCCGAGGCTGACCCACAGCCCGGTCGGATCGGTCTTCCCGAGCGCCAGCGGAAAGGGCTGCTCGTCGACCATCAGGAACTCGGTCCGGATCAAGGCGCGCAGCGACCGGTCGAGCAGGGTGTGCTCGTCGCGGACCTTGTCCGCCCGCGCGGTGACCAGATACGACAGCTCGCACCGCTTCGCCCGCACGGCACCGGTTCCCGGGCCGGTGCCGTGCAGGGCGAAAAGGAACAGATCGACGCTCGACACCTGCGTCTCCGTCTGCCAGGTGGGTTTCGGCGGATCCAACCGGACCACCGTCCCCTCCGGCAGATGAGGTGCGATGAGCAGGCACAAGGCTTCGTCGACCTGGCTGATCACGGTGTCAGATCAATCCCTCACGCAGCGCGTAAGCCACCGCGTGCGACCGGTTCCGGAGCTGGAACCGGTTGGTCACGTCGTGCAGGATGCTCTTCACCGTGCGCTGCGAGTAGCAGAGCTGATCGGCGATCTCCTGCGTCGAAAACCCCGACGCGACCAGCTTGAGCACCTCGGTTTCCCGGCTGCTCATACCACCGAACTGCAGGCCACGCGGCTGCAGGACCTGACGTTGCAACCGGGAGACCCGGTGCAGGAGCCTGCCGAGCAGATCGGGCGGAAGCGCGCCCTCCCCGGCCGCGGCCGCCTTGATCAGCCGGACCAGGACGTCGGCGCCCGCCTCCGAGCGGCGGGCGACCGCGCAGACGCCGTGCTCGATGGCGCTCAGGATTTCGTTGTCGTCGACTTCACCCGCGATGAGCACGATGCGGGTGAACCCCTGGTGGTGCAGCGCGGACAGCAGTTGCGTCATCGCCTCGTCGAGGCGGTCGGTGACCAGGAGGGCCACCATCGTCGGGTCGGCCGCCTCCCCGTCCACCAGCCAGACGTCGTCACGGGAGCGGAGCGTCATGCAGACGCCGTTGTGCAGGATCGGATCGGTGGCACGGACGACCACCGGTGTCCTGTTCGGTTCGAACATGTGATTCCCATTCCCCTCGAACGGTGCGAGGGCCCCACCCCCCGCACTGCTCACCCTGCCGGGTGAGGTGTCCCGGGCGCATGGGACTCCGGTCCCGACATTGCCCGAAAAGCCGCCCTAAATGAGGTTTTCAACGGCCGAGGCCCGCTTCACGGGCCAGGACGATCGCTTCGGCGCGGTCCGCGACGTGAAGTTTGCTGAAGACGTTGGAAATATGATTCCGCACGGTTTTCGGGCTGAGACAGAGAGTGCTGGCGATGGCGGTGTTGCTGTGGCCGCCGGCGATGAGCGAAAGGACCTCTCGTTCGCGGACGGTCAGTTCCGGGAACACCGTGTCCGGACTCGGCTGAGAGTGATTGAAGAAGCCGAGAACGCGCGTCGCGATATCGGGCCCGAAGATCGCTTCGCGTCTCGCGACGGCGTGAACGGCACGGATGATTTCGTCGGGTTCCGCGTCTTTGAGCAGATATCCGCGGGCTCCGGCACGCATCGCGGAGAAAACCGATTCGCTTTCGTCCGCCATCGTCAGCATGAGCACGCCGACGCCGGGCCGTTCGGCGACGATGTGCCGGGTCGCTTCGGCACCGCTGACGTCGGGCAAATGCAGATCCATGACCACGACGTCGGGCCCGAGGGCACTCGCCGCGCTGATCGCGTGCGCGCCGCTCGCGGCCTCGCCGACGACGTCGATCTCCGGTTCGTTGGAGAGAAGTGTGCACACCCCGAACCGGAACAGCGGATGGTCGTCGACCACGAGCACGCGAAGGCGTTCGTTCATACGGGCTCCCCCTGTCTCCCCGCGCGGCACGTTAGCGAGAGGGCCGGTCGCGGACAACGCGTGGTCCGGACAGCGGACCGGCGAGAATTAAACGCCCGATGAGTGTCGCGTATCGCGGGGATCCGCCCAAGTCATTAACCCTTTCGGCCCAGCCGGGGGAGCAAGGGACCTTTGCTCACGTTCGTTAGCACGCTAACCAACGTGAGCAAAGGTCCCTTGCTATCACTTCTCTTAGTATTGAGAGAGGCGCAAGTCCTTGAGGGACCCAGAGTCCCTCAAGGAGTCCCTCACGGACCGCGGATCACCCCGACTCAGGCGTGAGCAAAGGTCCCTTGCTCTCTTTCCGCAGGTCAGGCGAACGCGGCGGCGTGCTCGCGAGCCCAGTCGGCGAACGTCAGCGGCGCCCGGCCGAGGAGTTCGCGGACGGTGCCGAACACGATCTCCTCGTTCCCGGCGGACTGCCGCTTGAGCTCGAAGAGCCCGTCGACCGCCGAAGCGGGCCAGCCGTACCCGAGCATCCGGGCACGAGAGTCGGCTTCGGGCTCTTCGGCGTAAGTCAGCTGTCGGCCGAGAGCCTCGCCCAGGATCTCGACCTGCCGCCGGGTCGTGAGGGCTTCGCCGCCGGTGATCGGATACGTCCTGCCCGCGTGCCCGTCGGTGGTCAGCACGGTCGCGGCGACCTCGGCGATGTCGCGGACGTGCACCAGAGCGGACGCCGGATCGCCTTCGGTGACGCGGATGACGCCGTCCCCGCGCACGGCGTGCAGCCAGGCGAACCGGTTGTCCATGAACGTGCCCGGGCGCAGGATCGTCCAGTCCGGCCCGGCCTCGCGCACGGCCTGTTCGGCCGCGGTGTGCACGAGGGAGATCGGATCGGTCTGTCCGAAGTGGACTCCGGTGGTGGACAGCTTGACGACGTGCGCGACATCGGTGGCCGCTTCGAGCACCGCTCGTTCCTGTGCGAGCGGGTCCGAGCCGTGCCCGGAGGTCAGGACGAAGACGCGATCGACACCGTCGAGCAGCGCGGGATCGAAAGCGTCGAGATCGCCGGTGACGACTTCGGCACGCGGATCGATCCGGGCGCGGGCGGGGTCGCGCGTCAGGGCACGCACGTGGGCGCCCTTGTCCAGCAGCGAGGGAACGAGTTCGCGGCCGATTTTACCGGTGGAACCGAGAACGAGGATCATCGAAGAACTCCTTAGTGGTTGCGGCGCAAGGGAACGCGCGGCAGGAAGAGGGAAGCGGCGAGGCCGATCACGAGGGCGGGGACCATCGTCCAGAACACCCCGTTGAGCGCGGAGGCGTAACCACCGGGACTGTCGGTGGCGAACGAACTCGTGAACACCGCGCCGAAAACGGTCAGCCCGGCCGTGGTGCCGAGGGAACGCAGGAAGCCGACGGTCGCCGAAACGGCGCCGAGGTCGGTCCGGGCGATGTTCTGCTGGGCCGCCATGGAAAGCACCTGCATGTTGAGCCCGGCCGCCGCGCCGAACACGACGAGATAGGCGACGACGAGTGGCAAGGGCGTCGTTTCGTCCATTGTGGACATCGCGAGGGCGGCGGCGAGACCGAGTGTCATGCTGAGGATCGGTGCCCAGCGGTAGGCGCCGGTCTTGGCGATGATCCGGCCCGCGACCATCGACGACGCGGCGACGGCGAGCGTCATCGGCAGCAGGAGGAGACCGGCTTCCGAAGGCCCGGCGCCGCCCGCGGTCTGCAGGAAGAGCGCCAGGTAATTGACCGAACCCAGGAAGACGAACCCGGCCGCGGCACTGGCCAGCACGCTCAGGCTGAACATCCTGGCGCGGAACAGCCGGAGCGGGATGACCGGTTCGGCCGCCCGGCGTTCGATGACCAGGAAGGCGACGAGCAGTACCACGCCGATCGACGCGGAAAGCGGCGTCGCCAGGGTCAGGCCGACGATCGCGCCGGACAGGACGACGATGCCCGCGAAGTCGAACGGCGCGGCCGTCCGGCGGCGTTCGAGCCGCAGGAAGCGGGCGGCGACGACGAGCGCGACCAGTCCGATCGGCACGTTGACCACGAAGATCGACCGCCAGCCCGCGAGGTCGGTCAGCGCGCCGCCGACGACAGGGCCCGCCAACGAAGACCCGGCGAAGCAGATCGAGAACCAGGCGAAGTAGCGCGCGCCTTCGCGGCCCGGGAACAGTTCGCCGATGATCGCGGCGACCGCGACGAACAGCCCGCCGGAGCCGATGCCCTGCAGGACACGGGCGGCGATCAGCAGCGGCATCGACGGCGCGAGCGCGCAGGCGAGGGAGCCGAGGACGAACAGCGCGATCGCGACGAGAACGACGCGCTTGCGCCCGAAGAGGTCGCCGAGTTTTCCGTAGACGGGAGCGCTGACGCTGCCCGCCAGCAGGTACGCGGTGGTGACCCAGGCGAACGACGTGGCGCCGCCGAGTTCGCCGACCATGCGAGGCAGGGCGGTCGCGACGACCTGGGCGTCGAGCATCGCCAGGAAAACGGCGGCGAAGAGCCCGACGAGGGCAAGGGTGTTTCGGGCACGCGGAGGCGCACCGAGAGCGGTACTCAAGAAAAGGATCCGTTCACTGGAAGAAACGAGGGAACGCGAAGGACACGGAGGGCCACTCCGGTCCCCGCCAAGACGGGAAAAGGCTCAACCGTCATCCGAACCGGATGCGGTCCTCTTCGCGCTTGGCGATCACCTCGGATTCGTCCCGCTCGACCGTACGAACCCGGCCGGCGTCATCAGTGAAGGAACGTTGACATGGATGACTCTAAACAATCACATGTCTTTTGACAAGTACTTAGCGGAGGGGTACGACGTCGTCGTCCGGCTCGTCGCTGTCCCGGCGGCGTTTGCCCAGCTCGTCCGGGAAGACCCACTTCTTGAAACCCCAGAAGCGGAAGAACATCGCCAGGAGCATGCCGATGATCGACCCGCTCGTGAAGTCCGCGAACTCCTGGACGAACCGTGTCACATGGGGCACTTCGAGGTCGAAGATGTACCGCGACGTGTAGAGCGGGATCAGGTTGACCACCACGGCGATGCCGCTGATCACGAAGAAGAGCGCCGCCTCGTGATGCCGCTCGCGCCCGCCGCGGGTCCGGAAGGACCATTCACGGTTGAGGATGTAGGACACGATCGTCGCCACGATGATCGCGATCGCCTTCGCCGTGGTCGGCTTCGACTCCAGCACGCTGAGCTTCAGCAGGTACCAGACGCCGTTGTCGACCAGGAACGTCGTGCCACCGACAATTCCGAATTTCAACAGCTCCCGGTGCTTGATCAGCACGGATCGGAGCGGCTCGGGCGTCCGGGAAAGGACGGATTCGACCACGGTCACCAGGTCAGTCTAATTCGCGCGGGCCACCGAACGGGCTGGCAGGGGCTTGGACAGAGCGTTATAGGACCCTTTGGGCGATTCCGGGCGCGGCCATGACCTCGTGAGTGGTAGGGACGGTTAGTACCAAAGGGGTCTTAGGTACCTGCTGCTTGTGGCTGGAGGTGGTCGCAGGTCCGTGAAGGCCTCCTTGCCTACTCTGAAGGTAGTGAAGGAGGCCTTCACGGACTGCGGGGGCGGGTCAGGCGGCAGATTCGTCGGGGATGTCCGAAGCGTCTCGCCCGTCGCCCCGCAGCAGCCGCGGCCGCGCGTCGGCCTGCGGGAAGACCCACTTCTTGAACGACCACCAGCGGAACACCGTGCCGAGCAGTGTCCCGATGATCGCGCCGCTGACGAAGTCGGCGATTTCCTGTGTCAGCAGTCCGACGTGCGGCTGTTCCAGCTGGAGCACGTACCGCGAAACCAGCTGTGGAATCGCGTTGAGGCCGAGCGCGACCGCGCTGAGCAGGAAGAAAAGTGCCGCTTCGTGAGCGCGCTCACGACCGCCGCGGGTGCGAAAGGACCATTCACGGTTCGCGACATACGAGAAAACGGTCGCGACCAGCACGCCGATCATCAGCGCGGTCACCGGTTTGTCGGTCAGCACGGTGAATTTCAGCCCGTAGGTGATCGTCATCGTGATGACGAAACTGGCGCCCCCGACCACGGCGAACCGCAGCAGCTCCCGGTGCCTCCCCAGCATGCGGCCAACGCTACTGGAAGATGCGGTCGATGATCCCGTTGGGCTCGGTGGTCGGCTTCGTCTTGCCTGGCCGCGGCGGCGCGCTCGTGGTCGCGGCGGGCGGAGCGGGTTCTTTCTTCGCCGGCTCTGAAGGCGTTGCGGACGGCGAAGGCTTCTTCGACGGAGAAGGCCACCCAGGCCGGCCCGGCTTCGTCGTCTCCGAAGTGGCCGGAGGCTTCGAGGTGACCGAAGGCAGCGAAGGCATCGAGGGCATTGAGGGCACAGTGGTCGGCGGAAGCAGCGCGGAGTCGTCACACCAGTGGTGCCAGCAGCCGAAGTAGACCTCCACCGGCTTCGCCTTCGCGACACCGAGGGTGGCGTTCACCGTCACCGGCAGGTTGTCCGCCGGACGGCCCTTCAGCCGGACCCACAGGCTTACCTGACGCCCAGGAGTCAGCGAGCCGCGCGAAGTGCACGACGCGCCTTCGCCGGTCGGGCTGCACGGGATGCCGTGCACGCTCCATGAGCTGAGCACGCGGTGGTCGAGCGTGATCGTCACCGGCTTCGTCGTCTTGCCCGTGTTCTTCACGCGGACCAGCACGAGCGGGTTGCGGTTCCACGGGAACGCCGACAGCCCGTCGCTCTCGGCCCGCAGGACGAGGTCGTCCGGCGGCGGCTTCACGGTCACCTTCACCACGACCGACACCTTGATCTGGGCGCCCGCCGTCACCGAACCGGTCACCATGCTGCCGGGTTCGGCCGTTTCGTCGGCACGCAGCCGGAACGTCAGCACCGCGGCCTGTCCCGGTTCGAGACCGGTGCCGGTCCTGCAGGTCACCGTTCCGGTGCCGCCGGGGCAGTTCACCGCGATCGGCGCCGGTCCGGCCTGCTGCCGGACGCCCGCCGCGCCACCGCCACCGGCGGGGACGGCCGTCACACCCTTCGGCAGGTTCAGCGAGATCGCGACGGGTTCGGACTTCGATCCACCGTCGTTGCGCACGGTGATCGGCAGGTTGGTGTCTTCACCCGGCTCGAGTTGGACACCGCCGGTCGGGGTCGATGCCGTCATCACCGGAGGTGACGGGATCACCGGCGAGGGCGGTGGCGGCTCGGAGGGCGAAGGCGCCGGAACGGAGGGCGTCGGCTGGGTCGGCGGCGGCTGCTCCTGAGCGGGAGGAACCGGCTGGGGTTGAGGCTCCGGTTGCGGCTGAGGCTGCGGCTGAGGTTGCGGTTGTGGCTGGGGTTGCGGGACCCCGGGCGGCACGGGCTTGATGGGAGCGGGTGCCACGGCGGGCGGCGGGACCGCCGCGGCCGCAGGGATCTCCTGGGTGCCGCCACCGGCGGCGAGCGCCACCGCGACGGCGGCGACGATGGCCGCGCTCGATCCGGCCACCGTGGCGAACTGGCGCGGTCCGGCCGCGGCGGCGCCTGCCGCTCCGCCCGAACCCGAGCCCGAACCAGCGGCACCGGCCGCGCCCGCCGAAGCCGAAGCCGTGGTGGCGGCCGTCGCGGCCGCGGTGACCGCGCCCGCCTTGCCCGCCCCGGCCGTGGCCAGGTAACCGAGAGCCGCGCCACCGAGCACGATCGGCGCGATGATCCCGCGCAGACCGCCGTTGATGTCGGCCAGTTCCGCGGCCAGCGCGCGGCACTTTTCGCATTCGTCCAGGTGGTTCTCCACCTGGGCCCGCTCGCGTTTGGACAAGCCGTCGCGGGTCCACGCGCCGAGTTTGTCCGCGCTCGCGCGGCAGCGTTCGCCGGAGTTCTCGGCCAGGTGGACCTGGAGATACGCCTGCCGCAGGCCCTCACGGGCCCGGTAAGCGAGCGCGGAGACACCGTTCGCGGTCAGTCCCAGCAGCGGCGCGACCTCGGCGGGGCTCTGCCCTTCGATCTCGGTGTGCCACAGCACCGCCTGCCACCGCTCGGGCAGCCGCGTGAACGCCTTCGCGGCGAGCGTGCGCTCGAGCCCGGCGACGGCGGTGTCGGAAAAGGGGACGGTCAGCGCTTCGCCGACGGCACCGCCGACGTCGGACATGTCCTCGTTCAGGTCGACGCGCTTTTCTTTGCGCGTCTTGTCGTAGGCGGTGTGCCGCAGCGCGGTCAGCAGATAGGCGCGGAACGCCGCGTCGGGGCCTTTACCGCCGCGCAGCGTGTCCAGCACTTTCGCGAAGGCTTCCGAAACGAGGTCGTCCGCTTCGGAACTGGAGCGGGCGAGCTGGCGGGCGAGATTGTGCGCCGCGCCGGCGTGCCGCTCGTAAAGCGTTCCGTAAGACGCGATCTTCCCGTCACGCACCTCGGCGATCAGCTCGGCGTCACTCTTACCGGTGAGATCGGCGGGAACGGTGGACACGGGACTCCTTCATCTGCTGGTTCGGCGGGTCTACTGACTTAAACGCCCGAACACGCTCAGTGTGACGGACTGGGCGACGCACGTCACCTCGCGGCCCCGCCGATGACCCGGAGAGCCCAACACCTTCACCCGCCCTGGGTTACTGAAGAGTTCGGAAAGATCCTTGAAAAACGCCGTCACGCACGACGTGAACCGGCGTCCCCACCGTGAAGCGATCGCAAGATCGAAAAGATCGGGACGGAAGGGGCGGTGGGCAGTGGACGTACCGGCGACCGGTGCGCCGTCCGGGGGACCCGACGGGCAAGCCGCCTGGAACCGGTTCGAGCGGGATCGTTCTCTCCGCGCCCTGCGGGCTCGCTGGCGGACCGCCAGCCTGGCCGCCGGCTGGCGTTTCCCGAGTGACTGGGGCCTCCCCGAGGTCGACGCCGTCTGCGCGGCGGTGATCAAGAACGGCCGGGCCGTCACCGCCGAAGTGGCGGAAACCGCTCTCGCGGGACTGGGCAGGGCACGCGCCGCCGCGGGTGCCGGGCTGGCCGAAACGCTCGCGGACCTCGCGGCGCTGCACGCCGTGCTCGCCGACCCGGACGCGGTGGACGGTTTCATCGCACCGGACGTCGACTCGACGCCGTCCCGGCTACTCCGGGTGACGGCGCTGGCGTGGGCGGACGTCGCGACCGATCAGCTCGTGAACACCGAAGTCACCGAACCGCTCACCGGCTTGCCCACCGCCGCGTACCTGAGGACCCGGTTGAGCGAGCTGTACCGCCAGGCCCGCCGCGACGAGCGGCCGGTCGCGGAGGCACACACCCTGCTCGTGGTCTCGATGGACTTCAGCTCGGTCGCGGGCTGGCCCCGGCTGACCGGGATGATCCTGGTCGCGGACGCGCTGAAGCAGGTGTTCGACGGCGGCGAGAGCGTCGCTTCGCTCGGGCCGTCCGTCGCGGGCGTGCTGGTGCCGAAGGACGTGAGGCTCGCTTCGTCCGGAGTCGCGCTGCGAAGGGCGCTCAACGAGCGGCTTTCGGTGGACGCCCAGCTGCGGGACACCGGCCGTCCGCAGATTTCGGCGGTCCGGCTTCCGGCGACCTACGACCAGGCGTGCGATCTCCTCACCGGTCTCGCGCGGTCCTGAGCAGGGTTAGCGCAGGACGTTCTCCAGGTCACGGGCGACCCACTCGACGTGCGACGACCCGGTTCATGATTTCCTGTTTGCGTGACCCGGACTGTTCCCGCCGACGCGAACGGCGACGTTTCGGCGAAACGACCACAGCATCGTCTCTCGTTGCGCAGGTCGCTCGCCCGCTTGTCCGTCCGGCCGAGATCGATCTTGATCCTGTCGGTGATCCCGCTGGTCGCGATCGGTTTCGGCATCTGGGGATGGCAGCACGAATGGGTGCTGGGCGTGGACAGCGCGGTGTATCGCGCCGGTGCCGAGACACTGCTCAACGGTGATCCGCTGTACGACGCCAACACACTTCCGGTGGAGCCGTGGTGGGCGCTGTTGCCGTTCACCTATCCGCCGACGGCCGCCTTGCTCTTCATCCCGCTCGCCGTGGTCCCGACGCAGGTCGCCTGGGGGCTCCTGACCGCGGTCTCGCTGCTCGCGCTGGCGCTGTGCGTCCGGATCGCCATCGGCGCGCTGCCGAAGCCCTCGACCGACGGCCCCCGCTGGTGGGCCTCGCCCGCCCGGTCGACCATCGCCTTCTTCCTGGTGTTCCTCGGTCTCGAGCCGGTGTGGCGCACGATCTTCCTCGGTCAGATCAACATCATCCTGATGGCGCTGGTGATGCTCGACATCCTGGTCATCGGGGCCAGGGGCAGCCGCTGGGGCGGGGTGCTCGTCGGCGTCGCGGCCGCGGTCAAGCTCACCCCGATCGTCTTCCTGGGGCATCTGTTCATCACCGGCCGCCGGATGGACGCCGTCCGCGGGCTCATCACGTTCATCGTGATGCAGGGCCTGATGTTCCTGATCATCCCGCACGACGCGGCCCGGTACTGGACCTACACGCTGCCCGACACCGGCCGGATCGGCCCGGTGCACTGGGCGGGCAACCAATCGCTGAACGCGTTGATGAACCGCTTCACCGAACTCGCGCCCTGGGCGTCGAAGGCGGCGATGGGGATCGGCGCGCTGCTCGCGATCCCGGCGATCTGGCTGGTGCTGCGCTTCCACCGCAAGGGCCAGGCGCTCGCGGCGATGCTGGTGACGGCGTTCTGGATCCTGCTGATCTCGCCGATCTCCTGGACCCACCACTGGGTGTGGGTGGCGCCGCTGGTCGTCCTGCTGGTCTCGCGCCTGCCGAAGACCACGCCCGCCACGGCGTGGAAACGCTGGCTCGGCACCTTCGGGGTGTTCTTCGTCTTCATCAGTTGCGTACTGCTGATCTTGCCCAACGGCCGCAATGTCGAGCTGCACTGGAAGGTGTGGCAGAACATCCTCGGCAGCGCGTACATCTTCATGCCGCTGGTGCTGGCGCTCGCGCTGGCCGGGCGCTGGTGGTACCTGCGCCGGAAGCGGGGCGCGGGGAACGACGCCGTGGGGGACGACGCTGTGGGGGATGGCGACAAGCATGCTGAAGTCGCGTCCGGCGGCTGAGCCTCGGGTCGTCGGGGCCGCGCTGGCGGGCGCGCTCGCACTGGCGATGCTGGGGCTGGGCATCGTGGCCTGGCTCGGCGAATGGCATCTCGGCGCGGACAGCGCCGTCTACCGCGCCGGTGCCCTCACCCTGCTGAAGGGTGAACCGCTCTACACCCGCGAGGCGCTGACGACGCTGCCGCCGTGGGTGCTGCTGCCGTTCACCTACACCCCGGCCGCCGCGCCGCTGTTCCTGCCGCTCGCGATCGTCCCGGCCGGGCTGACCTGGGGCGTGGTCGGCGCGCTCTCGCTGGTCTGCCTGAGCGTCGTGATCTCCGTGGTCGCCCGCGCTTGCGGCGCGCCCCTCACCCGGTGGTGGGTCCTGCCCCTGGCCACGGCCGGCGCGCTGGCGCTGGAGCCGGTCTGGAAGACGATCTTCCTCGGGCAGATCAATCTCATCCTGATGGCGTTGATCGTCCTCGACGTGCTGGTGCTTTCGGCGCGCGGTTCGCGCTGGGCCGGGGTGCTGATCGGCGTTTCGGCCGCGATCAAGCTGACGCCGCTGATCTTCGTGCCGCATCTGCTGTTCACCGGCCGCTGGAAGGACGCGTTGCGGGCGCTGGGCACGTTCGTCGCGCTCGAAGCCGTGATGTTCGCGGTGATCCCCGGCGACGCCGTCCGGTTCTGGACCGAATCGGCGACCGATCCCAGCCGGGTCGGCTCCGTGCACTGGATCTTCAACCAGTCACTCAACGGGCTGGTGAACCGCGCTTCGGAACTCGCGCCGTGGTCGCTGACGGTGGCCATCGCGATCGCCGCGGTCTTGGCCGTCCCCGCCGTCTGGCTGGTGGTGCGCCTGCACTGCCGCGGCGACCCGGTCGGCGCGCTGCTGGTGACCGCGTTCTACGGGCTGCTGCTCTCGCCGGTGTCCTGGTCACACCACTGGGTGTGGACGGTGCCGCTGCTCGTCCTGCTCGTCGTCCGCCGGGCGTGGGTTCCGGCCGCGGGCGTCGCGGTGCTGTTCGCGAGCGGCTTGATCATGTTCGTGCCCAACGGCGGGGAGATCGAGTTCGGCTGGGGGCTGGGCTGGTCGCTGCTCGGCAACGTCTACGTCCTCACGGCTGCGATCGCCATCACAGGCCTGGCCGTGCGTGAGCTGCGGCGCGGGTCCGCCCAGGTCGCGGCTGTGGCGGCCAAGTAATCTCTCCGTCGTTATGGACAAACGAACCGGTCTTCCGATCGTGGGCATGGTGGGCGGCGGACAGCTGGCCAGGATGACCCACCAGGCGGCGATCTCCCTCGGCCAGTCCCTGCGCGTGCTGGCCGCCGGGGAGAACGAATCCGCCGGCCTCGTCGCGGGCGAGGTCGTGCACGGTCACCACACCGACCTCGAAGCGCTGCGCTCGTTCGCCGCCGGGGTCGACGTGCTGACCTTCGACCACGAGCACGTTCCCGGCGAGCACCTGCTGACGCTCGCGATGGAAGGCGTCACCATCCGGCCCGATCCGGCCGCGTTGTCGATGGCGCAGAACAAGCTCATCATGCGCGAGATGATGGCCGGACTCGAGATCCCCGGCCCCGAGTTCGCCGAAGTGTCCGCTGTGGACGACGTGATCACCTTCGGGGACAAGCACTCCTGGCCGGTGGTGCTCAAGGCGGCGCAGGGCGGGTACGACGGCCGGGGCGTCTGGATGCTCGACACCGCGCAGCAGGCGCGCGAGACCGTCCCCGAGCTCCTCGACGCCGGAACCCCCTTGCTGGTCGAGGAAAAGGTCGTCATGCGGCGCGAACTGTCCGCGCTGGTGGCCCGGTCCCCGTTCGGACAGGGCGCGGCGTGGCCGGTGGTGGAGACCGTGCAGTCCGGCGGGATCAACACCGAGGTGCTCGCCCCGGCGCCGGGGCTCAGCGTCGCGCGCACGCAGGAGGCGCAGGACCTCGCGCTGCGGATCGCCGCGACGCTGAACGTGACCGGGCTGCTCGCCGTCGAGTTGTTCGAGACCGACGAGGGCCTGCTGGTCAACGAACTCGCCATGCGCCCGCACAACTCGGGACACTGGACGCAGGACGGCTCGCGGACTTCGCAGTTCGAGCAGCATCTCCGCGCCGTGCTCGACTACCCGCTCGGGATGACCGATCTGGTCGCTCCGGCCTGCGTGATGGCGAACGTCCTCGGCGCCCCCGAGACGCCCGAGATGGGCCCGGACGAACGCCTGCACCACCTGTTCGCGCGGTACCCGGACATCCGCGTTCACCTGTACGGCAAGGGAGAACGTCCCGGCCGCAAACTCGGCCACGTCAACTTCGTCGGCGAACGCATGGAGGAGCTGCGCGACCGCGCGCTGCTGTCCGCGCATTGGCTTTCCCACGCCGTCTGGCTCGACGGCTACGAGATCCACTAGGAGTAATGAGTATGTCGCCGCAGGTTGGCCTGATCATGGGCAGCGACTCGGACTGGCCGACGATGGAAGCGGCCGGACAGGCGCTGGCCGAGTTCGGCATCGAGTACGAGGTCGGCGTCTACTCGGCGCACCGCACCCCGCAGCGGATGCTCGACTACGCGACGTCGGCCGCTTCGCGCGGCGTGCGCGTGATCATCGCGGGTGCCGGGGGTGCCGCGCATCTGCCGGGCATGGTCGCTTCGGCGACGGTGCTGCCGGTGATCGGGGTGCCGGTGCCGCTGAAGTACCTCGACGGCATGGACTCGCTGCTCTCGATCGTGCAGATGCCCGCCGGGGTCCCGGTCGCGACGGTTTCCGTCGGCGGGGCACGGAACGCGGGCCTGCTCGCGGTCCGCATCCTCGCCGCGTCCGACGAGGGGCTGCAGGCGAAGATGGCGCGGTTCCAGGCGGATCTCGAGCAGCTGGTGCTCGACAAGGACGCGGCCCTGCGCAAACGCGTCGAAGGCTGACCGCGTTTCGCTTGGCGTCAGTCGGCGAGTTGCTTCCGCAGCTCTCGTTTGAGCACCTTCCCGGCGGCCGAAACCGGGATCTGGTCGACGAAGTGGATCGCACGCAGCCGTTTGTAGGGCAGGACGCGGGCGCCGACGGCCTCCAGGAGCTGCTCCGCGGTGACGTTTTCGTCGTCGCGGACCACGAACGCGACCGGCAGCTCGCCGACCTCGGTGTCCGGCTTCCCGACGACGGCCGCCGCGGAGACACCGGGCAGGGTGATCAGCAGCTCCTCCAGCTCGCGCGGGAAGACGTTGTATCCCTTGTAGAGCAGCATGTCCTTCTTGCGGTCCACAATGGACAGGTAGCCGTCCTCGTCGAGGATGCCGATGTCGCCGGTGTGCAGCCAGCCATCGACGAGCGCGGCCTCGGTCTCCTCGGGGCGGTTGAGATAGCCGGCCATCACCTGCGGGCCACGCAGGCACACCTCGCCGCGTTCCCCGGCGGGCAAGGGATCCTCGCCGCCTTCGGCCGGGACGATCTTGATCTCGGTGTCGGGGATGGGCAGGCCGACCGAGCCGACCTTGCGGACGGCCGAGCGATAGGACGGCGCGATGACGGCGCCCATGGTGACCTCGGTGAGGCCGTAGCCCTCGATGACGAGCACGCCGGGGAAGCGGTTCTGCAGGGCGCGGATCATCTCGTGGTTCATCGGCGCCGCCCCGGAACCGATGGTCAGTACCGAAGACAGGTCGGCTGTGTGAAACTCGGGGCAGGCGAGCAACGCGGCGAACAGCGCGGGCGCGCCGCCGATGGTGGTGACCCGCAGCATCTCGGCGTCGGCCACGTACGCGGCCGGGTCGAAGCGGTCGTGCAGGACGATGGTGCCGCCGTCGAGCAGCGGGACGTTGAGCGCGGCGATGGTGCCCATGGCGTGGAACCACGGTGTCAGGTTGAGCGCGATGCCGGTGCCGATCCGGGACGGCCACTCCTCCGGACCGCCGAGCTGCTCGACGATCACCTCGCCCGCGTCGTCGACAGCGGGGATCGCACCCAGCCGCCAGCAGGAACTCTGCAGGCTGTTGACCACGACGTTCCGGTGCGGCAGGCGGACCCCCTTCGAGCGTCCGGTGGTGCCGCCCGTGTACGCCAGATGGGCGAGATCGCGGTAGATGTCGATCTCCACGTCCGGTCGCTCGTCGGAGTGACCGGAGTGGAACGCCGTGAACTCGACCTCTCCCTGGCCCAGGGCTTCGGGCGGGTGAACGACGATGCTCAGCCGGACCGAGGTCCGGTCACGGACCGAAGCGAGCACCCGCGCGACCGGACCGACGGTGACGGCGGCGACCGCCCCGGCGTCGGCCAGCTGGAAGGCGAGATCCTCGGGCGGGAGCAGGGGGTTCGCCGGGCTGAAGGTGGCCCCCGCGAGCAGCGTCCCGTAGTACGCGACCGGGTACGCCAGGCAGTTCGGCAGGTGGAGTGCGACGACGTCGCCCCGTCCGATGCCCTCGGCACGCAGGGCGTTCGCGAACCGGCAGGCCGCGCTGTACGTCTCGGCGAAGGTGAGGCTCCGCTCTCCGTGGGCGAAGGCCGTGCGGGCGCCCCAGCGGGCAGCGGCGCCTGCCAGCACCGAGCCGACCGGGACCTCGGGGTAGTCGAGCGACCGGGGGAACGGGGTGAGCTGCATCACTCGAACGTACGGACTTTGCGGTCAAAGACACAAGCGCTCGCGATGTCGCACAATGTGAACGAGCGCTAACATCGGTCGAACTCTCATTCGCGTTAGAAGAGGTGACAAAGGTGTCTGACGGCCCGGGTCTGTACCAGCTTGCCGAGGAGCACGAAGAGCTGCGGGCCGCGGTCCGTGCCTTGGCGGAAAAGGAAATCGAGCCGTACGCGGCCGAGGTCGACGAGGACGAGCGCTACCCGATCGAGGCGTACAACGCGCTGGTCAAGTCGGGTTTCAACGCCGTCCACATCGAAGAGGCCTACGACGGCCAGGGCGCGGACGCCATCGCCGCCTGCATCGTGATCGAAGAGGTCGCGCGTGTCGACGCGTCGGCGTCGCTGATCCCGGCGGTGAACAAGCTGGGCACCGTGCCGATCATCCTTTCGGCGTCGGAAGACCTCAAGAAGCTGGTGCTGCCGTCGATCGCCTCGGGCGAGACCTCGGCGTCGTACGCGCTTTCGGAGCGCGAAGCCGGCTCGGACACCGCCTCGATGCGCACCCGCGCGAAGCTCGACGGCGACCACTGGGTGCTGAACGGCACCAAGTGCTGGATCACCAACGCGGGTGAATCCTCCTGGTACACCGTGATGGCCGTGACCGACCCCAACGCCGAGAAGAAGGCCAACGGCATCTCCGCGTTCGTCGTGCACAAGGACGACCCCGGCTTCACCGTCGGCTCGAAGGAGCGGAAGCTCGGCATCAAGGGTTCGCCGACCCGCGAGATCCACTTCGAGAACTGCACCATCCCGGCCGACCGCATCATCGGCGAGCCCGGCACCGGCCTGAAGACCGCGCTGCGCACCCTCGACCACACCCGCCCGACCATCGGCGCGCAGGCACTGGGCATCGCGCAGGGCGCCCTCGACGCGTCGATCGCGTACGTCAAGGAGCGCAAGCAGTTCGGCAAGTCGATCTCGGAGTTCCAGGGCGTCCAGTTCATGCTGGCCGACATGGGCATCAAGATCGAGGCCGCCCGGAACCTCGTCTACGCCTCCGCCGCGGCGACCGAACGTGGCGACAAGCGCGGCGGTTACATGGCCGCGGCGGCGAAGGCCTACGCGTCGGACATCGCGATGTCGGTGACGACGGACGCCGTGCAGCTCTTCGGTGGCGCGGGCTACACGCGCGACTTCCCGGTGGAGCGCATGATGCGCGACGCGAAGATCACGCAGATCTACGAAGGCACCAACCAGATCCAGCGCATGGTCATGGCACGCGCCCTGCTCAAGGGCTGATCACCTTTAGCGTTTAGTCCTCTAGTTGCGGTAGTTGCGCGTGCAAGGACCGCAACTAGAGGACGAAACGCGGGTGTGGGCCGGTGAGATGCTTCACGGAAGTACGGCGATCATGGGCCGACGGTGTCACTCTCGAAGGATGTTCTGGTCCGCACCGGTGTCGTGGACACCGCACGACGAGGCCGAGCTGATCGCCGGCTGGCGGTTGTGGCTCGAGCTCGGGGATCGCACGTGGCCGTCGGCCTCGTGGGACGGGACGGCGGCCGACGTCGTCAAACCGCTGCGCGAGCTGGTCGCGGCCTGCGACGAGATCGAGACGGGCTACCGCAAGGCCGTCGAGGAGCCCTCCGACGAGTTCATCCGGATCATCCAGTTCCTCGTGTGGACCGTCAGCACGGTGATCGAGCTGTGGGCCGACGACGAGGTCCCGCTCGACGCCGAGCGGATCGCGTTGCTGCACGCGGATCTGGCCGGTTTCGCCGAGCAGGCCGAGCGGGTGCTCGCGGTGCTGGCCGTCAGCGGGGGTTGGACGGGTCTGGCCGCGGAGCATCGGCGGACGGATCGCTGAGCGATTCCGGTTTCTCGGCCCACGCGAACCGCGAGCCCGCGAGGTGGTCGTCCAGCGGACGGTCCAGCGAGAGCAGGGTCACCGGGCTGCCGAATGGGTCCTCGCCCGGCGTGATCTCATAGCCGACCTCGACCACGGACTCTTCCTTCTCGTCGGACTCGACGTCGTGCCGGGTGACGCCGTCGTCGATCGACCACGTACCGCCGAGGGTGCGGTGGAACTTCAAAGCCAGTTTGCCGGGGGTGAACGCCGCCCACGTGTAGCGCGACACGGTGAACTCGGTGCTCCAGCTCGACCAGTAGAGCCATCCGGAGCCGTCGCCGCGGAACGCCAGTTCGGCGGACTCGACATCGCTCGGATACAGCATGCGGTCCGACCAGAGGCCGATCAGACGTTCATCCATCACCCAGGAGATTGTGCCCGTCGCGCGTTCGGGGCGACGGCGCCGTACGGGGGAATAACCTCCGCGACCTTCCACAGAGGACATGCCGCCGACCGTGTCCGGTTCCTGTCGGGTACCTGTCGATCACGCTCCGGAGGTGCCGCCGGAGGCGTTCGGTGCCCTACCGTGATCCGGGTAAGTTGAATATTCACCGACCAGAAAGCTGATACCCGATGTTCGCTCGTTTCAAGGATGTCGCCCTCCTGCTGGGCCGGATCGGTGTCGGTGTGGTCTTCCTCGCACACGGCCTGCAGAAGTGGGAAAACGGGATCGACGGCACCGCGAAGTTCTTCGAGCAGACAGGCATCCCGCTGCCGACGCTCGCGGCGATCTTCGCGATCGCGGTGGAGATCGTCGGAGCCATCTTGTTCATCGTCGGTTTCCTGACGCCGCTGGTGGGTCTCGGCTTCGTCGTGGTCTCCGTCGGTGCTCTGCTCTCGGTGCACCTCGACAACGGCCTAACCGGTCAGGGCGGTTACGAACTCGTCCTCATCCTGGCGGTGGCCGGGCTCGCTCTCGGCTTCAACGCCGGAAAACTGTCGCTCGACCACGTGCTCTTCGGACGCAAGCGTGAGGCGAAGCAGCTTCAGGACGCCTGACCTCTCGCGCACGCAATGAAGGGGACTTTCCTTGCGAAATTTGCAAGGAAAGTCCCCTTCATTGCAGCTCAGGAGGGAAGATCCGCCGTCGTCCGCTCGGCTTCGCGCCGGGAAGCGAGTTTGGCCGGATCCGCGTCGGTGACCTGGACCAGGTGCGCACCGGCCGCGAGCGGCGTCAGGAAGCCCGAGAGAATCCCTTCCTCGCCCGCCCACTCCACAGTGGACAGAACGCGGTCGTCGGCCGACAGTCCCAGGCCGGAGGCGCGGGAACGGGCTTCGGCGAGCACTTCATCCACTGTGGACGAACCCAGCGCCGGAGTGTCGCCGGGAATGGGGGACAGTGGGCTGAACTGGTCACCCGAAAGCCTGGCCTCGGTCAGGTAGTCCAGGGCGCCGTCGGGTACGGAGCCGGCGGGCAGTCCGAGACCCATCGGGTGCAGCGAGACGACGGCCGTCGCGGCCGCGCCGGACTCGCCGCCCGGGACGACGAACGCCACCCGCGCGCCCGCGGTCTCCGTCACCACCCTGGCGCCGCACCACCACGCGCCCAGCAGGACACCGGCGGTCTGCCAATGCGACGGCAGCACCACGGCGACCTCGTCGCCCGGTTCGACGTCGAACTCGTCGACCAGCCAGTTCGCCGTTTTGGCGGCCCAGTTCACCGTGGTCGCCACGGACAGTTCGACGCGGCTGCCCTGCTTGTCGTCGTAGTGCGTGATCAGCGGTTTCGCGGGCGACCCGAGCACGGGCCGCAGCAGCAGTTCGGTGAGGCTCACGCCTCCACGCTAGTTCACGCAGGGAACGCTCGACGCGGCGAGAGCCGCACCGGGGGCGCTGCCTCCACCGCCGCGGCCCACCAGCCCGGACACGAAGGTCCGCACGGCGGCGGGGTCGATCTCGACGATGCTCTGCCCGTCCGCGCTGCGGCCGTTGATGTTGATCACCGGGATGGTCGTGAACGTCAGGTCGCCCGACGCGATCCCCTTCGCCTGCTGCGCGAACTCCAGCAGGTCCAGTCCTTCGTCCAGGACGATCGATCGGCGCACGACGTCCATCAGGCCGCTCATCGTCGACGGGCTGGTCAGTGTGCCCGCCGAGAGCACCTGGTTCAGCGCCGAGGACAGGAAGGTCTGCTGCCGCACGATGCGGTCGAGGTCGCCGCGCGGCAGGTTCTTCCGTTGCCGCACGAAGGAAAGCGCCTCGCCGCCCGAGACGGTCTGTTCACCGCGCCGGAAGTTCGCGCCGGAGTCCTTGTCCTCGGTCGAGTGGTTCAGGCAGACCTTGACACCGCCCAGCGCCTCGGTCAGCAGGTAGAACCCGAGCAGGTTGACCTCGGCGTAGTGGTCGATGCGGATCTGCGTCAGGTCCTGAACGGTCTGGACCAGTGCCTTGCGGCCTTCCTGGTCGGAATCGCGTTCGAGTTTCGCCTGGTCGGGCTCGCCGCGGTGCGCGTTGGCGTAGTTGGCCTTCGCGACCCCGTACGCCGAATTGACCTTGTTCGGCCCGCGGCCGGGGATGTCGGTCCACGTGTCGCGCGGGATCGAGACGCCGGACGGCTTCGCGCCGTTCTTCGGGATGCGCAGGATGATGATGGTGTCGGTGTTGACGCCCGGCTTCTCTTCGGTGCGCAGTTCCTTGAGGACCTTGAGCGGCAGCGGATTGCCCTGCGCGTCGGTGCGGGCGTCGCTGCCGACCAGGAGGATGTCGTTCGCGCCGTCGTCTGCGGGTGGCGCGGCGGGGTCGTCCGGCTTGCTCAGCGCGTTCGTCGTGGGGACGTTGTTCTGCAGCTGGTCCTTGGTGACGTAGGCGTAGCCCGTCGTGCCGAGGGCGAGCAGCGAGACGAGGCCGACCGCGATCCGGCGGGTGACCCGGCCGGCGCGGCGCAGCGGGCGTTCGGGCACGGCGAGCACACCCGAGACCGCTTCGTCCTCGGGCGGGACGGACGGCTGGGGGAGTGGGTTCCGCGGGTACGGCGTCGGGACGAACCGGGACTTTTCGTCACTCTCGGTGTCCGAAGCGGTGTCGTCTTCCGGCTCCGATTCCTCGGTGTCCAAATGCTCAAAATGTTCATCGAGGTCCTTGTCCTCGCTGCCCATCCCTGTTCACCTCCCCTGGCGCTGCCTCTGGTCCGATCGTAGGAGAAGGCTAGGCCACCGGTAGGGCGGCCACGCTGAGTACCCGGACATTAATTGACGCAGGGCACATTGCCCGCGACGATCGGCGTCGTGGTGGGCGCCGCCGGAGCGCTGGAGGGCGGCTGAGCCGGCTGCGAGGGGGGCGACGTCTTCGACGGGGCCGTGGTCGCGCCGCCAGGGCCGGCGGAAGCGCCCTTGAAGTCCTTGCCGAGCAGGACCCGCACCTTGCCGGGGGCGACGTCGCGATCCGCTTCGGTCTGGATCGTGGTGCCGAAGACCTGCTTGATCAGGGTCAGCGCGTCTTCGTCGCCCGGCGCGTAGCGGACGACCGTGGAGTTGCGGGTGCTGAGCTTGCTGTCGGGCGCCAGTTTGAAACCCTTGCCCTGCAAGAGGTTCCGTGTCTCGGTGGCCAGGGCGGGGGAGCCGGAACCGTCGAACAGTTCGACGGTCACCGCTTCCGCGCCCGGCAGCTTGGCCGGGGTCTCGGTGGGCGCGGTCTGCCCGTCGGAGGTCAGGCGGGTGACCTCGGCCTGCACCTGCGCCGGGTCCACCCGGAGCACGGCGGCGCCGCCGATGTTCGCGTCGCCCTGGGTCGGGATCGTGTGGAACTCGACGTTGCCGCTGGTCAGCCCGCGCATCTGGGCGGCGAACTCCGGCAGGTCCCAGCCCGCCGACAGCACGACCGACTTCTTGACGGCGGCGATCAGGTCCGAGATCTTCGCCGGGTTGATCAGGACGTCGGAGGAGAGGACCTTGTTCGCCAGCCCGGACAGGAAGGCCTGCTGCCGCGCGATCCGGTCCAGGTCGCCATTCTGCAGGTCGTACCGCTGACGGACGAACGCGAGCGCCTGGACGCCCTCGACGGACTGCCGTCCGGCGGGCAGGTCGACGCCGGACTTCTTCTCCTTGACCGGGCCGTTGAGGCAGACCTCGACGCCGCCGATCGCCTTGGTGATCTCGTAGAAGCTCGACAGGTTGACCTCGGCGTACCGGTCGATCATCTTCGGCTTGCCGATGAACTTCTCGAGCGTCGCGATCAGGTTCTTGCGGCCGGCGTCCTTGGCCTTGGCGTCGACGTCCTTGAGGTTCGAGTTGCCCTGCTGCTGCAGCGTCTTCGACGTGTCGTTGTAGGCGTACACGTACGCACTGTTGAGCTTGTGCTTGCCGAAACCGCCGGTGATCTCGACCCACGAGTCGCGGGGGAAGGAGATCGCGACCGCCTTCTTACCGTTCTGGGGGATGTGCACCAGGATCATCGTGTCGGTCTGGCGCTCGCCGTCGGAGATGCCGGCGTGCAGCATGTCGAGGACCTCGCGCGGCAGCGGGTTGCCCTGCGCGTCGGTGCGGCTGTCCTGGCCGACGAGGAGGATGTCGATCGCGCCGTCCAGCGGTTTCGCGGGCGGATGGCCGTTGTCCTCGAAGATGTTCGTGGTGGCGAAGCCCTGCGACGGGTCGCCGATGAACTGCCAGCCCCACCAGGTCAGCGCCAGGATCGTGATCGAGACCAGACTGAACACGACCTTCACCCCACGGCGGGCGAACACCACGACGCCGCCGCCACGGCGCGCCGCGATGGGTGGCCCGGGCCACTCGGTCACGTGCGGTCCTCCACGAATCTCCCCAGGGCACACTCGTGCCTCGCCGGTAACTCTACTGATCCTCGTGTTAGACGTCCGTAGGCTGGTGAAAGGTTGCCCCGGTCGTGACACACTCGGCTGGTCCGGGAAGTCGTAAAAGGAGGATCACGGGATGCGGGTGCTGGTCACCGGAGGTGCCGGTTTCATCGGTTCGCATTACGTCCGGCAGGTGCTGACGGGTGCGTATCCCAGCCTTGCCGACGCCGAAGTGGTCGTGCTCGACAAGCTGACTTACGCGGGCAACGAAGCGAACCTGGAGCCGGTGAGCAAGAGCTCGCGCTACCGCTTCGAAAAGGGCGACATCTGCGACGCCACCCTGGTCAGCGAGCTGATGCGGGGCATCGACCTGGTCGTGCATTTCGCCGCGGAGTCCCATGTGGACCGTTCGATCGCCGGGGCCGCCGACTTCGTGCTGACCAACGTGCTCGGCACGCAGACCCTGTTGCAGGCCGCGCTCGAGGCCGAGGTCGGGAAGTTCGTCCACGTCTCCACCGACGAGGTCTACGGCTCGATCGACGAGGGATCCTGGGCCGAAGACCACGCGCTGGAGCCGAATTCGCCGTATTCGGCGTCGAAGGCGTCCTCGGATCTGTTGGCACGTTCCTTCTTCCGCACCCACGGACTGCCCGTCTGTGTCACGAGGTGCTCGAACAACTACGGTCCGTACCAATTCCCGGAGAAGGTCATCCCCCTCTTCGTGACCAACCTGCTCGACGGCAAGAAGGTCCCGCTCTACGGTGATGGGCTGAACGTGCGTGACTGGCTGCACGTGGACGATCACTGCCGCGGCATCCAGCTCGTCGCCGACGGCGGCAGGCCGGGCGAGGTCTACAACATCGGCGGCGGCACGGAACTGACCAACCGCGAGCTGACCGAGCTGCTGCTGTCCGCCGTCGGAGCCGGCTGGGAGAGCGTCGAGCCGGTCGAGGACCGCAAGGGGCACGATCGCCGGTACTCGGTCGACATCACCAAGATTTCGCAGGAACTCGGCTACGCACCGCAGAAGTCCTTTGAGGACGGTCTGGCCGACACGGTCGCCTGGTACAGCGGAAATCGGCCGTGGTGGGAGTCGCTGAAGAACCGTGCGGGGGCGTGACGGGTGCTGAGTGTTCTCGTACCGGGCGGATCCGGTCAGCTGGGACAGGACATCGCGGCGCTGGTGCCCGATGCCCTGACACCGTCCTCGTCCGAGTTGAACGTGCGCGACACCGGCCAGGTCATCGCCGCGGTGACCGCACTGGCGGACCGGGCACGGGCCACCGGGACGTCGCCGGTGGTGATCAACGCGGCGGCCTACACCGCGGTGGACGCGGCGGAAACCGATGAGGAGCGGGCGTTCGCGGTGAACGCCGACGGCCCCCGGGTGCTCGCCGCGGCGTGCTCGTCGCGCGGGGTGCCGCTCATCCACGTATCGACGGACTACGTCTTCGCGGGCGACGCGACTTCGCCGTACGAGACCGATGATCTGCTGGGGCCGCTCAACGCGTACGGCCGGACGAAGGCGGCCGGTGAGGACGCGGTTCTCGGATCGGGGGCCCGGTCCTGGATCGTGCGGACGTCCTGGGTGTATGGCAAGACCGGGTCGAACTTCGTGAAGACCATGGCGCGCTTGGAGAAAGAGCGCGAAGAACTGTCCGTTGTGGATGATCAGACCGGCGCGCCGACCTGGTCCCGCGATCTCGCCGCCGGGCTGCTGGAACTGGCCGGTCGCGTGGCCGCCGGCGAGGGGCCGTCGCAGCGGGTGCTGCATTGCACGGGTGGCGGGTCGACGACGTGGTGCGGGTTCGCGCGGGCGATCTTCGCGGAACTCGGCGCGGATCCGGCGCGCGTGAAGCCCTGTACGACTGCGGAGTTCCCGCGTCCGGCGGCGCGTCCGGCGTACGGGGTGCTGTCGAACGCTTCATGGCGCGAAGCCGGTCTCACGCCGCTTCGGGACTGGCATGACGCGCTGAAGGCCTACTTCGCTTCCTGACCCCTCACGCGTTTCGTCCTCTAGTTGCGGTGCTTGCGCGTACAACTACCGCAACTAGAGGACCAATTGCGGCATTGGAGCCTGGGCCACTGGCTGGTGAGCGGGTGAAGTGCTACCCAGGGTGTGTGGAAATAGGGACAGTGAGCGTCCCGGTTTCCACACACCCCTCACGTCTCCGGCGGACCGGTCACGCGAGGACTGTGTGGATTTCTGGTCATCTAACGTCCCAAAATCCACACAGTCGGCGTCAGAGGTCCGGCGTCGCGCAGACCTCTCACGCGTTTAGTCCTCTAGTTGCGGTGCTTGCGCGTACAACTACCGCAACTAGAGGACGAAACGCGGCGGGAGTCAGTGCGTGGTGCTGGCCTTGCGGTAGGCGGCGACGGTGAGTTCGGCGCACGCGCGCCAGGTGAAGTTCGCGACGTGGGCGCGGCGCGCGGCCGAGGTGGCGACGGCGTGCGGGTCGCTGACGGCGATCCGCAGTGCCTCCACGAGCCCGTCGACGTCCTCGTAGGGGACCAGGCTCGCGCAGTTCCCGGCGACTTCGCGCAGCGCCGGGATGTCCGTGCACACCACGGGCACGTCCGACGCCATCGCTTCCAGCACCGGGAGCCCGAAACCCTCGTCGCGCGACGGCAGCACCAGCGCGCTGGCCCCGGCGACGACCCGCCGCAGGTTCACGTCCGACAGGTAGCCGACGTGCCGCGAACGGTCGCCCACGGAGAACTTGCCGGGGCCGACGAACACCAGTTCCGGCAGGTCCGGCGCGGCCTCGTGGGCCTGCTGAAGCCAGTGCAGGCCCTTGCGGGGGCCGGGGGCACCGGCGAAGAGCAGGTACTTGTCCGGCAGGCCGAGTTCCTTGCGGCGTTCCTTGTCCGGCGGGCGCGCGGTGAACCAGGCCGGGTTCACCCCGAGCGGGGTGACCACGATCTTGCGGCGGTCCACGTCGAGCTGTTCGGCGACCTGGTCGGCGACGGCGTTCGTGGGCGTGCAGATCACGTCGGAGAGCCGGGCACCCCGGCGGACCAGTTGCGGGAGCTCGTGATCGCTCGGCGCGAGTTCCTCGGGAGCGTCCAAAAAGGCCAGATCGTGGATCGTCACCACACCCGCCGCGCGGAACCGGCCTGGCAGCACGAAGTTGGTGCCGTGCACGACGTCCGTCGGCCCGGCGAACAGTTCCACCGGCGGTAGCTGCGACCGCAGCCACGTCTTGCGCAGCAACCGTGCGGACACCGGCATCCCGCGGGCCCGGACGCCGTGCGGGAGCACGTGCCGCAGCCGTCGCCAGCCGCGCAAGGTGAACGCCACCGCGCGAGTGTCCACTTCGGACATCGAAGCGAGCTCTTCGGACAGTGCGACCGTGTACCGGCCGATACCGGTCCTGGCACCGAGAAGCGGGGTCCCGTCGAGCAGGACGCGCAAGGGGCGATCAGCCACGGCCGAGCCTCTGCTTGGCGACCTTGAGCACCCGGCCGCCGACGCGCCGCACGAGTTCCTTCGGGCCGCCGTCGGCGAGGTACTCGCGGATCAGGTCGGCGTCGCGGCGCAGCATTTCCTTGCCCCGCACCGGCGCGGTGACCACGAGGTCCGCCGAACCGGGCAGCCGGTCCGCGGCGGGCCGCGGGTTCCGGCAGAACTCCACCAGCGGTTTCAGCGCTTCCGGCCAGGCGTAGCGCTGGGCGACGGCGGCCATCCGCTCGACGCAGCCCGCCGCGAACTCCTCGTCGTACAACGCCTTTTCCAGCGCGTCGGCCAGCGCGTCCACGTCCTCGGCCGGGACGACGACGCCGAGCCGTTCCTCACGGACCAGATCGGCGAACGAGTCGCCGTCGGTGGTGACGATCGGCAGGCCCGCCCACAGGTAGTCCAGCACCCGGGTGCGGAACGCGAACGTCGTCTCGACGTGTTCGTAATGCGTGGTGACGCCGCAGTTCGCGTCCAGCAGCCAGTTCTGGCGATCCTCGTACGGCACCCACTGCTGGTTGAAGAACACGTGCTTGCCGGTGAGCCCGAGCGTTTCGGACAGCAGCATCGTGCGCGCGCCGATGTCCATCTCGGTGACCTCGGGGTTGGGATGCTTCATCCCGAGGAACACCAGGCGGACGTCACCGCGGCGCTGCCGCAGCCGTTCGATCGCCCGGACCAGGGTGAGCGGGTCGAACCAGCTGTAGACCCCGCCCGCCCACAGCACGACGTGATCGGTTTCCCCGATACCGTCCAAAGTGGACCGGAGGCCGGGGCCGGTGCGAACCGGCGCTTGCGGCGAGAGGCCGAACGGGACGATCGAGAGCAGCGACTGGGTGGTCGGATCGGCGTCGTACAGCCGCGGCGAGAGCCTGCCCATCGCGGCGAGGTGCCCGAGCCAGAAGTGGCGCTGCCGTTCCGACGCGCACAGGAAGAAGTCGCCGCGTTCCAGCTGCGCGTCGAGGACCTTGGTGACGCCGATGAGGTCGAGCGCGCGTTTGTCGTCGGGGACGCCCTTGCCCTGTTCGAGCAGTTCCAGGTGCATCGGGTCGTACAGGTCCGCGACCACGATCTTGTGCGCGTACTGCTTCTTGAGCGAGGGCGCGAGTTCGAGCACGTGGCCCTGCAGGACGATGATGTCGGCCCAGGCGATCGGTGCTTCCAGCTCGCGCCGGGTCGCCGCGCTGACCCGGAACGGCGCGGGCGGCGGGTCGGCGAGGGGGTTCACCGTCACCAGGTGGACGTCGTGCTCGGCGGCCAGGGTCGCGGAGATGTTCCACGCGCGGATCGCCGGGCCCGCCATCCGCTCGGTGATCGCGTCGCCGGTGATCACCAGTACCTTGCGGCGCTGGCCGAAGATCGCGTCGATGCCGAACGTCTCGACCAGGATGTCGTGCGCGGCGAGATAGCGCGGCAGCGGATACGCGGGCTCCAAGGCCTTGCGCAGCAAGGGAAGCAGATCGGCGTCGGTGCGGACGCGGGCGGCCTGCTCGGCCGCGCGGGATTCGGCGAGCGACGGCAGCAACTCGACGAACTGGTCGATCGCCAGCACGCCGGCCAACGTCGTCCGCGGCACCTCGACCGGGCCGGTTTCGGCCGGGCCGACGCCCCGGGCGAGATCGAACTGAGTGGCGTCGAGGTCTCCGCGCGCCGTCGCCCGGCGGACGGCCAGCGCCAGTGCGGCGGGCAGCGCGCGCGAGAGGGTCTCGTCGGAGAGGTTCTTGTACAGCGCCGCCAAAGCGTTGCGCTCCAGCAGGAACGTCTCGCGACCCGAATCGGGTGCGTCCACTGTGGACATCGTGGCGTGGTGCTTGTGATAGGTCAGCGACTCCGGCACGTACCGCACGCGCCAGCCGCGCAGGTTCAGCCGCCAGCCGAGGTCGACGTCCTCGTAAAACATGAAGAACCGCTCGTCGAACCCGCCGAGTTCGGCGAACACCCCGGCGCGGACGAACATCGCCGAACCGGTCGCGAACAGGACGTCCTTCGCGATCTCGTGCTCGGCGGCGGGGACGTCGGCCAGCGGGCTGCCCGCGTGGCGTTTGTAGCCCATGCCGAACCAGGTCAGGCCCGCGTCGACGAAGTCGGTGCCGGTGCCGTCCCAGTCGAGGACCTTGCTGGCCACCGCGGCGACCGTCGGCTGCGCGCGCAGTTCGGCGACGGCCGCGCCGACCCAGCCGGGCGCCGGGCGGGCGTCGTTGTTGAGGAAGGCGAGGACGGTGCCGGTGGCGTGCTCCGCACCGAGGTTGCAGCCGCCCGCGAAACCGGAGTTCACCGGGGACTCGACGAGCTTGACGCCCGGAGCGGCGGCCTTGATCTCGGCCACGTCGTTGCCGCCCGAGGCGTTGTCGACGCAGATGACCTCGAGGTTCGGGTAATCGTGTTCAGCGAGCGCGCGCAGGCAGGTGACGGTGTCGGCGGCTCCTCGATAGTTCACCACGACCACCGAGACGACCGGTTGCGTTTCCCCCTGCGCCAAAGTCGTGCTCCCTGCTACTCGAATGGCCCAAGCTTAAAGCCCGGCCCACGCCTCCCAGACCGCGCCTCGGTCGAGCGCCGCGCGGCGCCCGATGGCCCGCCGCTCGAACAGCGTGCGCGGCAGGCGGGCGGCGACGGCGCCCAAGACCCGGCATCGGAGGCTCAGACGGAAGTTCGGGGCCGCCGGTTTCCCACGGAGAGGAAGGATCGCGGTCAGCGCGGCGAACTTCACCAGCTGGCGGATCGCCACCGCGCGCGGAGCGCACCGGAGGAGGGTCAAGAGGCGGTTGCGTTCATTCCAAAGGTGGAACTGGACCGAACCCGGTTGAGTGCTCGCGCCATGCAGGTGGGTGACGTCGGCTTCGGCGCCGACGACGTCCCAGCCCGCGAGGCGGAGGCGCCACGCGGTGTCGGTGTCCTCGTAGTAGCAGAAGTAGGAGGCCGGGACGCCGCCGATGGAGCGGAGCGCCTCCACGTCGAGCACCGCCGCGCCCCCGCAGAAGCCGAAGACCTCGGCGGCGGGTTCGGGCAGGTCGGCGCCGTGCCCGTCGGCGGTCAGGCGGACGCCGGTCGACTGGACGGTGCCGTCGGCCAGCGTCAGCCGCGCGCTCACCGCCGCGGCGAGCGGGGCGTTCCCGAGGGTGTCTTCGCAGGTCGCGAGCCAGTCCGGGGTGGGCGCGGCGTCGTCGTTCAGCCACGCCATCAGCGGGGTGTCCACTTTGTCCAGTGCGGCGGCGATGGCACCCGCATAGCCGGTGTTGCGCCGCAGGCGGAGCACCTCGGGTTTCGACGGGTGGGCGGCGAGCAGCGCGGCCGTCCCGTCGTCGGAGGCGTTGTCGACGACCAGGGTGCGGTGCGGACGGGACTGCGCCGCGAGGGCGTCGAGGCAGTCGGTGATGTGCGCGGCGCCGCGCCAGGTGACCACGACGACGGTGGTGCTGGTCATGCCAGAGAGAATAGAGACCATGCCCGAACTGGTCGTGCTCGCCGAGCAGCTGTTGGCGCCCGTCCCCGGCGGGACCGGCCGCTACACCGGCGAGCTGCTGCGGGCGCTCGCCGAGACCGCGCCGCCCGGCTGGACGGTGTCGAGTGTGGTCGCACGGCATACCGGCATCGACGCTGTCGAAGCCGCGGTCGTCGAAGGGGTCGAGGGGCCGCGAGTGCTGCCGATCCCGCCCCGGGCGCTGATCGCGGCCTGGCAGCTGGGCCTGCCGTGGTGGCCGGGCGGCGACGCGGTCCACGCGCCGACGCCGCTCGCGCCCGCCCGGGTGCCGAAGGGGCGGACGCTGTCGGTCGCGGTGCACGACACCGTGCCGTGGACGCACCCCGAGACGCTGACCCCGCGCGGCGTCGCGTGGCACAAGGCGGTGATCGCACGGGCCGCGGCGCGGGCGACCGCGCTGACCGTGCCGACGCGAGCGATCGCGGACGAGCTCGCCGGGCTGGTGCCGGTCTCGGCGCCGCTGCGCGTGATTCCGCACGGCGTGCGGCCGCATGCCGAGTTCGCCGAGGTCACGGTGCCGGAGCGGTACGTGCTGGCGATCGGGACGATCGAGCCGCGCAAGGGCATCGACGTGCTGATCGACGCCGCGGGCCGGATCGGGGTGCCGCTGGTGCTGGCCGGGCAGCCCGGCTGGGGCGGGATCGACCCGGTGGCCCTGGCGCGTGAGCACGGCGCCGACGTCCGGGTGCTGGGGAAAGTGAGCGACGCGGAACTGGCGTTCGTGTTGCGGGGCGCGTCGGTGCTGGCGATGCCGAGCCGCGCGGAGGGCTTCGGGCTGCCGTTGATCGAAGCGATGGCGGCCGGGGTGCCGGTGGTGCACTCGGCCGTCCCGGCGCTGGTCGAGGTGGCCGGGGGAGCGGGCGTCGTCGTCCCGGTCGGCGAGGCGCAAGCGCTTGCCGACGCGCTGAGGGGCGTACTGGGCCATTCGGAGCAAGCCGCGTCGCTGCGTGACCGCGGTCTCAGCCGTTCGAGTGAGTTCACCTGGCAGCGTGCCGCTTCCGCCGTTTGGGGCCTTCACCTGCGCGGTTAGTTTGTCGGTTCCCCACCGCGGGGGAGGGGTGCCGTCGTACCCTGCGAGGGTGAGCGATGACCCTCGCGTGCTGATCGACGCGACAGCCGTCCCGGCCGACCGGGGTGGCGTCGGTCGCTACGTGGATTCGCTGGTCGCGGCGCTGGACGAGGACGGCGCGCGGATCACCGTCGTCTGCCAGCCGCGGGACGCGGTGCTGTACGACCGGCTGGCGCCCGGTGCGCGGATCGTGCCCACTTCGCCCTCGACGTCGACCAGGACGGCCCGGCTGACCTGGGAGCAGGCGACCCTGCCCCGGCTGGTGCGGCGGCTCGCCGCCGACGTCGTCCACTCGCCGCACTACACGATGCCGCTGGCCAGCCCGGCCGCTTCGGTGGTGACCCTGCACGACGCGACCTTCTTCACCGACGCTGTCCTGCACTCTTCGGTGAAGGCGCGCTTCTTCCGCGCCTGGACCGCGACGGCGCTTCGCCGCGCGACCCTGTGCGTCGTGCCGAGCCTCGCGACGGCGGCCGAACTGGAGCGCGTCGGCCAGGTGCGGACGGCCGAACTGGAGATCATCCACCACGGCGTCGAACCGGATCGGTTCCATCCGCCGTCCCCCGCCGAAATCGAGGCCGCGCGCCAGGCCGTCGGCCTCGGGAAGACGCCTTACGTCGCTTTCCTCGGCGCGCTGGAACCGCGCAAGAACGTCCCGGCGCTGATCCGCGGCTTCGCGCACGCCGTGATCGGCAGGCCGAACCCGCCGGCGCTGGTGCTGGCCGGGCAGCCGGGCTGGGATTCGCAGGTCGAGCGCGCGCTGGACGCCGTGCCGCACCGGCTGCGGGTGATCCGGGCGGGTTATCTGCCGTTCGACACACTCGCCGGTTTTCTCGGCGGGTCCGAACTGGTCGCGTACCCGAGCCTCGGCGAGGGATTCGGGCTGCCGGTGCTGGAAGCGATGGCGTGCGGCGCGAGTGTGCTCACGACCCGGCGGCTTTCGCTGCCGGAGGTCGGCGGGGACGCGGTCGCGTACTGCGGTGTCGGCGCCGGAGATGTCGCGGCGGCCATTTCGGAACTGCTCGACGCTCCCGCGCGGCGGGCCGAACTGGCCGAAGCCGCGCAGCTGCGGGCGAAGGAGTTCTCGTGGGCGACGACCGCGGAGCGCCATCGGGAGGCTTACGCGAAGGCTTGGTATCGGCATGCGCAGCGGCGGGCGGGCTGAAGGGGCCTTTGCCCGCGTTAGATGCAGGGAAAGGGCCCTTCGCCGCGTCGGATGCGGGTATGGGCCCCTTCAGCTCCTGCCGGCGTCGGGGGTGGGGGCCGGAATCGCGTTCGGTGACGGGTGGACAATGGCCGCGTGACTGAGCACCCCAGCTACGGCGACGGGATCGCCGTCGTGACCGTGACGTACTTCCCCGGCGAGACCCTCGAGAAGTTCCTCGACACGCTCGAGAAGGCGACGGACCGGGACGTCCAGGTCGTCGTCGCGGACAACGACTCGACCGACGGCGCGCCGGAGAAGGCCGCCCGCCGGGAGAACGTCAAGCTGCTCAGCATCGGCGAGAACGTCGGTTACGGCACGGCCGCCAACCGCGGCGTCGCTGAGCTCGACGACAGCTATGGCTGGGTCGTCGTGGTGAACCCGGACCTCGAATGGGAACCCGGTTCGCTCGACGCGCTGCTGGAGGTCGCCGGGCGCTGGCCGCGCGGTGGCGCGTTCGGGCCGCTCATCCACGACCTCGACGGCACCGTCTACCCGTCGGCCCGGCTGCTGCCGTCGTTCGGCCGGGGGATCGGGCACGCGGCGTTCGGCAAGATCTGGCCGGGCAACCCGTGGACGCGCCAGTACCGGCAGGAGACCGGCACTCCGGTCGAGCGGACGGCGGGCTGGCTTTCGGGGTCCTGCCAGCTGTTCCGTCGCGAGGCCTTCGACTCGGTCGACGGATTCGACACGCGCTACTTCATGTACTTCGAGGACGTCGACCTCGGCGAGCGGCTGTCCCGCGCGGGCTGGCTGAACGTTTACGCGCCTTCGTCCAGCGTCATGCACATCGGCGGGCACTCGACTTCGCAGGCTTCGGAGAAGATGCTGCGCGCGCACCACGACAGTGCGTACCGCTACCTCGCGGACCGTCACCGCGGCCTCCTGTGGAAGCCGGTCATGCTCGCGGTGAAGGCCGGGCTCGCGCTGCGGCTCAAGCTGGAGACGCGCAAGAAGTAGCCGTTCCGGTCAACGGAACTCACGCGACTCGCGAACCCGCCGTCGTTACCGTCGGTGCATGGATTTCGCCGAGTTGGACGCCTGGTTGACCGAACGTGCCGGTGAGGATCGCTTCTCCGGGGTCGTGCTGATCCGCCGCGGCGACGAGACGCTGTTCGAGCGCGGATACGGCTTGGCCAGCCGTCGCTGGTCGGTGCCGAACGCGCCCGACATCCGGTACGACACCGCGTCGATCACCAAGGTCATCACCGCGATCGCCGCCTTGCAGCTGGTCGAGCAGGGGCGGCTGGACCTCGACCGTCCGATCGGCGAGATCATCGATCTCACCGGAACGGCGATCGCGACCGGGGCGACGACGCGGCAACTGCTCACGCACACTTCCGGCATCGCCGACGACGCCGACGAAGAGGCGGGCGAGAGCTACGAGGCGCTGTGGGTCGACAAGCCGGTGTACTCGGTCGTGAACACGCGCGACCACCTGCCCAATTTCGCTTACCGGGCAGCGAACTTCGCGCCCGGCGAGGGCTGCCGGTACTGCAATTCGGGATACGTCCTCGCCGGTCTGGTGATCGAGGCGATCGTCGGCGGGCCCTATCGCGAGTATGTCCAGGAAACCGTGCTCGACCGCGCGGGAATGGCCGAGTCGGGTTTCTTCGACCGGCGCGATCCGCAGCCGAGGGTCGCCGAGGGCTGGGACGAGATCTTCGACGGCGACGTGGTCACCGGGTGGAAGCAGAACATCTTCAGCTACCCGCCGATCGGTTCACCCGATGGGGGTGCCTACTGCACCGTCGGCGACCTCGTCCTGTTTCTGCGGGCGATCCGTGAGGAGCGACTCCTGTCGCCGGAGCGCACGAAGGAGTTCCTCACGCCTCAGGTGCTCCACAGCAAGGGTGTCTGGTACGGCTTCGGCCTCGAATTCGTCCTGGAGCAGGACGGCTCGGTGTGGAACTGCTACAAGGACGGCGGCAACGCCGGCGTCTGCTCGCTCGCGCGGCACTATCCGGGTGAGGGGCTGGATGTCGCCATGTTGTCGAACGCCACGTACGGCGGGGGCGCGGCGATCCAGGAGATCGATCGGGTGATCCGGGCTGGCTGATGTGGTGGGTCCCTGAATGCTATGAAAGTCCCCTTCATTGCAAAATTTGCAATGAAGGGGACTTTCATAGCGCGCGCGAGGGGCTAGATGCCGTCCAGCCGGCGCGAAAGGTTCGAACGCCCCGAAGGGTTCTGCTTCACCGTCGGGACCAGGCCGCCGACCTCGTTCTCGGCGGTCTCCGGTTCCGGGTGCTCGATCAGGGGGCTCCTCACCGGCGCGGCGGGCGGCCGCCGGGTGAGCGGGGTCGTCGCCTGCGGCAAGGGCCTGGTCGGCTGCATGCCGGGACGGCGCGGGTACGGCTGGGGCTGCGTCGAGCCCTCGCCCCGCGCCGGCGGCAGGTCCATCCGCGTCGTCGGTTCGGGCCCCGCCAGCGGGTGATCGTTTTCCGCGATCAGCGAGGCCGGTAGCTGGGTGGTCGTGTCCGGGTCCGATGAACGGTCGATTTCGGCGACCACCGATCGGGGGATCTGCTGGGTGTTCGCGGAGTCCATCGGCGACGTCGCGTTGTCCGGTGTCACGACGAAGGCTCCACGCGCGCTGGCGCGTGCGAGCAAGGCGTCCGCCCGAGCACGGGGGTCCATTCCCCTAGGCCTCCCGACTGACCTGGGGCCCTCTGGGTTCAGGGCCGACTGTGTTGTGTTCAGGGTAGGCCCTAGGAGCGGCCGCCGTCAGCAGACCCGCAAACGTCGTCCGACAAATGTTGGCGAGCACCTGGCGGGCCGCGGAGAGCTCAGGCTTCCATGTCCGACAGGATCCGGGTGCTGGAGTCGGCCTTGTCCGTGCCGCCGATGCCGTAGAGCAGCGCGATGTTGTTGCGGGCGCCCGCCTCGATCTCATCGGCGGGAAGCTCGTCGACGCTGCGCCTGTCGCCGCCGTTGCAGAACTCGAGCTCCGTGTCCGGGTACGCCGCCCGGATCAGGTCGAACGATTCGTTGATGCCCGGCCCCTGCTCGACGGCGACGTACACGTCGTCGACGATGCGCAGCGCGCGGACGATCCTGGCCCGGATGTCCTCGGTCTGGATCACCCTGCCCTTTTTGAGCACTTGCTGGTGATCGTTGTTCACGATGACGATCAGGTAGCCGGACCGCGCTTGCGCGTCCTCGAACAGGTCGAGGTGGCCCTGGTGGAGCGGGTTGAAGTACCCGCTGACGATCGAGGCCTTCGCCGGTCGCTCGGTCATCGTCGGTGTCCTCCATCGGCTTACGGTTCGGGTGGCTCGGACAACCCTAGCCGAGTGCCGGGTAGTTTCACCGTGTGCTGTTCCGCCCCGGCTTCGAACTCGACCTGGACACGGTGCTGGGTCCGTTGAGCCGTGGGTCGCGCTCGCCCAACGTCGTCCGCACCGAGGGCGGGGTCACCTGGCTGGCCGCCAACACCGCGGATGGTGCGGGCACGCTCGCGCTGCTGCGGCGCGCGGACGGCGAGATCGAGGCGGAGGCCTGGGGCCCCGGCGCGGACAGGCTGCTCGACGGTGTCCCGGCGATGCTGGGCGCGCAGGACGACGACTCCGAATTCGTCGCGCACCACGATGTCGTCGCGTCGGCGCGCCGCCTCAATCCGGGATTGCGCCTCGGCTCGACGGGCAGGGTGTGGGACGCGCTGGTGCTCGCCGTGCTGGAACAGAAGGTGACCAGCACGGAGGCACTGCGGTCGTGGAGCGAACTGTGCCGCTGGTTCGGGGAACAGGCGCCAGGGCCGGGGCCGTCACGGCTGCGCGTGCCGCCGACGCCCGTCGCCATCCGCTCCATTGTGGACTGGAAATGGCATCGCGCCGGGGTGGACCTGAAACGGCGGACGACGCTGATCACCGCGGCCCGCGTGGCGCCTCGCCTGGAGAAGGCCGTCGAACTCAAGGGTGCCGAAGGCCGGGCCTGGCTGCGGAAGGTGCCCGGCATCGGCGTCTGGACCGCGTCGGAGATCGCGCAGCGCGCCTGGGGAGACCCGGACGCGGTGAGCTTCGGCGACTACAACATCCCGTCGATGGTCGGGCACGCGCTCGTCGGCACGAAACTCGACGACGCCGGGATGTCCGAGGTGCTGGCGCCGTATTCGCCGCAGCGCCAGCGCGCGGTGCGCTACCTGTCGACGGCGGGATTCCGCCGTCCGAGGTTCGGGCCGAAGATCGAACTCCGCGACTACCGCGCGATGTGACTCAGTTGCCCCAGCCCTGCGGCGGGTAGGGCTGCTGCTGGCTCGGGTACTGCGGCTGCTGCTGCGGGTACTGGTGGTGGGGGAGCGCGGGCGGCTGCTTGCTGTTCGACTTCACCAGGAAGTAGACGCCGACCCCGATCCCGGCCACGACCAGGAAACCGACCATGAGTACGAGAAGGAAGACCATGTCCCGAGGTTAACCGGTCCGGCGATCACCAACCGGGCGGAGGCTGCAACGGCTTCGGCTTGTCGTGCATCTTGATGTGGCGTGGGTCGAGGGCCTTGCTTCTCGGTAGATCAGCCCAGGGCCGCGTCGACGATCGCCTTCGCCTCGTCACGGTCGAGGCCCAGTTTCCTGGTCAGCGCGGCGTAGTCGGCGGCCGCCTGCCTGGCCCGTTCGCGGGTCTCGTCGCCGACGGCGCTGACGAAAGTGCCCGCCCGGCCACGGGTCTCGATCAGGCCCGCTTCTTCGAGTTCGCGATAGGCCTTGGCGACTGTGTTCGGGGCGATGCCGAGGTCCTCGGCCAGTTTCCGCACGGTCGGGAGTTTCGCCCCGACGGGCAGCGAGCCGTCGTTGATCCGCGTCGCGTAGGCGGTGCGCACCTGCTCGAAGGGCGGGACCGAGGAGTTCGGGTCGACCCTGACCATGCGGTTCTTCTCCCTGCTCGGGTTACTGGCGGGGCGGGAGGACCTGGGTCCGGTCGCCGCCGGGGACGACCTGGGTGGCGTCGCCCCCGCCGCCGGGCACCACCTGCGTCCGGTCCCCGCCCGCGGGTGCGACGACCTGCGTGCGATCGGCGCCGGCGTCCGCCTGCTGCTGCCGGGACACGACCTGCGTGCGGTCGGCGCTGCCGTCGACCGGCGGCCCGGCCTGCGGAGGCGGCGGCGGCGGGAAACCGGGCTGGGACATCGAAGGCTGCGGCATCGGCGGCTGCGACATACCGGGCGCGCCGAAGGGGCCGGGGGCGCCGTGTGGCGGCGCGAAACCCATCGGAGCGGGGGCCGGGGGCGGCGGGAAGCCGGGAGCCTGGCCGTAACCGGGCTGAGGCGGCGGGAAGCCGGGCTGCTGCCAGTTGCCCTGCGGGGCGGGGCCACCGGCGGGCGGCGGAGGGGGCGGGAAGCCCGGAGCCGGGCCGCCACCGCCGAAGTTCGGGTTCTGCGGGAAGGTCATCGGCGGCTTCTTCGCCTGGTTGACCTTCACGATGATCACCACGACCACGATGATGATAATGATGATCGCCAAGATCAGCAGGACCCAGCCGGCGCCGTCACCGTCCCCGCTGCTGTGGACCCGGACCCGGTCCAGGTATGGCGTCAGCGTCGTCAGCATCATTCCCCCTTTTGAACGTCAGCCGACACCCTAACGGCCGGACGTCGCGGGGAGGGCCGCTTCCACCAGTTCGGCGAGATCTTCCGACCCTTTCGGCAGGGAATTCACCGGCCACCAACGAAGATCGTCCGATTCGTCGCTTTGGACCGGTTGTGCGTCCCGGGGTGCGCGCACCGCGAAACGGACGTCGAAATGCCGGGTCGGCACGCCGAGCGAGCAGGTGATCGGGTGGACGTCGAGGTGCACCGGGACCGGGTCGATCACCAGGTCGTCGATCCCGGATTCCTCGCGTGCCTCACGTAAAGCGGCCGCGGCGAGCGTGGTGTCCTCCGGCTCGCAGTGTCCGCCGAGCTGAAGCCAGCGCCCGACCCGCGGGTGCAGTGTGAGGAGGACGTTCTCCGCGTCGGCGTCGAGAAGGACGGCCGACGCGGTGATGTGCCCGGCCGCGCATTCGCGGCGGCAGACGTCGTCGCGGGCGGCGAGGAAGCCCAAATAGGCCTGGCGCAAGGATTCCTGCGCGGCGTCCGCCGGTCGCCAACGGGACAAAGTGGACACGGTGTCTTCGTGCAGGGTCACAGTTCGAGAAGTCCTTCACCGGGTTCGACGGGGCCGCGCGCGGGCGGCAGGGCGGCGGGGTGCCCGATCGCGACCGCGCCGAGCGGTTCCCAGCGCGCGTCCAGGCCGAGGATCTCGCGGACGAGGTCGGCGGCGAAGATGGTCGACCCGATCCAGCACGAGCCGAGGTCTTCGGCGGCGAGCGCGACCAGCAGGCCCTGCACCGCGGCGCCACCGGCGACGGTGAACATCGTGTGCTCGCAGGCGTTCCGCCGGTCGTCGCGGTAGGTGTGCGCGCCCTCGGCGACGAGGAACGGCACCACGACCTCGGGCGCGTTGTACAGGATGTCGCCGCGGCTGAGGCGTTTCGAGACCTGCTCGGGGGTGAAGTCGTCGCCTTCGAGATCGGCCTGCCAAGACGCCTTCATCGCGTCGAGAAGCTTGTGGCGCAAGCCTTCCTCGCGCAGCCACACGAACCGGACCGGCTTCGTGTGGTGCGGCGCGGGGGCTGTCAGCGCGGTCCCGACCGCGCGGCGCAGCACCTCGGGATCGACCGGCTCGTCGGTGAACGACCGGATCGAGCGGCGCGCGAGTACCGCTTCCCGGCGGCCCTGCGCGAGGGCTTCGTTGGTGCCGAGCCGGAACAGGTCTTCTTCGACCGGGCGGATCAGCTTGCGGGCGGTGGACCCGTCGTCGGTCAGGCGCAGCCCGCGGACGACGGCGGCCGGTGTCCCGCCGAGTTTGCCCTTGACCAGATCCGCCGCGGCGGCGAGTTCGTCGGCGATCGCCACCTCGGTGACCGCGAGTTCGTTGCCCTGGCCGTCGATCTCGCCCGCGTACGAATGCAGCACCCGCAGGCCGGACGAGCCGATCGCGGCGTCGGTCTGCCCGACCCGCCACGCGCGGCCCATCGTGTCGGTGACCACGACGGCGATCTCGACGCCCAGCCGTTCGCGCAAGCCGTTCCGCAGTGCGAGCGCGGAGGCGTCCGGATCGGACGGCAGCAGCGCGACCTCGCCCGAGGCCACGTTCGACGCGTCGACCCCGGACGCGGCCTGCACGATGCCGAGCCGGTTTTCGGTGATCACCGTCCGGTTGATCCGCGCGATCACGCGGACGGACTCGTCCTCGACGAGTTTGCGCCGGGCGGCGTCACGCTCTTCGGGGTCGGCCGGGACGCGGATGAGCATGCCCTCGACCTTGGAGACGATCTTGCTCGTCACGACCAGGACGTCGCCGGAGCGCAGCCACGGGGCCGCGCCGACGAAGGCCCCGGTCAGGTCGTCACCGGGGCGGAACTCCGGGAGGCCTTCGACCGGCAGGATCTCGATCTTCGCGGAAGCGTGGTCAGTCAACGGAAACTCCGGCCAGCTCGAAAGCGGCGCGCACCATCGCCTCGGTCGCGTCCACATCGGACATCAGCAGCGGGACGTCGCGGACGGCGACTCCCGGCACGTCCACGGTCTCGCCCTCGGCGACCAGCCAGCCGTCGAGAACGCCCTCCGCGGATTCCTTGCGGGAGCCGTAATGCCGCCCGACGGCCTCGGCCGAGGTCTCCACGCCGATCGCGCTCAGGCACGCGTCGGCCATACCGCGCAACGCCTTCCCTCCGATGATCGGCGAGATGCCGACGACCTTGGCGCGCGTCTTCCGCAGCGCGTCGCGGATTCCCGGGACGCCGAGGGTCGTGCCCACCGACACCACCGGGTTGGACGGCGCGAACAGCACGAGGTCGGCGCCCGCGATCGCGTCGAGCACACCCGGCGCCGGTTTGGCCTCGTCGGCGCCGACGGCGATGATCGAGTGCGCCTTCGGCTCGGCGCGATAGCGCACCCACCACTCCTGGAAGTGGATGGCCTTGCGCTGGTCCGGATCTTCGGGGTCGTCGATCACGACATGCGTTTCGACGCGGTCGTCCGACATCGGCAGCAGGCGCACGCCCGGCTGCCAGCGGTCGCACAGTGCCTCGGTGACCTGCGAGAGCGGATAGCCGGCGCGCAGCATCCGCGAGCGGATCAGATGCGTCGCGATGTCCTTGTCGCCCAAACCGAACCAGGTCGGCTCGGCGCCGTACTCGGCGAGCTCCTCCTTGACGGTCCAGGTCTCGCCGGAGTGGCCCCATCCGCGCTCTTTGTCGATCCCCCCGCCGAGGGTGTACATGCAGGTGTCCAGGTCCGGGCAGATGCGCAGACCGTGCATCCACACGTCGTCCCCGGTGTTCACCAGCGCGGTCACCTCGTGCGGCGATTCCGGGGCGGAACCGATCGCGGGCAGACCCAGTGCTTGCTTGACCCCCAGCAGGAAGCGGGCCCCGCCCACTCCGCCGACCAAAATGACGACCCTCACGACGGGCGATCCTCGCACGCGTCCGCACCCGGGGCCCAGTAGCGGTACCTGTGGTGCTCCGTACAGCCCAGGTCTTCGTAGAGTTTCAGCGCGCCGGAGTTCGCCACCGCGACCTGCAGCAGCATCCCGTTCGCGCCCTGACCGGCGGCCCAGGCGCCCACGGCGTTCATCAGCCCGCGTGCCAGCCCCCGCCGCCGGAACTCCTCCCGGACCTCCAGCCGGGCGACGTGCAGCCACTCGCCGACGATCGCGCCGCGCACCGCCCCGGCCGTGACGCCGTCCAGCTCCACGACCCCGAAGCCGATCTTGCCGGTGCCGAGAACGTGCCGCGGCCCGTCCGCCGGCTCCGCGCTGCCGGTCGTCAGTTCCCACCATCCGGGCGTCGGCTCGTCCAAAACCACCGCTCCCGCCGAGGTCCCGCGCGAGAGCGGGCCCGTCATCAGGCGAACCTCGTGCGCGGGGCGGTGTTCCACATACTGGACCCAGCCGTTCGCGGCAATTTCGTCTTCGATGGACGTGTTCTGGATCACCTGCACGACGGGCGGGATGGCATGATCGTGCGCGAAGTCACAGACCGCCCGCAGGGCCTCTGGCAGGGGTTTTCCCGGGTCACCGATCGCCAGGGCACTGTTCGCCCGGGCGGTGAACCCGTCCGCCCAGCGCAGCCTCCAGTCGCCGATCCGGCTCTCCAGCAGGGGCGTCCAGGCCTGGCTGCAGGCGAGCTCGAGCATTTCCGCAGTGTTCACGGTTAGATTGTGACAAGGAAGGCAGTGGGAGGAACCCGATGAGCATCGCGCGCAAGGACGACCGGCACAACGAAGACCTGGTCCGCGAGATCTCCGACGGCTTCAACCGGGCTTTGGGCTCGGAGAACGCCGTCGAGAAGGCGGACGCCGAAAAGGCGAAACCCGCCGCGCCGAAGTTCGTCATCACTGGGGACAGCAGGGCCACTCCGCCGCCTCGCCGGAAAGACCGCTGAAAGCCCATACCCGGGGTACGGATAAGGGTGGCCTAAGCGGGCCGGTCGCGCCCGTGGGCGCGTAATGTCCGTTGCAGACTGGTGAAGCAGAGATAAAGCAGGAGTGCGCAGTGACCTACGTGATCGCCGAGCCCTGCGTCGACGTGCTCGACAAGGCGTGTATCGACGAGTGCCCCGTGGACTGCATCTACGAGGGTGACCGCATGCTGTACATCCACCCGGACGAATGCGTCGACTGCGGTGCCTGCGAGCCGGTTTGCCCCGTCGAGGCGATCTACTACGAGGACGACGTCCCCGACGAGTGGAACGACTACACCAAGGCCAACGTCGACTTCTTCGACGAACTCGGCTCGCCCGGTGGTGCTTCGAAGGTCGGCAAGACCAGCCACGACCCCGCCTTCATCAAGGCTCTTCCCCCGCAGGGCGAATGAGCCGGGTCGTCCTTCCTGATTTTCCCTGGGACTCCCTCGCCGAAGCCAAGACGAAGGCCCGGGCGCATCCCGGTGGCATCGTCGACCTGTCGATCGGCACGCCGGTGGACCCGGTCCCCGAGAGCATCCGCGCGGCGCTCGCGTCCGTTTCGGAGATCCCGGGGTATCCGACCACGCACGGCGTCCCCGAGCTGAGGGTCGCCGCGATCGAAGCGCTTTCGCGGCGACACGGCGTCGAGGGCGTTCCCGAAGCGGCCGTACTGCCGACGATCGGTTCCAAGGAACTGGTCGCTTCGCTGCCTCGGCAACTGGGCTTCGGCCCGGGTGACCTCGTTGTCATCCCCGAGGTGGCGTACCCGACGTACGAGGTCGGCGTGCTGATGGCGGGTGCTTCCCTGCTTCGCGCGGACAGCACCTTCGCGCTCGGCCCGCAGCGGCCGTCGATGCTGTGGCTGAACTCGCCGTCGAACCCGACCGGGCGTGTGCTCGGTGTCGATCACCTGCGCAAGGTGGTCGAATGGGCGCGGGAACGCGACGTCGTCGTGGTCTCCGACGAGTGTTATCTGGCGCTGGGCTGGGAAAACGAGCCCGTGTCGATCCTGCACCCGTCCGTGCACGGCGGCTCGCTCGACGGCCTGCTGGCCGTCCACTCGCTGTCGAAGTCCGCGAACCTCGCCAGCTACCGCGCCGGATTCGTCACCGGCGACCCGAAACTCGTCGCCGGCCTGCTGGAGATCCGCAAGCACTCCGGGCTGATCGTGCCGCGTCCGGTGCAGGAGGCCATGGTCGCCGCGCTGAAAGACGACGAAGCCCTTGCCGTCCAACGGGAACGCTATGCGCGCCGTCGACTGGTGCTGCGGAAGGCGTTGCTGGACAGCGGTTTCGAGATCTCGCACTCGGAGGCGGGGCTCTATCTCTGGTCGACGCGCGGGGAATCCGCGCTCGACACGGTCGACTGGCTCGCCGATCGCGGCATCCTCGCCGCGCCGGGCACGTTCTACGGGCCGACGGGCGGCCGGCACGTCCGGATCGCCCTGACGGCGACGGACGAGCGGATCGACGCTGCCGCGGAGCGGCTCACCGCCTGAGTCGGGCGCGGTTGGTGCCCCTAGCACTGGGGGCGGGGGCATTCAGACCGCGTCGCGGCCGGTGAACCCCCGGTAGATGAACCGCGTGAGCGCCTCGATGGCTTCCTCTTCGGAAGCCGATGACGGGTCGAGCAGCCACGTGTGCGCGAAGCCGTTGACCAGTTCGGCCATCATCGCGAGCGAAAGCCGTTCCGACGCCGGGAGTTCCATCCCCGCCGCGGTGATGTACCCGAGGTGGTCGAGGATGTCGGCCGCCTGCTGGGCGCCGAACCGCGCGAAGGTGCGTGCGAAATCGTCGCTGACCATCGCGGCCTGGCGCAGGGCGAGCATCGTCGCGGCGTTGTCCCGATGGAAGTTCCAGTACTCGCGGACGTGCCAGCGGACCGCGTCCGGGTCGGTGAAGTCGGCTTTGTGCTCCGGCAGGGACGCGTTGACGTCGCTCGCCGCCGCGAGGTCCGCGAGGAGCGCTTCGAGCAGCTCCTCCTTGCCCGCGAAGTGGTTGTAGAACGACCCCGCCGCGCGTCCGGCTTCCGCCGTGATGTCGGTGATCTTGGTGTTCAGGTACCCCTTCGCCGCGAAAACGCGCTTCGCCGCGTCCTTGAGCGCGGCCTCGGTCTCTGCCGCCTTCTCCTTGCGGCTCGTCGCCGTCATCGGCACCTCCTTGACACGGAAGGCTAGCAACGGTCATAGTGAATCAAGATTCACTGAATCGCAATTCACTGGAGGTGGGATGATGAAGGTACTGATCGCGGGGGCGGGGCCGACCGGGCTCACGCTGGCCATCGACCTCGCGCGCCGCGGTGTCGACGTGCGGATCGTGGAGAAGGCCGAGACGTTTTTCGAGGGTTCACGCGGCGATGGTCTGCAGCCGCGCACGCTGGAGGTCTTCGAAGACCTCGGCGTCCTGGACGCGGTGCTGGCCGCCGGGCAGGCGCCGGTGCCCCTGAAGATCCACCTGGGCGGTGAGGTCGTCGGAGAGCGGATGATGGCCGAGCTCACCGAGCCGACCCCGGACGTGCCCTATCCGAACAGCTACTTCCTCGGCCAGTCGCGGACCGAGGGGATCCTGCGGGACCGGCTCGCCGAGTTCGGGGTCCGGGTCGAGCTCGGCACCCCGCTGACCGGCTTCGAGCAGGACGCCGATGGCGTGACCGCGGAACTGCCGGGCGAGCGGATCCGGGTCGACTACCTCGTCGGCGCGGACGGCGGTAAGAGCTTCGTGCGCAAGGCGCTCGGCATCGCGTTCGAGGGCACCACCGACGAATCGATCCGCATGCTGCTGGGCGATGTCCAGGCCGAGGGCCTCGATCGCGCGTACGGGCACTGGTTCGCGAAGCCCGAGGACCCGATGGCGGGGATCGTGCTCACGCCGCTGCCCGGCGTCCCGCACTTCCAGTTCGGCGCGCCGCTCGGCGAGGAGGAGGTCGAGGCGTCACTGGGTACGCTGCAGGCCCACCTCGACGCGCTGTCCGGCGGCGGGGTCCGCCTGCACGATCTGACCTGGTCGACGGTGTGGCGACCGAACATCCGGCTGGCCGAGCGGTTCCGGGAGGGCCGCGTGTTCCTCGCGGGCGACGCCGCGCACGCCCACCCGCCCACCGGCGGGCAGGGGCTCAACACCGGCGTGCAGGACGCGTACAACCTGGGCTGGAAACTCGCCGACGGGTCGCGCGAGCTGCTCGACAGCTACGAGCCCGAGCGGCGCGGGGTCGCGGCGCGGGTACTGAAGATCAGCACGGAGATCCTCGAGAAGTACACCGAGGGCGCGGACGACGCCTTCGAGCGCGGCGAGAACACCCGCCAGCTCGACATCGGCTACCGCGGCGGCCCGCTCGCGCCGGAGGCGACCGGCCGGATCCGGCCCGGTGACCGCGCGCCGGACGCGCCGCTGAAGGACGCGAACGGCAAGCCCGTCCGGCTGTTCGAGCTGCTGCGCGGCCCGCGGGCGACGGTGCTGGTGTTCGGCGACGGTCCCGCTCCCGAAGGCGCGCGCCGGATCCTTCCCGCGGGCAGCACGCTGTCCGACGAGGACTTCGAGGACGTCGGCGGGCACGCCTTCGCCGCGTACGAAGCCGGGAACGGGCGGCAGGTGCTGATCCGCCCGGACGGCTACATCCGCGGGCTCACCGCCTGAGCGGCGGCGTCGACCTCCGCCCAGACATCGCGCCACACGGCACGGACCTCGGCCCGGCGCAGCAACTCCTTCTCCGCGACCCGGCCCGCGATGAAGGCGACTTCGGAATCGACCGAACTCACCACGTCGCGCATGCGATCGGCCGCGATACAGGCGTCTTGGTGGTCACCGAGAACGGTCTGAAGGTCCTTCGTCGCCTTGATCAGCTGCTGGATCCTCGCCGCCTGCTTCTTCTTCGCGGCCGGCTTCGCCATCTCGGCTGCGTAGCGCAGCTTCTTGCCGTAGATGCGAAGCGCGTGAAGGTCGTCATCCGGCGGGTTGGAGGGAAGCGCCTTCACGGCCTTCGCGAGCTTTCGATGCGGCTTCGCGAGACCGGCGACCAGGTCGGCCGACGTGGGAGCGGCCTCGGACGTGGGTTCCTCGGCGGCGGGTTGCCGGGCGAGACGGCCGATGTCCTGCAGCATCGAGGCGTAGCGGGGGCTGGCGAGCGCGCGGGTGAGCCGCCGTTTCGCGACCCCGCGGTCGGTGACGAACTTCGAAACCAGGCGGCGCGCGGCGGGCTGGTCGCGCACCTCGAACTCGGCGACGACCTCGCGGAGATGTCCGATCAGGACGTCGAAGTCGCGGACGTCGCCGAGCGACTGGCCGAGCCAGCCGAGTTCGGCGCGAACGGGCTCGGCGTCCGGGCCGACGAGGCGGCCCGAGAGTTTGAGGACGCTCCGCATCCGGCGCAGCGCGACCCGCATCTGGTGCAGATCTTCGGGGTCGGCGCCGGATTTGGTGCCGGGCTCGTGCGCGAGGAGCGCGCGGATCTCGACGTCGAGTTTGACCCGGACGTGAGTGGCCGCCGGATCGTCCGGCCCGGCTTTCGCGGGACGGTCGCCGAGCCCGAGCGCGGCCGGAGTGGTCGAAGGGACGTTCTTGCGCGGCAGGGTCTCGGCTGTCACAAGATGAATTCTAGGTGAACCGGCAAGGTGGTCCAGGCCGTGAGAGCGGCACCGGACGCTATGAAAGGCCCGTTACTTGCAAAATTTGCAAGTAACGGGCCTTTCATGTCACGCGCGACCGCAGGTCAGTTGGCGTGCAGGGCCGCGTTCAGCTCGATGCCGACGCCGGTGCGCGCGACGACCTCGACGGCGCCGGTCCCGGAGTTCCGCCGGAACACCGCGCCCGAGATGCCGGACAGCTCCAGTGCCTTCACGACCTTGCCCTCGAAGCTCACCTTCGTGCCCGCGGTGACGTACAGGCCCGCCTCGACGACCGAGTCGTCGCCGAGCGAGATGCCGACGCCGCCGTTCGCGCCGATCAGGCAGCGCTCGCCGATCGAGATGGTCTCCTTGCCGCCGCCGGACAGCGTGCCCATGATCGACGCGCCGCCGCCGACGTCGGAGCCGTCACCGACGACGACGCCCGCCGAGATGCGGCCTTCGACCATCGAGGCGCCGAGCGTGCCGGCGTTGAAGTTGACGAAGCCCTCGTGCATGACCGTGGTGCCGTTGGCCAGGTGCGCGCCGAGACGCGCGCGGTCGGCGTCGCCGATGCGGACGCCGGTGGGCACGACGTAGTCCACCATCCGCGGGAACTTGTCCACGCTGTAGACGGTGACGTTGCCGCGTGCCCGCAGCCGCAGCCGGGTCGCCTCGAAGCCCTCGACGGGGCACGGCCCGTGGTTGGTCCACACGACGTTCGCCAGAAGGCCGAAGATGCCGTCCAGGCTCGCGCCGTGCGGCCGGACCAGCCGGTGCGACAGCAGGTGAAGGCGCAGGTAGACGTCGTGCGTGTCGCCGGGGGCGTCGGCGAGACGGGCGATGGTCGTGCGGACCGCGACGACCTCGACACCGCGATCGGTGTCCGGGCCGAGCTGGGCGGCGGCGGCCTCGCCGAGGGCCTCGGTGGCCTCTTCGGCGGTCAGCCGGACCGTGCCGGCCTTGCCCTCGGTGCCGCTGGTCAGCTTGGGCAGCGGGAACCAGGTGTCCAGCACCGTCCCGTCGCTGGTGACGGTGGCCAGTCCGACGCCGGTGGCGCCGGTCGTTTCGGGATCAGGGGTCTGCTCGCTCACGCCCTGAACGGTAACCCAGTGACCTGCGTCAACCGCCGACGAGGCTCTGCACCGTGGTCAGCGCCGCCGACATGTCGGTGAGCGCCTGGGTGCACGGCCCGCCGGGCGCCGCCTGGTCCTGGCAGTTCGTGGTGCGGAAGACGGAGATCGGCCGGTCGAGCGCCTCGGCGTTCGGCACCAGGTCCGGCCTGCGCTTGCGGACGTTGCCCGCCGCGCCGGAGAGTTCGGTGACGTACTTCTGGCAGCCCTTGGGCGATTCGGTTCCCGGCGCCAGGTAGCACCGGTCCGTGGTCAGCGCCTTGAGCTTGATCGGCAGCACGTCCGGCCCGGTGCTGCGGGTGGGCTTCACGGTGACCGGGACCTCGTTCGCCCCGCAGCCGCTGACCACCAGGAGCAGGGCGACCAAGATCGTTCTCATGCGCACACCTTTCACGGTAGCCCTGCGGCTCCGCCGGTACGGTGCTGGCATGCCTTCGCTCGATCTGCACGCGGACCCCGTCGACCTCACCGCCGCGCTGGTGGACATCTTCAGCGTCTCGGAAGAGGAGAAGGTCGTCGCGGACGCCGTGCAGGCCGCGCTGGAAACGCAGGCCCCGCATCTCGAGGTGATCCGCAACGGTGACGCGGTCCTCGCCCGCACGAACCTCGGCCGCCCTTCGCGGGTGCTGCTGGCCGGGCATCTCGACACCGTGCCGGTCAACGAGAACATGCCGGTGCGCCGTGAGGGGACCGGTGACGACGAGGTCCTGCACGGTCTGGGCACCGTCGACATGAAGAGCGGCGACGCCGTCTTCCTGCACCTCGCGGCTGCCCTGCGCGAGCCGAAGCACGACGTCACCTTCGTGTTCTACGACTGCGAAGAGATCGAAGCGACGAAGAACGGTCTCGGCCGTATCGAGCGCGAGCTGCCCGAGTGGCTGCACGCCGATCTCGCGATCCTCGGCGAGCCGTCGAACGGCGGTATCGAGGGTGGCTGTCAGGGCACGATGCGGATCGAGATCCGCGTCGAAGGCGTACGAGCGCACACCGCGCGCGGCTGGATGGGCGTCAACGCGATCCACGGCCTCGCCGAACCACTGCGCAGGCTGGCCGAGTACACGCCGCGCGTGGTCGACATCGACGGCCTGACCTACCGCGAAGGCCTGCAGGCCACGAAGATCGGCGGCGGTGTCGCGGGCAACGTCGTGCCGGACGAGGCCGTGCTCACGATCAACCACCGGTTCGCCCCCGACCGCAGTGCCGAAGCCGCAGAGGCGCACCTTCGCGAGGTCTTCGAGGGCTATGACGTCAAAGTTGTCGACTTGTCGCCAGGGGCATTGCCCGGTCTGAGCGCCCCCGCCGCGGCCGAGCTGGTCGCCGCGGCAGGCGGCAAGGCGGTCGCGAAGCTGGGCTGGACCGACGTCGCGCGCTTCGCGGCTCTCGGGATTCCGGCGGTGAACTTCGGCCCCGGCGACCCGACGCTGGCGCACACGCGGCAGGAGAACGTGCGGGCGGGCGAGATCCGGCAGGTCGCCGCGGTGCTGCGCGAGTTCCTCAGCTAGCCAGGGCGAGCAGCTCGTCGATCGCCCGCTCCGCACCGCCGTAGGTGAGGAACGAGATGGCGAACATGGGCGCGACCACCCGGCTCCAGGCGTAGAGCCTGTCTCCGTCGAGACCGCAGGCGTCCGCCACCACGTGACACCGGGCCTCGACCCCTTCGTGCTCGGCGCCGGACACGACGTAGTCCACGGCGTCGAAGCACGGGTCGCCCACGCACGCCTTCGGATCGATCGCGATCAGGCCGCGCGACGGGCCGCCGTCCAGGGCGTTGCCGAGGTGCAGATCGCCGTGGAGCAGTACGACGCCTGCCTGGGTGTCCAGCAGCGCCGCGCAACGGTCGATCGCGCGTTGCCAGGTGTCCTGGCCGATCCGGGCGTTGATGGCCGGTTCGGCCAGCCTCTTGCCGATCCGGGCGAAGGACTCCTCGAACCGGCCGCGCAGACTCGACGGCCAGCCCGCGGGCGGGGCCACGGCGTGCAGCGAGGTGAGCAGATCACCCCATAGACGCGGCAAGGTCTCCGCCGGCAGGTCTTCGGCCGGGGTGCCCGGCTGGATCTCCTCCAGCACCATCGCGCCGGCGTCCGCGTCGGCGGCCAGCACGGTGGGAACCCGGCCCGAGGGCGCGAACACGCGCAGCATTTCGACCTGTTTGGCCAGCAGCGCCCCGTCCGGGCTGAGCTTGAGCACCGCCGGGGTCCCGTCGGACCAGCGGCACCGCAGGACGACGGACGACGCTCCGCTTTCGAACAACTCGCCGAGCTCGAAGCCCCATCGCGAGGCCAGTCGCGCGGCGAGGGCCGGAACCTCGGCGAGCCACCCTTCGGCGTCCGGGCCGAATCGGCTCGCCAACCGGGCGCCGACGTCTTCCAGGTCCACTTCGGTCATTTCGGAACGTCCTCCTCGGCGCCGAGCAGGAGGAGTCCCCGCCGCAACAGATCTGCGGCCTCTTCTGAGCGCCCCTGGTCGCGAAGCAGTTCTCCCGCCTTGTCGATTGAAGCAGCCAGGACGCCGCGGGCGTCGCGGAGGGCGGCGACGTCGATGGCGTGCGCGAAGCCCGCTTCGGCTGATTCGAGGTCTCCGCGAGCCAGGGCCAGCGAGCCCTGCTGGAACGTGAGTGACGCGGAGTGCGGTGAGTCCGCAGGGATGGCTTCGGCCGCTTCGGCGAGCAGTGCGGCGGCGTCGTCGAGACGACCGAGATCGCGGCAGACGTCGGCGAGTTCCAAGGTGACGGCGTGATCGGGCACGGCCGCTCGGGACGCGCGAAGGTCCGCGAGGGCGCCTTCGGGATCGTCGGCACGCCGGGCCAGCGCCCGCGCGAACAGGCACCGGGCCAGCACCGGCCGCAGGGCGCGCTCGTGGAGCAGGTCGTGCAGGACCGACACGGCGGCGACGGCGTCGGCCACCCGTCCGTCGGCGAGATAGGTCTCGGCGAGCCGGTGCTGGTTCCCGGTCAGTTCGGTCAGGATCTCCTCGTCGCCGCGCGACAACCGCAGCGCCTCGCCCGCGTGGTGCGCGGCCTGGGCGGTCTCGCCGAGGCGGAGCCTGCCGTCGGCGAGGTACGCGTGCAGGGTCAGCAGGAGCACCGGATGCGGATGGCGGTCGAGGCTCGCGTCGAGCGCCGTCCGGAGCAGATGCATCGCGTGGTGCGGCTCGCCACGGCCGATCAGGACGTTCGCCCGCAGCGCGGCGGCCACTTCGCGGTACGGCGGGATGTCGTCGCCCAGGGCGGCTTCGGCGGCGGCCACCAGCCGCGACCGGGCGTCGCCCTCGGTGAAGCGCGCGAGCCACAGCCAGGCGAGTCCGGCCTGACGGTCGCGCCCGATCTTCTCCGCCCGCCGCACCAGCCGCCGCATCTGGGGAGCCGACCCGTTCCCCGCGAGGAACTCCGCCGCGGCCGCCGCGATGTCCAGATCGAGCCGGACGTCGTCGCGGGGCGAGGTCACGCCGAGCAGTTCGCCGGTGTCCACCCCGAGCCGCGCGGCGAAGTGGCGCAACGCGTCGCCGGACGGCGTCCGCGCCCCCGTTTCGACGGACGAGACGTACGCGGCGGTGTAGTGCGGTTCGGCGAGTTCGCGCTGGGTGAGGCCGCGTTCGGCGCGCAGCCGCCGCAGTCGTCCGCCGACCTCCTCGCCCATGACCGAGAACGATACGGCCGAACGCGCCGCAAGGTTGCGCGCGTGGTCCCACAACCTCTCGCGGCTCCGGTACGTATCCCCATATGTGAACGAAGACCTCCGGGAGGGCCGATGACCGCGCGCCGGGCTCTGGCCGTCGTCGTGTGCGCCCTGGTGGTGGCCGGCTGTGAAGCTCACTCGATCGCCCCTCCCGTGGTGACCCCGGCGCCCGCCGTTTCGGCTCCGGTTCCGTCTTCGACTCCTTCGCCGAAGCCCGTGCTGGCACCGCCGTCCGCCGCGATCGCCTTCCCGCCGGCGGGATCCGGTCAGTGGCTCTTCCCCGGCGGCGAAGGTCCGGTCGCCGGGCAGGCCGGAAGGCTGCTGCGGTACCGCGTCGCCGTCGAAGCCGACGTCGCCGGCGTGAGCCCGGACGGTTTCGCCCAGGCCGTCGAGTCCACTTTGAGCGATCCGCGCGGCTGGACCGGCGGCGGACGTTGGCGGCTCCAACGCGTCGGCCCGGACGGACCGTTCGACTTCACGCTCTACCTCGCGACGCCGAAAACGCGCGACGTGTTGTGCGGCAGGCCGGACGGCTACACCTCTTGCCGCAACGGGAACAGCGTCGTGCTCAACGTCGCGCGCTGGGCGAACGGCGTCCCCGGTTATGGCGCGCCGCTGACGGTCTATCGCCAGTACATGGTCACGCACGAGGTGGGGCACCGGCTCGGACGCGGGCACGAGACCTGCCCCGTGCCGGGCGCCCTCGCACCGGTGATGCAGCAGCAGACCCTCGGCCTGCACGGCTGCGCGCCGAATCCGTGGCCCTATCCGGACGGGACGCAGTACTCGGGCCCGTCGGGGGAGTACGACGATCCGATCCCGCGCGGAGACTCGTGAGTGGTAAGGACGGTTAGAGCGGAGGATGTTTGATGATGAAGGAATGGGGACGTTGAGCGTCCCGATTCCTTCATCGTCGAGGGGTCGCTCCGGTCTTGGTACTTGATCAACGGAGGATCGGGGACACTCAACGTCCCCGATCCTCCGTCGATCAAGACCGTGCCACCCCCGCAACCTCGCGAACGGCAGCCGAGCGGGGAAGATTTGGGACGTTGAACGTCTCAAATCCTCCCCACTCGCCCACATCGGCATCCAGAACAAGCGCTACAAGCCACCGAGATGACATCAGGATCCAGTGGGTAAGCAAATACAGGTCCACCAGAACCGTCCTTACCACTCACGAGGCCCACTACCTGCTCGCGCTGTTTAGCGGCCCTGCAGTGACCTCACGTTGTTCCCGAAGGTCCAGTTCCGCGAGCCGTCCCAGTTGATCGACCAGGTCATCAGGCCCTTCAGCGCCGGAATGCTGCGGTACGCCTGGGAAACCAGGCTCGGCGACATGTAACCGCCACCGGCACCGGCCTGCGCGGGCAGACCCGGGGCCTGCTTGTCGTAAGGAACGCGGATCGTCTGGCCCTGGATCACCAAGCCCTTGTCGAGGCAGTTCGTCTGCGCGACGAAACCCTGAACTGTGCCCGCCTGGTACGAATCGCCGGAGCAGCCGTACATGCTTCCGTTGTAGTACTGCATGTTCAGCCACCACAGCTTGCCGTTGTCCGCGTACTTCTTGATGATCGGCAGGTACGCGCCCCAGATCGAGCCGTAGACGACGCTGCCGCCGGTGACGTAGGCGGTCTCGGGTGCCATGGTGAGCCCGAAGTTCGGCGGCATCGCGGCGAGCACGCCGTCGATGATGCGGATGAGGTTCTTCTGCGACGCGGAAAGCGTGCTGATGTTCCCGTTGCCCACGAGGCCGGTCTCGATGTCGATGTCGATCCCGTCGAAGTTGTACTTCTTCAGGATCGGCACGATGGTCGCGACGAATTTGTCCGCCACCGTCGTCGAGTTCAGGTCGATGCCCGCGGTGGCACCGCCGATGGACATCAGGATCGTCGCGCCCGCGTCCTTCGCGGCGCACATTTCGGACGGGGTCGCGACCTTCACAGTCGCGTCCATCCCATCCTCCCATTTGGCCGTTCCGTCGGACAGGATGACCGGAAAGGCAGCGTTGATCACGTTGTACCCGTTGGCCTTGATCCGCGCGTCGGTGATCGGGATCCAGCCCATCGGCGGATGGACGCCGTTCGCGGCGCCGTCCCAGTTTTCCCAATAGCCCTGCAGGATCTTGCCCGCGGGCTTCGATTTGACCGCGCAGACTTCGGCGTCCACCGAGGCCTGCGCCGGGGTCAGGACGACGAGTGTGGTGACGGCGAGTACCGCCGCGCCGGTGATTGCGAGCAGCCGTGAGACGCGACCGAACATACCCAGCTCCCATCTCGAAAGCGGTTGTGAACGAACAGGAAGCGGCCGTTCGGCTCAACATAGGTCGCCGTGCATGAGTGGCGCTACCGACGATCGGGTGGTCTAGACCAGATATCGAAGAGTTGTCCGAAATTCTCTTCCACGCACGAAGGCCATCTCACGAGGCCGGGTGTCCTCGTGAGATGGCCTTCTCATTCAGATGGTCAGACGGTGATCGACCAGCTGTCGAGCGTGCCGGTGTCCTGCGCGTAGGCGTCGTAGAGCACGAGCGTCCAAGTGCCGGAAGCGGCTTCGTTGGTCACCGGGACCGAGTAGGTCCGGGTGCCCAGGTCGGTGCAGGGCAGGGAACCGGTGGCCTTGACCGAGTACGTGCTGCCGTCGGGGGCCTTCAGGCTGATCCGGAGGTCCTCGGAGCAGGTGTGGGTACCGGTGACGGTCACCTTCACCGGGGAAACGGCGTTGCCGGTCGCGGAGGAGGTGATCGGGCTGTTCACCGTGGCGTAGTCGTTCAGCGCGAAGTCGGTGCCGTTGCTGAACGTGCGCACGCTGACGTTGCCGACGGTGAGCGTGTACTGAGCCGTGCGGTCCACCGCGGTTCCGTCACCGAGCACCGTGATCGTGCTGGTGCCGTTGGGAGTGCTCGCCGACGTCGCGATGGTGAGCGTCGAGGAAGCGCCGGACTGCACCGAAGCCGGGTTGAACGTCGCGGTCGCCCCGGCGGGAAGACCGCTGGCGCTCAGCGAAACCGCTTGCGCCGCACCGGAAGTCGTCGCGGTGTTCACCGTGACGGTCGCCGACTGTCCCGGTTGGACGGTGCCGGAAGCAGGCGAGAGACCGAGCGAGAAGTCGGGACCCGTCGAGGTGCCGACGGCGAGCTTCCAGACCGCGTAGGCGATCGCGTCGCTGTTCTTCTCCAGCGGGGTGTCCGGGATGTTGGAGAGCGTGTCGCAAGCGCGGTGGTAGCAGCTGTCGAACGGCGCACCCGCGGTGCCGCCCCACTTCGTCCGCTGCGCGGCGCTCTTCGTGTATCCGGCGCCGGTCGCGAGACCGCCGACCGGGATGCCCGCGCTCTTGAACGACGCGTGGTCGGACCGGCCGTCGCCCTCCGTGTCGCCCTCGGTCTGGATGCCGATCGAGCTGAAGTACTCGTCGAACACCGACTTGACCGAAGCGACGTCGTCGTAGACGAAGTAGCCCCAGTTGTCGGAGCCGATCATGTCGAAGTTCAAGTAGGTCTTGATCTTCGTGCGCTCGGCGGCGGGCAGGTTGGCGACGTAGTGCTTGGACCCGCGCAGGCCGGATTCCTCGTCGGCCCACCAGCCGAAGCGGACCCGCTTGGCCATCGTCGGGTTCTCACGGGCCAGGGTCAGCGCGACTTCGAGGATCGAGGCCGAGCCCGAACCGTTGTCGTTGATGCCGGGACCGGCGGCGACGCTGTCGAGGTGCGCGCCGAGCATGAGGACCTGGTTGGCGTCACCCTGCGGCCATTCCGCGATGATGTTCTGGCTCTGGCCCGCGCAACTCGTGCAGGTCTGCAGCGTGACGTTGTAGCCCGCGTCGCGCAGCTTCTGCGCCACATAGGACACCGACGCCGTGTAACCCGACCGTCCCGAGGCGCGGTTGCCGCCGTTCTGGTTGGCGATCGTCTGCAGCGAACTCAGGTGCGCCTTGATATTGGCGAGGGAGATGTCCGGTGCGGCGTTGAGGTTCGCGGCCGTGACGGCCTGCGCGGGTGTCACGACGACACCCAGTACGGCGGCCATACCGACGACGGCCGCTCCTATTCGCTTTCCCCACTTCATGCCGGGGTTTTCCTTCCTGGAGGGGTTTGCGTGAAGGACTCCTTCCCTCAGCCGAGCCGAGGGAAGGAGTCCTTCACGCGAGAGAGAGCTAGAGAGTGATCGACCAGCTGCTGAGCGTGCCGGTGTCCTGCGCGTAGGCGTCGTAGACCACGAGGGTCCAGGTGCCTGCCGCGACTTCGTTGGTCACCGGGACCGAGTAGTTCCGGGTACCGAGGTCGGTGCAGGGCAGGGAACCGGTGGCCTTGACCGAGTACGTGCTGCCGTCGGGGGCCTTCAGGCTGATGCGAAGGTCCTCGGAGCAGGTGTGGGTACCGGTGACGGTCACCTTCACCGGCGACACGGCGTTGCCGGTCGCGCTCGAGGTGATCGGGCTGTTCACCGTGGCGTAGTCGTTCAGCGGGTAGTCGGTTTCGTTGCTGAACGTCCGGATGTTGGTGCCGGTGCCGACGGTCAGCTTGTACTGCACGGTGTGCGCGCCGCTGGTCCCGGTCCCGGTCACCGTGATGGTGCTGGTGCCCTCAGGGGTGCTCGCCGACGTCGCGATGGTGAGCGTCGAGGAGGCACCGGACTGGACCGAAGCCGGGTTGAACGTCGCGGTCGCCCCGGCGGGGAGGCCGGAGGCGGTGAGCGCCACGGTCTGCGCCGCACCGCTGACGGTCCCGGTGTTCACCGTGGTGGTGGCCGACTCGCCAGGCTTGACGGTACCGGCCGCCGGGGTGATGCCGACCGAGAAGTCGGGACCGGACGGCGTGCACGAGGTCGGCTCACCGGTGGCCGCGGTGACACTGATCGCGTCCCATGCCGCCTTGGTGGTGTTGAACTCGGTGCAGGAAGTCGGGTACAGCGCGAGCGCCGCTTCCAGGGTCGCCTTGCGGGCGGCCTTGTGGTTCCAGCCGGAGGTCTTCTTCAGCAGGCCGTTGTAGAAGATCTTCGCGGCCTTCTGGATACCGATGCCGGTGATCGAGGTGTTGTTGCAGGTCGGGCTCGCCGGCTTGCCGACGGGCGCGGTGCCCTCGGCCAGCAGGTAGAACCAGTGGTTCTGCGGACCGGCCGCCGCGTGCACCTCGGTGCTCGGGATCGACGACGAGTAGCAGTTCGGGTTGCCCGAAACACGGCTCGGCTGGTTCATGTAGCGGATCGGGCCCTGGCCGACCAGGTTCACGCCCTCGCCGACGTCGTAGTCCGGGGTGTCCTTGGCGTTGTTGGCGTAGTGCTCGGTGATGGCGCCGAAGATGTCACCGGTGGACTCGTTGAGGCCGCCGTTCTCGTTGCCGCTGCCCGCGCCGCCCGGCGTGGTCTGGAAGATGGCGTGGCCGTACTCGTGCGCGACGACGTCCATCGGGGTGGCCTGGCGCTGGTTGTCCTGCGAGTGCCCGAAGGTGGTCGAGGAACCGTCCCAGTACGCGTTGACCTGGTTGAGGCCGACGGAGGCGGGGAAGCCGCCGCCGTTGCCGTTGATGCCGTTGCGGCCCAGCCACTCGCTGAGCATCTTCCACTCGGTCTGGACGCCGAAGAGCGTGTCGACACAAGCGGTTTCGAGGTTGGTGCCGGAACCGTTGCCCCAGTTGTCGTCGGGGCCGCTGTAGATCGCGCCGCTCTGCGGCTTGCAGCTGATGTTGGGGCGCTGCGGGTCGCGCATGGAGTAGGTGCCACCGGAGTTCGTCGTGTCGATGGTGACGTTGCCGACGTAGTAGCTGTTCCCGGCGCCCAGCGTGCTGACCTCGCCCGACGTGGCCTTCGGGGCGGTCGCGAAGTTCGACATCTTGACGTCGTCACGCGTCTGGAGGATCGCGCCGGTGGCGCCGTCCACGAAGACGTGCAGGTTGCTCGGCGTCGACGCCTTGGTGCCCGTGACGACGACCTCGTAGGCGAGCTTGGGAGAGTTCCCCGCCAGCACGACGAGCTTCGGCGCGGCCGCCTTGTCTACTTTGGACAGCTGCCCACGGGCGACCTCGGCCGCCTTCGCCGCGGTGATCTTGGCCTTGGTGTCGACCGAGATCGTCGCGGTCTCCGCGGCGGTGGTGCCGCGGACGCGCCCGGCGCCGTCGGTGACCACCACCGCGTCCCCGCCGACGACCGGCAGGCCACGGTAGGTCCGTTCGTAAGCGGCGTAGAAGAGTCCGCCGCCCCCCGGGGTCAGCCCGACGCGCTGGAAGCCTTCGTCGGCACCCTTCCGCAACTGGTCTACACCAGCTGCGGCGGCCTGGTCGGCGGCGCTCGCGGCGACGGCGTCAGGGCTCGCGGGTTGGATGGTCGCGGTGGCCGCGCTTGCCGGGATCACCGGAAGTGCGGCGCTCAGGGCAAGGCCGGCGATGGCCGCCAACCCTGTTCTGAGCCCTTGCTGAACGGTCATGTGGAACCTTCCATGGGCAGGACCGTGAACCCGGACGGCCATAGGCGCGACGGGGAATTCGACCGAGTCGGGGAGCACGGCGGGGGACGGGGAGCGTGTCCATTCGGATAACTGGAGTTATCTCGACGGACACGTCCGAGTAAAGGAGCCGGTCACGGCACCGTCAATGGGCCGGATGGCCTAGCGGTACTGGTGAAGATCAATATGCGAGGAATGAAATCCCTGTGTAGTAAGGCTTTTGCCGTCGGCCGCGATATATGGCGACTTTCGTATGGTTTTCAGTCCGATGGCCCGGAATCGGACATAGCGGCCGCGCGTACGCCACGCTGATAAGCGTCCGCCGCTTTGTCGATTAATCCGCGGGCCCGCAACGTGTCACCCAGATGCAGTGAAGTGGCGATGAGCGCGCCGCGTAATTCCGACTTTTCCTGTGCGGTGGCGGCTTCTTCGAGCAACGCGGTCGCTTCGGGCAGATCGCCGCGGGCGCGGGCGATGAGTCCCAGTAGTCGGAGAACCTCCGCCTTGGCTTCGATGTCGGGGGATCGATCCAGAAGCGGCCGGATCCCCTCGGCGAGTTCGGCGGCTTCGTCGAGTGCGCCTTGACGGCGGCGGACGTCGGCGAGTTCGATGGTCGCACCGAGGACGCCTTCGCGCGAACCGGCCTTGGCCAGAAGGTCGCGGGCGAGCAGGAGTTCGGCGTGCGCGTCGTCGAGTTTGCCCAGTCGTCGCCACAGGAAGCCGCGGGCCCACCGGCTCCGGGCGGCGTCCCGGTCGTACCCGATGGACGTGAACAGCCGCAGTGCCCGCGAAAGGTCCTTTTCGGCACGGTCGGCGAGGCCGATCGCCTGCCACAACTGCGCGGCCTGCCGGTGGTACCGGGCGGAGATGTCCTTGCGGCGGGCGGAAGCCAGCGCGCGCCGTCCTTCTTCGGCGGCCCGCCGCGCGCGGCGGAGCGCGCCCATTTCGATGAGCGGGTGGATCAGCGCGGTCACCAGCGCGAGTTCGGCGTCGGGGTCGACGGGGCCGGCGGCGCGGAGTCCGGCGAGCGCGGTTTCGGTCAGCGCGACCGACGCACCCAGGTCGCCCGACAGTGCGCGGCAGGCGGCGACGCGGTTGACGATCATCGCGCGCAACCTCGGTGAAGCCGCCTCGGCGAGTTCCATGGCGTGCGCGAACCCTTTGTCCGCCAGCGGGATGTCGTAGCGCTGCCAGTCGACCTCGCCGAGATAGAACCGCGCGTGGCACTGGACGTCGGGCAGCCGGTACGCGGCCGCGCGCTGTTCGATCCGCGCGAATTCGCGCTCGGCGGCTTCGAGCCCGCCTTGTTGCAATTCCCGATATGCACTTTCCAGTGCGTCGGTGAGTTCCCCGGCCGCGCCCGGCGGCCTGCCGAAGCGGAGTTCGTCCGCGGTCAGGCCGAGCCGCCGCGCGAGATGGGCCAGCACGTCGTCCGAGGGCGCGCGGGTGCCGGATTCGACCTTGGCGAGGAAGCCGCGGTCGTAGCGGGGCTCGGCGAGCTCACGCTGGGTCAGCCCGCGGGCCTGGCGCAACCGCCGGATCCGCGCGCCGAGTGGTTCGGCCTCGGTCGGCAACGACGGCACCGGACCAACGGTAGACGATTTCCCGGCGGTTTCCGGGGTCAGCCGATCAAGTGGGTGAGCAACGCGGCGAATCCGGGGGCGGGCACCACGAGAACCGGTCTGACCTCGGGCGGGAGTTCGCGCTGCTTGGTGTCGCGGATGCCGACGAGGTCACCGTCGGTGCCGACTTCGACGCAGGCGTTCTCCTCCCAGTGGGTGTAGCTGGATTTGTGCCAACCGCTCATGCGCTCGTTCCAGTTCATCCCGGTGGGATACCCACTGACCGGATGTCGAATCGTGTGACTTTTGCCCGGCGAATCGGACATATTGACGGCGCGGGCCCCGGCGGCTAGCGTCTTGCGCAATAAAAAGGAAACTTTCTTAACTAATTCGAGCGGGGCGCCGATGATGGTGAGTTCCTGGTCCCGGGCGGTGGCCGCGGTGTCGGCACTGGTCCTCGGGGGTTTGACGGTTCCGGTGGTTTCGGCCGCCGCGGCGGTGCGAGGCGAGGTGCGGGTCGATCAGGTCGGCTACGGCCTCACCGAGACCAAGTACGCCTATCTGCTGTCCAGCGCGCCGGGGTCGTTCTCGGTGGTCGACGAACGTGGCCGGACCGTCCATCGTGGACGGACAGGGCAGTCGCTCGGCGCGTGGAACGCGAAGTACCCGGCGGTGTACCAGCTCGACCTGTCGAAGGTCTGGCTGCCGGGCAAGTACCGGATCGAGGTCAGCGGCGAGACCAAGGCGACGTCGCCGACGTTCCGGGTGGACACGAAGGACCGGCTCTTCACGCCGCTCGTCCGCGCCACCAACGAGTTCTTCCAGGCACAGCGCGACGGCGACGACATCGTCCCCGGCCGTCTCGACCGCAAACCGTCGCATCTGGCCGACAAGCAGGCCACGGTCTACGACTGGCCGGTGTTCGTCGGCGAGGGCGGCGACGAGATCGCCGAACCGCTCAAGCCGATCGGCGGGCCGATCGACGTCGAGGGCGGCTGGGTCGACGCGGGCGACTTCGTCAAGTTCACCTCGAACACGGCGTATTCGCTGGCGGAGCTGGGATACGTGCTCCGCGAGGGTTACGACCCGGTACTGGCCAAGGAGGTCAAACTCGGCCTCGACTGGCTCGACAAGATGTGGGACCAGCAGAGCAAGACGCTGTACGCCCAGGTCGGGATCGGGACGGGCAGCGACAAGTTCGGCTTCCTCGGCGACCACGACGTCTGGCGGAACCCGCACGACGACGACCCGCTCGACGTGAAACCCGGTGACCCCAAGTACTTCGTCAAGCACCGGCCCGTCTTCCCGGCGAACCCCGGTGGTTCGGCGCTCAGCCCGAACCTGGCGGGCCGGGTGGCCGCGGCGTTCGCGCTCGGCGCGCAGGTCGAGGCGAAGCGGAACCCGGCACTGGCGCGGAAGTACCTAGCCGAAGCGGCTTCGGTGTTCGCGCAGGCCAAGACGAAGGACGTCGGCGAACTCGTCACCGCCTTCCCGCACGCGTACTACCCGGAATCGTCCTGGCGGGACGACATGGAACTCGGTGCGACGCAGCTCGCCCTGGCGGGCAAGGCGTTGCGGGACCCGAGGGCCGGCGAATGGACGCGGCAGGCGGCGCACTGGGCCAAGGCGTACATCGACCTCGAAGAGAAGAGCACGCTCAACCTGTACGACACCAGCGCGCTGGCGCACGCCGAACTGGCGAAGCTCCTGCGGCACGGTGTCCCGGGTGCCGCGCTCGGTCCGAAGGAACTGATCGGCGACCTGCGGCGTCAGCTCGACGAAGGTGTCGCGAACGCGGCGAAGAGTCCTTTCCGGACGGCTGTCTCGGTCAAGGACTTCGACGCCGCCAGCAAGAGCTTCGGGTTCGCCGCGACCGAGCGGCTGTACGCGGACGTGACCGGTGACCGGAAGTACGCGGCGTTCGGTTCGCAGCAGCGGAACTTCACCCTCGGCGCGAACGCGTGGGGTGTCTCGCTGGTCGTCGGCGTCGGCACGACGTCGCCGAAGTGCCCGCACCACCAGGCGGCGAACCTCGCGGGTGAGCAGAAGGTGCTCTACGGCGCGGTCGTGAATGGACCGAACGGCGCGGAACACTTCGCGGACCTGCCGTTCCCGGCCGGGGCGAAGGAGTGCACGAAGCCGTACGACGCCTTCGACACGACCGAGTCCCGCTACACCGACGACCTCGCCTCCTGGCCGAGCAACGAGCCCGCCATCGACTTCACCTCGACGGCCATGCTCGCGTTCGCGCTGACCGGACGCTCCTAACCGCCTTCGCGGGGCCCGCTCTCTCGGGCGGGCCCCGCGTTCGCGAATCCGACAACTCCTGTTCGCGGCGATGCTGCCGCTCCGGACGGTGACGACGTCGTAGTCTTGGTTGGGTGAGTGAGACAAGCGAGTTCCCCGACGGCCAGTACCCGGAACGTCCGATCGAACGCCACAAGGGCCCGGTCGTACTGCGGCGGGATCGCCGTGACCAGGGCAGCACCACCGACCAGCGCCTGCTGGACTCGCGGGGACCGAGTGACTGGGTGCACACCGACCCGTGGCGCGTGCTGCGGATCCAGGCGGAGTTCGTCGAGGGCTTCGGCGCGCTGGCCGAGGTGCCGCGCGCGGTGACCGTGTTCGGTTCGGCACGGACCAAACGGGACCACCCGGAGTACGAGCTCGGCCGCAAGATCGGCGGGGCGCTCGCGAACGCGGGCTTCGCGGTGATGACCGGCGGCGGCCCCGGCGCGATGGAAGCGGTGAACCGCGGCGCCAACGAGGCGGGCGGGTTCTCCGTCGGCCTCGGCATCGAGCTGCCGTTCGAGCAGGGCCTGAACCCGTGGGTCGACCTGGGCGTCAACTTCCGGTACTTCTTCGCCCGCAAGACGATGTTCATCAAGTACTCGCAGGCGTTCATCTGCCTGCCCGGCGGTTTCGGCACGCTCGACGAGCTGTTCGAGGCGCTCACCTTGGTGCAGACGAAGAAGGTCACGAAGTTCCCGGTCGTGCTGTTCGGCAGCGACTACTGGGGCGGCCTGTACGACTGGATCGCCAAGACGCTGCTCGCCGAGGGCAAAATCGGCGAGAAGGACCTCGACCTGCTGCACGTCACGGACGACATCGACGACGCCGTGAGCGTCGTGCAGACGTCGTACCAGGCATGGGAGGACACCCACTGATGGCGGCTCCGCGCCGGGTATGCGTCTTCTGCGGCTCCTCGATGGGCTTCGACCCGCGCTATGCCGATGAGGCACGGGCGCTGGGCACCCTGCTGGCCTCGCGCGGGATCGGGCTCGTCTACGGCGGCGCCTCGGTCGGGACCATGGGCGTCGTCGCGGACGCCGCGCTGGCCGCGGGCGGCGAGGTGATCGGCGTGATCCCGGAGGCGCTCGGCAGCGTCGAGATCGCGCACGCCGGCCTGACCGAACTGCACGTCGTCGCCGACATGCACCAGCGGAAGGCGAAGATGGCCGCGCTGTCCGACGGCTTCCTCGCGCTGCCCGGTGGGGCGGGGACGCTGGAGGAACTGTTCGAGGTCTGGACGTGGGCGCAGCTCGGGCTGCACGAGAAGCCGATCGGGCTGGTCGACGTCGGCGGGTACTACGCGCCGCTGCTGAAGTTCGCCGACCACATGGTGTCGGAGGGCTTCCTGTCGGCGGGGTACCGGGACATGCTCGCGATCGACTCGGACGCTTCTTCTCTTCTGGACGGCTTCGCGGACTACGTCCCTCCTCCACGACCCAAGTGGGCCAAGTAAGTGGCTTTGGTACATGAAGGCCCCCTTGCTTGCGCCTAGGTACAGGAAGGGGGCCTTCATGTACTTGGGGCGGAGCGAAGGTCGAGTTCGCGGACCCAGGGTCCGTGAAGGGACCCTTGAGGGACCTGGAAGTACGTGAAGGCCTCCTTCCCTACCCTCAAGGTAGGGAAGGAGGCCTTCACGGCATGTGGAGGTCGCGGGGCCGCGGGGAGCAAGGGACCTTTGCTATCGCCGGGCCCGGGTGCCGCGGCGCGTGTCATGAAAGGAAAGCCGGAGTGTCAGGCGGCGCTTTGGTCAGGGCGTTTGTGGTACGAGTCCACGTACTCCTGCCCCGAGAGCTCCAGGATCGCGTACATGATCTCGTCGGTCACCGAGCGCCGGATCGCCGGCGACGAGTCCTGTCCCTCGTACCGCGAGAAGTCCAGAGGCGTGCCGTAGGTGACCGTGATCTTCGCGCGCCGCGGGATCCGTTTCCCGGCGGGCTGCAGGTCTTCGGTGCCGGACAGGGCGACGGGGACGACCTTCGCGCCGGTCGCGAGCGCCAGGGCCGCGACACCGGTGTGGCCGCGGTGCAGCCGTCCGTCCAGCGAGCGGGTGCCCTCGGGGTAGATCGCGAACGCGCCGCCCGCGTCGAGCACCTTCCGCGCCGCTTCCAGCGCGGCGAGACCGGCCTGCGCGTTGCCGCGTTCGACCGGGACGTAGCCGAGCCCGCCCAGGAAACCGGCCATCATTTTGCCCCTGAGCCCACGGCCGGTGAAGTACTCCGCCTTGCCGAGGAACTTGACCTGCCGCATCGCCGTGAAAGTGATCACGCCGGTGTCCAGGGCCGCCCGGTGGTTGGGCGCCAGGAGCACCGGCCCCTCGGCGGGGATGTTCTCCACGCCGCGGATCTCGGGGCGGTACAGGGCCCTGACCAGCGGACCGAGTACGAAACGGACGAGTAGCGGTAGCAAGGTTCCTCCATCGACGGGGTGTCGGACTCCAGCATGGCACGATCACTACTCATGAGTTGGTTCGAGCGGCGTACGTGGCAGAACCCCGGTTGGACGCTCGACGACATCGTCGCTGCGAAGGGTGACCGGACGGTTTCGGTCGTGCTACCGGCACTCGACGAACAGGACACCGTCGCCGAGGTCGTCGGCACGGTCCGCCCGTTGCTGGGCACGGTCGTCGACGAGCTGGTCGTGATGGATTCCGGGTCCACCGACGCCACCGTCGAGCTCGCCGCCCGCGCCGGCGCGCGGGTGGTGCATCGCGAGGATGTGCTCCCCGGGCTGCCGCCGGTGCCCGGCAAGGGCGAGGTGCTGTGGCGGTCGCTGGCCGCGACGACCGGTGACGTCGTCGTGTTCCTCGACTCCGACCTCGTCGACCCGGACCCGGCCTTCGTGCCGACCCTGCTCGGGCCGCTGCTCTGCGAAAACGGTGTCCACCTGGTCAAGGGGTTCTACCGGCGGCCGCTGCGGCTGGAGAGCAGCGGCGGTGGCCGGGTCACCGAGCTACTGGCGCGGCCGGTCCTTTCGGCGCTGCGCCCGTCGCTGTCGGCGCTCATCCAGCCTTTGGGCGGCGAGTACGCCGCGACGCGCAAGTTCCTCGAGTCAGTGCCCTTCGCGGCCGGGTACGGCGTCGAGATCGGGCTCATCCTCGACGCCGAAGCGCGCTACGGCCTCGAAGGGCTCGCGCAGGTCAACCTCGGCGTACGCAAGCACCGCAACCGTTCGCTGCTTCAGCTGGGCGTGATGGCCCGGCAGATCCTCGGGACGGCGCTCGCGCGCTGCGGCATCAAGTCGGACGACCCGGCGCTGTTGACACAGTTCGCGCAAGTAGAGGACGAGTGGCTGCCTGAGGTGGCCGAGGTGTCGATCAGCGACCGGCCGCCGATGCGGGAAGTGCGCGGCCTAACCCAGACCCCGCCCCACCACCACCCTCAAGGGACAGGCTGCGCCTGACTGGTTGCACTAAACGTAGTACCTCGTCGAACCCGGCCACATGCGCTTCACGGTGCGTCACGAGGACGACGGTGCCGCGCGCGGCCGCGAGCACGTCCGCCAGGACGGCGTCGCCGTGCTCCGGGTCCAGCCCCTCGACCGGCTCGTCCAGCACCAGGACCGGCGGCGCGGCCAGCACCGCCCGCGCGAGCACGAGCCGCTGGCGCTGCCCTCCTGACAGAGCGTCGCCGTCGGAACCGGCTTCGCGATCCAGCGGCAGGTCGAACCCCGCCGTCGCGCAGGCGGCGAGCAACTCGGCGTCCGAAGAACCGGGCTTCGCGAGCAGCAGATTCTCCCGGACCGTCGTGTGGAAGACGTGCGCGTCCGCGAGCGCGCCCGAAACCACCGACGGCAGCAGCGCCGGATCGTAGACGTCCAGCGGCTTTCCGTTCAGCAGAGCGCGCCCGGAGGTCGGCGCCACGGAACCCAGCAGCACGTTCAGCAGCGTCGTCTTCCCGGCGCCGCTCGGCCCCAGGATCCCGACCCGTTTGCCCGGCGGCAGATCGAGGTCGACGCCGTCGAGCGCCGCAGCCCTGCCCTCGAACCGCACGCCGACGCCTTCGAGCCGCAGGTGTCCAGGCTCGGGCACCAGTGTCCCGCGCGCGGGCGCGGGCTCGGTCAGCAGCGCGCGCACCCGGCCCGCCGATGCCCGGACCTCGACCCAGCGCTGGGCGGCGGCGGCCAGCGGGAGGACCAGCTCGAACACGGTCAGCGCGCCGAGGGCCAGTGCGGCGGTCAGCGGCGGCGAAACCCCGGCGGTCAGCGCGATCGTGACGCAGGTCAGCAACTGGACGAGCATCCCGGCCGCGGTCAGCAGGCTGGTCCGGTTCGCCGTCGCCCGGTCCCGGACGGCGAGCGCGTCGACGGCGGTGTGCGCGGCGTCCACAGTGGACTCGTGCACGCCGTGGGCGATCAGCTCCCGTCGCCCGGTGATGAGCTCGACCGCGCGTTCGGCGAGATCGGCCCGCGCCGGAGCGCTCTTCTCCGCCGCCGCGCGAGTGATCCGCACGCACAGCCACGGCAGCCCGATCCCCGCGACGACGAGCCCGAGCGCCAGCACCAGACCGGCCGTCGGGCTGACGATCAGGGCGAACGTGGTCGACACGATGCCCACGAAGGCGGCGACCCCGGCGGGCAGCAGGCAGCGCAGGATCGCGTCCTGCACGGCGTCCACATCGGACACCAGGCGCGTGACGAGGTCACCGCCGGAATGCCGGGAAACCCGGTGCGGCAGCAACGACGTGTACACGCGGGTCCGCAGGGCGCCGAGATAACGCAGGACGACCTCGTGCCCGGCGAGCCGTTCCGCGTAGCGCAGCCCGCCGCGCAGCAACGCCAGCGTCCGGACGGCGACGATCGCCACCGTGAGCGAAGCCAGCGGCGGCCGCTCGGCCGCCTTCAGCAGCAGCCACGCGGCGGTGGCCATCAGCGCCAAGCCCGCCAGTTCCGCACCGGCCGCGATCAGCCCGGCGCGGACCAGCCGGACGACGTCCTTCGCGGACACACCCCAGACGTTCACACCAGTTCCCGTTCTCTTACGGCGCCATCGCGGACTTCGAGGACGCGGGAGGCCAGCGCGGCCATCGCGGGCCGGTGCGCCACGAGTACCGCGGTCCGGCCGGTGAGCAGTTCGCGGGTCGCGGCCAGCACGGCCGCCTCGGTTTCCGCGTCGAGCCGGGCGGTCGGTTCGTCGAGCAGCACCAGGCCCGCTTCCGTGCGGGCCAGTGCCCTGGCGAGGCCGAGCCGTTGCCGCTGCCCGGCGGAAAGCGGCGCGCCCAGCTCCCCGATCCGGGTCCGGTAGCCGTCGGGCAACCCCCGCACGACCTCGTCGAACGCCGCCGCGCGGGCCGCCGCCTGGACGTCCGGCACCTGGCCCATGGCGATGTTCTCCTCGACGGTTCCGGTGAACAGGGTCGGCCGCTGCGGCACCCACGCCACCCCGGCGCGCCACGGCGCCGGATCCAGTTCGCGCAGGTCGACGCCGTCGATGAGGATCCGGCCGGACGTCGGCGTGACGAAACCCAGCAACACCGCCAGCAGGGTGCTCTTCCCGGAACCGCTGGGACCGACGAGCGCGACGTGCTCGCCCGCCTCGATCGTCATGTCCACTTCGGACAGAACGGTCTCGCCGCCGTACGCGACGCTCACCTGCTCCAGCACGATCCGCGGCGCACCGCGGCGGGCCACCTGCGAACCCCGGACGATCTCCTCCGCGGGGACGGCCAGCGCCTCCTTCACCGTCGCGAGCCCTTCCGCGCTGGCGTGGAACTTCGCCCCGGCCGCCCGCAACGGCAGATAGGCCTCGGGCGCGAGCAGCAGGACCAGCACCGCGGTGTGCACGACCATCCCGCCTTCCAGCAGGCGGAAGCCGATAGGCACCGCCACGAGCGCCACCGACAGCGTCGCCACCAGTTCCAGCACCAGCGCGGACAGGAACGCGACCCGCAGCGTGCGCATCGTCGCGTCCGTATGCGCGTCCGCCATCGCCCGCACGGTCTTGGCCTGCGCGTCGGCGCGACCGAACACCTTGAGCGTGCCGAGACCGCGGACGACATCGAGGAAATGCCCGCCCAGCTTGGAAAGCAGCGCCCACTGCTTGGCCGTCTTCGCCTTCGTGTGCTGGCCGACCAGGATCGCGAACACCGGGATCAGCGGCAGCGTCGCGGTGATGATCAGTGCCGACGCCAGATCCGCGGCGAACAGCCGGACGAGCACCGCGACCGGCACGATCGCCGACAGCACCACCGTCGGCAGATATCCCGTCAGATAGGCATCACTCGCGTCGATCCCCTTGGTCACCAGCGCCGCGACCTCACCGGGCTTTTCCGCTTCCGCGCCGAGAAGCCGTTTGCGCAGCCCGGCTTTGACCGTCGCCGCGAACCGGCCGCCGACGGAACCCTGGACGCCCGCGAGCAGCACCCGGACCGCGATGGCGGCCGCGAGCGTCCAGGTGACACCGCCGCCGGTCAGCAGCGTCGCGAGGCCGTCCGCCTGGACGAGGATCGCCGCGGCGGTCAGTGTTCCGAGAACGGCCAGAACGCCGAAATGGCGTCGCAGTCCGGGAAGGGGAGGCATCATCGGCTCCTAGAAGTGCAGCAGCGAGCGCTGGTCGACCCGGTCGCCGTGCCTGCGCCAGGTCACCCACTGCACGGCGGCGATCGCCACCAGCGCGGGCGGACCGACGATGGTGAGCAGATCGAGGGTCTCGGTACTGGTGGCCGCTTCCGTCAGGCTCAGCGAAAACCCGCCGTCCACAGAGGACACGAGCGCATCCGGAAGGCGCAGTGTCCCGACGGCCAGCACCGGCGACGCGGACAGGACCATCGTCGCGATCAGCGCCGCCTTGTGCCGACCCGCGCGCAGTGCCGCGGCCGCGACGCCGAGCGCGCCGAACGCCAGCACGATCGCGGGCAGCACGGTCCACGACGCGGTGGTCTCGACGGCGCCCCAGCCGACCGCCACGACCAGGAACGCGAGCGCCGGCGTGAGCAGGGCCTTGGCGATCCGGTTCGCGCGGGCGGTGAAGTCGGCGGGCGCCCGGACGGCGAGGAAAGCCGCTCCCTGCAAGGCGAACAGCGCGACGAACCCGGCACCCCAGATCAGCGCGTACGGATCGAACACGGCGAGGACACCGCCGGTCGGCTGCCCGGCGGCGTCGAGCGGGAGCCCGAGGACGAGGTTGCCGAGGAACACGCCCCAGGACACCGCCGTCACCCAGGCGCCGACGGTGATCGCCAGCGTCCAGGCACCGCGGCCGGCGTCCGGCCGCCTGCTGCGCAACTGCACCGCCGCGGTGAACGCGACCAGCCCGAGCAACAGCGTGACGACCGGGAGATAGGCCCCGGAGAACACTTTTCCTTCCAGATGCGGGAAAGCGCCGAACAGGACGCCGACCGCGGCCACCAGCCAGACCTCGTTGGCCAGGAAGAACGGGCCGAAGGCACCGAGGACGCGCCGTCGTCCTTCCTCGTCACGGCTGAACCTGCCGAGCAGCATCCCGACGCCGTAGTCGTAGCCCGCCAGCGCGAAATAGCCGGAGATCAGGAAACCGAGCACACACCACCACAGGATCACCATGGGTCAGACTCCGCTCAGGACGGGAAGTTCGGCACGAGGCGGCGCCGCCTCTTCTTCGGGTTCCGGGCCGCGTTTGGCGACCCGGGACATCAGCACCCAGTCGGCGATCGCGAGTGTCGCGAACAGCACGGTGAACGCGATGAAGGAGAACAGGATCTGGCCCGCCGGGATCGACGCGACGGCGTCGGCGGTGGTCAGCTGCCCGCGGATCAGCCACGGCTGCCTGCCGATCTCCCGGACCAGCCAGCCGGAGATCGCGGCGAAGAACGGCAGCGGGATGGCCAGCACCATCAGGTACAGCAACGGCCGCACCCTGGTGATCCAGTTCCGGAACAACAGCAGCGTGCCGAGGATCGAGGCCAGGAAGGCGATGAAGCCGATCTGGATCATGAGCCCCAGCGGGGCGCCGACCAGCGGTTCCGGTGCTTCGAGCTTGCCGGGGTGGTACTCCCCGAGCGGGCCGAACTGGGCGAACCCGAAGCCGATCACCATCGTGCTGCCGACCAGCGAGGTGAGCACGCCGATCCGCATGGAGGTCCGGAAGAACTCGATCTCCTTGGTGCGCTTGATGAAGTGGTGCGCGCTGACGCCGACCACGAAGAAACCGCCGGTCATGAGCGCCGCGCTCAGCACGTGCGGCAGCGACATCGCCAGCGCCGGGTTGGTGAACAGCGCGCCGAAGTCGTCGAGTTTCAGCACACCGTTCTCGGCATGTGTGCCGACCGGGTTCTGCAGGAACGAATTGGCCACCATGATGAACAGCGCCGAGGCGTACGCGGTCAGCGTGACCAGCCAGATCAGGGTCAGGTGGACCCATTTGTTCAGCCGCCCCCAGCCGAAGATCCACAACCCCAGGAAGGTCGATTCGGCGAAGAACGCCACCAGCGTCTCGATGGCCAGCGGGGCGCCGAAGACGTCGCCCGCGACCGTGGACAAGCCTGTCCAGGTCAGCCCGAACTGGAATTCCATCACGATTCCGGTGACGATTCCCAGCGCGTAATTGATCACGTAGAGCCTGCCCCAGAAGCGGGTCATCCGCATCAGTTCAGGCTTGCCGCCGAATGCGGAGCGTGTCTGCATCACCGCGACGAGTGTCACGAGCCCCAGTGTGAGCAGAACGAACAGGAAGTGGAACGAGGTCGTCGTCGCGAACTGGAGTCTCGCGATCGGGAGTGCGTCCATGCCGATGCACTGTATACGTAGGCTGGCTACATGTAGGCACGAAATCTATGAATTAAGGGTCATCTCCGGGACATTCCCTGAGGCCGTCCCCGGAAAGACCCGGCTACCCTGGTAGGCGGCGATGTGTAGACTGTCTATCTATGAAGGCCGACAGCCTGCGCGGGCACCTCGACGCGCTGCTCCTCGCCGTCCTCGACGGCCGGAAGCTGCACGGGTACGCCATCATCGAGGCGCTCCAGCTCCGCAGTGACGGTGCGCTCGACCTGCCGACGGGCACCGTCTACCCGGCGCTTCGCCGGTTGGAGCGCGCCGGTTTCCTCGCCAGCGAATGGGACGTCGTGTCCGGCCGCAAACGTCGTACGTACAAGCTCACCCGCTCCGGGCAGAAGGCGCTGGCGGCGGAACGGGCCGAATGGCAGGAGTTCACCACCGTGATCGGTGGTGTCCTCGGGGGGAGCACGGCATGAGCGCCATCGAGGCCTACATCGGTGATCTGGACAGACGGTTGAGCGGATCGGCGGGGGCCAAGGCTGATCTGCTCACCGAAGCGAGGGATGGTCTTTCCGACGCGGCCGAGGCTTATCGCGAGGGCGGTGCCTGCCAGGGGGATGCCGAGCGGCGCGCCGTCGCGGACTTCGGCCCGGCCGGCCTGATCGCCCGTGACTACCAGGCCGAACTGGCATTGCGCGGCGACATCGGCACCCTGTGGAAGGTCATCGTCGGTGTCCCGCTGTTCCAGGTGAGCTGGGAGCTGGCACGGCTCTGGACCTACGGGGATTGGGACAACCTGGGAATGCCCCCGGAGTGGTACCTGTCCGTCATCGAACTCTTCGGCGTCCTGGTCATCGTTTCGCCCCTGATCGGAGCTGTCGCGCTCTTCGGCGCCCGCCGGCTGGGGCGCAGGCTCGACAGCGTGCGGCTGGGGAAGGTGACGCGGTGGACGGTGGGCGCCGCGTCGATCACGAACCTGCTGGCGCTGCTGCTGCTCACCGTGGGCACCTCGGTCCTCGACCCGTCCAGGATGAACATGAGCCTGCCGTGCAACGTTCTGGCGGCCGGCTGGGCGGTGTTCAGTTTCTGGCTGCTCCCGGCGGTCTTCCGGTCCCGGCCCCTGGCCGTCGCATGAGCGCCATCGAGGCCTACGTCGGCGATCTGGACAGGCGGCTGAGCGGTCCGGTGGGGGCCAAGGCCGATCTGCTCACCGAGGCGAGAGACGGTCTGATCGACGCGGCCGAGGCCTACCGCATGGGCGGCTTCGACGAGGCGGACGCGGAACGCCGTGCCGTCGCCGACTTCGGCCCCGCCGACCTGATCGCCCGTGACTACCAGGCGGAACTGGGACTACGGCGCGACATCCGCGTCCTGTGGGAACTGATCGTCGGTGTCCCGCTGCTGATCCTCGCCTGGGATCTCGCGCGCGGGCTGAGCTCCGGCGGCTGGTCGCGGTTGGGGCAGCCGCCGTCCTGGTACTACCGCGCGATCGGCCTGGCCGACGTGCTGGCCGCGCTGTCCCCGATCGTCGCGATCGGCGGGCTGATCGTCGCCCGGCTGCTCTCGCGGCGGCGGGAAGGGCCGTCCGTCGCTCGCGTGGTCTCGTGGTCGCTGGCCGCGGCGGTGGGGCTGAACCTTCTCGCGGTCACGACGTACGGCGGTGCGACAGGGTTCCTGGAGCCCGCCCGGCTGCTCGTCAGTGTGCCGTGCGCGGTCCTGTCCGGAACGTGGATCCTGTTCAGCCTGCGGCTCACGGTCGCCGCGCGGAGCCGGAGAATCACGGCATGACGGTGATCGAGGCCTACCTCGGTGAGCTGCGCACCCGGCTGGACGGCCCGGCGTCGGCGAAGCGGGATCTGCTGCGCGAGGCGCGGGACGGGCTCAACGACGCCGCCGACGCCTACCGGGAGGGCGGCTGGAGCGAGCACGACGCGCAACGGCGTGCCGTCGACGACTTCGGGCCGGTGCACCTGATCGCGCGGGACTACCAGGCCGAACTGGGCATGAACAGCGGGACCCGCACCCTGTGGAAGCTGATCCTCGGGGTGCCGTTGATGCAGCTGGCCTGGGAGTTCGCCCGCAAGTGGACCTTCGGCGACTGGTCGCAGCTCGCGACGCCGACACCGGGTTGGTACAAGTACGTCGCCCAGTTCACCCACGGCTCGGTGTTCGTCGTGCCGCTGCTGGGGGTGTTCGCGCTCGTCTGCATGCGCTGGCTCTCCCGGCGGATGGACGGGAGACGGCTGGTCAGGACCGCGGGCGTGCTGATCGGCGAGGCCGTCGGGCTGAACCTGTTTTCGGTGGCGCTGCTGGTGTTCGCCACCGGGCTCATCGACGCGTCACGGCTGTTCCTGTCGGTGCCGTGCGGGATCCTGATGGTGCTTTGGGTGGTGGTCAGTGTGCGACTCGCGTTGCTGGCGAGACGATCGTGGCGTTCGTGTGCCACGATCGTGCCGTGACGACCGCCCTGATCTATCTCGTAGTCATGCTGCTGGTGGCCGCGGTGGTGTTCCTGCTGGCCGCCGTGGTGTTCGGCAGGGGTGAGGAACTGGCCCCGCTGCCCCCGGGCGGCTCGCCGACCAGGCTGCCCGCCGAAGACATCACCGCCGAGGACGTCTACGCCGTCCGCTACCAGATGGTGCTGCGCGGGTACAAGATGTCCGAAGTGGACTGGGTGATGCGGCGCCTCGGCGTCGAGCTCGAGGAGCTGCGGTCCAGGGTGGCCGAACTGGAAGCCGAGCGCGAGGGCGCCAGGTGACCGATGTCGTCGTCTCCGTCGACGTCGGGGTACCGGCCGGGACGGCTTGGCTCGCCCTGACCGACTGGGAACGCCAAGGCGAATGGATGCTCGGCACCGAGGTCAAGGTCGTCGAGGGCAACGGGCGCAGTGTCGGCTCGAAGCTGTCGGCCTTCACCGGCGTCGCCGGGATCGGGTTCACCGACACCATGGAGATCACCAGCTGGGAGCCGCCGCTGCGCTGCGTCGTGCGGCATCTCGGCAAGATCGTGCAGGGCACCGGGGTCTTCCAAGTGATCGAGAAGGGGCCGCATTCGTCGACGTTCGTCTGGGCGGAGCATCTGCGGCCGCCGTTCGGCGTCGTCGGACGGCTCGGCTGGCCGGTCGCGAAACCGGGCTTCGAACTGGGACTGCGGCTGTGCCTGCAGAAATTCGTGAAGTACGCGGAGGGGTACCGGGTTGGCTGAGGCGGGTCTGCTGGGCGCGGACGGGATCAAGCGGTGCTCATGGGGCAACTCCGCCCCGGATTACGTGGAGTACCACGACACCGAATGGGGCGTCCCGCTCCACGGTGACGAGGAGTTGTACGAACGCCTGTGCCTGGAGTCCTTCCAGTCCGGGCTTTCCTGGATCACGATCCTGCGGAAGCGGGAGTCGTTCCGGAAGGCGTTCAAGAAGTTCAAGCCGAAGAAGGTCGCCGTCTTCACCGACGACGACGTCGAACGGCTGATGCAGGACGCGTCGATCGTGCGGAACCGGGCGAAGATCCTGGCGGCGATCAACAACGCCAAGGCGATCGGGGAACTGGACGGTTCGCTGGACGACCTGCTGTGGTCGTTCGCGCCGTCACGGCACAAACGGCCTCGCACGATGGGCGACGTCCCGGCGATCACCGACGAGTCGAAGGCGATGGCGAAGGAGCTCAAGAAGCGCGGCTTCGCGTTCCTGGGGCCGACGACCTGCTACGCGCTGATGCAGGCGACGGGGATGGTCGACGACCACGTGAAGGACTGCTTCCGGGCGGGTTAGGCGCCGCTCCGGCGGTGGAGGTCTTCGGCCAGTCGCTCCAGCTTCCGGTAGCTGCCGTCGAGTTCGATCACTCCGCCGTCGCGCAGTTCGATCGTGCACTTCGCGACGTAGGCGACGGGGATGAAGTTCAGCCAGTGCTCGACGCTCTTGTAGCGCACTGCGCGGACTTCGGCCCAGGTGATCGCGTGCGGGATCTTGCGCCCGTGGACCTCGGCGAAGCCGCCGGTGAAGACGTAGATGCCGCCGTCGAGGCGTTTCCTCGTCGAGTAGCACCAGGCGAGGAACAGCGGCGGCCACAGGAACAGCACGACGCCGAGCGCCTTCACCGGGTCTCCGCCGAGAGTGCCGATGAGGATCCCGCCCGCCAGTGGGGCGAACGCGAAGAAGGTGCCTGTCAGGCCCGGCCTCCGGCGGTAGCGGGTGACGCAGTCGCCGAGGTCGTGCTCCGCGGCTTTCGCCTGGAGGCGGGCCGGGGTCGGGGTCACCGCCGAACTTTATCCGCTCAGGCTCGGTACCGGTCCCGAATGCGCCTCCCGCGCGCTATGAAAGGCCCGTTACTTGCAAATTTTGCAAGTAACGGGCCTTTCATAGCGTCTCTTGGGGGCGCTTACTTGCCTTGGAAGGTCGGCTTGCGCTTGCCCACGAAGGCCTCGACGGCCTCGGTGTGGTCGGCGGTCGCACCGAGCGCGGCCTGAGCGTCGTCCTCGGCGGCGAGCGCCTCGTCGAGCGAGGACTCGGCGGCGACGGACAGCACGTTCTTGATCTTCGCGTACGCGACCGTCGGGCCGGCCGCGAGCTTCGCGGCGAGCTTCTGTGCGCGGGCCGCCAGTTCCTCGTCCGGGACGACCTCACTGACCAGGCCGAGCGTCAGCGCCTCGGCCGCGTCGACCGTGCGCGCCAGCAGCATCAGTTCGGCCGCGCGGCCGAGGCCGATCAGCCGCTGCAACGTCCACGACGCGCCCGAGTCCGGCCCGAGGCCGACGTTCGCGAACGCCATCAGGAAGTTCGCCGACGTCGACGCGATGCGGAGGTCGCTCGCGTAGGCGAAGGCGGCGCCGGCGCCGGCCGCCGGGCCGTTCACCGCTGCGATGACCGGCTTCGGCATCCCGACGATGGTCTTGACGATCGGGTTGTAGTGCTCCTTGACCGTGTGTAGCGGAGCCGGGTCACCCGCTTGCAGCAGCCCGACATGCTCCTTCAAATCCTGCCCGGCGCAGAACGCCTTGCCCGAACCGGTCAGCACCACCGCGCGGACACTGTCGTCGGCCGCGGCCTCGCGCAGCCCCGCCAGCAGCAGTTCCTTGAGTTCGACGGTCAGCGAGTTGTACGCCTGTGGCCGGTTCAGCGTGAAGGTGCGCACGCCATCGGCGTCGGCGGTCAGCAGAACGTCGGATGTGGTCACGGGATCTCCTAGTCGGCGAAACTGCGGTCTGAGACGAAGTCTTTCAGCCTCGCGAGCCGCATACCAGCACCGATACGGCGGCAAAAGATCGGTCCGCGTTCGCGCTCGGCCGCTGATGAGGGACAATGGACAGTAGACCCGGCTGGCTTTGACGAGCGCGACCCGGGCGCGCCGGTTGAGACGGAGGGAGCACGCTATGGCGGCCATGAAGCCCCGGACCGGAGATGGTCCCCTCGAAGTGACTAAGGAGGGGCGGGGCCTCGTGATGCGCGTACCACTCGAGGGTGGTGGGCGCCTCGTCGTCGAACTCTCCGCGGAAGAAGCGAAGGATCTCGGCGCGGCCTTGCAGGAGGTCACCGGCTGAGCCCGGACCGCACCTACGTTCAACCACCCGCACCCCGGTCTCCGTTCGGAGGCCGGGGTCGCGGTTCATCTGCGCCCGGAGGTCGCTCACTGTGCGTAACCCGCTACCCCCCGTTCCGGGGAAGCTGCTCGAACTAGAGGTCTCGGACGACCTGCGGCGCGGGACGCCGCTGGCCACGCTGATCGCGGCGCCGTCCGAAGAGGACGGTGACGCCGGACTCGCGGAGATCGGCGGTGTGCGGCCCACCGGCAAGGCCGGGGACGTGCAGACCGTGCCGACCGGCCGCACCCGTTGGCTGGCAGGCGTCGGCGACGGTGAACCACGGCAGTACCGCAAGGCCGGTGCCGCACTGGTCCGCGCCGTCTCGGCGGCGCTGGACGAAGACGTCAAAGCGGGCGAGAAGGCGTTCCGCGGCTTCGCCGTCGAGCTGCCCGAGGACGTCGGCGCCGAGCACCTCGAGGAACTGGCTTTCGGGCTGCTGCTCGGCGGATACCGGTTCACGGTGACGGCCGAGGAGCCGAAGCCGAGCCTGCGGACCGTGCGCTTGCTCACTCGCCACGAACGCGCCGTGCCCGCGTACGACAAGGCGCTCGAGCGGATCCGCGAACTCGCCGCGGCCGCCTCGTTCGCCCGCGACCTGGCGAACGCGCCTTCGAACATCAAGACCCCCGCCTGGCTCGCCGACACCGCCGCGCGCGCCGCCGGCGGTATCCCGAACCTGACCGTTTCGGTCCGGGACGAGAAGTGGCTGGCGGAGCAGGGCTTCGGCGGCGTCCTCGCCGTCGGCGGCGGCTCGGCCGCTCCGCCGCGGCTGATCGAGCTGGAGTACCGGCCGCGCGGGGCGGCGACGCATCTGCTGCTGGTCGGCAAGGGCATCACCTTCGACACCGGCGGCCTGTCGATCAAACCGGCCGACGGCATGCACCTCATGCGCACCGACATGGCGGGCGGCGCGGCGATCATCGCCGCGGTCCGCGCGATCGCCGCGCTGCGCCTGCCGGTCAAGGTGACCGGGCTCGTGCCCGCCGCCGAGAACCACGTGTCCGGTTCGTCGTACCGGCCGGGCGACATCGTCCGCCACTACGGCGGCAAGACGACCGAGGTGGGCAACACCGACGCCGAGGGCCGCATGGTCCTCGCCGACGCGCTCGTCTACGGCATCAAGAAGCACAAACCGGACGCCGTGATCGACGCGGCGACGCTGACCGGCGCCATGAAGGTCTCGCTCGGCGTCCGGACCGGCGGCGTGTTCGCCTCCGACGACGCGCTCGCGGAGCGGGTCACGAAGGCGGGCGAGCGGGTCGGCGAGGCGTGGTGGCGGATGCCGCTGCTGGAAGACCTGGCCGAGACCGTGCAGGGCTCACTCGGCGACGTCCGGCAGGCGCCCGGTGGCCCCGGCGGCATCGTCGCGGCGCTGTTCCTGCGGGAGTTCGTCGGCGATGTGCCGTGGGCGCATCTCGACATCGCCGGCCCCGCGCGGGCCGACAAGACCTACGCCGACGTCGTGCCGGGAGCCACCGGTTTCGCCGCGCGGACGCTGGTCGAACTGGTCGCTTCCTACGCCTGACCTGCGGTTCACCGACGGGGCGGCAGCAAGGGACCTTTGCTGTCGCCCCGCGTGCGCACCCTGGGCATGGGCTGGGTCGGCGCGTCACCGGCATGCGCGGTGAGCCTGCGGGCGATGCCGGTCGCGGGGCCCTTCAGGTACCGGAACACGAGCCACGCCGTCACGGAGCCGAGGACGAGACCGGCGAGGACGTCGTGCGGGTAGTGCGCGCCGACGAAGACCCGGGAGAAGCCCATCAGCAGGGCGCCCGGAAGCACCCATGGCGCAAGCCGTCGCCAGGCGAGGGCGAGTCCGACGGCGGCCGCCGCCGCGACCGTGGAGTGGTTGCTCGGGAAGGACCAGTCGCCGATCGGCGGGCAGTCGACGAGCGTGACGAGGCTCCGGCACGGCCGGTCCTCGCGGATCACGCTCTTCGCCCCTTCGCTGATCAGGTACGCGATCGCGCACGCGCCGGGCACCAGCAGCGACACCGCGAGCCGGGTGGGCGAGGTGCGGGCCCGCCAGGCGACCCAGACCATCAAGGCGGCGAAGATCAGCATTCCCGCGTCGGTGAACAGGATGCCGGAGGCCTGAAGCCAGCTGGGGCTCTCGCCGGCCATCTCCACGATGTCGTCGTACATTCACCCTAAGTTAGCGAAAACGACATCGGCACCGCCTTGCACCACCGTCAAAGGCCGCCCCTGACGATCGTCACCACTGCTGAGCGCGGACCCGCTCCCGGAACCGCATGACCGCGGGAGTCAGGACGACGTCCTTCCGCCACGCCAGCCCGATGGTCCGCCCGACCGGCGGCACCAGCGGGACTTCGGCGACGCCCGCCGGGCTGCCGGGTTCGAACCGGGGGAGCAGCGCCACCCCGAGCCCGGCCGCGACCAGTCCTCGGACGGTGTCGGACTCCTGGCCCTCGAAGGCGATCTTCGGCTCGAAGCCCGCTTCGGCGCACAGGTCGTCTGTGATGGTGCGGAGGCCGTAGCCGGTCTCGAGGAGGACGAACTCCTCGTCCTTGAGATCTTCGATGGCCGCGCTGGGGCGCTCGGCGAGGCGGTGTGACGTCGGGACGGAGAGGAAGATCTCCTGCTCGGCGAGCACGGCGGTGTCGAGAAGCGGGTCGTCGACCGGGGCGGGCGCGAGCAGCGCGAGGTCGAGTTCGCCGCTGGTCAGCCTGTCGACCATGTCCTGACGTGAGCCTTGGACCAGCGTGAAGCGCACGTGGGGATGGTCCGCGCGGTAGCCGCGGAGCAGAGTGGGGACCAGCGAACGGCCGAGCAGGTGCAGGAAGCCGAGGACGATGTGCCCGGATCCCGGGTCGACCTCTTCGCGGGCTTGGCGGACTCCGGCGTCGACGGCGGCGAGGGCCCGTTCGGCGGCGTCGGCCAGCAGTTCGGCGGCCCGGGTGAGCCGGATGCCGCGGCCGTCGGGGACCGTCAGCGGGGCGCCGAGCGCCTCGCCGAGCGCCGAGATCCGGCGGCTTACCGTGGGCTGCGGGACGCCGAGCAGTTCGGCCGCGCGTGTGACGTTCGTCGTGCGGCGAAGTGCGGTGAGCAGCGCGAGCTGGGGGGCTAGCTGGGCGGTCATCCTTTCATTCAGCACGGTATCGATTGTGACAGATGAGCGTATTGGACGTATTGATTAGCCCGGCTTAGCTTCAAGATCGTGCCTGCCACCGGAACCACCCGCCGGGTCACGATCGCCGTCGCCGCGGCCGGGATCTCCTCGTTCGCCCTTCTCTACGCGCCACAGCCGGTGCTGCCGCAGTTGGCCGAGCAGTACCACCTCGACCCTGGCGGCGCGTCGCTCGCGGTGAGCGTCGCGACCGGCGCGCTCGCGATCGCCGTCCTGCCGATCGCGGCGCTCTCCGAGGTGGTGGGACGGCGTCCGGTGATCATCGCCTCGGTGGTCGCGTCGGTCGTGTTCGGTTTCCTGCTGCCGCTGGCGCCCAGCTACCCGGCGCTGCTGGTGCTGCGGGCACTGCAGGGGATCGCCATCGCGGGGTTCCCCGGAGTGGCCGCGGCCTACCTCGCGGAACGGCTCGGCAAGGCCGGGCTCGCGGCCGCGGTGGGCGCGATGATCGCCGGGAACACCGTCGGCGGCATGGTCGGCAGGCTCGCGGCCGGGTTCACCGCCGGTCCGTTCGGCTACCACGGCGCGCTGCTCGTCGTCGCCGGGATCGGGCTGGTCTGCGCGGTGGTCACGGTGCTGGCCCTGCCACCGGGGGAGCAAGGGACCTTTGCTATCACTTCCGACGATCGTCGCAGGTCAGAGCGGCTGCGCGAGCAGGGCAGGGCAGTGCTGGCCGGGCTCGGAGCGGCCGTCCGGAAGCCGGTCCTGCTGGTCCAGTACGCGGTCGCGCTGCTGGCGATGGGCTCGTTCGTCGCGCTGTACAACGCCGCCGGATTCCGCCTGACCGGCGAGCCGCTGAACCTCTCGCCCGCGATCGCGTCGCTCGTCTTCCTCGCCTACGCGATGGGCTCGGTCTCGTCGGCGACCGCGGGCAGGCTCGTCGGCCGGTTCGGGCGCCGCCGGTCGCTCGCGGGCGCGCTGCTGCTCACGATCGCGGGCGCCGCGCTGACGCTGTCCGACTCGCTGTCGCTGGTCATCCTCGGTTTCGTGGTGCTGACCGGCGCGTTCTTCGCCGCGCACGCGGTCGCCAACGGCTGGGCCGCCGCGGAGGCGCCTGAGAACGCCCGAGGCCAGGTCGGCGGGCTCTACACGCTCTCGTACTACCTCGGCAGCAGCATCGGCGGCGCCGTCGGCGCGACCGTCTACGGGCACGCGGGCTGGACTTGGCTGATCGTGCTCACCGCCGCCTGGCTCGCCATCGCGGCGGTCGCCGTGCTGAAGGGGACTTTCCCCGCATCGCACGTGGTGAAAGCGCCCTTCGCCGCGTCCGACGCGGTGAAAGCGTCCTTCAGATGACTGCGCGAGTCCCTTGCTACGCGATCGCGGCGACCAGCAGCCCGCCGCCCACCGGCAGCAGCGCCGGGACCAGTCGCTCGTCCTCCCGGAAGGCCCGCGCGACCTCGCGCAGTGCCAGCGTGTCCGGATCGCGCCGTGAGGGATCCGTCACTCGGGCGCCGGAGACGTTGTGGAACGCCAGTATCCCGCCGGGCCGGAGCAGCGCGACAGCCTTCTCGTAGCAACTCGGGTACTCGATCGGCGCCGAATCGACGAACACCAGGTCGTAGCCGCCGGGGGTGAGCCGGGGGAGGACGTCGAGCGCGCGGCCCATGATCAGCCGGGTCCGTCCCGGCGGGTAGCCGGCCTCCCGGAACGCGGACCTGGCCGCCCGGTGGTACTCCGGCTCGATGTCGATCGAGGTGAGGATCCCGTCGTCGACCATGCCCCTGAGCAGGCACAACCCGCTCACGCCCGCCCCGGTCCCGACCTCGACGACGGCTTTCGCGCGCAGTGTCGTGGCGAGAAAACGCAGCGTCGCGCCCGCGCCCGCGCTCAGCGGACCGCACCCCAGATCGGCCGACCGCGCCCGCGCGGTGGCCAGTACCTCGTCGTCGGGGAGGTACCCGTCGACGAGGTCGGCGTCGGCGGCCTCGGCTGGCGAGCCCGCATGCGTCCCGGAATTCACACGCGGAGGTTAGCGCTGCCTGTGGACAAAACAGCGAAGACTCCCTGGTACCGACTTCTCAGCCTCTTCTCAGTCCTGTCTCACTAGAAACATAAGCAGGCCGGACAGACTGGGTCTCGACAACGGGAACACCGTGCACATCGCCCGCGTTGGGTGGAGTAGTTGGGAGAAGACGCTGATGGAGGTGCCTACTTCCCCGATGCAGGAGACGATGCAGGACCAGCACGCGGACCAGGTCACGCCGGTGACCGTGGACGAGACCGCATGGACGCCACCCTCGTGGGACGAGGTCGTGCGTGAACACGCCGACCGCGTCTACCGGCTGGCGTACCGACTGACCGGTAACGCCCACGACGCCGAGGACCTGACGCAGGAGACCTTCATCCGGGTCTTCCGTTCCCTCGCGTCCTACAAGCCCGGCACGTTCGAAGGCTGGCTGCACCGCATCACCACGAACCTCTTCCTCGACATGGCCCGCCGCCGCTCACGCGTGCGGATGGAAGGCCTCCCCGAGGACACCGACCGCATCGTCGGTGACGACCCGAGCCCGGAGCAGGTCTACTCGGACACCCATCTCGACCCGGACCTGCAGGCCGCGCTCGACGAGCTGCCGCCCGAGTTCCGTGCCGCGGTCGTGCTGTGTGACGTCGAAGGCCTCTCGTACGAGGAGATCGGCGCCACTCTCGGTGTCAAGCTCGGCACCGTGCGCAGCCGGATCCACCGTGGCCGCCAGGCGCTCCGCGCTTCTTTGGAGCGTCGTCGCGCCGCGGCGCAGGAGTCTGCGAGGGTGGGGGTATGACCGCACCGCGAGGCTGGGGACTCCCCGAGTCGCATCTGCTTCCGGACGCCATCGTCGCCTTCGTGGACGGCGAGCTGACCCTCGGCGCCCAGGACAGGGCATCGGCGCATATCGCCCGCTGCCCGTCGTGTGCGGCCGAGGTCACCGCGCAGCGCCAGGCCGTCACCGCCGTGAAGCAGGCGGGAGCCCCGTCGATGTCGGCGGGTTTCCTGGCCAGCCTGTGCTCCATCCCGCAGAACACCGAACTTCCCGGCGCGCCGGACAACCTGGCGATGACGGCCGACGGTCAGCTGGTGGCCATCCAGCGGCCCGACAGGGTCGCCGGACTTCGTGACACCGGAGTGCTGGGCGGGACAGCCCCGTTGGGCTCATCGGCGCCACTGGGCCAGTCCCCGAATGTCCTCGGTGGTGGAAAGTTCGGCCTCGCACGGCGGAAGTACGCGCAGGGCGCCGGCGTCGTCGTTTCGGGTCTGGTGCTGAGCGCCCTGGCCCTGGTCGCGACCTCGGGTGAGGGCGTCGAAGACCAGCCGAGTCCCGCGTTCGTACCCCCGCAGGGTGTCAACGCCGGTCTGCTGCCCGCGCAGCTGGGCGGCGGCACCAAGCCGGAACCGTCGCACAGCCCCGCGCCGAGCCCGAGCACGTCGAGCCTGCCCGTGCCCATCTCGGCCCGCTGATCCGCTTCGTCAGGGCTTGACGAAGCAGATCGTCGCGCTCTTGAAGTTCGAAGTCCCGTAGCTGGCGTAGGAGATGACCTCCGCCGTGCCTTCGGCGCACGGACTGTTCACCACGCTCATCTGCGGGAAGACCTCGCTGATCCTCAGCCGCGCCGAGCCGCAGTCCTTCAGCGGCGGCGGGGTCTTGCTCTCGATGTCGTCGAAGCACAGCCCGACCTTGGCGTTGATCGCCAGGCACAGGGCGACGCCGTCGCCGCGACCCGGCCGGGGGACGGTGTACTGGTAAAAACCGTCCTTGCAGTTCCAGTCGCCCTTGGCGACGCCGGTGAGGCTCACCGCGTAGGGCGCCTGCGGGGAATCACACGACGTCTTGGCGGCGTCCGCCTCCTTGCCGGAGCCGGTCAGCACGACGCAGTCGCCCTCGGTCAGGCCTTTCGCCTGTTTCTCCGGCCCGACGGCCGCCTTCAGCACGAAGATCAGGCCGATCCCGCCGCCGACCACGACGAGCGCGCCGACGAGCAGCAGCACTTTCAGCTTGGTGGACAAGCCCTTCTTCTTGGGCGGTTGCTGCGGCCAGCCCTGCTGCTGGGGCCACTGCTGCTGTTGCTGGGACCACTGCTGGTGAGGTGGGAACTGTCCCCCGTGATTTTCCGACATGCCGGTTAGACTGCCAGACGTGAGACATGGTTGCTTCAAGTGTCACATTTCTGGCCGATCCGGGGAATCAACGCGCACTTCACCGTGGTCACGGCAGAATCCAGGGCAAGGCCTGGCGTACTCTCGCGTCCGGCCAACCTGATCTCAGCCCCGGGGAATGATGACCGAGCAGCCGAACGCGAATCCGCAGCAGCCTGGTGACCCGGCGGGGGATCGGCTGGCACCGCGCCCGCTGGCCAGGCCCGCCGTCGATCCGGCGCAGGCGGCCACGTTCGGCAGGCCGCGTGGCGTCGACGGCGCCTTCGACAAGCTGTACCAGCCCGGGACGAACGGGCAGGCCGCGCCGGGGATGAACCTGGCGCCGCCGACGCCGGAATCGCTCGCCGAAGCCTTCCGCCGCCCGCCGGGCGCCGAGGGCGTCGTGCTGGAGCGGCCGCACGGGAGCAACGGCTCCGAAGCTTCCACGAACGGCGCGGAAAGCCCGCTCTGGACCACGACGTCGGACCCGTGGCGCGACCCCTCCTCCGGCGCGGTGCTCGCCGGGCCCGCCGTGCAGCAGGAGTCGGAAGCCGAGAAGGACGCGAAGCGCCCGCAAGGTGCGCTGCTGAGCCTTCCGGAGGTCCTCTTCGGGCGTCGCGTGCAGACGAAGGCGCTGGCGATCCTCGTCGGCGTCGCGCTGGTCATCGGTGCCGCGGGCGGGCTGATCGGCTGGTGGTTCGCCGACACCGGCACCGAGCTGACAGGGCAGGCCAGCATTTCCGAGGCCGACGCGGCCAAGGAGCGCCCGGCGGGCTCGATCGCGGACATCGCCCACCGGGTGGCGCCCGCCGTGGTCTCGCTCGAGGTGTTCAAACCCGGCGCCGACTCCGGCCAGCAGGGCTCCGGCGTCGTCATCGACACCCAGGGCTACGTGCTCACGAACGAGCACGTGATCTCCGCCGCGACGGCCGACACGGCCACCAAGGTCACCGCCGTGTTCTTCGACGGCAGGCGCGTCGAGGCGAAGGTCGTCGGCGCCGACGCCAAAACCGACCTGGCGGTGGTCAAGGTCGACGTCAAGAACCTGACCGCACTGCAGGTCGGGAAGTCCGCGGACCTCGCCGTCGGCGATTCGGTGATCGCCGTCGGTTCGCCGCTGGCACTGCAGAACTCGGTCACCGCCGGCATCGTGAGCGCGCTCAACCGCCCGGTGACCGCGGGCGGCGACGGCGGCAGCGCCCCGGTGATCTACGAAGCCATCCAGACCGACGCCGCGATCAACCACGGCAACTCGGGCGGCGCGCTCGTCGACGCGACCGGCGCGCTGGTCGGGATCAACTCGGCGATCCGCTCGTCCAGCGCCGAGGGCGGCAGCATCGGCATCGGCTTCGCCATCCCGAGCGACTACGCGGTGAAAATCGCGAAAACACTGATCAAGGACGGAAAAGTCGTCCACCCCGACATCGGCATCAACGCTTCGTCGACCGTCGCGGGCTCCAGCACCATGGGCGCGCAGGTGCGCAATGTCGCCCCCGGCGGCCCGGCCGCGTCGGCCGGGATCAAGGAAGGCGACGTGATCACCGAGGTCGGCGGACGGCTCGTGCGCGACTCGGCGGAGTTGCTCGTCGCGGTCCGCGCGCGCGAAGTCGGCGAGATGGTCCCTGTCCGCCTTGTCCGAGATGGGTCTTCACTCGTCGTGGACGTGAAACTGGCCTCGGACTAGCAAGTTCGGACGGGTACCCTGAACGGGGAAGACGCCGAGGCGGAGGTTCACACGGGTGTTCGAAAGTGTCGGCTGGGGCGAGATCCTCATCATCATCGTCGCGGGTCTGTTCATTCTCGGTCCGGAGCGGCTCCCTGAAGCGGCGGCGTGGATAGCGAAGAGCGTCCGCAAGGTCCGCGAGTTCGCGACCGGGGCCAAGACGCAACTGCGTGAGGAGATGGGCCCGGAGTTCGATCAGCTGCGCAAGCCGCTGGAGGACCTGCGAGGCCTGCGGAACTTCGACCCGAAGCGGGTCGTCACCCAGCATTTGTTCGACGGTGACTCGGATCCGCTGGGGCTCAAGGACGTCAACGGCACCAATGGCGCCAACGGTGCCACGAACGGCGCTTCGAAGCCCAACGGCTACCCCGCGACCGCCGCGCAGCCCGAGCCGCTGAAGCCGGGCGAGCGCCCTCCGGTCGACCCCGACGCCACCTGACCCCTCCCGCGTTTAGTCCTCTAGTTGCGGTCCTTGCACGCGCAAGTACCGCAACCAGTCCTCTAGTTGCGTGGTACTCCGAATGCTATGAAGGGGACTTTCATTGCAAAATTTGCAATGAAAGTCCCCTTCATTGCGTCAGCGGGGGACGGACCCGAGATCAGCGCCCCGCGGGAGTCACGTTCAGCATCATCCCGGCCAGCCCGCGCGCCCGGACGGTCAGCTTCTTCGCCGCCTCCTTGAGCACGAGCGACGCCGGCGCGTCCGGCTCCGCCAGCACGATCGGCGTGCCCGCGTCGCCGAGGGTGACCACGTGCGGGTCCATCGGGATCTGCCCGAGCAGCGGCACGGTCGAGCCGACCGACTTCGACAGCGAGTCGGCCACGGACTGCCCGCCGCCGGAGCCGAAGATCTCCATCCGCTCGCCGTCGGGCGTTTCGAGCCACGACATGTTCTCGATGACCCCGGCGATCCGCTGCCGCGTCTGCAGCGCGATCGCGCCCGCGCGCTCGGCCACCTCGGCGGCCGCCTGCTGCGGGGTGGTGACGACCAGGATCTCCGCGTTCGGGATGAGCTGCGCCACCGAGATCGCGATGTCGCCGGTGCCCGGCGGCAGGTCCAGCAGCAGGATGTCGAGGTCGCCCCAGAAGACGTCGGCGAGGAACTGCTGCAGCGCGCGGTGCAGCATCGGCCCGCGCCACACGACGGGCTGGTTGCCCGGGGTGAACATGCCGATCGAGATGACCTTCACGCCGTGCGCCTGCGGCGGCATGATCATGGTGTCGACCTTGGTCGGCTTTTCGTGCGTGCCGAGCATCCGCGGCACCGAGTGGCCGTAGATGTCCGCGTCGACCACGCCGACGGAGAGCCCGCGCTCGGCCATCGCGGCCGCGAGGTTCACCGTCACCGAGGACTTGCCGACGCCGCCCTTGCCGGACGCGACGCAGTAGACCCGCGTCAGCGAACCCGGCTGCGCGAACGGGATCACCGGTTCGGTGGCGTCACCGCGCAACGATTTTCGCAGTTCCGTACGTTGCTCGTCGTTCATGACGTCGAGCTCGACCTTGACGTCGCTGACGCCAGGGAGCTTCGCGACGGCATCGGTGGTGTCCTTGGTCAGCGTCGCCTTCAACGGGCAACCGGCGACCGTCAGGTAGATCCCGACGGTGACCACACCGTCCGAACCCACCTCCACGCCCTTGACCATGCCGAGGTCGGTGATCGGTTTCTTGATCTCCGGGTCGTACACGGCCTTCAGCGCGGTGCGGACATCGTCGACGCTGGGGAGTTGCTGCGTACTGGTCACGCCTCCATGTTACGTACCGGTAGCGGCACGGTCGGGTTTGCCCTTGCGCGGCTTGGCATCAAGATCCTCCCGGAGGCGGTCGAGCTCGCTCCGCAGGAAGTCGCGCGTGGCGACCTCGCCGACCGCGATCCGCAGTGACGCGAGCTCCCTGGCGAGGTATTCGGTGTCCGCCTTGGTCTGCTCGGCCCGATTCCGGTCTTCCTCCAGCGAGACGCGGTCGCGGTCGTCCTGCCGGTTCTGCGCCAGCAAGATGAGCGGAGCGGCGTACGCGGCCTGCGTCGAGAACGCCAGATTCAGCAGGATGAACGGGTACGGGTCCCACTGCAGGGAGACCGCCACCAGGTTCAGCACGATCCAGACGATGACGGTCAGGGTCTGCCAGAACAGGTACTTGCCGGTGCCGAGGAACCGCGCGACCCGTTCGGTGAGCTTGCCGAAGGTGTCCGGATCCATGTTCAGCCTGAACCGGCCTTGGCCGCGGGGCTGGTCCAGCCGCCGCCCGGACGTCAGCTCAGGCACGTTCGGCCTCCTCTGTGTCGACAGTGATATCGCCGGTGATGTCGTGCAGCCCGGTCTCGCGCCAGTCCTCCGGGAGCAGGTGGTCGAGGACGTCGTCGACGGTGACCGCGCCCAGTAGATGGTCCTCGGCGTCCACCACCGGCCCGCAGGTGAGGTTATAGGCGGCGAAGTAGCGGGTGACCTCGGACAAGGTGGCGTTCGGCCGCAGCGCGGGCAGCTGGCTGTCGACGGCGCTCGCCACCATCTCCGCGGGCGGTTCGCGCAGCAGACGCTGGAAGTGCACGACGCCGACGAAACGCCCGGTCGGCGTTTCCGTCGGCGGACGGCAGACGAACACCATGCTCGCCAGCGCCACCGGGAGGTCGGCGTTGCGGATGTGCGCGAGCGCCTCCGCGACGGTGGCGTCCGGCGTCAGCACCACCGGCTCGGGCGTCATCAGCCCGCCCGCGGTGTCGGAGGAGTACTTCAGCAGCCGCTTCACCGGCGCCGACTCCTCGGGTTCCATCAGCTCCAGGAAGCGGCTCTGCTCGGCGGGCGCCAGTTCGGCCAGCAGGTCGGCGGCGTCGTCGGGGTTCATCGTCTCGAGGATGTCGGCGGCCCGTTCCTCGGCGAGGTAGGACAGCAGTTCCTTCTGGTCGTCGTCGGGGAGCTCCTCGAGGAGGTCGGCGAGGTGCTCGTCGTCCATCGCGTCGGCGACCTCGTGCCGCCGTTTCAGCGGCAGGTCCCGCACGGTGGCGGCCACGTCCGCCGCGCGCATGGTGTCGAACAGCATCAGCAGCTGCGCCGCGCCCTGGGTCTGGCCGGTCAGGTCGGTGAGCCCGAGGCCGGACACCTCCGACCACGGCAGCACCTGCATCGGCGCGCGGCGCCTGCCGAGGCCGAGCCTGCTCGACCGCTCGCGGATCGCGAGTTTCGCGAGCACCCAGTCCCGGGTCCGCGTCGGCTCCATGGCGGCGTCGACGACCGTGACCCGGGTGTCCGAGCCCGCGAGCGTGGCGTACGCGTCGAACAGCTGCCCGACCACCAGCACCTCGTTGGGCCGCTGGTGGAACCGCCGCATGTTGACCGAACCGGTGGCGAGCGTGATGGCGGTCGGCTCGATCGAGGTCACGCGCAACATCGGCACGAACACCCGGCGCCTCGTCGTCAGCTCGACGACGATGCCCAGGATCCGCGGCGGCTGCTGGTCGAGCCGGAGACCCGCCACCAGGTCCCGCACCTTGCCGATCGATTCACCATCGGGTCCGAAAACCGGCAAACCGGCCAGCTGAGCTGCGAATACCCTGTTCAAGGCGGCCATGCCCGAAGGTTATCGGCTCCCGGGCCGGGAGACGATTCGTGTGATCACCGCAATGCCCAGGCGGCGATTCCGGGGACGGCGGCGTAGGCCGGGTCTTCGGCGATGGATTCGGGCGTGGCGCCCTCGGCGAGGTCTTCGTGGAGCCAGATCCAGTTCTCCACGGCACGGACGAGAGTCCACGCGCGCGTGCGCTCGGCGTCCACTCCGGCCGCCTTGGTGAACCACGCGATCTTGTCGTCCATTGTGGACTCGTCCGCACGGTTCCAGAGGATCGAGATCGCACCGAACTCGAGGTCACCCGAAAGCGGCTTCGGGTCGATCACCAGCCAGGGTTCGCGCTCACCCGCCAGGACGTTCTCGAAGTGCAGATCCTCGTTCACCATCAGCTCGCCGGCCGTGGGACCGAGGTCCGCGCAGATCTCGACCGCCGCGTCGATGTACTTCCGGTCGAAGGGTTCGCCCAGCTTGCTCCAGGACTCCGGGAGTTCGGCGACCAGCTCCGCGGCCTCCTCGCGAAGGGACCGCTGCAGCGCTTCGGGAGCGGGGACGGCCAGCCGTCGCGCCATCGCGCCGATGGTCTCGACGGCCTCCTGGATCGGCTCCGTTTCGAGCGACCGGGTGGCGTCGAGGCGCTCCAGAAGCAGCACGCCGTCCTCAGGAACGTTGTCGTACATCAGGACCGCGCCCTGACCGGCCCAAGTGGACAGTGCCAGGGGTTCGTCGTCGGATTCCTCGTGCGGCCAGCCGAGCTTGAGGATCGAGGGGGAGCCGTCCGCGCGGCGCACGGGCTGGGCGACGCCGACGAAGCCGTGCATGGCCTCGCCGTCGAGTTCGAGATTCCACTTGGCCGTGTACTTCTCGGCGAGGAACGGGAGGGAGTCGAGCCATTCGGCGGCTCCGGGGCCGAGGCCGGCGGCGCGGTCGAGGAACTTGGGCGGGATCTTGAAACCGGTCACGAACCCACCTTGGCAGGCCTGTCCACCGTGTTTCCCCCGTGACCCGCCGGGCGTACCGTCAACAGGGAGAACACAACCCCGGGAGCAGTCATGGTGGTGGAGATTCTCAGTACGATCGCCGTCGCGGGCGGTGCTTGGCTCGCGACGAGCCTTCGCGTGGTGAAACAGTACGAACGCGGCCTCGTCTACCGGTTCGGCCGGGTGCGCGCGACGATCCGGGAGCCCGGTCTCGCGTTGCTGATCCCGTTCGCGGACAGGCTGCAGAAGGTCAACATGCAGATCATCACGATGCCGATCCCCGCGCAGGACGGCATCACCCGCGACAACGTCAGCGTGCGGGTCGACGCGGTCGTGTACTTCAAGGTGGTCGACCCGGTACTGGCCGCGGTGAACGTGCAGGACTACCGCTCGGCCGTCGGCCAGGTCGCGCAGACGTCGCTGCGGTCCATCATCGGCAAGAGCGAGCTGGACGACCTGCTGTCCAACCGCGAACGGCTCAACGAGGGCCTGGAGCTGATGATCGACAACCCGGCGCTGGACTGGGGAATCCACATCGACCGGGTCGAGATCAAGGACGTCGCGCTGCCGGAATCGATGAAACGCTCGATGTCACGCCAGGCCGAAGCCGAACGAGAACGGCGCGCGCGGGTCATCTCGGCCGATGGTGAACTGCAGGCGTCGTACAAGCTTTCGCAGGCGGCCGCGACCATGGCCGACACCCCGGCGGCGATGCAGCTGCGGCTGCTGGAGACCGTCGTGCAGGTCTCGGCGGAGAAGAACTCGACGCTGGTCCTGCCGTTCCCGGTGGAACTGCTGCGCTTCCTCGACGCGAACACCCCGAAGAAGGAAACGCCGGAGGACAACGGTCAAGTGGCGCCCTCGCCTCGCGAACCGGACGACGCGGCTCCGCGCGCCTGAGACATGAAGAAGCCCCAGGCGCTTGTATCAGAGGCGACACTGGGGCGTTCGCTACTGACGGTAGCATTCTCGGGTGCCATCTGTCGAGACCGAAGAGTCCGTGGTCTGGAACCTGCTGTCCGAACCCCGGATGGCTCCCTACCTCGAAGGGGCCTCGGGAGACAAGGTTGCTGCTCTGCGACTGTACGAGTGGAGTGCACGAACATCCTCGGCCGCTTTCGAGGTCGTCGGGCACCTTGAGGTGCTGCTTCGTAACTCTCTGGATCGGTGCCTTCGGGAGCACTTCCGCGAGGAGCAGTGCGGCATTCCATGGTTCTTGCTGCCGACTCCGGGAGGAGAGCACGTCGCGGCGGCCGTTGCCACAGTGCGGGAGCGGCTCCGCCCCCAGCGGAAAGAAACTCGGCATCAGATCATCGCCGGTTTGAGCTTCGGCTTCTGGTCTGGGCTGCTCGGTCCGAAGTACGAGGAGCTCTGGCGAGACTGCCTTCATCGCGCCTTTCCGAACTCGTCGGGGAAGCGTAAGCAGGTCGCCGTCGCGGTCGAGCGAGTCCGTAAGTTCCGGAACCGGCTCGCGCACCACGACTCGACGATCAACGTCGACATCCCGTTCGAACTTCGCCAGATCTTCGACCTGGCCGCGTACATTGACGCGGACGCCGCGCGGTGGCTGAAGCGATGCAGCGGATTGATGACCGTCTACGCGCAACGACCGGTCACGATCGATGACACTGTCGTCGTGGCCGCGAAGCATGCTTGGCCGCTGTATGAGAGCTGTGCCGCTTATGTGTGCCAGTCCGGGCGGGCGTTTCGGCCGATCGAGCGTGTCGCGTTCTACGCGGACCGCGAGGTGAAGCTCGATGTTCCCGCTGTGCTTCACCGCCGGGACAATGTCGAGTGGTCCCCGGAAGAAGCGGCACGGCTCAGTGTCTCGGATGATCGGTTCGACCGTAAGATCGCCAAGGTCATTCAAGCGTCCGACTCGACTTGGGCAGACGGTCGTTATCAGGTCTTCTTACTGACCGGCCCGGGACATCCTGGTCACCGGCAGTTGCGTGCGGCGCTGCCGCATGGCGGCACTGGTCGAGGCTCGGCCTTCGTGCAGCGGCAGCGGTACGTTTCCCTGCATTCGCTCGAGAACGCGGCGACCACAGCCGACCTCTGCTGACCAGGACTCGTGAGTGGTAAGGACGGTTAGAACCGCTTTTACCACTCACGAGACCCGCTAATCCAGCTCGCCGTTGACACCCAAGATGATCAACGTCCCGAAGAACCCGACGTACAGCGCCAGCACGACGTAGCCGATGATCACCGCCGCGAGCGCCATACCGCGCCCGCCCGCTTCGCCGCGGTTCGCCTTCGCCAGCCCGATGTGCCCCAGGATCAGCCCGACGATCACCGTCACGCACGAGCAGATCCCGACGAGCGAGCACACCAGTCCGGCGATCGCCATCCCGTTGTCCTGCGAACGCGGCGCCGCCGTTCCCGCGTACGGGTTGTACGGCTGGACGTATGGCTGCGGCGGGTACGCCATCGGCTGAGGCGCGGCCGGGTAGGCGGGAAGAGCCGTCGCGTCCGGAGTCGCGAAGGCAGGCGGAACGGGCTCGGCGGTCAGCGGGTCGATGGCCTGCCCGAACGGCTGAGACTCGGTGGCATCACCAGGAGCAGCAGGCGCGGGATCGGAAACGGCGGGCGCTCCGAACGGCGCGGGCGGCTCGAACGGCGGAGGCGGCGTGAACGGCGCGGGCGGCTCGAACCGCTGCGGGTCCGCGGGCGACGGGTTCGACACCGTTTCCGACGCGGACGTCGGATCCGAGTAAGTGTTCGAGTCGGTGTAGGACGACGTCGACGGCGTGTCCTGCGGGTCGGAACTGCTGCTCATCCGGTTGGCCCCCTGGTTCGTGCGGGACCCCACCGTATCCGGGCACGGGTCACGAGACGCCCGCGGCACCGATCGCGAACACCACGAAAACGAACCACAGGACGACCGGGATCAGCCACAGCCCGGTGACGACGTAGCCGATGATCATCCCGGCCTGCGCCATGCCCTTGCCGCCCGCTTCGCCGCGTTTGGCCTTCGAGAGCGCGATGTGCCCGAAGATGATCCCCAGGATCGCCGGGAAGCACATGATCAGCCCGATCAGCGAGCACACCAGCGACGCCACGGCCATGCCCTGGTCCGGCGGCCGCACGTAGGTCTGCTGGACGTAGAACTGCTGCGAAGGCTGGTACGGCTGGAGGCCGTACGGCTGCTGGAACTGCCCGGAAGGCTGCTGCTGTTGCCCATACGGGTCGTGCGGATTCGTCATGCGGGGTCCCCTCGTCGGCTCAGGACGGTATCGCTAGCGGAAAGCCCCGTGTTTCGCGGCGATGCTCAAGACGACCGGGATCGCGATGGCGTACAGGATGATCATCAGATAGCCGACGATGAAAGCGGCCAGCGCCATCCCCTTGCCGCCCGCTTCGCCACGCCTGGCCTTCGCGAAGGCGACGTGGCCCAGGACGATCCCCGGGATCACGGACACCAGTCCGATCAGCCCGAAGAGTGAAAAGATCAAGGCGGCGATGGCCAGACCGGAGTCCTTGCTCTGCGCCGGAGGCTGGTTCGGAAAGCCGTACTGCTGTTGCGGTGGGAACCCACCAAAGGGCTGCTGAGTCATCTTCGTCCCCCTCGGACTGTGATCGGCCTGTCACTGTAGTGCCATGGTCACGGATGGCGTACGCGTGACTGCGCTCATAGCGAGGTCCCCGGACAGGCGTCATACTCACCGGTAACCCAGCGCCGGGAGCCCGGTGCGCGCGAATTTAGGGAGCAGCGATGGCTCGCCTCGCCCAGACCGCCGGCTTGACCGACGTGCAGTCCGAAATCCTGGCCACGGTCCGCCAGTTCGTGGACAAGGAGGTCATCCCGCGCGCGCAGGAACTCGAGCACTCCGACACCTATCCCACCGACATCGTCGAGGGGATGAAGGAGATGGGCCTGTTCGGGCTCACCATCCCGGAGGAGTACGGCGGCCTCGGCGAATCACTGCTGACCTACGCGCTCGTGGTCGAAGAGATCGCGCGCGGCTGGATGAGCGTTTCCGGCGTCATCAACACGCACTTCATCGTGGCGCACATGATCTCCCGCCACGGGACGCCGGAGCAGAAGCAGCACTTCCTGCCCCGCATGGCGACCGGGGAGGTCCGCGGCTCGTTCTCGATGTCCGAGCCGGATCTCGGCTCCGACGTCGCCGCGATCAAGACCCGCGCCCGCAAGACCGACGACGGTTACGTCATCGACGGCTCGAAGATGTGGCTGACCAACGGTGGCAGCTCCAACCTGATCGCACTGCTCGTCAAGACCGACGAGGGCGCCGAGAAGGCCCATCAGAACCTGACCACGTTCCTGGTCGAGAAGCCCGAAGGCTTCGGCGAGGTCGCTCCCGGCCTCACCATCCCCGGCAAGATCGACAAGATGGGCTACAAGGGAGTCGACACCACCGAGGCCGTTTTCGACGGCTTCAAGATCGGGGCCGACAAGATTCTCGGCGAAGCGCCGGGCAAGGGCTTCGCGTACATGATGGACGGTGTCGAGGTCGGCCGCGTCAACGTCGCCGCGCGCGCCTGCGGCATCGCGATCCGCGCGTTCGAGCTCGCGGTGGAATACGCCCAGCAGCGCAAGACCTTCGGCAAGGCGATCGCCGAGCACCAGGCGGTGGCGTTCAAACTCGCCGAGATGGCCACCAAGGTCGAGGCCGCGCACCTGATGATGGTCAACGCCGCCCGCCTCAAGGACTCCGGCGAGCGCAACGACGTCGAGGCCGGGATGGCCAAGCTGATCGCGAGCGAGTACTGCGCCGAGGTCACCCAGGACTCGTTCCGCATCCACGGCGGCTACGGCTACTCCAAGGAGTACGAGATCGAGCGCCTGATGCGCGAGGCCCCGTTCCTGCTCATCGGCGAGGGCACCAGCGAGATCCAGAAGACCATCATCTCGCGTGGCCTTTTGCGGGAGTATAAGAGCCGGAACTAGTCCCTGTGCACTCGCGGAGCAGCCTTGACCGACTCGGATCACGAAGGGCGGCTCCGCGACGTACCACGTCAGTTGCCGTCGGCCACCCGCCGCTTTGTTGGCCGTTCCGGGGAATTGGACCGGCTGACCGGGATGGTCCAAGCCGCGCCGCGTGGCACCGTCGTCGTCGCGGTGATCAACGGAACGGCGGGCGCGGGCAAGACGGAGCTGGCCCTCCAGTGGGCGCATGCGGTGAAGGACCGCTTTCCCGACGGCCAGCTGTATGCGAACCTCCGCGGATACGGCCCCGAGGAAATGCTGGCGGCGGATGAAGCGCTCGCCGGCTTCCTGCGGGCGCTCGGGGTCGCCGCGACCGACATGCCGGACGGACTGGAGGATCGTTCGGCGATGTTTCGCACCCGGGTGGCAGGGCGGCGGGTCTTGATCGTGCTCGACAACGCGCGCACCGAGGAGCAGATCCGGCCCCTGCTCCCGGGGGAGGGCGGCTCCTTTGTCTTGGCGACCACCCGTGATGCCCTCTCCGGCCTCGTGGTGCGCGACGGCGCTGAGAGTGTCGGCCTCGGTCTGCTATCGGCGACGGAATCGATCGACCTGCTGCGCGCCTTGATCGGGCCGCAGGTGGACGAGGAGCCCGACAGCGCGGAGAAACTGGTGAGTCTCTGCGCCCGGTTGCCGCTTGCTCTGCGCATCGCTGCCGAAAGGGTGGTTTCGCAACCGGACACGTCCCTGGCTGAGCAGATCGAAGAGGGGGTGCGGCTCGAGCAGTTGAAGGCGGGAGAGGATCCGCGGACAGCGGTGCGGGCGGTGTTCTCCTGGTCCTACCGGCATCTCGAGGTGAACGTCGCAAGGGTGTTCCGCCTGCTCGGACTGCATCCGGGCACCGAGTTCGGTTTTGCGGCCGCGGCCGCTCTGACCGGGTTGAGCCACCCGGAGGCGAAGCGGCTGCTGCAACGCCTGCTGCAGGCGCATCTCATCGAGAGCGCAGGTAAGGGACGGTACCGCATGCATGACCTGCTGCGCGCCTACGCTGCCGAACTCGTCGAAGCCGATGAGGACGAGGCCGCTATCCGGCGGCTCCTGGACCACTACCTGCACACGGCCTGTTCGGCGGGGCTGCAGATGAATCCTCATCGGCCGCAGATCAGTCTACCCACCGCGACCGCAGACAGTGCTGCTCGATCCTTCGTCGACTATCGGGATGCCCTGTGCTGGTTCGAGGCGGAGCATCCCGCGCTACTGGACGTTGCCGTGTACGCCGCTGTCCACGGGTGGCATACGCACGCTTGGCAGATTCCCTGGACGCTGACCACCTTTTTCAACCGCAAGGGATATCTGGACGAGTACATCTCGGCGCAGGAAACCGGTTTGCACGCCGCAGAGCAGGCAGGCGATCTGGTCGGCCAGTCCCATTGCCGCCGCTATTTGGGCAATGCGCTCGCCTTGAGTGGAAAACACGCAGATTCCGTCCAGCATTTCGAGCGAGCTCTGATGCTGTTCGATGAACTCGGTGACAAGGCGGGGAAAGCCTTCGCCTATCGAAGTCTCAGCTGGGCTTTTGACTTGCTCGGCCGCTATCCGGAGGCACTCGCGAACGCGGAGCGGGCGAGGGATCTGCAGCGACTCCTCGGAAACGTCGCGGGCGAGGCGCACGCGTGGAGCTCGCTCGCTCACATCAAGACGAAGCTCGGAGATCACGAAGGAGCACTGGAAGCGGGGAACGCCTGCCGGGATCTTTACCGGGACGTCGACCGAGACGGCGAGGCCACGGCGTTGGAGGCCATGGGAACGGCGTTGTCCGGCCTCGGCCGTCACGGCGAGGCCATCTCGGCGTACACGCAGGCCGTCGCGATCCTCGAAGACTTGGGCGACGATTACGACGCCGCGAAGACGCTTGCGAGCCTCGGCGAAGTACATGACGCCACCGGTGACCCCGTCGGCGCGGCGGCCGCCTGGAACCGTGCTCTGCGAATCTTCGAGCGTCTCGGACACGCTGACGCCGACGTTCTCAGGAAGCGGCTGGGGTAACCCGTTCCGGCGAAAGGTTTGTTCGGTTCCCCTGAACTCGGTCAACGCCCCTTTCGAGGGAATGGTGTACTCAAAGTGGCATCGACGACCGAGGAACGGGCAGATCGAGGGGTTTGAAATCTCGCCACTGTCGATTCGGTCCACCGCGCGTAGTCTTATCCGATCGCTCTCCGAAATTCCCGATTTTCGGGAAGGTCTCACCCGGCGTACGTTCCGGCTGAAGTGCTTACAGAGGAGGGCTAGTGAACCGACGGACCAGGATCAGTGGAATCGTTCTCGCGGCCTGCGCGGTGCTGACGGTCGCTGCGTGTGGTGGCGATGACAAGGACAACGGGAACGCGCAGTCGCCGTCCGCCGCGAGTTCCGCCGCGGCCGGTCAGAACGGCACGCCGGGCGAAGGTGCCCTGAACGGTGACGGCCAAGCGGACACCGCTGCGGTGCAGGGCCTCCAGACCAAACTCGACGAGATTCTCAACGCCTCGCCGGTGCGGTTCGCGCCGCAGAGCGCCGATCTGACCGACGAGACGAAGGCGACGTTGAAGAAGGTCGCCGAAGCCGCCGGAGCCGTGCAGGTGGTGAAGATCCAAGTGGACACGCACGCCGGCTATCCGGACGAGGCCAAGGCGAAGGAGTTGTCGCAGCAGCGCGCCGACGTGGTCAGCAAGGAGCTCGCTGCGGGCGGGCTCGCGGCCGACCGCGTGAAGGCCGAGGCGGGCGGCAGTGAAGGGGTCTCCGGTGATGACGCCAAGGCCATGACCGCCCAGATCAAGGCCGCCCAGTAGGCCAGTGTCGTGCCCGGCCCCTTCCAGATGCCACACCCGTCCGGAAGGGGCCCTTCTTTCGCCCGGTCGGCTGGTTCGCGCCTTTCGCCCGTCCTTGAGAAGATGGACCAGGACGGGCGAGAGGTGATTACGTGAGTGCTCCCTTTGGCGGAGGCGGCCGGGCCGCGGGTGGGTTGCCCAGGCTGCCGACACCGCCTTCAGGCTGGCCGATCGGCTCCTACGCGACGTACGGCGAAGCGCAGCACGCCGTCGATTTTCTCGCGGAGAAGGAATTCGGGGTCACCGACGTGACGATCGTCGGTGTCGACCTGATGCTCGTCGAGCGTGTTCTCGGCAGGCTGAGCTGGGGCCGGGTGCTGGGCACCGGCGCGGTCTCGGGCGCGTGGTTCGGCCTGATCATCGGCCTGCTGCTGGGCATGTTCAACAACCAGGGTTTCGCCTGGCAGCCGGTGATCGGCGGGCTCCTGCTCGGGATTCTGGCGTGGACGGTCTTCGCGGCCATCAGCTACAGCATGTCCCGCCGCGACTTCTCGTCGGCGAGCCAACTGGTCGCCAACCGCTACGACGTTCTCTGTCAGCCGCGTTCGGCCGAACAGGGCCGGGAGCTCCTCGCTCAGCTCGCGCTGCGACCGCATCGGTGACATTCGGCGGTACTGGTTCACCTGTTCGTCGTGCGATCCGCTGAATCGTTACCGATACTGCTTGCGGGCGTAGATCGCCCGGAATAGGTTGCACAACACCAGTCGGGCGGTCACGTACTCCAGCGGGGTCCGCCCGAGCACTAGCACGTCGGGGTGCTGGCGCGCGGCTTCTTCAACGCGTCCTAGTGCCGCCGAATCCCCGGCCGTGCGCGGGTGAGGAGGCCTCATGGGGAAGAGGATGAGCGCGAGCCGGAGGGGCCGCTCACCAGGCCGCACCGGCTCGCTACTCGGCGCGACAGCGCTGACGGTCGGCCTGCTGGCGGGCTGTGGGTCGGATGCCGGACTCAAGATCAACGTCTACTACGCGCCCGAAGACAACTTCCAGTCCGTTGTGGACGAATGCACCAAGGCCTCGAACGGGCGGTACGAGGTCGTCTACAACAAGCTCCCGCGCCCGGCCGACGGCCAGCGGGAACAGATGGTCCGCCGGCTGGCCGCCGGCGACGATTCACTCGACGTACTGGGGTTGGACGTCACGTGGGTCTCCGAGTTCGCCGAGGCGGGCTGGGCCGACGAGTGGACGGGCGAAGCGAAGGCCGAGGCGACCGCCGGTGTGCTGCCGGGGCCGCTCGAAACCGCCACGTGGAACGGAAAACTCTACGCGGCGACCAAGAACACCAACGTCCAGCTGCTCTGGTACGACGACAGGCTGACCCCGAATCCGCCGAAGACCTGGGACGAGATGATCCAGCAGGCCCAGGCGCTCAAGGCACAGGGCAAACCGGCGAACGTGGTGTTCACCGGCGCCCAGTACGAAGGCCTCGTGGTCATCTACAACACGCTCGTCGAGTCGGCGGGCGGCAAGATCCTGTCCGACGACGGTAAATCGGTCGTGATGGACGCGGGCGCGATCAAGGCGCTGGAGATGCTCAAGAAGGTCACCACGGCCGGGATCACCGACCCGTCGCTGACCAACTCGAAGGAGGACGAGGTCCGCCAGTCCTTCCAGCGCGGCAACGCCGCCTTCGAACTGAACTGGCCGTTCGTCTACGCCTCCTACGCCAAGGAGAAGAAGAACGAACTGCAGCACTTCAAGTGGACCACCTATCCGCAGCTCGAAGCGGGCAAGCCCGCCAAGACCACGATCGGTGGCTACAACCTGGCGGTCAGCTCGACTTCGAAGCACAAGGCCGAGGCCTACGAGGTCGCGCTGTGCCTGCGCAACGAGAAGAACCAGAAGTTCTCCGCGCTCAAGGACGGTGTCCCGCCGACGCTCGAATCGCTGTACACCGACACGGTCCCGCTCGACGCGACCGCCGGGGTGAGCGACGACAACCCGAGCATGGACACGAAGTACCCGATGCGGGAAACGATCCTGGACGCGCTCAAGGACGCCGCGGTGCGCCCGCTGACGCCCGCGTACCAGAACGCTTCGACGGTGCTGTCGAAGATCCTTTCCCCGCCTTCTGAAATCGATCCGCAGAAGACGGCGGAGAAGCTGAAAGAGCAGCTCGCCGACGCGCTCCAGTCGAAGGGAGTGATCCCGTGACCGTGCAGGAAGCCGCCGGTTCGGCGACCAAGAGCGAGCCGGGCAAGAAGGCGAAACCCGTTCTCAGTGAAGGAAAGAAGGCCGAGCGCAGGCTCGGTCTCTGGCTGTGCGCCCCGGCGGCGTTCGTGATGATCGCCGTCACCGGGTATCCGATCGTCTACTCGATCTGGCTTTCGCTGCAGCGCTACGACCTCCGGTTCCCGGCGCAGCAGGAGTTCGTCGGGTTCGACAACTACATCGCGGTGCTGTCCAACGGTTACTGGTGGACGGCGTTCGGGACGACGATGGGGTTGACCATAGTTTCGGTGGTGATCGAGTTCGTGCTGGGCATGGGCCTGGCGCTGATCATGCACCGGACGCTGGTCGGACGGGGCCTCGTGCGGACGGTCGCCCTGATCCCGTACGGCATCGTGACGGTGGTCGCGGCGTTCTCCTGGTATTACGCCTGGACACCGGACACGGGCTATCTGGCGAATCTGTTCTTCCCCGACACCGCGCCGCTGACCGAGTACTGGCCCTCGCTGGCGATCATCGTGCTGGCCGAGGTCTGGAAGACGACACCGTTCATGGCACTGCTGCTGATGGCGGGGCTGGCGCTGGTGCCGGACGACCTGCTCAAGGCCGCGTCGATGGACGGCGCGACCGCGTGGCAGCGGTTCACCAAGGTGATGCTGCCGGTGATGAAACCCGCGATCCTGGTGGCGCTGCTGTTCCGCACCCTGGACGCGTTCCGCATCTTCGACAACATCTTCGTGCTCACCAACGGCGCGCAGGACACGTCGTCGGTGTCGATGCAGACCTACAACAACCTGGTCAAGGGGTTGAACCTCGGGATCGGGTCGACGATGGCGGTGCTGATCTTCATCACGGTGGCGATCATCGCGTTCATCTTCATCAAGGTGTTCGGCACGGCCGCACCTGGTAGTGACAACGGGGGTAAGCGCTGATGGTGATGGGTGGAGCGGTCACTCCCGGCCGCAAACTCAAGTGGGGCGTGGTGGATCTCCTCGTCCTGGTGTTCGCGCTGTTCCCGGTGCTGTGGGTGGTGTCCCTTTCGTTCAAGACCAAGGAAACCCTGGACGACGGGTCCTTCATCCCGAAGGAATGGACCTGGCAGAACTACGCGGACATCTTCGAGACCACGGAGTTCATCCGGGCACTGGTGAACTCGATCGGGATCGCGATCATCGCGACGGTGATCGCGGTCGTCCTCGGCACGATGGCGGCGTACGCGATCGCGCGGCTCGACTTCCCCGGCAAGCAGTTGCTGGTCGGGATGTCGCTGCTGATCGCGATGTTCCCGCAGGTGTCGCTGGTGACGCCGCTGTTCAACATCGAACGTGAGCTGGGGTTGTTCGACACCTGGCCGGGGCTGATCCTGCCCTACATCACGTTCGCGCTGCCGCTGTCGATCTACACGCTTTCCGCGTTCTTCCGCGAAATCCCGTGGGAGCTGGAAAAAGCGGCGAAGATGGACGGCGCGACCCCGGCGCAGGCGTTCCGGAAGGTGATCGCGCCCCTGGCGGCACCGGGGGTGTTCACCACCGCGATCCTGGTGTTCATCTTCTGCTGGAACGACTTCCTGTTCGCGATCTCGCTGACCTCGACCGAGTCCTCGCGGACGGTCCCGGCGGCGCTGTCGTTCTTCACCGGGTCCTCGCAGTTCGAAGACCCCACCGGGACGATCTCCGCGGCCGCCGTGGTGATCACCGTCCCGATCATCCTGTTCGTGTTGTTCTTCCAGCGTCGCATCGTGGCGGGGCTGACGTCCGGTGCGGTGAAGGGCTGACCCATGGCTGAAATCGTTCTCGAAAAAGTCTCCAAGAAGTACCCCGACGGCGCCCTCGCAGTGTCCGAAGTGGACATGACCATCGCCGACGGCGAGTTCATCATCCTGGTCGGCCCGTCCGGCTGCGGCAAGTCCACGACGCTTAACATGGTCGCCGGCCTGGAGGACATCTCCTCCGGCGAACTGCGCATCGACGGCAAGCGCGTCAACGAAAAGGCGCCGAAGGACCGTGACATCGCGATGGTGTTCCAGTCCTACGCCCTGTATCCGCACATGAGCGTGCGGGAGAACATGGCGTTCCCGTTGCGGCTGGCCAAGGTCGACGACAAGACCGTGCGCGCGAAGGTCGAAGAGGCGGCGAAGATCCTCGACCTGACAGGGCACCTCGACCGCAAACCGGCGAACCTCTCCGGCGGGCAGCGCCAGCGGGTCGCGATGGGGCGTGCGATCGTCCGCAACCCCAAGGCGTTCCTGATGGACGAGCCACTGTCCAACCTGGACGCGAAGCTCCGCGGCCAGATGCGGACCTCGGTGTCGAAGATCCAGAAGCAGCTGGGCACGACGACGCTGTACGTCACGCACGACCAGACCGAGGCGATGACCCTCGGCGACCGGGTCGTCGTGCTCCGGGCGGGCTACGTGCAGCAGATCGGGTCGCCGCAGTTCCTCTACGACAACCCGGCGAACCTGTTCGTGGCCGGGTTCATCGGCAGCCCGTCGATGAACTTCGTGCCCGCGACGCTGGAGAACGGCACCGCCCGCAGTGCGCTGGGCGACATCCCGCTCACCGACCGGGTGCGGCAGCTCGTCGAGGCCGCCGACGCGCCGCGTGAGGTCATCGTCGGCATCAGGCCGGAGCACTTCGAGGACGCCGCACTGGTGGACGCGTCCGCCCGTCAGGGCGCGACGTTCACCGCCCACGTGGACGTCCTCGAGTCGATGGGTTCCGAGAAGTTCGCGCACTTCTCGGTCGAGGGTGAGGCCGCGTCGTCGTCCGACCTCGCGGATCTGGCCGCCGACAGCGGATCCTCGGACGTTCCCGGCTCCGAGTCGCAGATCGTGGCCCGGCTGTCCGCGGCGTCCTCGGCCGCGGAGAACAGAGACGTGGAACTCTGGTTCGACGCCGACAAGATCAAGCTGTTCGACGGGGCCAGCGGCAAGAACCTGACCTACACCGCCTAGTCCATCCATGCCCCCGCCGCCGCCCTCAACGGAGGAGCTGCGCTCCCGGGGCTTGACCAAGGCTCGTCCTGCCCGGGGCTCAGTACTCGCTCTCGGGCAGGGCGAGCCACATCACGAGGTAGACGATGAACTGCGGGCCCGGCAGCAGGCAGGAGAGCACGGCGAGCAGGCGGACCTTGCCCGGCGTGGTGCCGAACCGTTTGGCGAGACCGGCGCAGACGCCGCCGATCATGCGGCCCTGGCGCGGGCGGGTCAGGCGGGTGGCTACGGAGTTGCTCACGGGTTCGTCCCTCTCGGTCGTCGCGGTGTGTGAAACCCATTTTCGTCGCGCGACGCCGCTCCCGCATCCCACCGCGGAACGAAACAGACCCCTAAGGGCGTGAAATCGCCGTGAGGTGACCACCTGCGAAAACCTGGCTGACCCTGTGTTCTTCGCCCGTAAGGGGTGGTGTTCCGGGCTGTTTTGACGATACTGCTCCGGTGCGCCCGAAGAGTCTGATCGCAGTTCTCGGTGGCCTGTTCCTCGCCGCGGCCTGTGCCGCGCCGGAACCGGCGGTGACGCCGTCACCGACCACGGCCCGCGACGAGGCCCTGACCGCCGCCGAGGCGCTCGGGGACTACTCGTCCCTCGATTACTGCAGCCTGGTCGACCAGAAAAAGGTGATCGGTGGCGGAAACGCCGTCAAACCACCGCTGACCTCCTTCGAGTTCTGCCGTCTCGAATTCGTCGAGGGCGCCAACCGCTACACCGTGACCACCGGCCCGATCACTTCCGGGCAGGATCCGAACAACCAGCCCTACGACTACGCCGGCCTGTTGCCGGAAGGCGTCAGCGTCCAGCAGTCGACGTTCAACGAGGACACCACCTGTACGCGGCTGCTGACCTTCGCCGACGGGATCCGGCTGTCCGTCGCCGTCACCTCCGACAACACCGCCCCGGCCAACCAGGCCGACCGCTGCCGGATCGCCGACGCGACGATCGGCAGCGCGTCGGGAGCGATCACCGCGCGGAAGGTCGGACGGCTGAACCTCGACCAGCGCTCGTGGGGCCGCGTCGCCCCCTGCGCGACGCTCGACCAGCACGAACTCGACGCCGTCGCGGGACCGGAGACCAAACCCGCCCCGGCGCTGTCCGGGCACAGCTGCATCCGCGGCAAGGTCAGCTTCTCGCTGTCGGTGGGGGCGGACACCACGCCGGGCGCGACGGAGGCGCTGGGCGGACGGCAGGCCCAGGTCGTCACGTCGGGCGCGTTCTGCCAGGTGACCACGCACCGGCCGATCCCGGGGACCCCGGAGCGGGTCGAGCAGGCGATGCTCTCGGTGGTCGGCGTCGACGGGGCGGAGGGGGACGCCACGTGCGCCGCGGCGCGGGAAGCCGCGGTCGTGATGTTCCCGAAGCTCCCCTGACCGCGTTTCGTCCTCTAGTTGCGGTCCTTGCACGCGCAACTACCGCGACTAGAGGACTAAACGCGGGTCAACGCAGCTTCGGCAGCCTGAAGGAGCACATCACTTCGTCCAGCGCCTCGAAGTCCAGCGGCGGATGCGGCAGCGGGGTGGCGCGGCCGGGTTCGGCGCGCAGGCCGTCCAGGAGCAGCGCGAGGCAGCGGCGCCACAGGTCCGGCTGGATACCGTGCGTGAACTCGATGACCGAACCGACCATCTGGTGCAGCAGCGGCATGTCCGTCGGCACGATGTCGGCGCGGAGGACACCCGCCGTCTGAGCCCGCTCGACGAGCTGTGTGATCAACGGCACCATGCGTGCTTTCGCCTCGGCGACGCGCTCCTGGCCGAAGACGTTCGACAGCATGACTTCGCGTAACCCGCGGTCACCGGCGTGCAGTTCGGCCGCGCGCCAGGTGAAGTCGGTGAAGCCCTTCCAGGGATCTTCGGCCCGAAGCGCCTCTTCGGCGAACTGGCGGATCGTCTCGAACTGGTCGACGAACATGGCCTCGACCAGGTGTTCCTTACTCGGGAAGCGGCGATAGACGGTGCCGACGCCGACTCCCGCGTGATGCGCGACGTCATCGAGCGTCGCTTCGAGCCCGCGCTCGCCGAAGACATCGCGTGCCGCCGCGATGATGCGCTGCCGATTGAGTTCAGCGTCGCGCCGCAGCGGCCGCGCCGGTGCGGCGGGAGCGAGGTCCCGTGCCATCTGTCCAGCTTAACAAACGAAGTAGAGGACGCTTCTCCGCTTTTCGGGTACCTTGGCGACGAAAGGGGAGATACCTACTCCACATAGCTTCTCCGTCACTATCGGTGAGGAAACCGCCCGTATGCCTGAGTCATCCACCGCTGTCGTCACGCCGCCGGGGGCCGGCGCCACGCAGCACACCAACCCGCACCACGCCAGGAGATGGCTCATCCTGGTGATGATCGGTCTCGCCCAGCTGATGGTGGTGCTCGACGCCACCGTCGTGAACATCGCGCTCCCGTCGGCGCAGCAGGACCTCAACTTCTCGAACGACGCCCGCCAGTGGGTCGTCACCGCGTACGCGCTCGCGTTCGGCAGCCTGCTCTTGCTGGGTGGCCGGCTCGCCGACCTCTTCGGCCGCAAACGCGCTTTCCTGGTCGGGCTCGCCGGCTTCGCCATCGTTTCGGCGATCGGCGGCGCCGCCGGCAGCATCGAAATGCTGCTCGTCGCCCGCGCCGCACAGGGTGTCTTCGGCGCCCTTCTCGCTCCGGCGGCCCTTTCGCTGCTGACCACGACCTTCACCGACCCGAAGGAACGCGGTAAGGCCTTCGGTGTCTTCGGCGCGATCGGTGGTGGCGGCGCGGCGATCGGCCTGCTGCTCGGCGGCGTGCTGACCGAGTACCTCGACTGGCGCTGGTCGATGTACGTCAACATCGTCTTCGCGGTGGTCGCGTTCGCCGGTTCGTTCGTGCTGCTGAAGAACTCCGAGACCGAAGGCCCGCGCCCGAAGCTCGACATCCCGGGCACCATCACCGCCTCAGCAGGGCTTTTCGCCCTGGTCTACGGCTTCGCGAACGCCGAGCGCGACTCGTGGTCCTCGATCTCGGTCTGGGGTTTCCTCGCCGCCGGTGTCGTGCTGCTGGCCGCTTTCGTGGTGATCCAGCAGCGGGCCGAACACCCGCTCCTGCCGCTGCGCGTGCTGCTCGACCGCGACCGCGGCGGCTCGTACCTCGCGATGTTCCTGCTCGCCATCGGGATGTTCTCGATCTTCCTGTTCCTCACCTTCTACATCCAGCTGAACCTCGGGTTCACGCCGGTGCAGAGCGGGGTCGCGTTCCTGCCTATGGTGGCCACCCTGATGGCCAGCGCGACGTCGGCGACAGCCGTGCTGCTGCCGAAGTTCGGCGCGAAACCGTTGGTGTCACTGGGAATGCTGACCGCCGGGGCCGGACTGTTCTGGCTCTCGGCCATCGACACCACCAGCACCTACGCCAGCGGCGTGCTCTTCCCGCTGATGATCATGGGCGTCGGCATCGGCCTCGCCATGGCGCCTGCGATGAGCGTCGCGACCTTCGGGGTCGACACGCACGACGCCGGTGTCGCGTCCGCGGCGGTCAACACCGCGCAGCAGGTCGGCGGCTCGATCGGGACCGCGCTGCTGAGCACGCTGGCCGGTAACGCGGCGACGTCCTTCTTGGTCGGCAAGACGCCTACGCCGCAACTCGCGGCCGAAGCGGCCGTGCACAGTTACACGACCGCTTTCGTTTGGGGCGGGTGGATCTTCGTGATCGGTGCGGTGATCTGCGGGCTGCTGCTGCGATCCGGCGCTCCGGCGAAGGTGACCGCCTCGGACGCTCCGGTCGCTGTGCACATGTAGGTCCCCGTGCGCGTGGGGGGCGAGATGCAATGAAGGGGACTTTCATCGCAAAATTTGCAATGAAAGTCCCCTTCATTGCACGCGCGGAGCGCGTCAGCGGGACTGCGACCGCACCGCTTCGAAGACCTCGTCGTCCCACCGGTGCGTCCGGATCAGCCGGTACCGTTCGCAAGCGACCCACAGATAAGCCTCGGCGTCCGTGCGCGAGCCGATCAGATCCGCTTGCCGCAGCATCGCCACCACCGGGACGAATTCCTCGTCGAACCACCGTTGCGCCAGCGTCGCGCGGTCGGAGTAGCGGCCTTCGTCCTGCATCAACCGGAAACCCCACGCCTCCACGTGCTCACCGAGCCGCGCGTAGTCCCACGGATCCGTGAACACCACCGAAGCCCGCGACTGCCCGGAAAGCGGGACGCGCTCCAGGAACAGCCGCCGGTAGTCCTTGACGATCAGGTCGCCGCGGTACCGGATCCCGCTCGGGTCCAGTTTGGTCCGCACCTCGGTGACCATCGCCTCTATTGTGGACAGTCCCATCGCGTGCGCCACCGAAACGCGGTGGTGCCCGTCGATGATGAAATGCAGTTCCCCGACGCGGTACACCTCGATCGGCGGAATCGACTCGCCGCGCCTGGTCGCGAGAGCCAGCCGTTCCCAGCGTTCGCGGACACGGCCGGAGGTCGGGCGGAAGCGGCGGTCGAAGTCGCGGCCGCGGTCGACGCTGCCGACGATCGAGTCGAGCCGGATCACCCGTGCCCCGATCCTCCGCTCGCCGAGATAGCCGAGCGCGTCGACGACTTCGTGGAACGGCAGCATGATGTTGACGTCGTCGGGCTCGCCGCGCAGCCAGTTCGCCAGCCGGGACAGCACCTGACGCCGTCGCGCGCGGAGGAAGTCGTGTTCCGCGTCAGCCCTGGGAAATCCGGTGTCCTTCATAGGAACTCCATGATCCGGTGCCCGACCACGTTCCGTACCGTGGTCCCGCCGACCACCCGGTCCGGCACGGGTTCACCGTGCGGGTGGATGTGCCCGTGCAGCAACCATTTCGGCCGCAACAACTCGATCGTGCGATGGAGACAGTCGAAACCGCGGTGCGGCGGGTCCTCGCGGTCGCCGCAGTGCCGCGGCGGCGCGTGGGTGAGCAGGACGTCGACGTCCCGCCCGTCCCGCCAGCGGCGGAACCGCGCCCGGCGCACCAGCCGACGGGCCCGCCGCGCCTGCTGGCGTTGCGTCCACTGGTTCGGGCCGTCGTTGTAGCGGACCGAGCCGCCGAGTCCGGCGAACCGGAGCCCGCCGATGTCGACGATCCGGCCGTCCGCGTTCACCCCGCCCGCCGGGCCCGGCCACACCGCGGGAAAGCCGTCCTTCATGGACAGCCCGCCGTAGCGGGTGTAGCCGGACAGGTCGGGATCGTGGTTGCCCGGGACGAAGACGCACGGCACGTCGAGCGCGCCCGCCAGGAACTCGAGGTAGTCGTACGGCAGGTCGCCGGCACCGATTACGAGGTCGGCCCGGTGATGGTGGACAGCGGACGTCCACAATCGCTCCTCGACCTCGTCCGCGACGACCAGCGCCTTCATGCGCTCCAGCGTAATGCCGGAGGCGCTACTTGGGGCCGTGCGCGAAGGCGGGGTCCTTGGCGATGATCGCGATCACGATGCCCAGCCAGACGACGCAGAAGGCGAGGGCCCAGAACTTGAGGTTGGTCAGGATCCTTGGCATGAGGGAACTCCAGAACTACCGAAAGGGAAGAGCGGTCAGAGCCAGCGGTTCTTCCGGAATATTCGGTAGAGCAGGATGCAGACGCCGAAGATGACCGTCATCGCCAGCGGGTAGCCGAAGCGCCAGTGCAGTTCCGGCATGTAGTCGAAGTTCATCCCGTAGATACCGGCCAGCGCCGTCGGGACCGCGATGATCGCCGCCCACGCGGTGATCTTGCGCATGTCGGTGTTCTGCTGGAGCGTGATCTTCGCCAGTGTCGCGTCGACCAGGGTGGTCAGCAGCTCGTCGAAGTTCGCGACCCGCTCCGCGACCGTGGTGAGGTGGTCGGAGACGTCGCGGAAGTAGGAGCGGACCTCGTCCGGGATCAGCCGCGTGTAGCCCTCGGCCAGGCGCTGCAGCGGGGTCCCGAGGGGCATGACCGCGCGGCGCAGTTCCAGCACCTCGCGCTTCATGAAGTAGATCTGCTCGGCGCTCACCTTGGAGCGCGGCGCGAAGACGTGCGTCTCCATCTCGTCGATGTCCGACTCGATCGCGGTGGTGACGTCGAGGTAGTGGTCGACGACGTGGTCCGCGATCGCGTGCAGGACCGCGGACGGCCCGAGGTCGAGCCGCTCCGGGTCCTGATCGAGTTCGCGGCGCAGCCTGGCCAGGCCCGAGTGGTTCCCGTGCCGCACGGTGATCACGAAATCGCGGCCGAGGAACGCCATCAGCTCGCCGGTCTCGACGATCTCGTTCGCCGTCGCGGGCGACTCGTGCTCGACGTAGCGGACCGTCTTCAACACCATGAACAGCGTGTCGTCGTAGCGTTCGAGCTTGGGCCGCTGGTGCGCCTCGAGCGCGTCCTCGACGGCCAGTTCGTGCAGGCCGAAGGTCTCCGCGATGCCCTGGATCTGGACCGCGTCGGGCTCGTGCAGGCCGATCCAGACGAAGCCGGCGTGCCGTTTGCGGACCTCTTTGATGGCCTCGGAGTGCGACCAGCGGCCGGGCAGGCGCTTGCCCTCCACGTACACCGCGCAGTCGACGACGTACGCCGAAAGGGGGACGGGCAGCGGGCGCTCGGGGGCGCCTTTGGCTCGGCCGTTGCTCCGGCCGCGAAGGCCGCCGAGCGAGGGAATGGCAGGCATGGGATCTCCTGGGCAGACGTCGTGCGTTGATGCGCGAAGACGACGGGCCAAGCGGTCGGGGGGCCGCTCGGCGAGGCCAGCGTTCCCGGTTTCGTCAGCCCTGCCAGGTGGGGATCCGGCGAGACGTGAAGGCGGAAACGCTGCGACTACTAGGAAGCGGACTATCGCCACTGGACATCGGGTTCCTCACCTCCTTCGGCTCGGCGGACGGTTACGCAGTGGTGTGGGTCGCGTTGACGACCCGACACCAATGGTCGAGGGTACTCCTCAACACGAAAGCCTGTCGTTCCAGGTTCACGCCGCGTTACTTCGTGCAGGAGGAATGGGTGCAGTTCGGTCGTTATTACGAAGAGTTCGAGGTCGGCGCGGTCTACAAGCACTGGCCGGGCAAAACGGTCACCGAGTACGACGACCACCTGTTCTGCCTCATCACCATGAATCACCATCCGCTGCACCTCGACGCGCACTACGCCGGGGAGACCACCGACTTCGGCAAGAACGTCGTGGTCGGCAACTACGTCTACTCGCTGTTGCTGGGGATGTCGGTGCCGGACGTGTCCGGCAAGGCGATCGCGAACCTCGAGGTCGAGTCGCTGAAACACGTGAAGCCGACCTTCCACGGTGACACCATCTACGGCGAGACCGAGGTCCTGGACAAGACGCCGTCGAAGTCGAAGGACGATCGCGGTGTCGTCTACGTCGAGACCCGCGGTTACAAGCAGGACGGCACGATCGTGTGTGTGTTCCGTCGCAAGGTGATGGTGCCGAAGCGGTCCTACGGTGACGCCAGGGGCGGCGAGCAGCCCGGCCGTCCCGTGCCGCACGAATAACGGCTGTCAGGAACCGGAGAGGGAGCGCGTCGATGCCCATCGGGCTGGATGAGATCAAGAGCCGCTTGCGGAAGTTCGCGACGGTCGAGGCGGCCGGTGTTTCGCCGCTGTACGAGCACCTGGCGTCGAAGGCGTCCGAGGACGACGACGTCGCCGGGCTGCTGATCGACGCCCGCGGCGGTGAAGCGCGCGGCACGCTGCTCCTGGCGACCGCGCACCGGCTCATCCAGGCCGACCCGATCCACCCGCTCTCGCGGTACTACCCGTCCGTCGGCGGTTTCGACGGCGTGGACTCGGAGACGTGGCCGCTGTTCCGCTCGTTCCTGCTGGAGCGGGCGGACAAGGCGCGCTCGATCATCTCCTCGCGGTACACGCAGACCAACGAGGTCCGCCGGGCCGCGCTGCTCTACCCCGCGGTGACGACGGCGGCGAAGGAGGCGGGCGGCAAGATCGCGCTGCTCGAGGTCGGCTGCAGCGCGGGCCTGCTCCTCGGCCTGGACAAGTACGCCTACCGCTACCAGTGCGCCGGCGGCGAACAGCTCACCGCCGGGCCCGCGAAGGCCGCCGTCGGCCTGCACTGCGCGCTGGACCTCGCACCCGGCGCCGTCACGCCGAAGGTGCCGAAGAAGCTGACGGTCACCGCCCGCGCCGGCCTCGACCGCGCCCCGGTGGACCTGACCGACGAGGACGAACTGGCCTGGCTCGAAGCCTGCGTCTGGGCCGACCAGCCGGACCGGATCCGGCTCCTGCGCACGGCCGCGGCCGCGCAGGGCAAGCAGCGACCGGACCTGATCACCGGTGACGCCGTCGACGACCTCGCCTCGGCGGCCGCCACGCTGCCCGCCGACGTCCCGCTCGTCGTGCTGACCAGTCACGTGCTGGCGTACCTGGGGGAGCGGCGGGCGGACTTCCTGGAGGCGCTGAAGAACCTCGCCGGGGATCGGCCGCTGTGGTGGGTCAGCGAGGGGTTCTACACCGCCACGCTGGAGCCCTTGGTGCCCGGCCGGGCCGATCTGGCGGAACCCGCGGGCCTGGCCGTACTCGGGCTCGTCCGCTGGGAAGGCGGTGTTCCGGACGTCCGCGCGCTGGCCAGGACCGCGCCGCACGGACAACGGATGACCTGGCTCCCGGTTTAACTCTTCTGCCCGGCTGCATGTCGATAAAGCATCGACAAGGACATTTTTCACCTCATGTGACTGCTTTGTTCACGGGTCATTCGCCGAATCGGACACGGCACTTGTCACGCGGGTGAGGCATTCGCGGTGGGCAGGACACCCCAGTCGCGGAGAGTGACGAACAGGAGTTCGGCCAATCGGCCGCCTTTGTCGAGTTCGATCAAGGTTTCGGCGTCGATCCACCGGGCGTCGCCGGCGTCGTCCCCGGCACGGAGAGTGCCGCCGGTGATCGAGCAGGCGTAGTCGTGGATGTCGAACGGGCCGCGGCGGGCGTTGCCGACGTATGTGCCCGGCATCACGTCCAGTCCGGTCTCTTCGCGCATCTCGCGTATGACGGCCGCTTCGTCCGTTTCGCCGGGTTCAACACGTCCGCCGGGTACCGACCACAGTCCACGTCCGGGTTCATTCGCGCGCCGGATCAGCAGAATCCGCCCGAGTTCGTCATGGGCGATGCCGCCGACACAGCGGACGGTGCTGTTCGAAACGGTGTTCATTCCCGAATGGTAGACACGGGCTTCCTGACAATGGCTGTCCTGTACACGGAGAGTAGCCGTACGGTACACTTCCCCTCGCCGACTGACCCAAGCGCGGGACTTCCCTCCCGCGCCGGTGGAAGGTGCGGTACAAAATGAATAGCCAGTATCCGCAGTCAGTCACCGTAAGAGACAGGATTGATCGCTGTGAACGCGAAAAAGCTACTCACTTTCGCAGGAATCGCGTTGGTGCTGTTCTTCGTGATCGCGCAGCCAGGTCAGGCCGCGGGCCTCGTGGGAAACATCATCGGGTTCCTGCGTGACTCGGCTGAATCGGTGATCACTTTCGTCAGCAACGTCTTCAGCTAGCGGACGGCGGATACTCTATCGGTATGTTCGCCCCACGCGATCCAGACGAGTATCTCCTCGACACCGAGCGACGGGTCATCAGGATTCGCCGTCACTGGGCGGTGCTGCTGTGGGACACCTTCGAGGCGGTGGCCTTGCTGGCCATCTGCGTCCTGGTGTCCTACCTGCTGCCGCCTGCCGCGTGGGTGATCCAGAACATCCTCTGGTACGCCGCGTTGCTCGTCATCCTGCGCTTCGCGTACGTGGTGATGGAGTGGTGGGTCGAGAGGCTGGTCGTCACGGACAAGCGCTTCGTCATGACCACCGGCGTCTACACCACCAAGGTGCTGATGATGCCGATCACCAAGGTCACCGACCTCACGTACGAGCGTTCGGCGACCGGCCGGATCTTCGGCTACGGGACGATGGTGGTCGAGTCGGCCGGTCAGATCCAGGCGCTGAACCGGATCGACTACCTGCCCAAGCCGGAAGAGTTCTACGACACGATCTCCGAGCTCGTGTTCGGCGACAAGCAGAAGCAGGCCGAGCGCTTTTCGATGATCAAGGCGCAGCGTGCGGCGCGCGGCAAGAAGAAGGTCGGTTAGCGCAGGTCCCGGGGTCGCTGTGACCTGGCGCATCCTCGATACTCATCCCTGATGCGCATCGACCTGCACGCCCACTCCACCGCCTCCGACGGTACCGACAGCCCTGCCGGGCTGGTCGCCGCCGCCGCGAAAGCGGGCCTCGACGTAGTCGCGATCACCGATCACGACACCACGGCCGGCTGGGCCCCGGCCGCCGAGGCACTCCCGCCGGGGCTGTCCCTGGTGCCCGGCGCCGAGTTGTCCACGATCTCCGTCGATCCGGTGACCGGGCGGCACGTCAGCGTCCACCTGCTCGCCTACCTCTTCGACCCGGAGTCGCCGGCGCTCGTCGCCGAGCAGACCCGGCTGAGGTCGGAGCGGCGGTGGCGGCTGCGCGTGATGGCCGAGCGGATGGCCGCCGACGGCCTGCCGGTCGATCCCGACGAGATCATGTCGCTGCTGCCCGAAGACGGTTCGGCCGGACGGCCGCATCTCGCGCAGGCCTTGGTGCGCGCAGGCGTCGTCTCGTCGGTGAACGAGGCCTTCGGGAGCTACCTCGGCAACGGCAGCGGGTACTTCGTGGCGCGGCAGGACACGCTCGTGGAGGACGCGATCGACATGATCGCGGACGCGGGCGGGGTCACCGTCATCGCGCATCCCTTCGCCTACACGCGCGGCGCGACCATCACCGTCGACGTGCTCGCCGGGCTGGCCGCTCACGGGCTCACCGGCGTCGAGGTCGACCACCCGAACCACGACGAGGAGACCCGCGTCCGGCTGCACGGGCTCGCGGGGGAGCTGGGGCTCGTGCGCACCGGGTCGAGCGACTACCACGGCACGAACAAGACCATCGATCTCGGAGACGAGACCACCGACCCGCTCGCGCTCGAAGAACTCGTCGCGCGGTCGACCGGCTACCAGGTCGTGACCCGGTGACGATCACGGACTTCTTCGACGCGCGCCTGTTCATGAGCGCGACGATCACGCTGATCGTCATCATGGACCCGCCCGGCACGGTGCCGGTGTTCCTGAGCCTGACCGGCCGCAAGCCGGTGGCGTTCCGCGCCAAGGCCGCGCGGCAGGCGGTGCTCGTCTCGCTGCTGGTGATCTCCCTGTTCGCCGTCGCGGGGCAGGCGATCCTGTCGTACCTCGGCATCGGGATCCCGGCGCTGCAGGGCGCGGGCGGGCTGTTGCTGCTGCTCATCGCGTTGCAGTTGCTGACCGGGAAGACCGGCGGCGAGGCCGAGGCGGCGGGCGACGACGTCAACGTCGCGCTCGTGCCGCTCGGGACGCCGCTGCTCGCCGGTCCCGGCGCGATCGCCGCGACCATCGTCTTCGTGCGGCAGGCCGATGGGCACGTCGGCGCGTACGTGGCTCTCGCGCTTTCGATCGTGACGGTGCACTTCGTGCTGTACCTGTGCATGCGGTACTCGGGCGTGGTCATCCGGCTGATCAAGGAAAGCGGGATCACGCTGCTGGCGAAGATCGCCGGTCTGCTGCTGGCCGCCATCGCGGTCGAGCTGGTGGCGAACTCGGTGAAGGGCTTCATCGCCGGGAACTGACCGGGCGGGCGGGGCGTGGCGTGGCGGGGGCTGAAGGGGCCTTTCCCCTCATGCCATGAGGCGAAAGCTCCCTTCACCGCGTCGGATGCGGGTATGGGCCCCTTCAGCAAAAGTGTCGGTGGGGGTGCGTAGCGTTGCGGGCGGGGTGATCCGATGGAGCAGATTGGTTTCGACTTCGGCGTCGAGGCGCCGCGCAAGCTGACGAAGGTCTCGCCCGCGCGCCTTGCGACGTTCGAAGACTGCCCGCGCCGTTACCGCATGTCGTACATCGACCGCCCGCCCCCGACACGCACCGGGGCGTGGGCGCACAGCACGCTCGGCGCGGTGGTGCACAACGCTTTGCGGGCGTTGTTCGACCTGCCGGTGATCAAGCGCGTACCGCAGCGGGCGATGGCGCTCGTCGCCGAGCACTGGAAGGACGCCGGGTTCGAAGACTCCGACCAGGCCGCCCGGTACCGCGCGCGAGCCAAGGGGTGGGTCGCGGAGTACGTCGAGCACAACGACGTCAGCGTCGATCCGGTCGGGCTGGAGCGCTGGGTTTCGGCGCCCGTCACGCTCGAGCCGGGCAGCGGCCCCAGCCTCATCATCGAGGGCCGCGCCGACCGCATCGACCAGCGTGGCCGCGAACTGGTGATCATCGACTACAAGACCGGCCGCCGAGAGCCGGACGAGTACGAGGCGCGGTCTTCGCAGGCCTTGGCGCTGTACGCGGTCGCGGCGGCCAGGACGCTGCGTACGCCGTGCTATCAGGTCGAGCTGCACCACGTGCCCACCGGCACCATCGCGGCCGCCGAACACACCGAGCAGAGCCTCAAACGGCATCTCCAGCGCGCCGACGAGACCGCCGGGGACCTGCGGCTGGCAACGGATACCCTGAAGGCCGGCGGCGACGAGGACGTGTTGTTCCCGGCTCGCCCCGGTCGCCGTTGCTCATGGTGCGACTTCCGGCCCAGCTGTACGGCGGGCCAAGAAGCCGGTCCCGCGTCTCAGCCGTGGGAGCTGCTGGCGCCCTAGATTCTTCAGACCCGACGGATTGGACAGGCGAGGACGTGTCGTCACCGGACACCGAAGAGCTCGCGACCACACCGGCGCCACTGGGCACGGACGAGCCCGCGATGCCCGGACGCGGCCGGTTCTGGCGCGGGCTGACCGGTTCGCTCGCCGCCGGGATGGTCGTGCTCGCGGTGCTGGTCCTCGCGATCGCCGGGATCTGCCTGTTCACCGGTGCCCCGGGGCCGGGGCCGCTGATGCTGATCGGGCATCCGGTCGCGGCGGTGGTCGCGCTGCTGGCGCAACGGGGCGCCGATGGGCGCACTGGCCGCGTCGCGGGCTTCGCGGGTCTCGGGGTCGTGGTGAGCGTGACAGCGGCTTTGAGCCTGTTCTGGTGGAACTAGCCGGGACGGCAGCAAACTGCCATCCGCCCGGAAAAGGGCTTCGGTGCGGCGAAACTTGGAACTCACTGGGCGCGTCGTAGAGGAACATCCGCCGCGCAGCGAGGACGAAGGGCACCGTTGATGACTTACCCACCCCAGCCAGGACAGCCCCAGCAAGGCCCTGGCGGGCAGCAGTACCCAGAGCAGCAGCAGTACCCAGGGCAGCAGTACCAGCAGGGCGGTTACGACCAGAGCGGCGCGTACCCCCAGCAGCAGTACCCGGGCCAGCAGCCGTACGGCCAGAACCAGCAGTACGGGCAGGGCTTCGGTGGGCCGCCCGCGCCGCCGAACACCAGCAAGACCGGCCTGCTGGTGGGCATCGCCGCCGGTGTCGTCGTGCTGATCACGCTGGGGATCACCGGGTTCGTCGCTCCCGGGTTCTTCCTCGGCGACGACAAGGCCGACAAGGCGTCCGGCCCCGAAGGGACCGCGCAGGCGATCGTCGACGGCATCAACGCCCACGATCAGGCCGCGCTGACGGCGCTCAAGTGCGGGAACGCGGAAAAGGACATCGACCAGATCATCGAACGGGTCGGCGACGCGTCGAACGCCACGCTCGGCGCGGTCACCAAGGTGTCCGAAACCAAGTACACGGTGGCGGTCACGGTGAGCATCGCGGGGCGGCCGGGCACCGCCACCGGCACGCTCGCCGGTGAGGGTGGTACCTGGTGCTGGAAAGAGGTCAGCCGGCTGCGCACCCGGCCCACCACGTGACGACGGCGGGCGATAGCAAGG